>JANSXF010000099.1 GCA_024743095.1 Flavobacteriaceae bacterium
CATCTGTGGGCATTCTTTTGGCCGTTTTCGGCTATGTAGTAGGCACCGCTGGTGCATATTTATGTGCTTTGTTGATGGAAGTGGCCTCTAATGTTTAAATATTTTCAGAAGATTATGCATCTTTGCCCAGCCAAAAAATTTATAATGAAGCGCATATTGTTTGTATTACTTATAGGAATTACCGTGCTGTCTTGCGAGAAAAGCACAGAAAACACCATGACCGTTAGCGGGAACGTTAAAGGGTTAAAAAAAGGAACTCTCTATCTGCAGCAGTTTAGAGATTCCACCCTGGCTGTTTTGGATTCGCTCGAGATCAAGGGAGATGGTGCTTTTAGTTTTTCCACCGAAGTAAGCGAACCTGAGGTATTTTATCTCTATTTACAAAAGGAGGACAACAACGATATCAACGATAGGATTACCTTTTTTGGAGAGCCTGGCAACATTTCCATCAATACCGCATGGAACACTTTTGATACCGATGTAGAGATTTCAGGGTCCAAATCGCATGAAAAACTTTTGGAATTCCACGAAATGGCCTCCAAATTCAATATAAAGGAACTGGGATTGTTACAACAAGCTTCCGCCATGGATGTGGAGAAAGATTCCCTGGTATTGGATTCATTACAGCGGTTGGTGAATCAAAATACGATAAGTAGGTATCGATACACCCTAAATTTTGGTCTGAACAATGGCGATTCTTATGCGACCCCTTATATTATGATGACCGAAGCAAGTGAAGCCAATCCAAAATATTTGGATTCCATCTACAAAGGATTGACACCAGAGGTGGCCTCATCCAAATATGGAAAGGACCTCAAAGCGTTCTTGGATAAAAACAACTAAGCTTCTAGATTGTTGAGTTGCTCGACAAGCTTGGTGGCCTTTTCCTCCAGTTCTGTCCGAATGGACTTAAAATGGGCCTTGTTGTCCTCCAACTTTTTCTGGTTGATTTTATTCATGAGGTCGTCATATACCTCAATAGCCTCGTCTATGATTACGGTACCCTCTTCGGACTCCTTGTTTCCAGACCCGGCTTCCCATATATAGACTGCTTCAATAATATCTCCCAACACAAAGTTTACATCTTTCTTTAAATCACGAATACTTGGCATAACGCGGTTGTTTTTATTAAATATACCACTAAATAGTAACTTCTAAAAGTTTAGCACCTTGTGTATCAATATCCACATAACTACTTGATGCAGAAACAAGAACGGTTTCCCCTTTTTTAATGGGTGCGCTTCCCCAATTATTCTTGATCGTGGCCGCACCACCTACGCACATATAAATAGTGAAAGAATCGCGATGTGTTAAATCTTGTTTCATGGACTTCTCCAACTCCATAAAATTGGTTTTAAAATACGGACAATCTACCATCGAATTGACTTCATCTCGATTTTTGGGGTAATCTACCTTAAAATCATCTTTCTTTTCGTAGTCTATGGCATCGACCGCCAAACTGGTATGCAATTCCCTTAGATTACCTTCCTTGTCCCTTCGGTTAAAATCGAACACCCTATATGTGATGTCGGATGTCTGCTGGATCTCTGCCAACAGTACCCCTGCGCCAATAGCGTGTATTTTTCCAGTATTGATAAAAAAGGTATCCCCCTCTCCTACTTCTTCGTAGTTCATCAAATCGGTCAAGGTGCCCTCCTCAATGCTTTTTACATATTCCTCCTTTTCCACATCCTTATTGAACCCAACAATCAATTTCGCTCCTGGGTCGGCATCCATAATGTACCACATCTCGGTTTTTCCAAAGGAATTATGCCTTTTTTTGGCCAACTCGTCATTCGGGTGCAACTGTATGGAAAGATCCTGTTTGGCATCGATAAATTTTATGAGTATCGGAAAATCATTTCCAAATCGTTCCACAACGCTTTTTCCTAAAAGTGCCTCGCCTTGTTTATCCATTAAACTCTGAAGCGAGGTACCCGACAAATCTCCATTCGATACTTCGGAAATATCTCCTTCGACCCCGGAAAGTTCCCAGCTCTCACCGGTAATATCACTTTCAATAGGTTTGTGCAATACATCTTTTAACTTGGTTCCTCCCCAAAGACGTTCTTTAAGTATGGGGTTGAATTTTAATGGATATAGGTTCATGGTGTTTATCCTGTATAGGTTACAAAGTTCCGAGGTGTTTCATAAAGCACTACCTCCAACTCCTTAGATTGATTTATATGTGGTCTTAATTTGTTCCATATCACTACTGCAATGTTCTCGGCAGTCGGGTTCAAATCTTTAAATTCAGGAACGTCGATATTCAGGTTTTTATGGTCCAGTGCTTGCTCAACATGTTCCTTTATCAAATCCTTAAGTACCTTTAGGTCCATCACAAACCCGGTTTCCTGATCTATTTCACCGGTAACACTTACAATTAGGTCGTAATTGTGACCGTGATATTTAGGATTGTTGCATTTACCAAAAACAGCTTTGTTTTTTTCTTCGTCCCAATCTGAACGATGCAATCTGTGCGCTGCATTAAAGCTTGCCTTTCTACTTGCTTTTACCTTCATTACGTAGGGGTATTTTCCATAAGGTGGTCGTAGAAACGCTCAAAAATGATTTTGAACCATGCTGTGTATTCATCAGGGTTGTCCATCATATCTTTTTTGATATCCTCGGGATGCATCCATTTCCAAGCCGCCACTTCTTCAGGGTTGATGTTCGGTTCCTCTTCAAAATAGCCCACCATTACATGATCGAATTCGTGTTCGGTAAGACCATTGTCAAAAGGGGCTTTGTACATAAAGTGAAAGAGTTCCTTAAGCCCGGTAGTGAAGCCCATTTCTTCCATAAGTCTTCGCTTTCCGGCGGCAATGTTGGTTTCACCTTCGCGTTGATGACTGCAACAAGTGTTGGTCCATAACAGTGGGGAATGGTATTTGTCCTTGGCCCTCTGCTGAAGCATGGTCTCACCTTTTGCGTTCATCACAAAAACAGAAAATGCCCTATGGAGCAATGCTTTTTGATGGGCTTCCATTTTGGGCATAAGGCCTATTGGCTCGTCCTTTTCATTTACAAGTATCACTTTTTCCTCTATCATAAGGTAAAAATATGACCTTTGAAGTTAAATAAAGATGGATTAATGGATAAATTCTTCCTAAAAGAAGCGAGGGGATTTTAAGTTTCCGATACTTCTGATAAAATCGTAACGTAGAATAATTTCGAAGGAACCATCATTAAATGTAGCAGCTCCGAGTTCGGTAATTTCCCTGTCGTATGCCATGCCTATCATAAATTGGTCGGACAACATAAAACCAACTAGGCCACTGAATGCAGCATCCCAACGATAGGCCACACCACCGATAAATTTTTCATTGAACATAAAGTTAGCGGAAAGGTCTACCTGCAATGGCGCCCCTTGTACAGCTTTGGTCAACAAGGTAGGTTTGAATTTTAAAACCGGGTTTAAATCCCATACATATCCCGTAATAAGATATAAATTAATTTGTTCCTTGGCGGTGGATACCGATGAAGCATCAAAATGAGTGGTCTCCAATATTCGAGGTGCCGACAATCCGGCGTAAAATCTATCGGTATGGTAATACACTCCGGCCCCAATGTTCGGTGAGAATTTATTTTGTATATCCTGTTGTGATTGCAATTGTGGATCTATCTCGAACTCATCCAATTCCGAATATCGAATGTCCAACATATGGGCACTGGCCTTAAGCCCAAAACTCAATCTTCCTTCCCAAGAAGTTTGGATGGTATAGGAGAAATCCACATCAAAATAGGTTTCGGAGGTGGGGCCAATTTTATCGTTAACGATGGACAATCCCAAGCCCACACCACGGTACCCGACGGGGGTATGGACGTTCAAGGTCTGTGTTTCCGGTGCTCCATCCAGTCCCAACCATTGGTTACGGTACAATGCCGCTATGCTCAAATGTCCCCTTGAACCTGCGTAGGCCGGATTTACACTCACGGTATTGTACATATATTGGGTATACTGTGCATCTTGCTGTGCCTGCACATTCCCTATTACCAAGAGAAGCAAGGCAAGCAAACATTTTATGTTTTTCTTAAAAAATTTCTTAACCACAGTAACCATTGTTTATCTGTTAATGTATATGTAGCCCGTAAGCTGTTTTGTATTCCCTCCGTTGTCCTGATAATCTATCACATAGAAATACGTACCTACGGGGAGTTTATTGTCCTGATCTACGGTTACCCTACCTTGGGATGTACCGTCGAATATATTTCCACTGGTATTGTATGCTTTTGTCTGATATACCATCACACCCCATCTATTGTAAATCCGTACGGTATTGTTAGGATAGTTTTCCAGTCCCCTGATTTCCAGAACATCGTGAACTCCGTCGCCATTTGGTGTAATCACATTGACTACATCCACTTCTTCCTCGTCGGTGGTCAATTCGCCCAAATCTGGATCTAGGTAATCGGGAATACCATTTTCGTTGGCATCGTCATTGGCGTAGTTGCCATCACCGTTTGTATCCTCGTCCACGGTTTCGATTCCATCATCGTCGTCGTCAGAATCCCTGAAATCAGGTATGCCATCGCCATCGTTGTCCGGTAGTGCGGTACTTGGGTCATCCATTTCATCATTGACATCAATATCTATAACGGTTTCCCCTTCAAAGCCATCGTCCAGGCCATCGTTGTCCTTATCGGAACCTATCAAGGTTACCTCGGGAACACCATCATGGTCATGGTCGTGCCCTTCAATGGCATCAGGAACATTGTCGTTATCACTATCCTCGTCCACATAATCTGGAATCCCATCATCATCGGAATCAATCGGAATCAAACCAATAGTACCATCGACTTCATAGGCATCATCGACTCCATTGTTGTTGGCATCGACTAAACTTGGTGGAATGTACCCCAATGCAGGCTGTGCCTCAACATTATCGGGAATACCGTCATTATCGCTATCGATATCCAAATAATCAGGGATACCGTCACCATCTGTATCGGTTGGATTGGTTGAGGGGTCATCATCATTGTCAACATTAAGGTCTTCAAAGCTATCCAAGATACCGTCATTATCGCTATCCAAATCAATTCCTGATGGACTTATAATTATCGTAATGGTTGCTGTATCACAATTTCCATTGGAATCACATACCGTGTAATCAAAAGAATCTGTTCCTGTAAAACCTGGATTTGGTATATAGGTAATGTCATCATCCGATGGATCCGTTGCGGTACCATTATTGTTCAGCACCACAGTTCCGTTTGATGGTTCCGTTAGATTTATGGTTCCTGACGTAGGTATATCATTGTCGTTTGCTCTCCATGATATCGTAGTCTGAACATCTATATCGCTAGAAACCGAATCGTCAAATGTATCCACAATAGGAAGCACATCGAACGTTACCGTAGCCGTACTGCAATCGCCAAAGGAATTACAAATGGTGTAATCGAAACTATCCGGTCCGTTATAATCTGGATTTGGGGTATAGGTAACGGTATCATCATTAGGGTCGTTTGCGGTACCATTATCATCAATGCCGACCATGCCATTTGATGGAGTGGTCGTGGTCAAAACGCCTGCGCTCGGTAAATCGGTATCATTATCAAAAATGGGAACTATCACGGATGCATCTTCATTGACGGTAACCAAATCATCCATCAAATTAGCTGCTTGGCTCATACATACCACTGTAAATCGTGGAAGTTCTGTACTGTTGCCCACTTTTGTAATCGTGGCCACATACCTCATAACCGTTTGTGTGCTGGTAACGGCAGGTCTGGTTTGGTCCCCCGATAATACAGGGGTCCAACTTACTGTTGCCCCTGCCGGAACACTGGCCGTAATATCGAGAATAACCTCATTGTTCGGTGCTTCGCAATCCGTCAAGATAAAATAACCTGTTGCATTGGAACCACACAAAGTACCATCATAGGTTGCAAAATACACCCCTGGTTGGGTGGCTTCATAAAATGAATTGGTACCCAAAACCGTACCAGTGTCGGATGCTTCGTACCATTGATAATTATGTTCATCCCCTGTATTCGGAGCTTGTAACAAGAACTGTGCGCTTGTCATATTCACTCCTGCAAAGAAAATGAACAGGCCAATGAGTAAAGACGTATATGAGGTGTTGGATTTCAAATTTATGTGTCTTTATTCATTATTATTTTACCACGAAAACCACGTTGATCAAAGCATTATAGTCGGCTGGTTGACCAATAATATCATAGGTTAATTCACCATTGGCATCGATAACCATATTATCAAATACAGTTGGATCAGCATAGGTTATGTAATAGTACAGCTCTGTTGGACCGTAAGTCGGGATGGCTGCAGGTGCTCCAGCACTTGCCACTGCAGGACTACCGTATTGAGCCACATATTGACTATATAGATTCAATGATCTACCTGTTCCATTACTCGATGCATCGATTGCTATAGAAGGTGGATAGAAAATCCTTGCGGCTTTCGATGTGATTGGAGCAATATCTTGAATCACATCTTCCACAGTAGCCTCAGTATTTCCATCCCCATCTACATCTACTGGGGAATCTGAATTTACTTCTGATGCATCTTGATTATCTGTACTGATAGCTGTTAACGGAACTTGCAGGGTGCCGTTACTATCTTCAATCTCGAGATTTGTTCCATTGACCTCAAAACGTGTATTGATTTCGTTTGTTGACGAAAGATCACTGTCAGCCGCAATATGGTCGGCAATGTCAGAAGCATTGGTCGAGATGTTCGTTGTATTGTTCGTGATGTCAGAAGCATTGTCGGCGATATCGGAAGTGTTCGTCGCAATATTGGTCGCATTCGTTGAAATATCAGCTGCGTTGTCGGCGATATCCGATGCATTGGTCGAGATGTTCGTTGCATTCGTTGAAATATCGGATGCATTGTTGGCAATGTCCGTGGTGTTCGTTGCGATATTGCTCGTATTGGTCGTGATGTTCGACGTATTCGCTGCAATGTTGGTCGCG
>JANSXF010000084.1 GCA_024743095.1 Flavobacteriaceae bacterium
AAGGGCTACATGGAACGATGACGGGGCGTACTACAAAACGGCCTTTAAGCTCACCAATGCCTTTAGGGAAAACTTTAAAAAGTTCGAGGAGCACGCCAGTGAGGAAATCCGAAGGGGAGGACCACAACGGTATGCCTTTTAGAAAAAAAGACGCCCCCGGTTTTCCGAGGGCGTTGTTGTTTTTAGACCAGTGTTAAGATTACTTGTTAACGCTGGTAATGTACTTTTGTAATGCCATGGTCATAGAAGGGGTTTCGGGCGTTGGAGCCTGAATATCTATCCTAAGGCCTGCACTGGTCGCTGCTTTCACAGTACTGTTGCCAAAAACGGCAATTCTGGTATCGTTTTGTTCAAAATCGGGAAAGTTCTTCATTAAAGATTCGATTCCTGATGGACTAAAGAACACCAAAATGTCATAATACACATTTCTAAGATCGGAAAGGTCGCTGATTACCGTTTTGTAGAAGATTCCTCTTGTCCAATTTACACCTAGTTCGTCCAACAATTCTGGAACAACAGGCTTTAAGGAGTCGGAAGAAGGTAATAGGAACTTTTCATCTTTGTACTTCTTGATCAGGGGAATCAACTCATTAAAGGTTCTTTTCCCCACATAGATCTTCCTTTTTCTGTACACCACATATTTTTGCAAGTAGTAGGCCACAGCCTCGGACTGACAAAAATATTTCATGGAATCCGGAACTTTGAAGCGCATTTCATCTGCAATCCTAAAAAAATGGTCCACAGAGTTTCTACTCGTAAGGATAATTGCCGTAAAGTTGTTCAAGTCGATTTTTTGCTGTCTCACATTTTTGGCTTCTACACCTTCAACGTGTATGAAAGGTCTAAAATCTACTTTAACTTTCTCTTTTTCAATTAATCTTGAATAGGGGGAGTTTTCGACTTTGGGTTCTGGTTGGGAAACCAAAATTGTTTTTACTTTCATAAGTTATCAACCGTTTAAATAGCTTCCAATTAACACCAAGGGCGCAATTTCGAGTGCGCAAAGGTACAAAATAAAATACATAAAATACGGGAGGAGTGTTTTTTGATGGTTCTTTAATAGCTTGGTCAGGCCAATGCCGTTTATAAGAAAAATCAGGGCCAATGCGGTGTATATGGTTGTTTTAGAGCTGGATGTAATGTAAATCAACAAAATGTTGGCAACACAAATTATGATACTACTATAGTTTAGATATGAAATTTTACTAAAGATAAAGCTGCCGACTAAATTTAGATTATTGAAAACAAATCCGGTAAATATCTGAATCAAGAATTTGACCAGTTCAAATAGTGCCAAAAAACCCAGTAAAATCAAATAGTTGGTCAGGGTCCTATCTTGTGGAATCACTTCAAAAGTGTCTAGGATAAGAAAAATGAACAGGGAGAGGTTCACCAGTTGAAACAGGGTCAACAACAAATGGAACCAATGGGAGAACTGTCCTTTCTTGTTGTGGAGAAGGATGTATTTATCATTGAACGGTAGAATGATGAAGTTTAAAAACTTTTTATGGAACAGGTACTTGCCGAGGGCCAAAACAACTAGGCTCGTAAACAATGTTATGGTCATCCAATCCAATGAAACGATTGTTTTTTCAATGGGTTCCATTATTCAATTTTAATAGGTTTTCCGTTGAGTCCGGGGGGAAGTCCGTTTTCTGCAATTCCAATCCTAAAATAGGATGGACTATCCATGGTGGACAAAGGTAGTTCAAAGGAATAGTTTATGGTGTCATTAGATTTCAACAAGGCTTGTTGAGGAGAAGTGCTCTCAACTTTTAAAGGCCGCATTTGCTTCACCTGCTTGTGCTTGTTGGAATATGAGATGGTGTATTTTAATTGTTCCAAGGGCACGTCAAAAGCATAAGGGTTGTATACCTTGAGCGAATATTTGATGCCGGTCTCCGGCTTTTCCACAATGCACTGTAATTTACGGTACGATTGAAAATCATCAATGTACACTCCATAAAAAAGGGTGCTGTCCAGGTGCATATAACTAATGTCGCCACTATTCCTGTACTGGGAAACGTATAAGACCTTTTTACCGCGCATACGCTCCTCGGAATCATCAATGGAATACTGGTTCTTACGGTACATAAAGTTGTTCAGCGAAATGGCAGGGACTTGTGAATAAAACTCATACATGGAGGAACGGCGGTAGGAGTTTTCAAAAATAACGGGCACGCCACCTGATTTTGTCTTAAGCTCATTTACCCATTCCTTGTTGCCATGGGTTTCAAAATAAATTGGGAACAATGGTTGGTATACCATCCAGGCCCGTGCATACATCAGCAATACCAAACTCACTATGCCGATGCGGTACATCCATTTTCTGCTTTTGGTGTAGTTTAAAAGATGATCAAAAGCAATTACGGCCAAAGGTATGGAGATGGCAATGGTCCATTGTGCCTGCACCCTTCGGTTAAAGCTGGAGATAAAAAAGAAAATCAGTATTCCGTAAATCAAATAAATCAATGCTTTGGAGAACTTATCGGTTGATTTATATTTGAAAAAAGCACCATACACCCAGTAAAATAAGAGTCCAATGATCACAATGTTGTTCAAGAAAAAGCCCAAGGTGAATTCATCAAACTTATACGCTTGGTTCGGACGTTCGTATAAATGGAAGGTGATGGAAACAAAATCGTTCTGATAAAGCCATATAAAATGAGGGGTGTAGCAAATCAGGGCCAAAACTACTGCCAACCATGCTTTTTTGTCGAAAATGAGCTTGTAGTTGGATAATAACACGAACACAATAACGAGCACGGCGTGATACTTGCTGTACATCAATGCGGCCATTACCAATCCCAACCCTATGGTGGTTATCATATCCCCATGTTGCAAAAAACGTTTATACAACCAGAGAAAAAGTGTGGTAAAAAATAGAAGCGAAGTATCTGGAAGGGTCAAAAACCCGTAAGCATTCATTAACGTAAAAGAGAATACCAGAAGGAAAAAATGTACCACGTAATCCTTTTTCTTTGGATTGTCCACCAGTAACCACAATAGCATATAGGTCCCTGCGGACAGTACACAGCTCATGAATCTTACACCCAGCTCACCATCGAAAAGAAAACTGCTGAGTTTTATCAAAAATGCGACCATGGAAGGATGGTCAAAATAGCCCCAGGCCATATTTTGTGCATAGTACCAGTAGTAGGCTTCATCATAAATAAGTTCCGTTAACGATGATTGCAACAGGTTGAGTGCAAATAAAACGGCTAGGAGAACAAAAAAAAGTCTGGGAAACTTTTGAGACATCAAAATGTGGTTTTAAAGGGGCAAAGTTACAAATATTGGGCAAGTCCCGTTTACCATGTCGTATGTACTTGCGAGTACAATTTAGAAAACCGTATTTTTGAGCATTCTAATCCAGTGCGAATGGCAGACGGCTTGGTCATTATACCCACATTCAACGAAATCGAGAACATCGAGGCCATAACAAAAACGGTCTTCGACCTTAAAAAGGACTTTCATGTTCTTGTGGTGGACGATAACTCCCCCGATGGTACTGCGGATTGTGTAAGAACCTTGCAGAAGGAATATCCTGATCGCCTTTTTTTGGAGGTTCGCAAAGAGAAATCGGGTCTGGGCACCGCTTATATTCATGGCTTTAAATGGGCTTTGGAAAAAGGATACGAATATATTTTTGAGATGGATGCTGATTTTTCGCATCGGCCAGCTGACTTGTCACGTTTGCACAGGGCGTGCCTAAATGGTGCCGATGTTGCCGTTGGATCCAGATACAAAAAAGGGGTAAATGTGGTCAACTGGCCCTTGGCTAGAATATTGCTTTCCTACGGGGCGTCTTTTTATGTAAAGTTGATTACCGGAATGAAGGTGCATGACCCCACGGCCGGATTTGTCTGCTATAAAAGAAAAGTACTGGAGACGATCAATTTGGATAATGTTCGTTTTATCGGTTATGCTTTCCAGATCGAAATGAAATACAGGGCATATCTCAGAAAATTTAAAATTGAGGAGGTCTCGATTATTTTTACGGATCGGGTAAACGGAAAATCAAAAATGAACTCCGCCATTATCAGGGAAGCAATTTTTGGTGTGATAGCCATGAAATTTAGGAGTGTGTTTTTTAAAAAGAGCTTTTAGTTATGTCAAGAATACTGTTGAAGAATGCCAAAATCGTAAACGAGAACAGCATTTTTGGATCGGATGTGCTATTGGAAGGAGATTTTATATCAAAAATTGATTCGAATATTTCCCATGCCAATGCCAAAGTGATAGATCTGGAAGGAGATGTATTGTTGCCCGGAATCATAGACGACCAAGTGCATTTTAGGGAGCCTGGGCTTACCCATAAGGGGACCATTGCCACCGAAAGTAGGGCGGCCATTGCAGGTGGCATCACTACTTTTATGGAGCAGCCCAATACCATTCCACAGACCACTACCATTGAAAAACTGGAAGAAAAATTTGCTATTGCCGCCCAGGATTCTTCAGCAAACTATTCGTTTCTTTTTGGAGGTACAAACGATAACTTGGAAGAGTTAAAACGACTGGACAAAAATGCATGTTCCGGGGTAAAATTGTTCTTGGGTTCCTCTACGGGAAATATGTTGGTGGACAATGAGGAAGTACTCGAGAAAATATTCAGCAATACCGAGATGGTGATTTCTGCCCATTGTGAGGATGAAGGTACCATCAGGGCCAATTTGGCCAAGTACAAAGAAATGTATGGGGACAATATCCCAATAGAAATGCACCCTGTCATCCGAAGTGCGGAGGCCTGTTACCTATCTTCTTCAAATGCCATTGCGCTTGCCAAAAAAACAGGCGCAAGATTGCACGTATTCCATGTCTCCACGGGAATGGAGACCGATTTGTTCACGAACAAGGTTCCGTTGGAACAGAAGAAAATCACCGCCGAGGTTTGTATTCATCACCTTTGGTTCTCCGATGGGGATTATGCTGAAAAAGGCACCCATATTAAATGGAATCCAGCCGTAAAGACGGCAGCCGATAGGAAAAAACTTTGGGAAGCGCTCTTGGACGACCGTTTTGATGTTATTGCCACCGATCATGCCCCACATACGCTCGAAGAAAAGGATAATCCATACACCAGTGCGCCATCTGGAGGGCCATTGGTGCAGCATGCCTTGCTGGCCATGCTCCAAAAGGAAAGGGAAGGAATCATCAGCCTGGGGAGAATCGTCGAAAAAATGTGCCATAACCCTGCAAAGTTGTTTGATATTGACCGACGAGGGTTTATTCGCGAGGGATATTATGCCGATTTGGTTCAGGTTAACCAGCATTCCAAAAATGAGGTTAAAAAAGCCAATCTTTTCTATAAATGCGGATGGTCCCCGTTCGAAGGTGTTACTTTTGACTCCGAAGTAAGGCGAACCTTTGTGAATGGTCTTTTGGCCTACGAGAATGGTAATTTTAGTGCAGAAAAGAAAGCAAAGAGGCTTACCTTTAATCGTTAGGAATGAAATATATCGTTACATACATTTTGGGTTTCATCATTTTGGTGTCCTGTGCCGAAAAGGTGGTGGATGAGCCGGAAAACCTTATCCCAAAGGAAAAAATGACGGAGATTCTTCATGATCTTGCCATTTTAAATGCCGCAAAATCCGGGGCGTCCCGAAAGTTCACGGATTCTGGTATTGATATTATGGAGTTTCTATATGCGAAATATGATATAGATAGCACCCAATTTTCAGAGAGTGACCTTTACTATGCATCTATACCCTTGGAATACCAAACCATATATAAAGATGTAGAAGCTAGATTAGGGCGACAAAAGGACACTTTGGAAGCTATTGGAAAACGGGTAAACGATAGCGTTCGGGAAGCCAGTATCCGGAGAAATGATTCTTTGAAGGCAATTAAAGAGGAAAACAAAGAGAAAAAACCCATCACTACTTCTCCTGAGTAAATTTGGCGCAACAAAATTCAATGACTTTGTCCATATCCCCAAATTTAAAATCCAGTTCCGATTTTATTTTTTCGCTGCTGTAATGTTCTATATGGTAGAGCCCTTTGGCAACGGCTTTGGACAATTTTCTTTTTTTGCCAAAAATGTTGCTCCTTACCCAATCCCATCGCCAAAAGCATTCGATCATAAACCGTGTAAGCTTTTTGGTCGGAGGGGCGACCTCCATGTTAGGTGCAATTTTGTCGAACAGTTCTTTGTAAGCCATGTTTTGATTGACCAAAATAAAACTCTCTGTTCGGATGTTCGAGTCCATCAACACGGTCATCGCATTGATCACATCGGTTACAGTGACAAATCCAGTTCCCCCGGGGATAAAATAGTTCTTTGCTCTGGAAGCATAGGTAAAAAAAGAACCGCTGCCGGATTTCCAAAACCCGGGTCCGATCACCACCCCCGGATTCACGATCACAACATCAAGTCCTTCTTGTGAGCCACGCCAAACTTCGAGTTCTGCCTCATACTTGGTAATGCCATAAACGGAAGCCTTTGCTTCGTTCCATTCATTGTCCTCGGTCGCTTCCTTTTGTTTTAAGCTTGGCCCGATAGCAGCAATAGAACTTACATGGCACAGTTTTTTAATACCATTTTTTATGGAAAGGTTTACCACATTGGCGGTGCCCTCAACATTGGTGCGTTCCAGGATTTTATAATCTTTTGGGTCGAACGAGATGAAGGCGGCACAGTGGTATACCTGTTCAACGCCATCAAAAAGGCCGCCCAGACCACCAAGCTCTGCGATATCTGCCCGTACCCAATCAATTTTCTCCACTAAAGCGGATGGGTCTTCTGTATAATAACCAAAAACCTTACGGACTTTTTCTATGGATGCTGTGGTCCTAAAATTACTCCTTACGGTCTTTCCATTGCTGATTAAATGGAAAAGTAAATGGGAACCGATCAGTCCAGTACCTCCTGTAACCAAAATCATAAGGTAAAAGTACCTATTTGTGCCGTAAAAATTGAGCCAAATGCCAACTTCATTTTATATTTGCAGCTATTCCAAAAAACTGATCATGACGAAGAATTTTGTTCAAGAACTGCAATGGAGGGGAATGGTGCACGATGTGATGCCAGGAGCCGAGGAACACTTAATGGAAGAAATGCGAGGTGCATATGTGGGTATAGATCCAACAGCGGACTCCTTGCACATTGGCCATTTGGTGAGCGTGATGATGTTGCGGCACTTCCAATTGGCAGGTCACAAGCCTTATGCTTTAGTGGGAGGTGCTACGGGGATGATCGGTGATCCATCGGGCAAATCGGCAGAGCGAAATTTGTTGGATGAGCAAACCCTACGTCATAATCAAGAGGCCATCAAGTCCCAGTTGGGCCGTTTTTTGGATTTTGAGAGCGGCGGGCCCAATGCGGCAGTGTTGGTGAACAACTACGACTGGATGAAAAATTTCTCGTTCTTGGAATTTATCCGTGATGTAGGAAAGCATATCACCGTAAACTATATGATGGCCAAGGATTCGGTTAAAAAGCGGCTTTCTTCGGATGCGAAAGAGGGTATGTCCTTTACCGAGTTCACCTATCAGTTGGTTCAGGGATATGATTTTTTATATCTGTACCAAAATCACAATTGTAGTCTTCAGATGGGCGGTAGCGATCAGTGGGGCAACATTACCACTGGAACGGAATTGATCCGAAGAATCGGTGGTGGTAAAGGTTTTGCCCTTACCTGTCCGTTGATCACCAAGGCAGATGGGACCAAATTCGGAAAAACCGAAGGTGGGAATGTGTGGTTGGATGCGGAAAGAACATCGCCCTATAAATTTTACCAATACTGGTTGAACACTTCGGATGAAGACGCGGAAAAATACATTAAAATCTTCACTTTTTTAAGTCAGAAGCAAATTGAGGGTTTGGTAGCCGAACATAAAGAGGCTCCCCACCAGAGGGCATTACAGAGGAAACTGGCAGAGGAAGTGACCATAATGGTGCATTCCCATGAGGACCTGGACAATGCCATTAAGGCAAGCGACATCCTTTTTGGCAAATCGACTTCGGAGGATTTAAAACAGCTTAACGAGAAAACATTTTTAGATGTTTTTGAAGGTGTACCGCAAGCCACAGTGGGTAAGGATGAACTTGAACCTGGCCTGGACATGATAGGTGCCCTTGCTGCAAAAACCGGATTTTTGGGCTCCAATGGCGAAGCTAGAAGGGAATTGAAGCAAAACTCCATATCCGTGAACAAGGAAAAGGTGAAGGAGGATTACCTGATCACAGCGTCGGATTTGATCAACGATAAATTCGTATTGCTTCAGCGAGGCAAAAAGAATTATTTTGTGCTGGTTGTTGGGTAGATTACAATACCATCAAATTGCACCCTCTGATATCTGAATCATCAAAACGGCCCAAAACTTCAAAAGTTCCGTTTGGATGCGTCTTTCCCAAATCTTGTGTAGCGATAAAGGAGCAGGAATATAGGTTCGCCAGATCAATCACATTAACGCCGCCCGTTTTGCCCCTGGTCTGAATGGTAAGTGGATCCTCTGTGTCACGCGTTATGATTTTCATCCAAGGAGGCGTTTCAAAAATTCCGTTGCCTTTTGAATATCCTTGGGACAAAAGTTCTGTCATCCCATACTCTGAATGGATATGGTCAACACCGAATCCTTTTTTTAAGATCTGGTGAAGTTCCTCCCGGATGAGTTCCTTACGGCGGCCCTTCATGCCACCGGTTTCCATTACCATAGTGTTTTTTAAAGACAATTGGGATTGTTCGATCAGGTCCAAAAGGGCAAAGGAAACCCCAATGAGCAAGGTCTTGGTGCCTTTTTGCTCCAATTCCTCTAATTTTTGACGGAGTTCTTTGAGATTATGAAGATAAAACCCACTATTCGAATGACCTGACCTTTCTATCAAACTGTTTACCATATAGATCAATGACGAACCTTCTCTTTCCAAATAGGAGGGCAAAAGAGCTAGAATGCACAAATCCTGTGGTCTACCGTAGAATAGTTCAAACGCTTTTAGAAAGCTTTTTTCGTACAGGTCAACATCGGACACAAAATGCTTGCTGGTTGTACCTTGTGTGGTACCGCTACTGGTAAAAATGGTCTTTGTTTCCTGTGGGGTGGATAGTATCTGATGGGATTTAAAGAACGAAATGGGCAAAAAAGGAATTTCCTGATGGTTTGATACATTTTGGGGCGATTTTTTTAAATGGTCACAAAAACTCCTGTAAACCTTATTGTTTTCATATTGAAACTGAAAAACATCCAATGCCACCACATTAAATGCTGTTGCATTGCTGATGTTGAAAATCCGATGGGTATCAAACTGCTTCATTCAGGGCCAAAAGTACCCAAAATAAAAAAGCCCTTTGGGAAAGGGCCTTTAAAATATTGTTGTTGGTTGATTTTATTTGACGACCAGTTTTCGGGTCATGGTTTTTTTATGTTCCGTTACCTGGAGTACATAAACTCCGGGGACCAATCGGGAAATGTCCAAAGTGTTGGTGCTGATTCTTTCCGTGAGCACGACTTCACCAAAAACATCATAAATCCTGATTTCTTTGGTACCGTTGGATTCTGTGGAGATATATACCTCATTGCCATAAGCTGGATTCGGGTACATTTTAAAACCCTTGAGCTCCTGTACGGGCTCATTGTTAACTGTAACCAGGTCTTGACCGAATGAAAGTAGTGGTAAGGCCATAAGTAAAACAAAGTAGATTTTCTTCATGCAAGCTGATTTGGGGTCTATGTGCAATGTAAAAATAGATAAATAGGGCATTGTTGACCATTTTATGTTGTGAAAGCACTAAAACGGGTTGTAAAGCGTTGAAAGCTGTGGTATAAGGTAAGGGAAAGGGGAAGAAAATCGGTGAACTACTTCACAATGAGCTTTCTAGTGGCTACTTTGTTCTGTTCAAAAACCCTTAAAATGTAGACTCCTTTGTCCAATTCTGAAAGGTTGAGTTCCTTGCCTAAAATGGTGGTCTGGAGCACTTGAGTGCCCAATACATCAAAAACCAGAATTTTCTTGGGAGCGTTTTCTCTGGTTTCGATATAGACCTTGCCCTGGGTAACAGGGTTGGGGTACAGCTTAAACCCGTCAATATCCGCACTTGAACTGGCGCTTTGCTGAGAAAACCCAAGTGTACAGACAAAAAAGAAAATGACGAAGTAAAAGTGCTTCATACGTTAATGGTTGCAAACGATGTGCCACAAATATATAAAAATAGTGATGCCATTGTTGAACCATTTGACGATTAGGACATTACTTTTCGATGAAATGCAAAAAAGAGGGCCCTCGATTTTTCGAGGGCCCTCTTTTTAAAATAGAAAACCTGAGCTTAAAAGTTTATGCTATAACCCAATGAAAATGACATTCCAGGCTCTCTAAAAGAGAAGTTTTGTTTTGCAGCTCCGAAAGACTCGTACAGGCTCACCCTATCATCATTGAGGATGTTGTTGGCCTTGATACTTATTTTTGAACGCTGCTCTTTTCCTATGGTTTTTGAGAAGTTGAAGTTCAAACTATGAAATGGTTGTGTGTAAACATCTGGGTTCTGGCCAAAACCGACCACTTCCAAGGTTTTTCCTTGAACGTTGTAAAAGATACCTGTTTCCAAGCCCATATCCCTGTTGTCATAATTCAATCCAGCATTGATCAAGTACGGTGACTGTCCCTGAAGTTCTCTGTTGTCTTCAATGGTCTCGCCATCCCTTGCAAATATTTGACGGGATTCATATTCTTGGTTCTCCCCTCTTGCCATATCAATTTTGGAATCAATAATGGATAAGTTAAGGTTTAGACTTAAATCTTCAAGGTCTTCAGCAATAAACCCAAAGTTCTTCCTGACTTCCAGCTCTACGCCGATCACCGTTGCCGAAGGGGAATTCCTAGGTGTAAATTGGTTCGGGGCAGTAATATCATACGCCACAATTTCTATGGGATCGTCGAACTTTTTGTAAAAACTACTAATGGCCATCATTTGCGCCCTGTCACCGAATATTTCAAACCTAAAGTCGAAATTGTCTATGTATGTTGGTCGAAGGTCAAGGTTTCCAAGAAATAGGACACCTGTTAACAAGTCTGGGATCTGAACTATGGAAAGTTCCTTGAAACTAGGGCGGGCCGTAGTCCTGGAATAGGATAATCTAAAGTTGGTATTCTCCTTAAATTCATAGATTAAGTTCGCAGAAGGGAAAAAATCCAATTCATCAATGGTTTTTTCGTTGTCGTACACTTCTGTTCCAGAGTTGTTTTGTCCTGTAAAGAAGGTGGTAAACTGTTCCGCCCTTAATCCTAGTATGGCCCTGAACTTCTCGGCAAACTTAAACTCGTTCGATAAATAGAATGCCATGGTATTCTGTTCGGAATCAAAACTGTTGGCAGGCTGAAAATTACCGCGTACATATGCCCCGGAACCATTATCGACAGTCCAGATATTCTCATCGGCCAAAATAGCGTTAGGGTCACCGTTTAGGTCGGAAGTACTATAGTTAAAGAATGCTATATTGTAGTTGTAGATACTGTAATCACGTTGCTTAAAGCTGTAAAGCCCACCGAACTTTAAGATGGATTTGTTTCCGAATAGTTCATAGTCTTTGGAAAAATCAATTTTTCCAATAGCATTTACTTCTTCTAGATCACGCCATAAGCGAGTAGGGAAGCCTGCATCTGAACTAATGGTGTAGTTGTCCGGATTAATGATAAAAGTAGTCAGCCTAACATCCTTGTCCTGTACGCTTGTAAGGGTCGGTGAAACACTCCATTCGGTTGTAAAAGTAGCATCTTCGGAGGTGTGTTTGCCCGATAGCAGGACATTGGAAACCGATCGTTCGGAATACTCTAAATTGTCTTTTTTAACGTCAATGGCATTGGATATTTCTGTTCTTTGGTCAAACAAAGCGGCTCTTGATTCGCCATTTTGGATATGCAACAGGTTTAATCGGTATTTGGATTTGCCCGTTTTATAGGAAAGTCCGGCAAGGGCCGAAGCCAATACATTGTTCTGACCTAGATCTCCACGTTGTCTTCTGTCAAATCTAAGCTCATAAATATCGCTTTCAGGATTTTTTTGATAAATACCATTTTCAAATCCCTCGTAAAAGGTGGTTGTGTTTTTATAGTCCAAAGATGCTATAAACCCCAATTTATTTTCACCGACATCAAACTGGTTGCCATAACTGAAACCTAAGCTGAAATCTGGTCTAGAGGTTTGTTGCTCTGCAGCCAAAACCGGGTCAAAAGAGCGAGTTATTCCTTCCAAGGCACCGTTGTTTTGTGAATCTGAGGGACTGGGTACGTCTGTATTTGGAGATATGGGCAATTCTCTGGTACCATCGTCAAAACCTAGAAAGTCCGTGCCCCCACCTTGATAACCTAAATAATTGTCCTGAAAGTGCATACTTGGATTGTAACCTATGGATGCGGAGAACGACATTTGTTTTTGAGTAGGAAAATCTTTCGTGACAATATTTACAACTCCCCCGGTAAAATCGGCGGGCAAATCAGCGGCGGCAGATTTTAAAACAATTACATTTTCTAGAATATTGGTAGGGAAAATGTCCATTTGGACCGTGTTCTTGTCAGGGTCCAAACCAGGAATGTCCATTCCGTTCAATATGGATTTAGTGTATCGATCTCCCAACCCCCTGACATATACGTACTTTCCTTCTTGAACGGAAACCCCGGGTACCTGCTTGATTGCTGATGCAATATTGCTTGCTCCCGTAGCATTGATGGATTCAAGCGATAGACCGTCCATTAGGGTTACGGATTTTTTTTGGAGGTTCAAGACCGAAGCTTCGGTGTTTTGTCTTACTGTAGTGGTCAATACCACTTCATCCAATTGAGATGCGGCCGGCTGTAATGTGGCATTTATTTCAACGGTTTGGTTGGCTTGAACAACTACGCCGGTAATTTCCTGTGTTGTGTATCCAAGAAACGAGAAGGTAAGGGTATAGGTGCCCGGTTCCATATCCAGGGTATACGCACCTTCAAAATCAGATGTGGCACCGACGGTGGTCCCTTTTACCAAAACATTGGCGAACGGAAGAACATCGTTAAACTCACCATCCATGATTTTTCCGCTTATTGTTCCGGTTTGGGCAAAACACCATTGAGCTAGAAATAAGGTGGTCGCCACAAGAATATTTTTTAGCATTTCTTTGATTTAAGTAACATTTTCTTTTTTAACAAAATTGTCCAAAGGCCTTGGAAAAGAGCCTTTGGACATTATATATTTTGAATAACTATAGAGACTTAGAAAGCTGCTTCACTTGATGCAAAAGTCCAAGCGAATACTGTGGTGTCCGCACCAATAGTAGCATCACTGGAAGTTGCAATGCTTGAAGCATTATCCGTGAATTTAATTGCATCAGCAGGAACTAGATCTCCGGCAATAATATCAGCTAAAAGAACTCCTTCGGGCAATACAATCTCCCACCCTGTGAAGGTGATCCTATCGTTGGTAAGCTCTGTAGCGGAATCGGTACCATTTACATTAACTGTAGCCTCGGCACCAAAACCATAGGCCAACACATTGTTAAGGTCGGCAATAAGGCCGTCCCTAAGGTCAGCGTACATACTGGAAGTACCTGCACCGATAAGGGTGATATCCTGTAGGGTGTAACCGCCTTCTGTAGCGGCACTGCCTTCTGGGCCGTCCAGTTCAAGGGCTGAACCAGATTCAGTGGACATAACAAC
>JANSXF010000007.1 GCA_024743095.1 Flavobacteriaceae bacterium
GAAAATGATGAAAAGTCCGACCTTTTAATGGCCAGTATAGAACAAAGGGCATCGGGTTTGGGACCCGTTCGGTTTGTAGAAGCGGTCAATTTTAAAGAAGGGTATACCTACGCCAAGTATATCGTTATCCCCATTGTTTTGTTGGCCTTTATTTGGATCGCTGGAGATATTGTATCGTTTTTCAATTCCCACCAGCGGGTCATGCATTACGATATGGCCTACCAGCGTCCGGCACCTTTTTCTTTCCAGGTATTGAACGATAGCTTGGAGGTCCTGGACAATGAGCCATTGACGATCAAGGTACAAACCGTGGGCGATGTCCGGCCAAACGATGTCCAAATGGTCGTTAATGGGGAGGAATTGCTCATGCAGAAAAGGGGAGGTTTTTACTACTATACCTTTAGTCCCCCCGTCCCCGAAACCAGTTTTTATCTAACGGCCAATGGTTGGAATTCGAAAAGCTATTCCATTGGTAGTTATCGAACACCCACCCTGGTCGATTTTTCTTTGGGGCTGGATTACCCTTCCTATTTGAACTTGATGTCCGAAGAGATTTCCGGTACGGGCAATGCAGAGGTGCCGGAAGGAACCAAGGTGAGATGGAAGATCCAAGGCGATCATGTTGACCATATCCAAATGGTGACCCTTGATACGACCCTTTCTTTTGATAGGGATGATAAACTCTTCACCCATACTAAACGGGTCTATAGCGATTTGGAGTATGAACTCAGTACGTCAAACGAGCGAGTTGCCAATTTCGAGAAACTTTTCTATAGCTTAAAGGTTGTCAAGGATGATAGGGCCACGGTACAGGTAGATCAAGTTTTGGATTCATTACATCCCAATAAGTCATATTATACAGGTCAGGCAGCAGATGATCATGGCCTCAATGAGATACGGTTGGTCTGTTATCCATCGGATGATATAGATGCCGTGCAACGTGTACCGATTGCCTCGCCCAATTCGAACGTATATCAATTTTACTATACGTTTCCCTCTGGATTAGAGTTACAGGCAGGTAAAAAGTACAAATTGTATTTTGAAGTGGTTGACAATGATGGCATCAGAGGGGGAAAAGTAACTAAAAGCCGTGTTTTTGATGCTACTTTGTATAATCGTAATGAGCTGAAAAACAAAGAGTTGGAGTTTCAAAACTCAACTTTGGACAAAATGGGACAGTCTTTGGAGAAGTTCAAGGAACAAGAGCAAAAACTTTCCGAGATCAACAAGTTGCAAAGAGAAGAAAAGTCCCTGAGTTTTGAGGATAAAGGGCAGATCAAAAATTTTCTTCAACAACAGCAGGCGCAGGAAGAATTGATGCAGAAATTCAGTCAAGATCTCAGCAAGAGCATCAATAAAGGTCCCGAGGGTTCACAAATGAAAAAGATGATTCAAGAGCGTTTGGAGCGTCAAGAGGCACAGGCAAAAAAGAACGCCCAGATGTTGGAGGAACTCAACAAGATAGCTGAAAAAATTGATAAGGAAGATCTCCAGAAGAGATTGGAGGAGTTGGGCAAGAACCAAGGCAAGAACACCCGTAATCTAGAGCAAATATTGGAGTTAACGAAACGATATTATGTAACCGAAAAGGCATCACAGATTGCCAAAGAGCTTGAGGAATTGGCAAACAAACAAGAAACCATGTCTAGCTCTGAACCAGAAGCTACATCTGCTGAACAACAAGAACAGTTGAACAAGGAATTTCAAGATTTAGAAAAGGAGATACAGGAGTTGCAGAAGGACAACCAACAGCTCCAAAAGCCCATTTCATTTGATGCGGACAAGAAAAAGACAGAAGGTGTAAAACAAGACCAAAAAGAGGCTTTGGAAGAGATCAAGAAACATCAAGAAAAGGAGGAGTCCTCGCAATCTAAGGATAAGCAAGAAGCAGGCAACAATGCTTCAAAGAAACAGAAATCCGCTGCCCAAAAAATGCGGGAGATGAGCCAATCCATGAAATCGAGCTCCATGGGAGGTGGTGAAACGGATGCTGAGGATGCGGAAATGCTTCGCCAGATTTTGGATAATTTGGTCACATTTTCTTTTAAACAGGAGCATCTTTTTGACAACATACAACATGCAGATGTAGATATTTCCCAATTTTCCAGAACCGTTAAGGACCAACAGAATTTACGAAGGTTATTCGAACATGTGGACGACAGCCTGTTTGCCTTATCGTTACGAAGGGCCGAATTGTCGGAATTTGTCAATGAACAGATCACCGAGGTTTATTACAACATTGATAAGTCGCTCGAAAGTATTGCAGAAAATCAAATTTACCAGGGAGCGTCCTATCAACAGTACGTAATAAATGCAACCAACGCATTGGCCGATTTTTTGGCCAACATTTTGGACAATATGCAACAGAACATGATGCCTGGGCAGGGGCAAGGAGGCGGACAAGATTTTCAATTGCCGGATATTATCAAAGGTCAACAAGGAATCCAAGAAAAGATGAACGGATCTGGCGAAAAGGGGAAGCAATCCCAAGGGCAGGGCCAACAGCAAGGGGATAATGAGGGAGGTCAGCAACAAGGCGACAAAGGAAGTCCTGGTCAAGGTAAAAATGGGGAGAACGGACAGAATGGCGAGAATGGCAACAAAGGTTCAAGTAATGGCGGTGAAGGCAAATCAAACGGAAATGGTCTTGGCGAAATGGACCTTAACGAAGTGTACGAAATCTATAAAGAGCAACAATTTTTAAGGGAGAATTTGGAAAAACAATTGCAGGACATGATGCAGGAGTCCGACAAGAACCTTGCTAAGAAGTTGATTCAGCAAATGGAGGATTTTGAGAATGATTTATTGGAGAATGGCATTACAGAGCGCATACGAAACAAGGCAAACAATATTCAACACCAGCTCATGAAACTGGAAAACGCTTCAATGGAGCAGGGAGAAAAGAAGGAGCGTGAAAGTAACACCAACGTCAATCAATACACAAATCCAATAACCACCAAACCAGAGTTGCTTCAAGATTACCAGAACAGCATTGAAATATTAAATAGACAAGCTTTACCTTTGCGCCAAAATTTTGAGAAAAAAGTAAAGGTGTATTTCGATAATGATTGACTTTCATTTTAAGAGTGATTTTATACTTCAGAACAAAACCGACTATGCCGATTGGGTAAGTAGGATTATAGCTTCTGAGAAATGTACTGTAGGACAAATTGATTATATTTTTTGTTCTGACGAATATCTTTTAGAACTCAATCAAGAGTATTTGAACCATGATACATTGACCGATATTATCACCTTTGATTATGTGGATGGCAGAACTATCTCGGGAGATATTTTTATTTCTACAGAGCGGGTGTTTGCCAACGCGAAAGAATTTGAGGTTGATTACGACATAGAACTCCGTAGGGTCATGAGCCATGGAATCCTCCACCTTATCGGTTATGGGGACAAGGCGCCAGAACAAACACGGATAATGCGTGAAAAGGAAGAAGAGAAAATTAAAATGTTCCACGTGGAACCATAGCTATGTTTGAAAAGGAATATGATGTAATTGTTGTTGGGGGAGGCCACGCAGGGGCAGAGGCTACAGCGGCCGCTGCCAATATGGGCTCCAGCACTTTGTTGGTTACGATGAACCTTCAAACCATTGGACAGATGTCCTGTAATCCCGCGATGGGCGGGATAGCCAAGGGGCAAATAGTTCGTGAAATTGACGCCCTTGGAGGCTACAGCGGGATAGTTACGGACAAGTCTGCCATACAGTTCAAAATGTTGAACAAATCCAAAGGTCCGGCCATGTGGAGTCCACGTGCCCAGAACGACCGAATGCGTTTTGCGGAAGAATGGCGAATGGCTTTGGAAAACACCCCAAATGCTGATTTCTATCAGGAGATGGTCAATGGTTTGTTGATTGAAGGGGATAAAGTTGTCGGCGTAAGAACCAGCCTTGGCCTGGAGATTCGTGCCAAAGCGGTAGTACTCACCAACGGGACTTTTTTAAATGGATTGATCCATATCGGGGAGAAGCAATTAGGGGGAGGTAGAGCAGGAGAGAAAGCAGCAACGGGGATAACCGAGCAATTGGTGGAACTTGGTTTTGACAGCGGCAGAATGAAAACCGGAACCCCTCCACGGGTTGATGGAAGGTCTTTGGATTACTCCAAAATGATACCACAGCCTGGCGATGAACAACCGGAAAAGTTCTCCTACTTGAACACACCAATTCTTCAAACACAACGTGATTGCCACATGACCCACACCAGCAAACTGGTCCACGATTTGCTTAGGGAAGGGTTTGATCGTTCGCCGATGTTCAATGGAAGAATTCAAAGCTTGGGGCCTCGATATTGTCCCTCAATTGAAGATAAAATAAATCGTTTTGCCGATAAGGATGCTCATCAAATTTTTGTGGAGCCAGAGGGTTGGAACACCGTTGAGGTTTACGTAAATGGCTTCTCGACTTCCTTGCCCGAGGACGTGCAATACAAAGCGCTAAAATCTGTAGTAGGATTTGAGAACGTAAAGTTTTTTAGGCCGGGTTATGCCATCGAATATGATTATTTTCCACCGACACAATTAAAGCATACACTCGAAACAAAGTTGGTCAACAACTTGTATTTTGCAGGACAGATCAATGGAACAACGGGCTACGAAGAGGCAGCTTCGCAAGGTTTGATGGCAGGCATAAATGCCCACCTAAAAATCAACGAAAAAGAGCCATTTATCTTAAAAAGGGACGAGGCTTATATAGGCGTCCTGGTCGATGATTTGATAACAAAAGGAACCGAAGAGCCTTATCGAATGTTTACATCGCGCGCCGAGTATCGCACCTTATTAAGGCAAGATAATGCGGATTTGCGACTGACCCCAAAGGGATATGAAATAGGTTTGGCCAAAGAAGAGCGCCTCAAACGGATGGAGGAGAAGATGAGCAAGTCGGATAATTTTGTGGATTTTTTTAAGAAGACAAGTTTTACTACGGACGAAATCAATCCTATTTTGGAGTCGTTGGATTCATCTTTGGTAAAGCAATCGGACAAATTGTTCAAGGTGTTTTCAAGGCCAAAAGTTACCATGGACCACATGCTCCAATTGGTATCCGTATCCGAGTTTGTAAAGAATAATGATTTGGATACCGAGGTCTTGGAACAGGCCGAAATACAGGTAAAATATTCCGGTTATATCGAAAAGGAAAAGACCAATGCGGATAAACTACAGCGGTTGGAAAATGTGCGTATCCCGGATAATTTTGATTATTCAAAACTTAAATCCCTGTCTTACGAAGCCCGTGAAAAGTTGGAGTCCATTCAACCGGTCACCATATCACAGGCATCACGGATAAGTGGTGTTTCCCCGGCTGACATCAGTGTGCTTTTAGTGTATTTGGGCAGGTAAGTTTAGGATTTGTTCCACGTGGAACATCGCTTTTTTTGTTTTCCAAAGGGACAAAAACGGCTCAGCTTTTGATTTGTTTTTTGGCATACCATTTTGTCGGATGAAACAAACGTTACTCTCCTTGCTTTTAATGGCCTTTCTGTATTGGTGCATTCCATGACGGATGGCTCCAAAGATAAAGAAGGATAAACTTGCCCATGGAAAACGATTCAAAAAAGGGGTTGCCAAAAAGACGGTTTTTGTGTTTGAGTGCCCAAAGGATGCAAATGAATTTTACGATTGCATCAACACAAAACTTCAGCTCAACGACTATTACGTAGATGTCCAGGCTCCTTTTTTAATGGACGGACAAATTTTTTGTTTTTCGTTCTATGAAGTTGAAATTTCTACCAAGACGATTAATTTGATTCCATTGGCCTTGGACGTAGCTTTTAATCAAGCGGCGTATATGGACCCTGTTTTTGAAAAGGCCCACACCTGGCGAAGGGGAAGTTGGTACATTGCCATGGAAGTCTTCAGTGATTCTGAAGAAGATAGTTTATTGGAAGGGTCCGTTTCAAGGGAAGTAGTTTTGTCCTATCTTCGGGACTTGAAAAACGAATATTCGGCTACCGATAATTACAATGAAACTGTATTTAAAAACTAAAGACTTTTCTGTTTCAGGAGAACCGTTCGAATTACATTGGGATGAAGAATTGGAGATGCTTATCACCCAACCGCAACCCGATAATTTGGACGCTTATTACGAAAGTGAAGACTATATTTCCCATACGGATTCAAAGAAATCGTTTATAGACCGGTTATATCAGTCCATAAAGTCCAAAAACCTAAAAAACAAAATTCAACTTGTTGAAAATCAAGTGGATAATCCTAAATCATTGCTGGATTTAGGGGCTGGAACAGGGGATTTTGTGATCACGGCCAAAAATGCGGGTTTTACAAGCATTGGGGTGGAGCCCAACCAGAATGCGAGAAGCTTGGCACTTCAAAAGGGAGTTGAGCTTAAAGCCGACCTGGGTGAAATCAACCCTCAAAAATTCCAGGCCATCACCCTTTGGCACGTTCTGGAACACTTGCCAAATTTGAATGGGCAGATAAAGGCCCTGGTCGACCTTATTGAAGCGGATGGTGTTCTGGTCATTGCGGTCCCCAATTATAGATCATACGATGCCAAATACTACCGATCCCATTGGGCTGCCTATGACGTTCCCAGGCACCTTTGGCATTTTTCCAGGGCATCCATTTCCAAACTTTTTGCCCCGCACCAAATGGAAGTGGTTCAGATCAGGCCCATGTGGTTCGATGCTTTTTATGTCTCCATGCTATCGGAAAAATACAAGGGAAACAAAATGTACCTGATCAGCGCATTTTTTGTAGGATTGTGGTCCAACCTCAAGGCCATCTTCACCAAAGAGCATTCTTCGTTGATCTACATTCTAAAAAAGAAGAAATAAGACGTTTTAAGGGCATTTGCCGTGCGAAACGGCCACAGGACGGAGAATCGTGCCAAACAAAAAAGATGCGCTCAAAAAGGGCCGTTTGCAGAGGCCGATAAAATAAATGTTTTCAATATAAATCAAGCTTTGCCATAAGGAATTGCTATAGCCGGTCAAAATGATGTTTACATCATAAAAACTTAATGGGCACCTTTCCAAAAGCTTTTCTATTTTTGCGCATCTATAAAAAGTAAAAGATGAAAAAATTAGTAGTGCTTGCCATTGCCATTACAGCAATGTCGTGTCAGCAAAACAAAATTGCATTTGTGGACAGCGTGAAGATCATGGACCAATATCAAGAGAAGATGGATGTTGAGGCCAAGTTCCAAAAAAAGGCCGAAACCATGTCCAGAAAACGCGATAGTATCTCACAGGCGTTCCAAATGGAATTGCAAGAGTTCCAGGGCAAGGCACAAAGCCTTTCCCAGCAAAATGCACAGGAGCAATATTCCGAACTGCAACAACGTGGACAGCGCATTGGCCAGCAATTACAGCAAGAAGAGCAACAATTGCAGCAAACCAGCCAAGAACAAATGGACTCTTTGGTAAAAAAGGTGAAAAAGGAAATCAGGACTTACGGAAAGGATAATGGCTACACCTACATTCTAGGTGGTGGTGATGGGGGTTCGGTTATCTATGGCGAGGAGACAAAGGATGTTACGGATGCCATCCTTAAAATCTTGAACGATAAGTACGGGAACTAAACCCGATAAACCAATGTATGGAACAGGCCCACTCTTTTAGAGTGGGTTTTTTGTTTTAGTAGTAGATGCTTTAAAGGAGAAATACATACATGCCCCAAAACCAATTTCTATAATTGAGCCGGATAGGGCAGAAATGGCAGGGGACGCCTTCAAAAAGAATAGTGCAAAGGAAGCAGCCCCAAGCAGTCCTCCCAAGACCCAATACGTTTTGATGCCATAAAGCGTAGCAAAGGTCAAATACCTTCCGCCGATGATCAACAACATGCCCTGAAAAAACCAAGCATGGTCCTGCAAGGAAAGCAGCAGGGCCATGGGAATGCACATCAACATAAAAATGGTTCCTTCCATTACCAGTTTTCCCAACGGATTTTGCTTGGGACCACCTCCCGGAATGCCGGCCAGCTTGGCCAGCAACAATCCGAGGGGATGAATGAGCATACCACCAAAAAGCAAGGTCCAAATAGCGGTCTGCGATGAAACCAAAAAAGCGACTAGAGCAGCGGTCACCCAAACCATTCCCGAGGATAATATTCCCAATGACCCATCGGCATAGCCTTTGCGTAAATCTGCTTGGGCACTTGAGAGGGAATCAATGGAAGTGCCTTTGGTGTTTTGTAATTGTTGTTTCATGTTTTGATCGATATAGTAGTGTTCTTTGTACTTTTCCTCGAGGATTGCAAGCACCGAACTGGTCAAGATGACGACCAAAGGGGCGCTTGTTTTTTTTCGAACAGGGCCATTTAAAGTTCAATATCGAGTTGTCTGCCCTCTTGTTTTGCCTTTTTGTCCATATTCGACCCCATGGCAAGCCCTATGGACATCCCGATAGGAAGACCAATGCCCAAAAACGCCATGTTCCCCAAACTTACTCCCAATGCTGCACCTATAGGTAGGCCGAAAACCATCATGCCCAAAACAAACCAAGTTTTCTTGAAATAGTTTTTGGGCACGATCTTGAGTTTCTGTGCCAATACACCAACAATTTTGGATTGCTCTTTTCGGATTTCGTTCCGCAATGTTCTACCGGTATCCCTAACCGAGTTAAGGTGTGTTATGTGCTTGTTGATAACGCGCTTTATTTCTTCGGGCAGTTTCTTTTTTTTGATCTCGATGACCAATCGTTCAAATTGTTCGTAG
Organism: Flavobacteriaceae bacterium; assembly: GCA_024743095.1. Taxonomy (GTDB): domain Bacteria; phylum Bacteroidota; class Bacteroidia; order Flavobacteriales; family Flavobacteriaceae; genus Flagellimonas. The sequence goes on from JANSXF010000007.1 coordinate 8,693, forward strand.
GCAATTTTGGTTTTATCCGTGAGTCCAGGTCTTTGTATCGGTTCTAGAATCATAAATGGTTCGGATTATTGCATCAAATACACCAAAAACACGGTAGGAATCAAATATACCACAATGGTCTGGGCACCTACATAATCCTTGGCGATACGCTGGCCCGATAACAGCATCAACAAGGTTATGGCGGAAAGAACGGCGCCGTAAAGCCCAAAACTGTTTTCCCCATCAACGGCAATTTGAAAAATGCCGGCCCCGCAAAGGATGCCCGACAACATTTCCATAACCAAGACAATACCGAGCAGCAAGGGAACGAAGCCCTTGAAGATGGATTTTGAAAAATGGCCCTTGAGCCACCCAAGATTGCCCTTCCAATCCATAAGTTTGTCGATTCCGCTCTGTAAAAATGTAATGGTCAAAAACGCCAGCAGGAGCACCTGCGCGGCATTGGAAAATAAATTGTTCATGGTCAATTTTGTTTATGCGGCCTTGGTATGCAAGAGCCGTGTAAGTTTTATGGACAGATCGGTGAAGATCAACTTGGAATTTCCATTGCGTTCCACGTGAAAAATGGCCTGTTCCAACTCCTTCACAATATCCAAAATATTGTTTTCATGTACAAAGGGCGCAAACTTTTTCAGATCAAAACCCTCCATGTGGACCTTGGCATGCACCAGTTCGTCGGCCCTGTAATTTAGCAAAAGCGCCTGGCGCATCATGGTAAGGCAATAGTTCAAGAACTTTTTTTGGACCTCGCGGCCCGTTTTGGACACTTCCTCGCCCCATAAGATCAGTTCCTGAACGGCCCCCTTGTTTCCCTTTGCCTTAAAGGCGCTGCGTACCCATTGTACGAACCAGCGCTCAAAAACCAAGTCTTCCGAGTCCTTGTTCAAAAGGTCCAGTGCCTTGTTGAAATTCCCATTGGCCTCCAGGGCAATGGTGAGCGCCTCTGTCTGTGCAACGCCCCGAATCAAAAGCGCATCGGTGATCGCCTGTTCCGCCAAAGGAGGGAAATGTAGAATTTGACATCTGGAACGGATCGTATTGATGATCTGCTCCTCTTCCTCCGCCAAAAGCAGCAATATGGTCTTATCCGGCGGTTCCTCGATCAATTTCAAGAGCTTATTGGCAGCAGAGGTATTCATTTTTTCCGCCATCCAAACGATCAGGACCTTATATCCCCCTTCATAGGATTTCAGGGAGAGTTTCTTTACCATGTCCTGGGCTTCATCGACCCCGATCTGTCCCTGTTTTTTTTCGATGCCGATGTGCCGGTACCAATCAAAGAGGTTGCCATAGGGCTGTTCCTTCACAAATTGTCGCCATTCCCCCAAATAGTGGTCGCTCACGGCATGGGATTTTACCTTGTCCGAATTGGAAACGGGAAAGGCAAAATGTAGGTCAGGGTGTGTCAACGAATTACATTTCGTGTTACAGACCGTATTTTCCCCGTTATTTTCGCCACCCGTGTTGGCACAGAGCAAATATTGTGCATAGGCCAGCGCCATGGGAAGCACCCCGGAGCCCTCGGGCCCCACGAACAATTGTGCATGGGCCACTCGACCGGTATCGGCAGTGGTTATCAGATGGCTCTTGATATGCTCTAACCCTAAAACATTTTTAAAAAGCATGGACCAAAGATACATTTTTAAGTGTGGAAGTTTTACAGGATACCTTTGGAGGGTCCATTGCGGGCTTAACATATCGAACCGAAAAGGTTAAAAAGGGATAAACTTTGAAATAATGGCCCGGTCCGACCACGGAAAAAGCAGGAAATCTTTACATTTGAAATTCTCAAAAAAGAACACATTACATGAAGACGATAGACGATTTTAACTTCGAAGGAAAAAAAGCATTGATCAGAGTGGATTTCAACGTACCATTGGACGGGGATTTCAACGTGACCGACACCAGTCGGATCGATGCGGCAAAACCGACAATCCTAAAGGTTTTGGAAGATGGGGGCTCCGCAATTTTGATGAGCCATATGGGCAGACCAAAGGGAAAGGCCAACCCGGAGATGTCGCTTTCGCACATTGTCGAGACCGTCTCGAACGTTGTCGGTGTACAGGTGAAATTTGCAGAGGACTGTGTGGGCACAAAGGCCGAGGAAGCGGTTGCCGCCTTAAAGAGCGGAGAGGTGCTTTTGTTGGAAAACCTTCGTTTTCATGCAGAGGAAGAGGCAGGTGATGAGTCCTTTGCGGAGGAATTGTCCAAGCACGGCGATGTTTACGTAAACGATGCATTCGGAACAGCGCACCGCGCACATGCCTCAACGACAATCGTGGCCAAGTTCTTCCCCGAGAACAAATGCTTCGGGTATTTGTTGGCCAAGGAAATCAAAGCCATCGATAAAGTGATGGAAACCGGGGAAAAACCGGTAACCGCAATTTTGGGCGGGGCCAAGGTGTCCTCAAAGATCACCATCATCGAAAACATACTGGACAAAGTGGACAACCTTATCATCGGAGGGGGAATGACCTATACTTTTGTAAAAGCCAAAGGCGGGAAAGTAGGCGACTCCATTTGTGAGGATGATAAAATGGAACTTGCTTTGGAGATCCTCAAACAGGCCGAGGCCAAAAATGTGAAAGTATACTTGCCGGTAGATGTTTTGGCCGCCGATGATTTCAGCAATACTGCCAATACGCAATTTGTGGAGGTAAACGAAATTCCCGATGGATGGCAAGGCCTGGATGCCGGACCAAAAACCCTGGAGATATTCAAACAAGTGATCTTGGCCTCCAAGACCATTCTATGGAACGGTCCCGTTGGTGTTTTTGAAATGGAAAACTTTGCCAAGGGCACCATCGCGGTGGGAAACTATATCGATGAGGCCACCCAAGGCGGGGCTTTCTCCCTTGTAGGGGGCGGGGACTCCGTTGCCGCGGTAAAACAATTCGGATTTCAGGAGAAGGTAAGCTACGTATCCACGGGAGGTGGGGCCATGTTGGAAAGCCTGGAAGGGAAAACCTTACCGGGCATCGCTGCAATATTGGGCTAAGTCCCACGTTGTGAGTTATCGGGGCAAACGTTAAAAGTTGGAGAATTTTGTCTCTGGGCTTTATTCTTTCAGAAAAAAAAGCCATTTTCGTTCGCCCCGAAATCAAATCTTGTCCAAATGAAACAGAATTTAAGCATAGCTGTTTTTGCTGTTTTCCTATCAGCAAGCCCCTTTGTGCGTGCACAACAATCCGATGTTCTGCAGCAAAAAGGGAAGGATTCCATCTCCCAGCAAGAAGGGGAAAAGGCGGCCATAACGGTTTCCAACATCAAGATAGATGGTCAGCTTATGGCCTTGGAAACGCACGAAGACGGAAAGTTTAAACTGCGAGATCTTGAGGAAGCTTGGCGATATGACAGCCTTTGGCTAAAGGAACTTCACAGCAATGCCGATTTGTTCAGTGATATGTTGTTGGAGATTCAAAATGATCCCGAACTGGAGGAAGCCTTTGAAGTGGATTTACCGACGGACACCCTCAAAGCCAGGTTGGCCCGAATGAACGAGAAAACACCGTTCAACATTACCTACAACACATCCTTGGAGAGTGTGATCAAATCCTTTTTGACCAGGAGAAGGGACCTGATGCAGCGCATGATAACGGCAAGCCAATTTTATTTCCCCTTGTTTGAACAGGAGCTGGACAACCAAAATATCCCTTTGGAAATAAAGTATTTGGCCATTGTGGAATCCGCTCTCAACCCAAAGGCACGATCTAGGGTGGGCGCAAAAGGGCTATGGCAGTTTATGTACAGCACGGGCAAAATGTACGGATTGGACGTCAGCAGTTACGTGGACGAAAGGCACGACCCGATAATGGCGACCAAGGCGGCCAGCAAATACCTTTCAAGGCTATACGGCATATTTGGGGACTGGGACCTTGCATTGGCCGCATACAACTCCGGACCCGGGAATGTGAACAAGGCGATCCGACGCTCTGGCGGATATGAGAACTATTGGAACATCCGTCCATTTCTTCCACGTGAAACAGCAGGATACCTTCCGGCATTCTTGGCGACCATGTACATTTTTGAATATGCACAAGAGCACGGCCTACAATACAAAAAAGCGGATAGGCCCTATTTTGAGACGGACACCGTTCATGTTAAAGACTTGATTACCTTCGACCAGATTTCAAAATTGGTCGATATAGGGACCGAAGAGCTGGAAATGCTCAACCCCGCGTACAAACTCAATATTATACCCAAGGTCGAAGGAAAGAACTATGCCTTGCGTCTGCCGGTGGCCAAGATAGGCAAGTTTGTTTCCAATGAAGAAGAGATCTATGCCTATGCAAAGAAGGAGTTGGACTCTTTGGAAAAGCCATTGCCGAACATGGTTACCGCAAACGACCAGATACGGTATCGGGTAAAAAGTGGGGATTATTTGGGCAAGATCGCCGAACAGTACGGGGTCGGTGTCAGTCAGATAAAGAGCTGGAACGGACTTCGCAGCAACAACCTACGTGTCGGGCAACGCTTGACGATATACCCAAGGAAGCCGTACATCGCAAAGAGCGCCACCAAGCCCAGCAGCTCCAATTCCGGAACCACTGTTGCCGGGGGCTCCAAGATACATACGGTGCAATCCGGGGATTCACTTTGGACGATCTCCAAAAAATACCCTGGGGTTTCCATAGAAAATTTACGAGAATGGAACGGTATTAGCGGTAATAACCTAAAACCGGGCACAAAACTTAAATTGTGTGATTGTTCTTCGTAAATTTAACACAAGATGAAAAAATTAGGAACACTATTGTTTGCCGCAAGTATGTTGGCACTGGGCGCCTGTAAGAATTCAGGCCCAAAAGAAAAGTTTTTACCGCCATCAACAGGGGGCATCAACACCTTAATGGTGGTAATGGACACGGAGCTTTGGAGAGGGCCGGTCGGGGAAAAGATAAGGGACAAGTTTGCCGCACAAATAGTTGGCCTGCCCCAAATTGAGCCTAAATTCACCATAACCCAAGTACCCCCCAAGGTTTTCAAGGGTACCACCACGCACTCAAGATCGTTGTTATATGTGGAGCAGGATTCAACATCCTTGGCACATATCAAGGACGATGCCTATGCCAAACCGCAAAAGGTAGCTGTGGTAACAGGCCCGACGGAGGAAGTCATGATCAAAAACTTGGACTCATTGGCCGATAGGGCCATTAAAGAGTTCAGGGCCAACGAGATTGCCGAGGCACAACGAAGGTTTGAACGTTCCTTGAGCAAGGACAAAGCTTTGGAAGAGGAATTTGGGATACACATGAACGTACCATCGCTCTACAAGGTGGGTAGAAGAGAGGACAACTTCGTCTGGATGGATATACAGATCCCGAAGGGGACGATGAACATCATCGCTTATGAAATGCCCTGGGACTATTTCAGCAATGATTCCACTTTTGTTGAGGATATTGTGAGGATGCGGGATTCCATAGGTCAAAAGTATATTCCCGGACCTTACGAGAACACCTATATGATCACGGAAAAGGCTTTTGCCCCTTATGTGTTCCCTGCAGAAATAGGCGGAAAAAAAGCGGCAGAGATAAAGGGGGTTTGGGAAATACACGGATACCCCATGGCCGGGCCATTTTTGACCTACATCATCAATGACCAGGAGAACAATAGAAAAATGGTCATTGAAGGGTTCACTTTTGCCCCTTCCGAGGAGAAAAGGGATTATATGTTCGAGCTGGAAGCGATTTTAAAGACCGTGGACCTTGAACCATCTGCCCCGGCAGTCTCCGACTAAACATCGGGCTTGGACAAAGCAAAGGGCCCGAACCATTGGTTCGGGCCCTTTGTTATTTATAAACTTGGCGGTTAATCAAAAGCGAAACCCGTGGCCATCCTGTATACAAATGCATAAAGCACTATAAAGAACATCACAAAGCTGAACCAAGCGAATATTTTAAAGTATTTCTCTACTATGACGTGTCCTAGATTGCGGAACCCTTCCAAATAGATTTCTTTAACGAGTAGTAATTTTTTCATATGTCTGATTTAAGGATTAAATACAGGCCAAAGATTCGATTTACCCCCGCAGGACCGAAAACAAAAGGACAAAAGGCAATAAAAACAAGGTGAAATAAGCCACTTGGGGACAATAGTCCATAAGGACAGACCTTTGATCGATAAAGTGCACATGGGCCGACCGTAGTTGGGCGGGCAGAAAGATCGATAAAGTGCAACAAGCCCAAGAAAAAAGGGAATCTGGATGCCGCTTTAGCAAGACTTATTCGGCCACAAGGATAAACTCCGACCTTCTGTTGAGTCGATGTTGATCGGGCGGGCAAGGCGTTCCATTGGAGCAATCGTTCAACAAACGTTCCTCGCCATACCCAACGGCGCTTAATACCCTTGCCGGGTCGATACCTTGTGAAACAATATAGTCACGAGTGGATTTGGCCCGTTTGTCCGATAAATATTTGTTGTAGGCCTCGGGTCCGATGGCATCGGTATGGGACTCAATTTTTAGGGAAAGTGTTTTGTTTTCCTTCAGTACGGTCACCAATTTATCCAGTTCTTGGGCATATGTCGGTGTAATTTTATAACTGTCAAACCCAAAATAGACATTGCTTGGCTGGTATACTTCTGTTATCGGTTCTTCTTTTACAACCTCCCTTAAGTACTGGCTCACCGAAATGTTTTCATTCTCCCGGGTCTGCACCGAAACGGTGTCGTCCACAAAACCATTTTTTGTGGCAACAACGGTGTAAGCTGTTGAGGGAGTCAGGTTTTTGAACAAATAGGTGCCGGTGGTATCGGAAACCGTATTGTTGAGCAAGGTTCCCGCCTTGCCATACAGGGAAATATCGGCCTCTTTCAGTGCCGCCCCGGATGCCTTGTTGGCAACTGAACCAACAATGGTGTTGAAGTTGGGAATGGATCTAAAGGAATAAATATCATCATCCCCTTTGCCCCCTTTGCGGTTGGATGCAAAATAACCCTGTTGGCCCGAAGGGTCGACAATATAGGAGAAATCGTCCCTATTGCTGTTGATGGGCCCGCCCATGTTTACACCGACGCCAAAGGTCTCGTTTGTGCCATCCGACCTATACACATCCAGGCCTCCAAAGCCCATGGGCCTGTTGGAAGAAAAATAGAGCGCGTTTTGCGTCGCGTAAGGGAACATTTCCTTGGCAGAGGTGTTGACGGTCTGCCCAAGATTTTTTGGCTGGGAGAACGCGCCGTTTGCGTCGATATCCACTACATATATATCTGTTTCCCCATAACCTCCCGGTCTATCCGAAACGAAGTACATTTTTGTTCCATCCGGACTTACCGCCGGGTGGCCCGTGGAATAATTTTCACTATTAAAGGGAAGCTCCTCCGCCTTTGTCCATTGACCATCCTTAAACTCGGAACGATAGATCTTTAGATGGTTGATCCCGTTTTCGCCCCTTTTCAAACGTTTGCCATAGTTGTTCCTTGTAAAATAGATGGTTTTCTGGTCGGGGGTAAAGGACATGGAGGCCTCGTGATATTTGGTATTGATCTTTCTTGAAAATTTCTCCGGGGCGGAGAGGCCGCCATCTTCCCCTTTTTGGTGGGCCAGATAAAGGTCCAAAAAAGGTTGATTGGTCCAGCGATAACGCCGTGTTGTCAAAAAAGAGGTGTCCTTGGCCGAAGCATATACGATATCCGAGCCATTGTGGAACATCGGGGAAAAATCGGAATAAGGGGAATTGATCTCCAAATTTTTGATGGAAACAGTATAGGTGGCCTCCCAGGTATGGGTATCGACGTTGGCCAGTTCGTTTAAGGGCTCGTCCCTTTTCTGTCGCAAAATTTTGGTGAGCGAGGCCGCTCTTTGATATTTCCCGGTACCTTTCAAGGTCTGTGTGTAGTTGAACAAGGTGTCTTCCCGTATGCTATCCTTGTACAATAGGTGAAGTTCATGATACCACTGGTACGCTTTTTCCAGATTCCCGGCGTAGTAATGGGAATCACCGGCCCTCGATAGTAATTGTTGGGTGTGTTCTGCGTCGGTCTTTTCCAGGACCAGATCAAAAATGCGGGCCGCCTCGGCATACCACATCTTGTCAAAGTATTCGTTGCCTTTGTCGATAAGTTGGTCCGCGATTCCTCTTTTGCGAAGATACCTGTCCAGTTTTTTATCGTCCAGGCCATCGAGGTGCTTTACAAAGGCGGTAGTTTTTGGTTCTTTTGCCCGCGATTCGGTCTCGGATACTGAGGATGTTCCATCATACCCGGAAAGAGCAAGCTCTTGGGAAATACTCCCGAGCGAGCACAAAAGAAAAATAAGCAAGATCAGTTTTTTCATTACCACTCCATCTGCACAAACAAACACCTGATGCTTGTTTGGAGGTTAAGCATAGGGGGCCTAACAGTTTAGTTACAACCGCTAAAATAGGATAAGGTAATCGGGGTGATAATTTTTTGTTGTGAAAGGTTGAATATGCGGCACTGAACGCTTAAAAAGTGTTGTTGTTGTTCCAAAACTTTTTGTAAAACGCCTGTTTCAGGCCACAAAAGTCAACTTAGGATTTTGACTCTTTTGTTTCCCCTTCCAGTTTGTCGTCTTCTTTGGTCGCGTCCTTAAATTCTTTAATACCGCTACCAAGGCCCTTCATCAGCTCTGGAATCTTTCTACCTCCAAAAAGCAAAACTACCACGGCTACGATCAAAACAATCTGCCAAGGACCCAGCATACCAAGAAATATAGTTTGAGCAATCATATATCAAAACCTTTAATTAGAAATGTAAAAGTACTAAAAAGAAGTGGAAGAGTGTATCCGATTAACGAAAATTAGCATTTGGGAATGATTTTTAAGAAGGTATCGGCTCCAGCTTTTTAAAAAGCTTAACATGCATATTAAAATCTAAGACTATCTTTGTTCATCATGGCAAAGGACAAAAAGAAAAGAAAGGAGATAAAACGTAAACTGCTGCACAAGTATCGCCTGGTGATACTCAATGAAAGCACCTTTGAGGAAAAGATATCCTTCAAGCTGAACAGATTGAATGTTTTTGTGACCGGGACCATGTTCATTATTGTGCTGATCGGAGTCACGACCTTGATCATCGCCTTCACCCCATTGCGGGAGTATATTCCGGGATACTCCTCCACCAAATTGAAACGGCAGGCCACCGACCTGACCTACAAGACCGATTCGTTGGTGACCGTGCTCAACTATACCAACCGATATTTGGACAATGTCAGGAAAGTGCTGCGGGGTGATGTGGAAAACAACCAGATCAATCGCGATTCCTTGTTTGAACAGTACAAACTGGACCCTGCATCGGTCGACCTTTCGCCAATTAGACAGGATTTATTGTTGCGGGAAGAGGTCGAGCTCGAGGACAAATACAATCTTTTTGAAAGGGATATCGAAAATTTGGGCACCCTGTTCTTCTCTCCTGTCAACGGGACCATATCCCAGGGGTTTGACCAAAAAACCAAGCACTATGCGGTGGATTTGGTGGCGCCACGGGAAACCCCGGTCAAGGCCATAGCCGACGGCACAGTGCTTTTTGCCGAATGGACCACCGAAACAGGATATGTGATCATCATAGAGCATCAAGAGGGAATAACCTCGGTTTACAAGCACAATGGTTCCTTGAGCAAGGCACAGGGTGATCTGGTAAGGGCCGGAGAGGTGATCGCATCCATCGGAAACACGGGGGAACTTACTACGGGACCGCATCTTCATTTTGAACTTTGGAGAAAGGGCAAACCGGTAGACCCCCAGAACTATATTGATTTCAATTAAATGTCCCTAAAAGCATTTGCCGCCAAAATATTTGCCAATCGGATAGCCAAGAAAACCGAAAAATGGGTGAACCAACCTGTGAAGGCCCAACAAAGGGTGTTCGACCACTTGGTCGGGCAGGGCAAGGGCACCGTTTTTGGGAAGGACCATCAGTTTCAAACCATTACATCCCACCAAGATTTTGTTGAGCGCGTTCCCATACGTGATTATGAGGAGTTAAAGGGGTACGTGCAGCAGATCATGGATGGAAAACAAGATGTGCTGTGGCCCGGAAAGCCCATCTATTTTGCAAAGACATCGGGAACCACCTCGGGCGCCAAATACATTCCCATTACCAAACCTTCCATCAAAAACCAGGTGGAAGCCTCCAGAAATGCCATTCTCAATTACATACACGAAACGGGAAACGCCGATTTTGTGGATGGCCGGATGATTTTTTTACAGGGAAGCCCGGAGTTGGAGGAAAAGAACGGCATTAAACTGGGCCGCCTTTCCGGAATTTCAGCACATTACGTGCCCAATTATCTCCAAAAAAATAGACTGCCCAGTTGGGAGACCAATTGTATCGAGGATTGGGAGACCAAGGTGGACAAGATCGTTGAGGAGACCAAGAAGGAGAATATGTCGGTAATCGCCGGGATTCCCTCATGGGTGCAGATGTATTTTGAAAAACTCAACACCAGGACAGGGAAAAAGGTCGGTGAACTCTTCAAAGAGTTCCAGTTGTTCATTTATGGAGGGGTAAATTATGAACCCTATCGCGCCAAATTTGAAAATCTTATCGGGAGAAAGGTGGACAGTATCGAATTGTTCCCGGCCAGCGAAGGGTTTTTTGCCTACCAGAATTCCCAAAAGGAAAAAGGAATGCTGTTGCTTTTGAACGCGGGCATTTTTTATGAGTTCGTAAAGGCCGATGAATTTTTTGATGAGAACCCAAGGCGATTGACCATTGCCGATGTGGAACTGGGCGTTGATTATGCGATGGTAATTTCCACGGATGCCGGACTTTGGGGATACAATCTGGGTGATACCGTTCGGTTTATTTCCAAGGATCCATATAAGATTGTGGTTTCGGGGCGCATCAAGCACTTTATATCCGCCTTTGGGGAACACGTGATTGCCAAGGAAGTGGAAGAAGCGTTACAATTGGCCGTGGAACAGACCGATGCGTTGGTCAACGAATTTACCGTTGCTCCGCAAACCAATCCTGCGGAGGGAGAGCTGCCCTATCACGAATGGTTCATCGAATTTGAAAGGGAACCATCGGACATAAAAAGGTTTTTGGCCATCATGGAGGAAAGCATGAAACGGCAGAACAGTTACTATTTTGACCTTATTGAGGGTAACATCCTCCAACCGCTGAAAGTAAGCAGTATCAAACCAAATGGTTTTCAGGATTATATGAAATCGATCGGTAAACTGGGAGGGCAGAACAAGGTCCAACGCCTTGCCAACGACCGAAAAGTGGCCGACGGACTCCAACCATTTAAAATTAGTTGACTTAGAAGGGCTTAACTTTCATAGGAATTCACTTATTTTTGCCAGAAGATATGATGGCAACAGAAGTAAAACAGACTACCAGGGCACAGGAGTCCACCAATGCAATTGAACGATTGTACATTACCATGCGCCATTTGCTCAATAGAGGATTTTATAAGCCCTCCGGCGTTTCGGGCAATGCACTGAGAACCGCACTTTTGCTGCTCCGCCCCGAGATTTACGGAACCATTGCGGAAGATAAGGCCGAACTCAACGGACTGATCTATGTATTGGAACGCTTGCCCGAAGGGATAGAAGAGTGCCGTTTCATCAATCTGACCTCCGATGAAGGGTTTGGAAAATCACACCTAAGGCCCATTGTTCCCCCAAAACGAAGAAGAAACTGCTATCGCATCGACGATGAGCAGATGAACATCGAGATCACACGAGGACGTAGCGACATTTATGATATCCTGACCCACCTTACCTTTTTGTTCGTGGAGTCCGGTAAAATCTCCAAACGGGTTTTGGTGGATGACGGTACCTCTACCATAAGGGACTGGGACAAGCTGAGCGAGTTTGTTCTTTTGGAGGAAAAGGACAATGAACAGAGAGAAGTGGCCTTGATTCATTGTGCCAATATTTTAGGAAGAACTTTTGATGAGGTGGTCGATATTGAAAATAAGCTCAAGACCCCCGAAGATCCAGACCGCTTTTTGAACGTGATCTATTGGCTCGGTAAATTGGCCATTGAGGAGGAGACCACGGGCAACAAAAGGACCATCACCTTTAGTCCGTTGCTCAGGGAACGTTTGGGCCACCATATACATGGGGAAAAGTGGGCCGATAAGATCAAGGCCACGCTCAAGGAACACAACTTGATGGATAGGCCCCTACATATTATCAGTGCCAATATGCACAGCGTAATGAACTCGCTCTTTGCCAAAAAAGCGTTGGCAGAGGAGTTCCCGGACAACGAATCGTTGGATATTTATGAGGCCTTGGGTTCCGACAAGAACAGGTCGCTCAACAAAAAGGTAAAGAACTTGGCCCAGAGCAATGGGATGATCTTTCTGGAAGACGAGTCCGGCGCCAACATAGACGTTCAGATTTTTGATACCGCCAAATTTGGAAGCAAAAGCTGTTGTTACCAACTCCCGGCAGATGTCACTGAAGAAGAAAAACCCGTTATATTTGTGATGGACTACGCCTTCGGCGAGCAGGCCTACGAGACCATTGATGAGCTTTTAAAGCCTATGGAAGATGGTAAGGAGAAGGTTTTTCTTAATGTAGATTCGGTCTCGATCATGGGAAAAGCGGGCATCTTGGAAGGGGGCAAGGGAGATTTGATGATTCCTTCGGCCCATATTTTCGAGGGCACGGCGGATAATTATCCTTTCAACAATGAACTCAGCGGTTCCGATTTTGAAGGGCACGGATTGAAAGTAATGGAAGGGACCATGGTGACCGTATTGGGCACATCGCTTCAAAATAGGGACATTCTCCAGTTTTTCAACGAATCCACCTGGAACGTGATTGGGTTGGAAATGGAGGGTGTGCACTATCAAAAGGCGATACAATCGGCTTCCCAGATACGAAAGAGCATAAAAAAGGATGTGAAGGTAAGATATGCTTACTACGCATCGGACAATCCTTTGGAGACCGGAAGCACCTTGGCTTCGGGCGGACTGGGAACAACAGGGGTAAAGCCCACATATTTGATAACGGACAGAATCTTAAAACAACTATTCAATTCATAGGTATGGCAGACCAACCAGTAAATCAGAACAATTCGGATGAAATCGATTTGGGACAATTGTTCCAGATGATCGGAAGGGGATTTCAAAAGTTCTTCAATTTCATCGGCAGCATTTTTAAAGGGGTATTCCATCTGATCATGCTGTTTCTTCTTTTTGTCCAAAAGAACATTATTGTCATAGGAGCGGCAGTAATTATCGGAGGCATTGGAGGATTTGTTTTGGATAGAATCACTCCTGAGAAATATGTTTCCAGAATGGTGGTGGAACCAAATTTTAATAGTGTACAACAACTGTACAACAACATTGCCTTTTACAATGATTTGGCAGATGCACAGGATTCTGTTGCCCTGGCCACTGCGCTGAACATCACAGAGCATGAAGCGGCCAGTATCAAAGAAATTTTCACGGACTCTTATTCGGACGAAAATCAAAAAATCAAGCTTTTTGACGAGTTTATCAGAGAGTTGGACACCACCACGGTAAAAGCAATAGATTACGAGAATTATCTGAAAAACTTTAATTCCATGGATGCCAGGTTCCATCAGATTTCTTTGGTTAGCACCAATAACAGAGTAGCAAAGAAAACCCAGCCAGCTATAATAAACTCTATCTCAGTTAATGAGTATTTCAAGCTTCAGAAAAGAATCAACGATGAAAACCTGGACCTTCAGGAAGAAATCTATAAAAAACAGTTGGTCGAAATTGACTCTCTCCAAAGTCTTTATCGAACCGTTTTGGTAAAAGAAGCTGATAAGCCTATGCAGGGGACCAGTATCAACATGGCAGAAACAGGGGAGTCAAGAAGTCGAGAGCTCGCCCTGGTCCAAGAAAAAGATGTTTTAAAGGAAAAGTTGGTAGAATTGAACCAAGAACGGGCAAACAAGTCCACCATCATTAATGTAATCAGTGATTTCCCAACTCGTGGAGTTGAACAAAAAGGGATTTGGAAGAGTTACAAGTTTAAACTTCCACTGGTTTTGTTGGCCTTGGTTTTTGGTGTTTTGGCCTTGCTGGCCCTTAATAAATTCTTAAAAACGTATAACCAAGAATAGGGTGTTTTGTTTTGGAAGTTAGGGCTTCATCTAAGAAAAAAATGATGAAAAAAATCTTGGTAACGGGGGCCAGTGGTCAATTGGGTCTCGCACTTCTAGAACATGCACATGATTTACCTGAATTTTTCTTTGATTTCAAAACTTCCGGAGAGCTTGATATAACCCAACTCTCTGAATTAGATGAGATTTTTAGGAAAGGAGGGTATGATTACTGCATCAATTGTGCGGCCTATACCAATGTGGAGGAAGCGGAGAAACATCCCGACAAGGCATTTGCCGTCAATGCAGAGGGAGTGAAAAACCTTGCCGGGGTCTGTAGGGAGCATAACACCACTTTGATTCATATTTCTACGGATTATGTTTTTGATGGCAAAAAAAAAGGCGCATACACTATCAATGACAAAACCAACCCGATAAATATATACGGAAAGTCCAAGTTGGCCGGAGAAAAATTTATCCAACAAATTCAACCCAACCATTACATAATCCGCACATCTTGGTTGTACAGTAAAAAGCACGGAAATAATTTTTATCGTACAATTCTAAGGAAAGCTCATGCGGGGGAGGATTTGTCCGTTACCGATGCCCAAAAAGGGTGTCCCACCAAGGCAGGGTCATTGGCCAAATTTATCTTGGAGGAGGTTGTTGTAGGTGAAAAGCCTTTCGGGGTTTATCATTTTACGGACGGAAAACCGATGACATGGTATGATTTTGCCGAACAGATACTGGATGAGAATGGGTTTAGGGACAAGGTCAACCTTGTTTTGGACATGAATTATCGTACATTAGCAAAGAGGCCAAGGAACAGCGTACTTGCATAGGTAAACAAAGGTTTCAAGGCTTTTAACGGGGCTTACATGAAGAAGAAAAATATTCCAAAAAACATTTTGATTACGGGAGGGGCAGGGTTTATCGGCTCTCATGTGGTTCGGCGGTTTGTAGCGCAATATGGGAATTATCAAATCTTTAACCTAGATGCCTTGACCTATGCGGGAAACTTGGAAAACCTAAAGGATATAGAACAAGCCCCAAACTATTCATTTGTTAAAGGAGATATTACCGATGCAGGTTTTGTTAATGACCTTTTCTCCCAAATCAATTTTGATGGTGTCATTCACTTGGCCGCGGAATCCCATGTAGACCGATCTATATCTGACCCGGTATCCTTTGTCGGCACAAACGTTTTGGGCACCGTCAACTTGTTGAACGCCTCATTACAGTTGACCAAGGAAAACCCTAATTTTTTATTTTACCATATCAGTACCGATGAGGTTTTTGGAAGTTTGGGACAGGAAGGTTTCTTCAACGAAAGTACGGCATACGACCCAAACTCGCCTTACTCGGCATCCAAGGCAAGTTCCGACCATTTTGTTAGGGCCTATGGTGAGACCTATGATTTGCCGTATATAATCTCGAATTGTTCCAACAATTATGGCCCCAATCAATTCCCCGAGAAATTAATACCGTTGTTCATCAACAATATCATAAAAAACAAGCCGTTGCCCCTTTATGGTGATGGCAACTATATCCGCGATTGGTTGTATGTAAAGGACCATGCCGAGGCCATCGATTTGGTATTTCACAAAGGAAGAAAAGGAGAAACCTACAACATTGGCGGTTTCAATGAATGGAAGAATATAGAATTGACCCGTTTGCTATGCCAATTGATGGATAAAAAACTTGGAAGAAAGGAGGGAACTTCAGAAAAACTGATAACCTTTGTAAAAGACCGCCCAGGACACGATTTAAGGTACGCCATTGATGCATCCAAAATCAACAAAGAATTGGGCTGGAAACCTTCGGTCACTTTTGAAGAAGGACTTGAAAGGACCATAGATTGGTATTTTGACAACCAAGAGTGGCTGGGCCATGTGACCTCGGGAGACTATTTGGAGTATTATAAAAAGCAATATCAGACACAGGGGCAATGAAAGGAATCATTTTGGCAGGAGGAACAGGTAGCAGGCTGCACCCACTTACCCTTTCGGTAAGCAAGCAGTTGATGCCCATTTACGACAAGCCGATGATTTACTATCCCCTTTCTACTTTAATGTATGCAGGAATCCAGGAAATATTGATTATTTCTACTCCAAAGGACCTTCCGCTGTTTAAAGAACTGTTGGGAGATGGGAAGAAGTATGGATGTTCTTTTTCTTATGCAGCTCAAAAATCTCCAAATGGATTGGCGGAAGCCTTCATCATTGGAGAAGATTTTATCGGTAAGGACAAAGTTGCATTGGTTTTAGGAGATAATATTTTCTACGGAGCAGGCTTATCCAAGCTTTTACAAACTAATAATGATCCCGATGGAGGAATTATTTATGCCTATAGGGTAAACGATCCAAAACGATATGGGGTAGTGGAGTTTGATGGGGAAGGAAAGGCCATCAGTATTGAAGAGAAACCCAAAGAGCCTAAATCCAATTATGTGGTGCCGGGGATTTATTTTTATGACAACGATGTGGTTTCCATTGCCAAAAGTATCGAACCTAGTGCTAGGGGGGAATTGGAAATCACAGATGTTAATAGAGAATATCTGAAAAGAGGTAGGCTCAATGTAAGTATTTTGGATAGGGGTACAGCGTGGCTGGACACTGGAACATTTCAAGCACTAATGCAAGCATCGCAATTTGTAGAGGTGATTGAAGAACGACAAGGTCTTATAACAGGATCTATAGAAGTGGCCGCCTATGAAATGGGTTATATCGATGAAAATCAGTTGAAAGATTTGGCTGAACCCTTAATGAAGAGTGGTTATGGCAAAAGATTGTTGGGCATATTGAACAAGGAAGCATGATAAAAGCGACAGAGACAACCCTGAAAGGATGCTTTATAATTGAACCTCAGATTTTCGAGGATGAACGGGGGTATTTTTTTGAGAGTTTTAATCACAAAGAGTTTTGTGAGGCGATAGGTCAAGAAATAAACTTTGTGCAGGACAACCAATCTTTTTCCAAAAAAGGAGTGTTGAGAGGTTTGCATTTTCAAAAAGGAGAACATGCCCAGGCAAAGCTGGTTTCTGTCCTGTCGGGAAGAATTCAGGATGTAGTGGTCGATTTGCGTAAAGATTCTCCTACCTTTGCGCAACATTTTTCGATTGAGCTAAGTAGTGAAAACAAAAAGCAACTGTTTGTGCCAAGAGGGTTTGCCCACGGGTTTTTAACGTTGAGTGAATCTGCAAATGTATTTTATAAGTGTGATAATTACTATAATAAAAAAGCGGAGTCAGGAATTAAGTTTGATGATAGTAAACTGGCAATTGACTGGAATATAAGTTCACATGAGATTTTGCTTTCTGAAAAGGATAATACACAATGGACTCTGTAAATACTCAAAAATTAAGGCTGTCCTCCAAACTACTAGATATAGTTTGCATGACAAAGGCAACAAAAAGAATATGTTGAAGAAGAAGAAAAACCTTATTGTTTTTGGAACTCGACCAGAGGCGATAAAAATGTCCCCTTTGGTTAAGGAGTTTGAGAAACATTCTGATGAATTTGACACTAAAGTTTGTATTACTGCCCAGCATAGGGAAATGTTAGATCAGGTTCTTTCTTTTTTTGAGATAGAACCAGATTATGATCTTAATCTTATGAAACCCAATCAAAACCTTTATAGTTTAACGGCAGACATCATACAGAACCTTAAGGTTGTGTTGGAGGATTTCGAACCAGATTACGTATATGTTCATGGAGATACAACAACTACAATGGCCACAAGTATCGCTGCTTTTTATTCTGGATCCAAGGTGTGTCATGTTGAAGCAGGATTGAGGACCTTCAATAAAAAATCACCCTTTCCAGAAGAAATGAACAGATGTGTTACGGGGGTTGTAAGCGACATACATTTTGCACCTACCCAAACATCCAAAGAAAATCTTTTAAAAGAAAACAAGCCCCCCAAATCAATTCTTGTAACGGGAAATACTGTGATTGATGCACTACATTTAAGTGTCTCCAAGGTCAATGCCCAAACATATGACCACCCGGAAATAAGCATGTTGTCCCAAATTTTAGACCCTGATAAAAAGCTTGTTTTGGTAACAGGTCACCGCAGGGAAAATCATGGGGATGGGTTTTTGAGTATTTGTGAAGCTTTAAAGGAAATTTCCCAAAAATATGATGATGTCCAAATAGTTTATCCGGTACACTTAAATCCTAAAGTTCAAGAGCCGGTATACAAAATACTTGGTGATGTTCCGAACATAGAATTGATAGCCCCTTTATCTTACCCGTCCTTTGTGTGGCTTATGAATCAATCTTATATGATAATAACCGACAGTGGAGGTGTACAGGAAGAGGCGCCAAGTTTGGGGAAACCCGTTTTGGTAATGAGGGATACAACCGAAAGGCCAGAGGCGGTCGATGCCGGAACTGTTCTTTTGGTCGGGACCAACAAGGATTTAATTGTCTCAAAAGCATCTAAACTTTTAGAAAATAAAAATGCTTACGATGAGATGACCAAACTGCACAACCCTTATGGTGATGGCATGGCAAGCAAAAAAATTGTAGAACATATAAGAAAGCAAAAATGAACAACCCTTCGGTGGTAATGGTAGGATTAGGCTATATAGGTCTTCCTACAGCAGCATTGGTGGCTCAGAAAGAAACAAAAGTATTCGGAGTAGACATTAACCAGGAAGTGGTTGATACTATAAATGCTGGAAAAATCCACATTGTGGAACCAGAGTTGGATGTAGCAGTTTCTAAAGCAGTTGCTTCTGGGTTTTTGAAAGCTGGGACACTGCCGGTTCCTGCGGACACCTTTATAATTGTGGTACCGACGCCGTTCAAAGGAAAGAATGAACCGGATATATCCTTTGTCCAGGCCGCAACCAAGTCCGTCTTGCCTTTCTTAAAGGAGGGGGATTTGTATATAATTGAGTCAACTTCACCGGTAGGAACTACGGAAAAGATGCGTGATTACATATACCAAGAAAGACCTGAGCTTGAAGGTAAGATTTATATTGCATACTGCCCTGAAAGAGTGTTGCCTGGTAATGTTATGTATGAGCTGGTCAACAATGATAGGGTAATCGGGGGAATCGACGATGAATCCACCGACAAGGCCGCTAACTTTTATGCGCAGTATGTCAAAGGAAGTCTGCACAAGACTAATGCGCGTACTGCTGAGATGTGCAAGCTGGTAGAAAACTCTTCAAGAGATGTACAAATTGCCTTTGCCAATGAATTATCCTTGATATGTGATAAAGCCGACATTAACGTTTGGGAGTTGATTGAACTTGCGAACAAACACCCTAGAGTAAATATTCTTCAGCCTGGTTGTGGCGTTGGGGGGCATTGTATTGCGGTAGACCCTTATTTTATAGTTTCGGACTACCCAATGGAGTCTCAAATCATTGGTAAAGCCAGGGAAATCAACAATTATAAATCATTTTGGTGTGCTGAAAAGATTAAGAATGTGAAACTGGAATTTCAGTTGCAACACGGAAGAAAGCCTAAAATAGCTTTGATGGGACTGGCATTTAAACCTAACATCGATGATCTTAGGGAGTCTCCGGCTAAGTATATTGCACAAAAGGTTTTACAAGACGCCAATGATGAAGAGTATTTTATAGTGGAGCCCAATATTAACGAACACAAAGTTTTTAAACTTACAGCGTATAAGCAAGCTGTGGAAAAAGCGGATATTATAGCTTTTTTGGTGGCTCATGATGAGTTTAAAAGTTTGGAAATCAATCCGGATAAATTGATTTTGGATTTTTGTGGAGTAGTTGACAAAGTAATTAAATAGCATGAACAAAAACCTAAAAGACTTCTTTGCACATGAAACCGCCGTTATTGATAGTGGTTCAATAATTGGAAAGGGCACCAAGATTTGGCATTTTTCCCATATCATGAAAGATTGTAAAATTGGTGAGGCATGTAATATTGGACAAAATGTGGTTATTTCTCCAAAGGTTATATTAGGAAGAAATGTGAAGATACAGAACAATGTTTCAGTCTACACTGGAGTTGTATGCGAAGATGATGTGTTTTTAGGCCCTTCCATGGTATTTACAAATGTTATCAATCCTCGTAGTGCCATTAATCGTAGGGGAGAATATGCAAGAACAATTGTAAGGAACGGGGCGTCTATAGGAGCTAATGCCACAATAGTTTGTGGGAACGATATTGGCAAATATGCCTTTATTGGAGCGGGTGCAGTAGTAACCAAGAGTGTATCTGATTATGCGCTGTTGGTAGGTAATCCTGCGAAACAAATTGGCTGGGTGGGAGAATACGGACATAGATTGAAATTTGATAATAACGGAAAAGCAATATGTCCTGAGAGTGGTCAAGAATACCAGTTGAACAATGAGAAAGTAATACGTATTAAATAATGAAAATAGATTTTGCCAATCTGCAGAAGGCCTACCAAGAGCACGAGGAGGAATTTTTATACGTGACCAAAGAGGTCATGAGCTCTGCTCGCTATATTCTAGGGAAAGAAACGGAAGAGTTGGAAGAAGAGCTTGAAAAGTTTGTAAGAGTAAAACATGCTTTAGGGGTATCATCAGGTACAGATGCGCTCTTATTGGCTATGATGGCCTTGGGGGTTAAAGCTGGAGATGAGATTATAACCACACCCTTTACCTTTATTGCTACTGCTGAAACCATTGCTTGTTTGGGAGCCAAACCAGTATTCGTAGATATAGACCCGCAGACCTATAATATTGACACTTCAAAAATAGAAAGTGTTATTACTGATAGAACCAAGGCAATCATGCCAGTTTCCTTGTATGGTCAAATGGCAGATATGAATGCGATTAATGCTATTGCTGAAAAGCATATCCTTGCGGTTATTGAAGATGCGGCCCAGAGTTTTGGCGCCACACAAGATGGAAAAAAAAGCTGTAGTGTCTCTACGATTGGATGCACTAGCTTTTTCCCGGCAAAACCCTTAGGTTGTTTTGGTGACGGAGGTGGGGTTTTTACGAATGATGAAGAGATTTTTCTTAAAATGAAGGCTATGCGGGTGCATGGACAAGTTAAACGTTATACCCATAAATATATTGGAATGGGAGGGCGTCTAGATAACATTCAGGCTGCAATCTTGGGAGTTAAATTAAAGTATTATCGGCGAGATATTACAAGACGGCAAGAAGTGGCAGAACGCTATAATAGTTTATTGCAAGGATTTGTTCCCTTACCTATAGTGGAAGCAAAAAACGACTCGGTGTGGGCTCAATATACCATTCGAGTTGCACAACGGGACAAAATTCAAGAATATTTAAAAGATAAAGGTGTTCCTACAGCGGTTCATTATCCCATTCCCTTACATCTACAGGAGTGCTTTGCCTATCTAGGTCATAAAAAGGGAGATTTTCCTTTTGCGGAAAAGGCGGCAAACGAGGTTATGAGTCTTCCTATGAACCCATACTTGACACAAGAAGAACAAGAATATATTATTAATACACTACTAAAATCCTTACATCAATGAAAAATTTTGCCTTAATAGGAGCAGCCGGCTATATTGCACCTCGGCATATGAAAGCTATTAAAGATACAAAAAACACGCTTTTAGCGGCTTATGATAAAGGTGACAGTGTAGGCATTATAGATTCTTATTTTCCAAATGCTGATTTCTTTGTGGAATTTGAACGGTTTGATCGTCATATAGAAAAGCTCAAATATGAAAAAAAAACATACTTGGATTATGTAAGCATTTGTTCGCCCAACTATCTACATGATGCACATATTAGGTTTGCTTTAAGGAGTGGTGCAGATGCAATCTGCGAGAAACCCTTAGTTTTGAATCCATGGAATATTGATAAACTGAAAAAGGTAGAAGAAAATACAGGTAAACAGGTATTTAATATTCTCCAGTTAAGAGTACATCCTAGTATAATTGCTTTAAAGGAAAAAGTAGCCAAATCTGATAAAAGCACAAAATTTGAAGTAGATCTTACCTACCTAACATCTAGAGGGCACTGGTACCAGACTTCTTGGAAAGGTGATAATAGCAAATCTGGAGGTATAGCAACAAATATTGGTGTTCATTTTTATGATATGCTTTCTTGGATTTTTGGTAATGTTCAGGAAAATGTGGTTCATGTTCATGAAAGAGATAGGGCCGCTGGGTATTTGGAGTTTGAGAATGCTAGAGTACGGTGGTTCTTATCCATTAATGCTGAGTATTTGCCCCAAGAGGTGAAAGCTAAGGGACAAACCACCTTTAGATCTATTACTATAGATGGGGAAGAATTGGAGTTTAGTGGTGGCTTTACCGATTTGCACACCATGGTTTATCAAGATATTTTGAACGGTAAAGGCTATGGATTGGAGGCTGCAAGAACAGCTATTGAGATTGTGCACAAAATTAGGAACTCAAATCCAACAACTGAAAAAGGAGATTGCCACCCTTTTCTTCGAGCTTATTAAACAATTACACGAAAGAATATTTTAGATAGAATGAGAATACTAACAATACTTGGTGCGAGACCACAATTTATTAAAGCCTCATCTTTGAGTAGAGAAATAGCAAAATGTGAATTTTGTGAGGAAATTATTGTGCATACGGGGCAACACTTTGATGATAACATGAGCAAAATATTCTTTGAAGAAATGAATATTCCCAAACCTAAGTATAATTTAGAGATAAACAGCCTTTCTCATGGAGCCATGACCGGAAGAATGTTAGAAGAAATCGAAAAAGTAATACTTATTGAAAAACCAGATTGGGTTGTTGTCTACGGGGACACAAATTCCACTATTGCGGGAGCTTTGGCGGCAAAGAAACTTCATGTTAAAGTAGCTCATGTGGAGGCAGGACTTCGTTCATTTGATATGAGAATGCCGGAGGAAATCAACAGGATTCTTACCGACCAAATTAGCGATGTTTTATTCTGTCCGACCCAGATTGCTGTACAAAATTTAACTAACGAAGGTTTTCTTGGAAAAGGAAATAAAATAGTTATGTCGGGTGATATTATGCTAGACAGTGCGCTCTATTATAAAAAAAGTATGAAACGCCCTAAGAGTCTTAGTCAAGAGGGAGGTTTTAAATTGGTCACCATTCATAGGGAAGAAAACACAAATAGCCCAAAGAGACTTTGGAGTATTATAAATGCCTTGAATATGTTGTCTAAAGAAGGGCATAATTTGGTTTGGCCAATTCACCCCAGAACAAAAAAAATCATTGATAATTATGACTGGAAAATACACTTCAGATGTATCGACCCAGTCGGCTACTTGGAAATGCTATACTTAATTAATAGATGTTCACTTGTAATTACTGATAGTGGTGGATTACAAAAAGAAGCTTATTTTTTCGGGAAACACTGCCTTACATTGAGGGACAGTACTGAATGGGTCGAATTAGTTGAAAACAAAGCGAATACCTTAATTAAAGTAGAAGATGAAACCTTGACAGACGTTCTTAGATGTAATATAGATAATAAAGTAGATAACTCAAGTCATTTATACGGTGACGGTAACGCTGCTTTAATTATACTAAATCAATTAAAAGAATCTTTCTCTGTGGGGGTATAGTAATCATACACATCTAAGAGATGAATTTGTTTATGAAGAATGTGACTTAATTTATTAAAGGAATAGATATAGAAATGAAAAAAACAATTGTTTTGGCAAGTAGTCTGGAACCGTGGTCCATTCAGCTCAAATCTGGAGCTCCAAGCTTATATGAAACTTTGAAGGGATATTCCGATGCAGGCTTTTTGACTACTTATATTACATACGAAAAGAGTATTGGGATAACCAACTTGAGTCACTCGCATAATATTGATTTACAATTACCTGGGTTGACCACAATAAGGGTTCCAAAAAAGCAGGCACCAAGTTTTCTTGGTTCAAGAATAAGCGGCAAAGTTAATCGGGTATATTACGAATCCTGGACTCTACTTGACGCTTTAAGAGACTACCTTGATAAACAAGAAACACCCCCAACAATATTATACGCGTATGAGGCCCAAGCAATACATGCCATATCTAGACTAGAAAAAAAACATAAGAACGGTTCAATTATTGTTAACAGGTATCAAGGAACAATTCTGGGAGGTAGATATAAACAGATTATCCATTGTCTTAGAAAGTATGAAATGTTCCGGGTTTTGAAGGATAAAGCCGATAAATACATCATGACAAATGATGGTACCTTGGGAGACAAGGCTTTGAAATATTGGAACAAATCTGTAGGCAACAATAACCTATTGTTTCTACGTAACGGGTTTAATTTTGAAAATTTCTTAGGGGAACATAATCGAAAAACAGTAATTGAGTCCCTCGGATTAGCCCCAAATAATTTTTATGCATTTACGGTTTCAAGGCTGACTCTTTGGAAACGTGTTGATCGTGCTATTGACTTAATTGAGCATTTTCACAGGGCGCATCCTGAGCTTCATTTGATTGTGGTAGGAGACGGGGAACATAAATCAAAGTTACAGGAGTTTGCTGAAGAAATGAAGGTGACTGATCGGGTTCATTTTATTGGAGCCCAGAGCAGAAAAAAAGTTGCAGAACTAATGGCGAGTCTAGACTTGTTTCTTTCCCTATACGATGTTAGTAACTTGGGAAACCCACTTTTTGAGGCAATGATTTGCGGCCAATGCGTTGTTACATTAGATAATGGGTCTACCAAAGAGGTGATAACAAATAATCAAAATGGTATAATAGTTGAGCCAGACGACAAAGAAAATCTTAATAAAGAGTTTGGCGAGCTTTTAAAAAATGAAAACAAAAGAAACCGCTTAAAAATCTCCGCTAGAAATTGGGCAAATGAAAACTTGCAGAGTTGGCCGGACCGAATGAAGGAAGAAGTAGAGTGGGTTTTAAAGTAGGATTTCAAACTTTTTTAACCGATGTCACGCTTGAAGAACATTTAGGTAAGTGTCATAATGATTTATAACATTATAGGGCAGTGTTTTTTTGAATGATTTTCCCTGGATTTCCAGCAATAATAAGATTGTCCTCGGTAAAGCTTTTAGTTATTATACTTCCTGCCCCAACAATACAGTTATTTCCTATTTTAACACCCGGAAGTATAATTACGTTTGCACCAAACCAACAATTGTCACCAATAATTATTGGCTCTGCCTTAACAGATATATCCCGATTAGATTTGTCATGGTTGGAGCTTATGAGCCGGAGACCAGGTCCGAACAAAAAATTTCTGCCCAGAAAAATTCCATTAACACTTTGAACATACGAGTTTCCACTAATTGCAAAAGAGGAAAGCGTGGACAAGTCTTTTTGATAGCTTAGATTATTTCCAACCACCCTGGAGGTAAAGTTTAAGTTGAATTTAACTTTACCCTGAAAACGCAAAACTCTTTGAAAAAAAAAATTGATACAGTACAAACTAACTCCAGTCCTTTTAATAAGCCGTAATTTAAGATAAAGCCCCTCCCTCTTCTTTATTTGGTCTTTTAAGAATGTTTTCATGTTTTCTGATTAGTTAAATTGCTTTAAAATGACCAACAAATGATTTTTGAATTTTTTGTTGACAATTAGCAGAATGGAATAATATATTACAAAACATACAATTAAGAATAAAATATTTTGCCAGAGCATCATGGTAAAATGGTCTTTGATCAGGTAAATAGGAATCAGAATAAAGGCACATGTAAAGGTCAAAGATAAAATAGATCTAAAGGGTATAATATCAGAAGAGCTAACTTTTAATCTTTTCACAATTTTGTACAACAACAACCCTATTATTCCAATTTTGACCAGTAGTGAAATGGCTGGAACGATATATGGAGTCATTTTAAAATTAAGGGCCGACCACTGAAGCCCCCATACAACTATTACTGCTCCAAAATGGACTCTGTTATAAAACCGGACTTCTTGCAGTGCTATAATTATAGGTAAAAAAACAAATACGGAAAAAAGATTGTAAGTTGAAATTATTTTAAAAAACCCTGATGAGTTCTTATAGATTTCATCAAATAGGATAGAGAATATCTCATCACTTGCAAACCAAATGAAAATAATTATTGGATACACCAAAGTGACCGATTTTGATATAGAATTTTTTATGGTTTTGGCGATTTCCATTTTTGTGTCTGGGTCGTTCAACTTTTTTACAAAATATGGATGAAGAACCGCGCTGATAGAGCCAATTAGTACTCCAATAAAAGGAATCTTGATAGATCCATTCGAGAAATCTGCATAGATTTCTTCACCGAAATAATTACTGATATAATATTGATCAGATGAAGTGAATAAAATAGCCCAGATAGATGAAAAGGTGAGGGGAATCAAAAAGTTATATATTTTAAAGTAGGATACTCCACATTTTTTTGAATAGACTTTTAAAAACGGCAAATAGATTAGATATATACCCAAAAGAAAAGAGAAAGCTGCTTGAATAGCCCAAAATGACATCATTCTATTTAGACTTCGCTCTCCAATGAATAGTGGCACAGACAACATGATAAAGAATAATACCTTATTGAACACCAAGTACATGCCATAAGTCTGTGTTCGTTTATAACTAGCATATATGCCCTCAATAATTAAAGTAGGTATTGTAAAAAAAACAACTATTGAAAAAATACGAAGCGGGGCCTCCAATTGTGGATTGTTGAAAAAATCACATAACAGTGGGGCCCCAACAAATACAATTGCAGCAAAGCATAAGGCAGTAAATGCCAGAACAGTCATTAATTTATTGATTAAATCCTTACCTTTTTCCAAGGAAAATAAAGGCAAATAATTTGAAGGCAACTTGGAAAGGCTTAAGCCGATCACTGAAATAATGGTAGTATAAACGTACATTATTTGCCGAAATGAACCATACTCACTTTTGATTAGAAAGCGACTAATGAAGACCATTAGTAAAATGGAAATGATGGACACAATAGAGTTACCAATCCCAAGCCATGATGCTTGAATAAAGTTACTTTGATTTCCCAATAGTTTTTTTAATTGCACTTTCTGCATAAAAAAAGGATAATTCTTAGGAGGAATATTTATATTGAAACCTCAATTTTAATCAAATTTATCAAGATTCTTTCTATGCTCAATGATTCACTTTAAATTAAGTTTGAAGAAAAGGAATTTCAGGATGTTGGTTTCTCCTTTGCATGGTCTTTTTTGTGCTCATAGGCTATTATAAATAAGTATTTTTACAACTGTTGAACAAAGTATACTTTGAAAATCAAAGCATTTTATTTAGACTATCTTATCATATTTTTGTTAAGCTTCGTACTTTTAATTGATTCAATTAATGGTTATTTTAAACTTACCAATAGTGCTTTTACCTTTCCACTAAGTCAATTATATAAAACGGGGATTTTAATATTGATAATGTTTCGTTTACAACGAAAAATTATTTACTTAATGTCCTTTGGAATAATTTTTTTTATTCTTTTGCTACCCACTTTTATCCAAATTTTACAGGGCAAAGAGGTAAGTTTATATTCAGATGGGTTGAAAATAATAAAATACCTTACTCCATTTTTGTGCTTCATTTACTTTAGGGAGGTTTTTCTCCAAAACTCTAAAAAAACCATCAACAAACTTTTTCTGTTTGTTAAATTATCCTATGCTGTTGTCGTAGCAAATGTATTGCTTAAATTTATTGGACTCGGTTTTCCTTTGTATAGAGGAGGGATAGGAAGCAAGGGTTATATCTACGCCGGAAATGAAATATCGACAGTATTTTTGATATTATACGCGATACTTGGATATAGATTGTTAGAGCAAAATAAAAAGATTTCTTTTTGGCTATTTTTTGGGTTTACCGTAAATATAGCTTTTGTATTAGGCTCTAAATCAGCGATCTTAGGAATAGTTTTGATAACACTAATAATGAAAATCAGACTTAAGGCCATTTTATCATCCTTTAAAAAAACAGTAACCTTTCTAATTGCTGGGGCAATAATCATACCGATAGGAATATTTTGGTTTGTTAACAGGTTTATGAGTTCTGATCTGTTTCAAAACAGGATTTTATATTATTACAACAAAGTTGATATTCTGACCCTTTTGTTATCAAGTCGAAATTTATATTTAGAAAAGACTTATAATACCTTTAAAAGGGAATATAATTTGTTAGAGAAAATTTTTGGGATTGGCCAAAGTAAATATGAAGAAATGGTAGAAGATACCATAGAAATTGATTTTTTAGATTTTTTCTTTGCTTATGGGGTTTTTGGACTCATTCTTTTTTTGGTTGTTATGTTTTTGACATTTCAAATATTGAGAAAACGGAAAGATTTTTCTAAATACCCCTATGCAAGATTAGCTTATGTAGCTTTTCTATTGTTGATTACGATTTCCTCTTTGGCAGGTCATGTGTTTTCTTCCGGAATAGCGGGTATTTTTATCGGATTTATTTTTTCTATGACTTATTTAAAAAGAATCGTTTGAAAATTGTAAAAAGCGGAGTTTTTTTATTTGCCTTTTTCCTCCCTATTAATACGGGGTTAAGCAATTTTTTCCTTGCATCTGCTTTGATAGCTTCAATTTATGTTCACTTTAACGTTGCTTTTCCAGAAAACAGGTCTTGGCGAATTCTTTTTTTCTCAACAGTTCCGCTATTTCTATTACATATTTTGGGATTGTTTTATACTAATTATCCTGAGGATGGGTACCATTACATTGAAAAGACAATATCATATTTGTTGCTACCGATAATTTTTATTTTTTTCAGGTATAAAAACCTTATTGAAATAAGAGCTAAATTTCTTCTTGGGTTATTATATGGGTCTGTGTTTTCAACTCTCATATTGACGACAATTAATTTGTACAATTATTTTGATGAACAAGACGCCTTTTACATTGGGTTTGATGTGCTAGATTATTATCATACTTACATTCATTATGCTGCTCCATTAAATCAGCATCCAACTTATTTGGGCTCCTATTATTTGACTGCATTAATTTTTATAAATGGATTGATAAAGAAGAGTAATTTAAAATACTTCTTTATTGTTGTTTTAGGTTTGGGTTTTTTGTTTTTGAATGCAAGGATTATTTTTCTTGCATTAACATGTTTGGCTGCTATTCGAATCTATCAAAAAGTAAAAAAACTTATTTTACAAAGAGAGTATAAAAACCTGCTTTTCTTGGCCATGTTTTGTACGGTAGCTTTACTCATTGTGACAAACATTATTTCAAAAAGCTATATCGGAAATCGACTGACGAATATTGTAAGGTTTGAATTGTCGACAAAATCTACGGAAAAAGTAAATTCCAGAATAAGTTCTAATCCAAGAGTGTCTCGTTATATATCAGCGATTGAGTTAGTGAAGGAGCGACCACTTTTTGGATACGGTGTAGCAGATGAGTATCCAAATTTAAAAAAGCAGTTTAAAAGGGACAATTTGATTCTTGCCGCAGAAAAAAACTATAATTCACATAATCAGTTTATTGGGTATGCTATTAGGTTTGGCCTTTTCGGAGTTATGGTTCTTTTATTCTTTTTTTTATCAAATATTGCTATTGCATTACAAGCTAAAGAATATGATTATGCATTGACTTTCTTTCTTCTAAGTTGTATTTGCCTTACCGAAAATTATATGGACAGGAATTATGGAATTACTTTTGTTGCGGTTTTATCGACAGTGTTTTCATATCAAATAAGAATAAAGCTAAGGCGCCAAAAAAAGGATTCTCTACCTTTACCCTAAAAGTGTTTAGGAGATATACGATTTTCAAATGAATTCTATAGGTTGAATAAAATCTAAACTGGATGTCAAGTAAAGAACATAAGCGAATATTTCTCATTTCTAATATGTATCCATCGAAATTAGATGTACGCTATGGTATTTTTGTAAAACATTTTGAGGAAGCAGTACATGATAAATTTAAAGTGGAAAGAATAGTTGTAACTAAAAAGAACTACTCGATACTTAAACTAATAAACTATTTTTTTGTTTATCTAAAGGTACTTTCATTAATCTTCCGTTGTAAAAGGACAGACATTATTTATGTTCATTTTCCCTTATATTTTGCTCCAGTTCTTATTATGCTAAAGTGGAGCCCGGCACGTATGGTTCTTAATTTTCACGGAAGTGATGCCACATTTGAATCGTTACTTAAAAAAGGATTCAAATGGTTTTTAGAACGGTTAGTTAGGAGAGCTGATAAAATTGTGGTTCCTTCTGACTATTATATGGGAGAGATTGCTAAGATTTTTCATATTGCACAATCAGATAGAATATATGTTTATCCTTCAGGGGGAATAAATTCGGGATTATTTCGTGTAATTCCAAAAAAGGAAGAGGGAGTATTTGTTCTCGGCTTTGTGTCCAATTTTATTGAAACTAAAGGATGGAGAATATTCTTAGAGGCACTTTCAAAAATTAGTGTTGAAAATACAGGGCTAAAAGTTAAGGGAATTATGGTCGGAGATGGTCCTGATCGGCCTCAAATAATTAAATTGGTCGACAAATTAGGAGTTAACATTGAATTGGTGGGCAATGTACCCCAAAATCAATTAGCCGATTTTTATTCAATGTTTGATATTTTCATTTTTCCCACTTACAGGAAAGAGGAAAGCCTTGGTCTTGTTGGATTAGAGGCAATGATGTGTGGTGTTCCAGTAATTGCTAGCAAAGTGGGCGGCCCACTTGGTTATGTTTCTGAAGGGTATAATGGTTTTTTGTTCGAAAAACAGGATGTTAATGAATTAATTTTAAAAATAGAACAATTCCAAAAATTAACTAAAAAGGAAGTGGCAGAAATGAAAAGGAACTGTATGTTCACTGCTAAAAAGTATGATAGCTCCTCTGTTAATCAAGAATTGATAAAGATGCTTGAATCGCTGAATCATCGGAAATAATGGATGAGATATATTTACTGGGGAAAAGAATTTACCCCTTCGAAAGTAAGGATCAGTTTTTAAAGTTCTTAAAAGGGAAAAAACAAATACTTATTGCTTTAAATGCTGAAAAACTTAACAAAAGGGATGAGGTTTTAGATAAAATTATAAACACCAACATAGGATATCCTGATGGAATTGGGGCTGTGCTAGCCTTGAGGCGCAAGGGAATACATTCAGTTAAAATTGCAGGTGCTGAGTTTTGGCTTGATATTATTGCAGAATTTCAGAATTCAAAGTCTTTTTATTTTATTGGTTCAACGACAGAAGTGATAGAAAAAGCGATGTGCAGACTGAAAAAGGATTACCCAAATATTCAAGTAAAGGGGTATAGAAACGGTTATTTTGAAGAGGGAGATAAAGAAAAATTGATTTTTGAATTAAAAAGTAAGAATCCTGATATTGTATTTGTTGCTCAAGGAAGCCCAAGGCAAGAGTTTTTAATGTCAGAACTAATCAGTAAACATCCAGCTTTATATATGGGTTTGGGAGGGAGTTTTGATGTTTATACCGGATTAAAAAAAAGAGCGCCAAAATTCTATCAAAAACTTGGTCTCGAATGGTTTTATCGACTCATAAAAGAGCCTACTCGGTTTTCTAGACAAACATCCCTTCTTAAGTTCCTTATTAAGGTTATCTTTGGTAGGGTATAACTAGCTTGACAAATGTATTTTCTTGAAACAGCCATTTTACTTTTTATTGGGTCCTTTTTGTTGACCTATTTGACGATTCCCAGAATAATTGGAGTTGTCGAATATAAAAGGCTAATGGATGACCCAGGCCACAGAAGTTCTCACAAGTCCAAAACACCTACTTTGGGAGGTATAGCTTTTTTTTATTGCTTGATTTTCACCTTGTTTTTCATTAAAGATAGAGCGGAACATTTAGAATATATTTATATTATTCCTGGGCTTACTATATTGTTTATAGTAGGGCTAAAGGACGATTTAGTTGTACTTTCACCTGTATCTAAGTTAGCGGCACAAGTCTTAGCAATAAGTTTCGTATTGGTCAACGACAGTTTCGGAATAGAATCATTGAACGGCTTTCTCAATATCTATGAGATTCCATATTATTTATATCTGGTAATTGGAGGATTTTTAATGCTTACCATTATCAATTCGTATAACCTAATTGATGGAATAGATGGATTGGCTTCAATAGTTGGTATAGTGATTATGGTTATTTACACCACAATTTTCTATTTGTCTCAAGAGTATTTTTTTGCATTGATAGCCATTACAATGAATGCATGTTTAATGGCGTTTTTTGGATTCAATGTATCATCGAGTAAAAAGATTTTTATGGGCGACACCGGCTCTTTAATAGTCGGTTTCATTATTAGTGTTTTGACATTGAAGTTTCTGGCCCTTGAACCCACGGCATATGGAGAGCTTCCATTTTTGTTGGAGAATGCGCCATTGATAGCTATAAGCATTTTGATAGTTCCTCTTTTTGATACAGCAAGAGTTTTTGCGATACGGCTGGCAAACAAAAGAGGGCCATTCTCTCCGGACAGGAACCATGTACATCATGTTCTTATCGATTTTTGGGGGCTTTCCCACAAACAGGCAAGTTTTATTATAGGCTGTTTCAATATCATCTTTGTGGTGCTGTTTATTATTTTGGGAAGCAAAGCTAAGAATACAGGAATGGTGATAATGCTTGTCAGTGTTGTAATTTTTTTAGCCTATATTTTTTTCAGGTATAATTACAACTTTACCAACCTCAAGCAAAAAATATTGTTGAAGCGAAAAATCGAATCGTTAAAAAGGAAAAAGAAAGCTGCTCCAAAAGAAAAGAAAAAGAACAAATGAAAAAAACACTCATCACAGGAGCAGCAGGTTTTTTAGGGTCACACCTCTGTGATCGGTTCATTGCCGAAGGCCACCACGTCATAGGCATGGATAACCTGATTACAGGGGATATCAAGAACATAGAGCACCTGTTCCATCTGAAGCGGTTTGAGTTCTTCCATCACGATGTTACCAAATTTGTCCATGTTCCGGGCAAAATGGATTACATCCTTCACTTTGCCTCACCAGCAAGCCCCATAGATTATTTAAAAATACCGATTGACACGTTAAAAGTGGGTTCCTTGGGAACTTTGAACCTATTAGGATTGGCCAGAGATCACCGAGCACGTATTCTAGTAGCCTCTACTTCCGAGGTGTATGGTGACCCGTTGGTGCACCCGCAAAACGAAGATTATTATGGAAACGTTAGTCCCATAGGGCCGCGAGGAGTATATGATGAGGCCAAGCGCTTTATGGAATCCATAACCATGGCCTATCACCGGCACCATGGACTGGATACCCGTATCGTTCGGATTTTTAACACCTACGGTTCCCGTATGCGCCTAAACGATGGCCGTGTGGTTCCCGCTTTTATGGGCCAAGCTCTTCGTGGAGAGGACTTGACCGTGTTTGGGGACGGCTCGCAATCCCGTTCCTTTACCTATATCGATGATCAAATCGAGGGCATTTACCGCCTTTTGATGAGCGATTATGTGGAACCCATCAATATTGGAAACCCGGATGAGACCACTATTTTGGAATTTGCCGAGGAAATCATCAAACTAACGGGAACCGACCAAAAAATCGTGTTCAAACCCTTGCCACAAGACGACCCAATGCAACGCCAGCCCGATATTTCACGGGCGAAGAAAATTTTGGATTGGGAGCCCAAGGTACACCGTTCCGAAGGGCTCAAAAAAGTGTTCGAATATTTCAAATCCCTTTCGGATGAAAAGTTATGGGAGGCACACAGAGATTTCTCTCCAAATAACTAGACAAAAGTTCCCATCAAAATGTATTTTTGCCAAAACTTGAATCATGAACATCCTGGTCCTGGGTTCTGGTGGTCGCGAACATGCCATTTCCCTAAAAATCTCTCAAAGCCCTAAAACATCCAAACTATTTGTAGCGCCCGGTAATGCGGGAACTTCCCAAATCGCCACAAATGTTGAGGTAGGTGTGAACGATTTTGAAGCCATTAAACAACTGGTGTTGAAAGAAAACATCAATTTGGTGGTAGTTGGACCAGAAGACCCCTTGGTAAACGGGGTACACGATTTCTTCTTGAATGATGCCGAACTCAAGGCCGTTCCGGTAATCGGACCGGAGAAAGCCGCTGCAGAGCTCGAGGGAAGCAAGGAGTTTGCCAAAGAGTTTATGATGCGGCACAACATTCCAACGGCAGCCTACGAAAGTTTTACAAGTGGGACATTGGAAGAAGGATATTCCTTTTTGGAAACCCTAAACCCTCCCTACGTTTTAAAAGCGGATGGCTTGGCTGCAGGAAAAGGGGTTTTGATCCTACAAGATTTACAGGAAGCCAAGGATGAGCTCAAATCCATGCTGGTCGATTCCAAATTCGGAAACGCTAGTGCCACGGTGGTCATCGAAGAGTTCTTGGACGGTATCGAACTGAGCTGTTTTGTGCTTACCGATGGTACCAATTATAAAATCCTTCCCACCGCGAAAGATTACAAAAGGATAGGTGAGGGGGACACCGGACTCAATACAGGAGGTATGGGGGCCATTTCCCCGGTTCCTTTTGCCGATTCTGTCTTTATGGACAAGATAGAGCGCCAAATCGTAAAACCGACCGTAGACGGCCTTAAAACAGATAATTTACCCTATGTGGGCTTTATCTTCATCGGACTGATAAAAGTCGGTGAAGACCCCAAAGTGATCGAGTACAACGTTCGTATGGGTGACCCAGAGACAGAAGTGGTCATCCCAAGACTTAAAAGTGATTTGGTCGAGGTGTTATTGGCAATGGCCAACGGCACACTTGATCAAATTGACCTTCAAATCGATGAAAGAACGGCTACAACGGTTATGGCCGTTTCCGGGGGCTATCCCGAGGCCTACGAAAAAGGCAAGGAAATCACAGGGACCGAAAATATTGGGGATTCCATCGTTTTTCATGCCGGAACAAAACTGTCAGGCGGAAAAGTGGTCACCAACGGAGGGCGCGTCATTGCGGTTACTTCCTTCGGAAAAGACTTTAAGGAAGCATTAAAAACATCCTATCAAAATATGGAAAAGCTCCATTTTGATGGAATGTATTACCGAAAAGACCTGGGATTCGATCTAGATGTATGAGTGGGAGCTTATGCTCTTGTCCTCTTCACCGCTCTCGTTGAAAATCTTCAACTGGCCCATCCAATAGACCATGGCCACAAAACCGATGACCATAAAGATCCAGTTAATGGAGTTGGAACCCCACCAGCTGTGCATAAAGCGGAAAAAATCCAATGGTGCGAAAAGGTAGTTTACAAATAAGTCCTCTATACCGTAAAAAAACTTGCTCATCTTGGCTATATTTACTTTACAAAAGTAGCAAAAGATAGGATGATTTCAAGCTTTTTCGGAAAAACTAAACCCATAAACCATATAGTTCTCGCCAGTTTCCTGTTCCTATTCTATTTTACCCATGTTTTTTTTCAGCTGGGCGATCAAAAGATCAATCAGGTTATTCCCTTGGAACTGATGCTGTTTGCGGTATTGTTGATCTCTGTTTTTATCACCAATCAAATTGTGAGAACGGAAAAGGCAACGGAGTCCAACTCCTATGCGATGCTCTTTTTTGTACTTCTGATCGTTTCGTTTTCCGATGAAATGGTGCTTCAAAACGTGATGTTCGCCAACTTCTTTTTGCTCTTGGCCTTCTGGCGGATATTGTCCATCAAATCCACAAAAAGCGTAAAGCACAAAATTTTTGATGCCTCCCTGTTGATTGCCATTGCCAGTTTGTTCTACGATTGGGCCCTGGCCTTTATGCTCCTGGTTTTTTTTGTGATCGGGGTCTACGACCGTAAAACGTTCAAAAATTGGTTGGTCCCATTGCTGGGAGCAGGTACAATATTTATGTTGACGTTCACCGTTTTGAAACTCAAAGGGTCATTGGACTTTTTTGAGGACCATTATCAATTTTCCTTGGGCCTTTTTACCAGCAAATCGTTCTTTCAGGTATTGAACATCAAGACATTGATCTACCTGATTTTGACCATACTTGTTTCCATAGTGGTATTCATCAGGCTGAGAAATGTGAGCGGGGGAAAATTGCTGCTGCTTCGGATCGTCTTTTTGATATTTGCCCTGGGCACCGGCATTATTCTTTTTACGCCCGCCGACGCATCGCCCGTTTTGCTCACCTTTTTCCCTGCCGCCGTATTTTTTACCAATTATTTTGAAGGGATGAAAAAAAGAAGGCTTCAGGAAGCTTTAATGGTCGGCTCTGTGGTATTGGCCTGTTCGCTTTTTGCCTTTCATCTCAACTAAATATTGGCATAAAGCAATATCTTTGAACAAATTTTAAGCCATGTTCAGCAAGTTTGCCTTCAATATATTTCAGGAAAGTATAGATGCCTATCACATCAAGGACGATGTGTACCAAGAATTTACCAATCCCTATCCAAAGGATAAAGTAGAGCACCTACTGTACAGAAAAAACTGGATAGATACCGTGCAATGGCATTACGAGGATATTATAAGGGACCCCCATATAGAACCTGTTGCCGCGTTGGACCTTAAACGCAAGATCGATGCCAGTAACCAGGACCGTACGGATTTGGTAGAATATATCGACAGTTATTTTTTAGACAAGTACCAATCGGTACAGATCAAAGAAGGCGCCACGATCAATACCGAAAGCCCAGCTTGGGCCATAGACCGACTTTCCATTTTAGCATTGAAGATTTATCACATGCAAGAAGAAGTGAACCGCAGCGATGCTTCTTCGGGGCATATTAAAAAGTGCAGCGATAAGTTGTCGGTTCTTTTGGAGCAGAAAAAAGATCTTTCCACGGCCATTGACCAATTATTGGCCGATATTGAGGCGGGAGAGAAGTACATGAAAGTCTACAAACAGATGAAAATGTACAACGACGATGAACTAAATCCGGTATTGCGTGGGCAAAAAGGGTGATCATACCCATATTTTGGTCATCCGCCTCTCCGCCATGGGCGATGTGGCGATGACCGTTCCCGTGCTACGGGCCCTTACCGGGAAATATCCCAACTTACGACTGACCGTTCTCACCAAAAGGTCGTTTGCTCCCATTTTTGATGGGTTGGAAAACGTTGAGGTCATAGAGGCCGATGTTAAAAAGCGTCATAAAGGATTGATGGGGCTTTGGCGATTGTACAGGGAACTAAAACCGCTACAGTTGGATGCCGTTGCCGACCTTCATAATGTATTGCGCAGTCGTGTACTTAAGAAATATTTTTCGTTGGAAGGAATGCCATTTGCACAAATTGACAAAGGAAGAAAGGACAAAAAGGCGCTTACCCGGCCCAAAAACAAAGTTTTTGAGCAACTAAGGACCACACACGAGCGCTATGGCGATGTTTTTGCCGAACTCGGTTTCCCCATTGATCTTAACACTGCCAAACCACTGGAGCGCATCCAGCTTTCCCAAAAGGTTTTGGGGCTGGTACGGCAAGACACGAAAAAATGGATTGGCATTGCCCCTTTTGCCGCCCATGAAGGCAAAATGTACCCGTTGGAAGCAACGGAAGAAATCATCAAGGAACTTAATAATACCGATAAGTATAAAATTTTGCTCTTTGGTGGTGGAACCAAAGAAGTGGAGGTGTTGGAGAAATTTTCTGAACGGTATGAAAATGCGCAATGTATGGCGGGCAAGCTCAAACTTTCCGAAGAGCTGGAACTCATTTCTAATTTGGATGTGATGTTGTCCATGGACAGTGGCAATGCACATATGGCCGCCAATTATGGTATCCCTGTGATTACTTTATGGGGTGTTACCCATCCCTATGCCGGCTTCTACCCATTCGGGCAGCCTATCGAAAATGCACTTATGGCGGACCGAGGGGCCTACCCACTGATTCCTACCTCGGTATACGGGAACAAAGTGCCCGAAGGGTATCAAAATGCCATGAAAACCATCAAACCAAAAGATGTATTGGAGCGATTGATGGTAATTCTTGAAAGCTGAGCAACCAATTATCCGTTGCTGCATCATTTTGATAAGGTCATTTGTTATATCTTTCCATGTCCTTTTGGGCGCACAACCCTAAATCACATAAAAAAACAGACGATGAAAAAAACAAACTTGTTATTTCTCGCATGGATGGGAATTTCACTGCTATCCTGTTCCGTTGACCAATCAACCGGGACTCCAGTGGAAGAAGTACCGCGATTGAACATTACTTTTATAATGGATACCGATGCGGAGCGTTTGGACAATTTGGGCAACCCCGTAGAGGTCCCCGATGGAAATGCAGCACAGAACCCCGATTTTGAGATTCTGGGACTGCACTTTATCGGCCTATACCCTGATCAATTTACCCCGTACGATGAAGGGGTGACCATTACCTCTACCGCAACCACGGGAAGTGGGGGCGAACTGGCCATTGATTTTAACAGTGAAGTGTTTTTTAATGAGGAAATCAATACCTTAAGTGTGCCGTTGAGCCATGTTGCCGCTGGAAGCTATGCGTATATCAGGGCTTCAATCGGATATCAGAAGTATCGAATTGTGTATAATTTGGAAGGTGCAGAGACCGAGATTCCCGATTGGCCGGCCACAGTGGACGATAATATCGATGTGGACGGTATTGTTGCTTCCTTTTTAGGGTATAATACATACATCGGAAGTTATGTTTTGGATAATCAAACCGTTACGGTAAACGGAAACAAGGCACAAGGGTATTTTGGATTGGAGACCAAGGGAAATATAGAAGGGTTTGTATTTACGCAATTGACCCAAGGTGATGCCCCACAGACCACCGTGCCCAACCCTATTAACGATACCTCTCCGGTTCCAGAGGGCTCATGTGTAGTGACAGGACAATTTCCATCGGCTTTGGTGATTCCCACGAACGCCACAGAGGACATCAGCATTGAAGTCGTCATATCCATCAACAACAGTTTTGAATGGGAAGATGGCAACGGCAACGGTAAATATGAACCGTTATTGGGCGAAAATGTCGTGGACATGGGCACACGCGGAGTATTCCCTTCCGTAGTGGATTAGGCCACTGTTCCCTGGCAACTACTACCGGCCCCAGCGGTACAGCCGTAGCAGTGTTGAGAAATAATAATATCCCGATTGTTCAGCACATCATCATTGTAATCCTTGATATGCTTTACCTTGCTCGCCACTTTTAGGTCCAGCATTTGATTAAAGTCACAATCGTAGAGCCAACCGTCCCAACTCACCGAGATGGTATTGGTGCACATTACGTTTTCAACTGCGGCCGGATTATAGGCCTCTACCAGGGAATACATATAATCTTCATAATTGTCGGATGCGATAAGGTAATCCAAGAACCGAGAAATGGGCAGATTGGTAATGGCAAAAAGATTGTGGAAATCAATATCGAAATCTTCTTTCAATGCCTTTTTGAAATCTCGTTCCATCGCGCTTTGGTCCGTTGGTAAAAATGCCCCGGAAGGATTGTAGACCAAATCCAAGCGCAGATCGCTGTTTGGCATACCGTAACCCACCTTATTGAGCATCTGCAGAGCTTTGATGGATTTGTCAAAAACACCATCGCCACGTTGCTTGTCCGTTTTGCCACGGGTGTAATGCGGCATGGAAGATACCACATGTACGTTGTGCTTTTTAAAGAACTCGGGCAGGTCGTGGTACTTTTTATTGGCCAAGATGATGGTCAAATTGGAGCGAACGATAAAATCCTGGATGCCCGCTTTGGAGGCTTCCTCCACAAACCACCTAAAATCCGGGTTCATCTCGGGAGCCCCGCCGGTAAGGTCCAAAGTGTGCGCCCCGGTGGTGCGGATGACCTCCAGACATTGTTCCATGGTTTCCCTGGTCATGATTTCCTGTCGGTCGGGGCCCGCGTCCACATGGCAGTGCGCACAGACCTGGTTGCACATATACCCTACATTGATCTGGAGCACCTCCAACTTTTTGGGTTTCAACGGGAATTGCCCTGATTCTGAAATTTTATCCTTAAAAAACGGAAGATCTCCCCCGGCAAAAAGGTCGCCGCTCAATATTTCCAATTGTTTTTGGGTATCGGCAAGCTCGTCTTCCCGTGCTTTCAATGATTTTTTAGCTGCTTTTTTTATGTCCGTGAGTATGCTTTGCGCCATTTCTAATTTTTATAATCCCGGAGGGAACCTTGATGTTCCCCCTTGAAATATGTTCCGGTCCAACTCCCTTGAAGCGGAGCGTTCCAATGTTACATGGAAAGTTTATCGTACTTGTTCATCATCTGGACACCATGAACCAATGTGGCACCACTTTCTATGGCTGCCCCTGCATGAACGGCCTCCATCATCTCTTCCTTGGTGATGCCGCGTTGCAGACCATCCTTGGTATAGGCATCAATACAGTACGGGCATTTTACCACGTGTGCCACTGCCAGGGCAATCAATGATTTTTCGCGGGCACTGAGTGCACCTTCCTCAAAAACCTTTCCGTAATAGTCAAAAAACTTATTGCCCAGTTCCTCGCTCCATTCTGTGATGTTGCCAAACTTTCTAAGGTCCGCCGGGTCGTAATATGAATTGGCCATGTCTTTCTATTTAATGTTATACCTAAACATACAACAATTATCACTATTCCTTTAGGTCGAAAGTATGTGGGTAGGATTACAAATTCCCAAAAACAATTACTTTGATTTACATAGAACCTGATTGTCAGTGGTCTAAAAAAGAAAAGAGCGATCACCGTCGCTCTTCCACTAATTCAAATTATGGGGGGACTATTTATTTTGAAGGCAAGACAACAGTATCCACCACATGGATCACCCCATTGGATTGGTTCACATCGGCAATGGTTACGGTGGATACGTTTCCGGCACCGTCCCGGATCATGATCATGCCTTTGTCCATCATGGCGGTCAAGGTATCCCCGTTCACTGTGGTAAGCTCGGCCATGCCCTCGCCTTTCTTTATCCATTTTTTCAAGTCTTTGGCGTTGTACTTTCCGGCCACTACGTGATAGGTAAGTACCCCTTGCAATTTTGCCTTGTTTTCTGGTTTGAGCAGCGTAGCCACAGTTCCATCGGGCAATTTTTCGAATGCACTGTTGGTCGGGGCAAATACGGTAAATGGACCTTCACCTTGCAGGGTTTCTACCAATCCGGCAGCTTTTACGGCAGCGACCAAAGTAGTGTGGTCCTTGGAGTTTACGGCATTGGAAACAATATCCTTGCTGGGGTACATGGGGGCTCCCCCTACCATTTTGGTTTGTGAAAAACCAGATGTAAAGATCATAGATCCTGCACAAGCAAAAAGTAACGTTAATGTTTTAATAGATTTCATGAGATTTAATTTTTAGTTTATATCATCACTTACGGAGTTTTGGTCAGAGGGGTTTGGTTTTTTGATTGTAGCGAGGTCTTTTAATTGAAATGCAATGTTGTCGTAACCTTGGAAAACCAACAATATGTTAACTTTACAGTTTATTGATTCTCAACAAAAATGCTTGAAGATAAATCCATAGGCTTGATACTTTCCGGGGGAGGTGTCCGGGGGATGGCACATATAGGGCTTATAAAGGCCATGCGCGAACACCAGATTGAGGCAAAGGTGGTCGCTGGCACAAGTATCGGGGCGTTGGTCGGTGCGCTATATGCCAACGACAATTCGGTGGAGGATATGCTCAAGTTCTTCAAAGAGACACCACTGTTCCAATATAGCTTTTTTGCCATCAACAAACCGGGGTTTATTGACACGGAACGGTATTTTGGGATTTTTAAGCATTTCTTCCCCGAGAACAATTTCAAAAGTTTAAAGCGTCCCCTTTTTGTGGTCGCCACAGATTTACTGAAAGGAACCGAAAAGGTGTTTTATGATGGTGAGCTCATCAAACCATTATTGGCATCCGCTGCCTTGCCGCCTGTTTTTAGTCCTGTGACCATTGATGATGTACTCTATGCCGATGGGGGGATCATGAACAATTTTCCAAAGGAATATGTGGACCATATTACGGACTATACCATTGGGAGCAATGTGTCCATAACCGTTCCCTTGGGGAAAAAAGATTTGCGAAATTCCTTTCAGCTGACCGCTAGGGTCACCAGTTTAATGATCCATGCCTCCAACCATGAGAAATTGCAGGAATGTGATGTTTTTATAGAACCGAGCGAACTGGAGACCATTGGTGTTTTGGACAAAAAAGGCATAGAAAATGCCTTTAATATCGGCTACGAGCATGGAAGTAGGGCCTTGGAAAAATTATTGGCCAAGACCTAGTTTGTTCACTTGGACCTACACATCGTCATAATCCACCTTAATACTTGGAGAGGTGGGATGCGATTGACAGGTGAGGATAAACCCTTCTTCAATTTCATTATCGGTCAGGATCTGGTTTCTTACCATTTCGACCTTCCCTTCGGTAAGTCGGGCAATACAGCTACTGCAAACACCTCCTTGGCAGGAGTATGGGGCGTCAATGTCCTCTTTTAGCACAGCATCGAGCACCCGTTGTTTTTTGTCCATAACAAAACTGAAAGTCTCATCGTCCAAAAGAACTTCCACCCTAGTTTTTCCTTCCAGTTCTTCGGCAAGTTCGTCATCGCCATCATCATCGGTGGTAAAGAGCTCAAAATGTATTTTCTCCTTGGCAACGCCATTGTCCTTGAGGGTATCGGTTACCTGCTCGATCATTTCTTCGGGACCACAAAGGTAGAAGCCATCGAACTCGGTTCCCTTGAACTTGTTTTTGAGCACAAAGTTTACGGTCGAACGCTCTATCCTTCCAAAAAGGGCATCCACCTCGGTGGACCTGCTGTACACATATTGTACAAAGAAGCGATCACCATATTGCTCTTTAATGGACTGGATGGTGTTAAAATACATCGTCTCTTCGGGAGATTGATTTCCGAAGACCAGGACAAAAGTACTTTCCGGATGGCTCCCCAAAACCGTTTGGGCAATGCTCATGATAGGGGTGATTCCACTACCTGCGGCAAAGGCCGCTATTTTTTTTGGTGAGGTTTGATCGAAGACAAAACGTCCCTCGGGCAACA
The DNA here is from genome assembly GCA_024743095.1 of Flavobacteriaceae bacterium. Lineage (GTDB taxonomy): Bacteria > Bacteroidota > Bacteroidia > Flavobacteriales > Flavobacteriaceae > Flagellimonas. Next base: position 51,475 of record JANSXF010000007.1, read on the forward strand.
TGACCTGAATTTCGTCCCCGGCCTTCAATTGCTCGTTGGCATACACGGAAAAGGTTCCGCCCTCCATTTTTTTGATGCCCACGGTCAATTTGCCGGACGAAGGCGGTGATGAAATGGAATAGGCCCGGCGAAGCTCCTTTCCATCCAAAGTGAATTTTAAGGTAATGTATTGACCCGCTTTAAAGCTGTAATCCTCTTTTAGGTTTTCCGGGATATCAAAGGTAAGGGCCACGGCATTTGGCGTTAATCGGTCCACCGCGGCTATTTTTAAGGCATGAAAATGACTCATGTATCGAATTTTGCTGCAAAATTAAGCATTACAGTCCTTTTGCAGGTCTATTTTTATAAAAAGCATGTCTCTTCTGTAACAAATCCGATAAATTAGACACCAACTAAAAAAACGCCAACCATGCTCAAACATTTTATGGGACTCCAATGGAAGTCATTTTTTAGATCTGCAACCTTTAAAACAGAGATCTGGTTTAAGATATTGATGGCCTTGGGCGCCCTTTACTTTATTGTGGTTTTCCTGGGAATGGGTGTCGGTGCCTTTTTCTTGATCAAGGAAATGGAAATTGGTGACCCGCTTCGTGTGGTGAACCAGTTCATGATCTATTACCTGGCCTTTGACCTGGTGTTCCGGTACATGCTCCAGAAAATGCCCGTCACCAATATCAAACCATTGCTCTATTTGCCCATAAGCAAGAGCAAGGTGGTCAATTTTTCATTGGGAAAAACGATAATTTCCTTTTTCAATATTGCCCATGCCTTCTTTTTTATTCCGTTTAGCATTGTGTTGCTTACCCAGGACTACCCGCCCTTGCAGGTCATTGGTTGGCACTTGGCCTTGATGGCCTTGATCTACTGCAATAACTTTATCAATGTAATGGTGAACAACCAGAACGTGGTCTTTTATGTGATTGCAGTATTGTTCATTGTTGCCGGGGCATCACAATACTATCAATGGTTTGATATTACCGTCTATACCCAACCGATTTTCGACTTTTTCTATGATATCCCGTGGACGGCCATTATCCCTTGGGTGATTTTGATCGGATTGTACTACGGTGCTTTCGCCTATTTTAAAAAACATATGTATCTGGATGGCGGCTTGGCCAAAAAACAGACCGAGGCCAAGACCGAGAACCTGGAATGGTTGGACCGCTTCGGGAATTTGGGTACTTTCCTGAAGAACGACATCAAACTGATAAAACGAAACAAAAGATCGCGTTCCGCTGTGATAGCGGGAGCCTTCTTTATTTTTTATGGACTCCTGTTTTTTACCGGGGCCCTGGAGGTCTACGACGGCCCTTTCTGGAAAATCTTTGCGGGGATATTCGTTACCGGCGGTTTCCTGTTCAGTTTTGGGCAGTACGTGCCCAGTTGGGACAGCAGCTATTATCCTTTGATGATGAGCCAGAACATCAAGTACCGGGAGTACCTCTCTTCCAAATGGTATTTGGTGATCATAGCGACCGTTATTTCCACGATTTTGGCCACGTTCTACATTTATTTTGGATGGGAGGCCTATGCCGCTGTATTGGTGGGCGCCATTTACAATATTGGCATCAACAGCTATTTGGTGCTATGGGGCGGGGCTTATGTAAAGACCCCGATAGACCTTACATCGAATAAAAAGGCCTTTGGCGACAAGCAGGCCTTTAATGCCAAGACCTTGTTGCTCACTTTGCCCAAACTGGCCCTACCTATAGGGATTTATGCCATTGGCCACTTTTTGATCAACCCCATGGCGGGATACATTTTTGTCGCCGTTTTTGGACTGCTCGGATTCGTTTTCAAGAACAAGGTGTTCACCATGATCGAGGGCATTTACAAAAAGGAGAAATACAAAACATTGTTAGCCTACAAACAGAAATAACACACCATTAATAGGAAGATACATGATCACAGCTTATAATTTGACCAAGACCTACGGAGAAAACACCGTTTTGAACATTGAACATTTGGAGATTCCCAAAGGGCAGAGCTTTGGCCTGGTCGGGAACAATGGGGCGGGGAAAACAACGCTTTTCAGTTTATTGCTCGATTTGATCCAACCCTCCTCCGGCCATATCATCAACAAGGAGGTGCAAGTGGACCAGAGCGAGGATTGGAAACCGTTTACATCGGCATTTATCGATGAGACCTTCCTGATAGGATACCTCACGCCCGAAGAATACTTCTACTTTATCGGGGAACTTCGTGGGAGGAACAAGGCCGATGTGGATGCCCTGCTATCCAATTTTGAGGATTTTTTCCATGGCGAGATCTTGGGCCAGAAAAAGTATTTGCGGGACCTTTCCAAGGGAAACCAGAAGAAAGTGGGCATTGTGGCCAGCTTTATCGGGAACCCCGAAGTGGTGATCTTGGACGAGCCTTTCGCCAATTTGGACCCGACCACCCAAATCCGATTAAAGGGGATCATCAAGGATTTGGCGGCAAAGGAAGGGGTGACCGTACTGGTTTCCAGCCACGATTTGATCCACGTCACCGAAGTCTGCGAACGGATCGTAGTGCTCAACAAGGGAGAAATCGTGAAGGATATCCATACCTCTGCCGAAACCATGAAGGAACTCGAGGCCTTCTTTGCCGGCTAATGTTTGAAAGGCGACACTGAAATTCTTGCATTTTATCGATAAGCCTTATAATAATACGCTCATTTTTGAGTTTATGCTTACACAAGATTATCGATAATTTTGAAGCTTCATCACACATTTTTAGGTGCCATGGTCTTGGGAGGACTTGCATTCAATGCATGTTCCACCCAAAAGGACAAGTTCATCAACCGAAACTGGCACGCCATCAACACCGAGTTCAATACCTTGTACAACGGTAACCTTGCCTTTCAACAAGGGCTGGAAGAAATCAATGCCAACTACCGGGACGACTATTGGGAAATCCTTCCCGTGGAACGCCTCAAGGTGACCGATGAGATAAAACTCGACTCGGAGGACAACAATCCCAACTTCCTTATTGCCGAGGAAAAGGCCACCAAGGCCATCCAAAAGCACAGCATGGACATTAAGGACGAGGAGCGGAATCCGCAAATAGACGAAGCATTCCTTTTGCTCGGGAAGTCACGCTATTTTGACCAGCGCTATATCCCCGCCCTGGAATCCTTCAATTATGTCCTTAGAAAGTACAGCAAGAGCGACAAATTGAACGAGGCCACCATTTGGCGGGAAAAAACCAATATGCGTTTGGACAATCCCGAAGTGGCCATCAAAAACTTGAAGCGGCTTTTTAAATACGAAAAGCTCAAGGATCAGGAATATGCCGATGCCAATGCTATTTTGGCGCAGTGCTACATCAACCTGAACGCTCCCGATACCGCCATCCAAAAACTGAAAATATCCCAGGCCTACACCAAAAAGAACCCCGAAAAGGGAAGGTACCTGTTCATCATCGGGCAGTTGTACGATCAATTGGGGCATGCCGACAGTGCCAACTACGCCTACAACAAGGTCATTGAGCTCAATCGTAAATCGCCAAGGGTGTATATGATCAATGCACACTTAAAGATGATACAGAACACGGAACTCGCCGAGGGCAACAGGGAACAAATGTTGGAATACCTCACCGATCTGGAAGAGAATCGTGAGAATAGGCCCTTTTTGGACAAAATTTACCGACAGGTGGCCCAATATCATATGGCCTACCAAGAAGATAGTTTGGCCTTGGCCTATTACAACAGATCCATTCAGGCCACACAGGGAGAACGCAAATTGTACGCTTTAAACTATCAGAGCTTTGCGGATTATTATTTTGATCAAGGCGAATACCGATTGGCCGGATCTTACTACGATAGCACCTTGACCAACTTGAACGAGAATACGAGAATACATCGCAACATTGGCAAAAAGCTGGACAACCTAGGGGATGTGATCAAATATGAGGATATTGTTCAGCATGCCGATAGCGTGATCACACTGTACCAAATGCCCGATGCAGAGCGTACGGCCTATTTTGAGGACTATATTGCCGAAATAAAGCAAAAGGAAGAAGCGGAAGCGGAGAAACAACTGGAGCGTACCAATGCCGGTTTTGCCACTTTTGCCAATAGCAAGGGCGGCAAAGAGAACCAGGGCAAGTTCTATTTTTACAACATCACCAGTCTGGGCCACGGTAGAAACGATTTTAAGACCCGATGGGGGACAAGGAATTTAGAGGACGATTGGCGCTGGAGCAACAAATCCAAAACATTGGTTTCCGAAGCTACCGCAGAGGAGATTGCGGCCAATGACGAAGTGTTGACAGAGGATCAAAAATATTCAGTTGATTATTATTTGGGGCAAGTGCCCACCGATGTGGCCGTTATCGATAGTTTGAAAGGTGAGCGCAACTTCGCCAATTATCAATTGGGACTGATCTACAAGGAGAAGTTCAAGGACAATATGTTGGCCGCGGCCAAATTGGAGCGTGTACTGTCCTCCAGCCCGGAAGAGCGTTTGATTTTGCCTTCAAAATATAACCTCTACAAAATCTATGAGGAATCCGGAAGCCCATTGGCGGTGGGCATGAAACAGAACATCATCACCAACCACCCCGATACGCGCTACGCGGAAATTTTGTTGAACCCGCAAGCGGTACTTGATGGAAATACCGATAGTCCCGATGCGAGGTATGCGGCCTTGTTCAAAAAGTACGGACAGCAGCAATTTTTGGAAGTCATTACCCGCTCGGAAGAATACATCAACCAATTTACGGGAGACCCCATTGTGCCCAAGTTCGAGATGTTGAAAGCCAATGCGATCGGCCGTTTGCAAGGTTTTGAGCCCTTCAGGGAGGCCTTGAACTATGTGGCGCTTACCTATCCCAACAATCCCGAGGGCAAAAAGGCGGAACAGATGGTGGAGGAGCAACTCCCCAAGTTGGAGACCAAGGAGTTTTCCCCAGAAACAGGTTCCACAGGAGCAGGAAACTGGAAAGTCGTGTTCCCCTTCAAAATTAAAAATGATGAAAAAGCGACCGAAATCAAAGATCGTTTGGTCGAGGTGGTGGAGGAACTCAACTACAAAAACATCGTGTCCAAGGACATTTACAACCTTGAGGATGAATTTGTGGTAGTGCATGGGTTTCCATCCCGGGATTTCGCCCTGGGCTTTGCCGAGCTTATAAAAAACAATAAGGACTACCTTATTAAAGATGAGAATTTTGTAGTTTTATCTGACAATTATAAAATTATACAGGTCCACAAGAATTTAGAATCATACAAAGCACAATTTTAATCCCCAAAAACCCTAGAACACTATGTTTTCTGACAACAAAAAACCACGACCTATGAATGAATTTGGCGGGCAGCCGAACAGAATTGAAAAAAACACGACCATAAAGGGAGATATTACCTCCGAGGCCGACTTTAGAATAGATGGCAAATTGGAGGGCAACGTGACCACCTCCGGCAAGGTCGTCATCGGAAAGGATGGCTATATCAACGGAAAGGTAGAATGTGTGAACGCCGATATCGAAGGCAAGTTCAATGGCGAGCTCAATGTAAAGGATCTTCTTTCCCTGAAATCCTCTGCATATATCGAAGGTACCGTGAGCGTGGCGAAATTGGCCGTAGAGCCCGGAGCGACCTTTAATGCCGCCTGTACCATGGGCAAAGGTACGGCATCCGCATCCGCAACAAAAATGCAGCCAACCCCGAAGAATGAGCCAGCAAAAGCCTCCTAAAAAATATAAAAGGACAATCAATACAGCCGCCCGTTTGTCTGGTTCCGCCATTCAAATGGGCGTTGTCATTTATTTGGGCGTATGGGGCGGTAAATGGCTGGATGGGCATTTTGGAACGGAAAGAGTGTTCTTGCCCATCTGCACTGTACTGGCGGTTGCCATTTCCATATATTTGGTGATTCAACAGGTCAAAAAAATCAACGATTGAAATCAAGATCTTACCCGATTCGATTTGTTTTCCTTTTGTTAGGGGGATTGACGGCCTTGTTCCTTGCCCAATCATGGGTCTTGGAAGGCCGGGGCCATGACCCGCACTCCCTACATATTATAAAGAGCTATATGCTCAATCTGATAATGGCTTTGATCATTTTTTTTGCCATTTATATTTTCAGGAACAAATACAGGGATTTGCTCGGCTTCTTTTTTTTAGGGGGGAGCCTTCTTAAGTTCGCTCTTTTCTTCATTTTTTTATATCCTTCCTTTATTGCGGACGGTACTCTGGAGCGATTGGAGTTCCTTGTGTTTTTTGTTCCCTATGGGTTTGCACTGATTCTGGAGACTTACTTTTTGGTGAAACTGCTTAATACTGTGTGACAAAGGGCGGAATTTCTTCAAAAAAAACAAAGAAAAAAATAATACCTGAAAAAGCTTTTTTCTTTTGAAGGAGCAATGTATTTTTGCACCAATTTTTGAGGACCCATAGTCGGATCATATGCGATATTCTTTTTTCAGTAAAAAACTAGTTGCCGTAATTTTTTTAATTGCGGGATTTGTATCGGCCCAAAATCATGAGGGAGAGGAAGTTGAAACCGGTGCGCATGATTTAAAGACCCAGATCAAGGAATATATTGATCATCACTTGTTGGATTCGTATGACTTCAATCTGTATTCCTACACTACGGACCAAGGAGAGCACAAATACATCGGGTTCCCGCTTCCTGTGATTCTTTGGGACAATGGGCTCAAGGTTTTTTCCTCTTCGCAGTTTGAGCATGGGGAGGCCGTAGCTGAAGTGGACGGAAACCACTATGCACTTTATCACAACAAAATTTACAGGACCGATGCCGAGGGCACGATCAACTTTGGAGGCCATCACGGGGACGAAACTCATACAGAGGATGCTTTTGGGGAGAATTTGGTAGTGGATGATGCCCATCCGACCAACGAAAAGCCACTGGATTTCTCCATCACCAAAAATGTTGTCTTTATCATGGCCGTAGCGCTATTGATGTTCTTGGTCTTCCGTTCCATGGCGAAAAGATATCAAAAGAGTACCATGCCAAAGGGCGTTGGAAGGTTTTTGGAGCCTTTGGTGCTTTTTGTTCGTGATGAGATCGCCATTCCAAATATTGGGGAGCACAAATACAAGCGGTACATGAGCTATTTGCTTACCGTATTCTTCTTTGTGTGGGTCATCAACCTATTGGGGCTTACCCCGCTCGGGGTGAACGTGACCAATAACATTGCCGTTACTTTTGCCCTGGCGATGATCACGTACCTTATCACCACTTTTACGGGGAACAAGAACTACTGGAAGCATATCTTTTGGATGCCGGGCGTGCCGGTTCCCATGAAAATAATATTGGCACCCATCGAATTGTTGGGAACGTTCATCAAGCCATTTTCATTGATGATTCGTTTGTATGCCAACATCACCGCAGGTCACGTGGTATTGATGAGTATCATCGGACTTATGTTCATATTTAAGAACTGGATAGGAAGTCCATTGTCCTTCTTGTTGGCATTCGCACTTTCCTTATTGGAACTGTTGGTGGCGGCATTGCAGGCATATATTTTTACCATGTTGTCCGCCCTATATTTTGGTATGGCGGTAGAAGAGGATCATCATTAATTAAGAATAGAACGTTTAATTTAAATTCATATATCATGACAATTCCAAACATCGTAGGTGCTGGTTTGATCGTAATCGGAGCAGGATTGGGTATCGGTAGAATCGGTGGACAGGCAATGGAGGCCATTGCACGTCAACCTGAAGCTTCTGGTAAGATCCAAACAGCAATGTTGATTGCAGCGGCCCTTATTGAAGGTATCGGTTTCGCAGCTCTTTTTGCAGCGTAATAACCGTAAAAACATTAATGGAGGCCATAGCGGTTGGCTATGGCCCTTCATTGATTTAAATGATATAGTTTAAAAGAATTAATAGAATAGGATAAATGGAAAAGTTAATCGAGCAGTTTTCCTTCGGGTTGTTTTTCTGGCAATTGTTGCTTTTTGTGGCTCTTTTGTTCTTGCTCAGAAAGTATGCATGGAAACCAATCCTTGGAGCGGTTGAAAAACGTGAAGAAGGTATCAAAGGTGCGCTTGAAGCTGCAGAAGCTGCTAAGAAGGAAATGCAGAATGTTACCGCCGATAGTGAAAGACTTTTAAAAGAAGCAAGAGCTGAAAGGGATGTTTTGTTGAAAGAGGCAAGGGACATTAAGGCCAATATCATTGCCGAGGCCAAGGAGCAAGCCCAAGTGGAAGGCGACAAGATGATCAAACAGGCACAAGCCACCATCGAAAGCGAAAAGAAAGCTGCAGTAGCGGACATCAAGGCCCAGGTGGCCAACCTATCCGTGGAGATTGCCGAAAAAGTAATCAAACAAGAACTATCCGATAAAGGCAAACAACAAAAGTTGGTCGAGGATATGTTGGGCGATATTAAACTGAACTAGAAGACCATGAACCAAAACAGGGCAGCCATACGTTACGCAAAAGCAACCTTGGATTTCGCAGTCGAAAAGAAAGCGGCCGATGCCGTGGAAAAGGACATGCGGGAGATAGCTGCGACCATTTCTGAGAGCGTGGAGCTTCAAAATATGTTGGAGAGCCCGATCATAAAATCAGAGGTAAAAAAGAACAGTTTGTTGGAAATCTTCCATGGGGCCAACCAAATCACCAAAGGACTTCTTCAGACGTTGATCAGCAACAAGCGGATCGATATGCTGCAGGAAGTGGCCTTTAAATACATCGTTCTCCACGAAAAATTGAAGGGCGAAGAGGTAGCTTATGTTACAACTGCCGTTCCATTGACTTCCGATTTGGAGAAGAAAATTTTGGAAACGGTTACCAAGGCGACCGGAAACAAGGTCACCCTGGAGAATAAAATCGATGAGAGCATCATCGGGGGATTTGTGCTAAGGGTAGGAGATACCCAATACGATGCGAGCATCGCGAACAAATTGAACGGATTAAAAAGAGAATTTACAAATAGTCTATAAAAATGGCAGGAGTAAAAGCCGCTGAGGTATCAGCAATTTTGAAAAAACAGTTATCAGGTTACGAAGCATCCGCTTCTTTGGATGAAGTAGGTACCGTATTACAAGTAGGTGATGGTATTGCCCGTGTATATGGACTTTCCAATGCCCAGTACGGGGAGTTGGTAGAGTTCGACGGGGGCATGCAGGGTATCGTTCTTAACTTGGAGGAAGACAACGTTGGTGTTGTATTGTTGGGCCCGTCCAAGGAAGTTGTGGAAGGCGCTACTGTTAAGAGAACCGAGCGTATCGCTTCCATCAACGTTGGTGAAGGGATTGTTGGCCGTGTGGTGGATACTTTGGGCAAGCCTATCGACGGTAAAGGACCTATCTCTGGTGAAACCTACGAGATGCCTTTGGAACGTAAGGCTCCCGGTGTAATTTTTAGACAACCTGTTGACGAACCTATGCAGACAGGTATCAAGGCTATCGATGCCATGATTCCGGTTGGTCGTGGACAAAGGGAGTTGGTGATCGGTGACAAGCAAACAGGAAAGACTACCGTCTGTATCGATACCATCCTTAACCAAAAGGAATTTTACGATGCAGGTGAACCGGTGTACTGTATCTACGTTGCCGTAGGTCAGAAGGCATCAACGGTTGCCGCCATCGCCAAAACGTTGGAAGAAAAGGGTGCTTTGGCCTATACGACCATTGTTGCCGCCAACGCTTCCGACCCTGCCCCGATGCAGGTATATGCTCCTTTCGCAGGTGCAGCTATCGGTGAGTTCTTCAGGGATACGGGCCGTCCGGCCCTGATCATCTACGATGACTTGTCAAAACAAGCGGTAGCTTACCGTGAGGTTTCCTTGCTTTTGAGAAGACCTCCAGGACGTGAGGCATACCCTGGCGACGTTTTCTTCTTGCACTCAAGATTGTTGGAGCGTGCCGCCAAGGTTATCGGTGATGATGATATCGCAAAAAATATGAACGACCTTCCAGAGTCGTTGAAATCGATAGTAAAAGGGGGTGGTTCTCTGACTGCACTTCCTATTATCGAGACACAGGCAGGTGACGTTTCCGCGTATATCCCTACCAACGTAATCTCCATTACCGATGGTCAGATATTCTTGGAGCAGGACTTGTTCAACCAAGGGGTCCGTCCTGCGATCAACGTGGGTATCTCCGTATCCCGTGTGGGTGGTTCCGCGCAGATCAAGTCCATGAAGAAAGTGGCAGGTACCTTGAAACTTGACCAGGCCCAGTTCCGTGAATTGGAAGCTTTCGCCAAGTTCGGTTCCGATTTGGATGCCGCTACCTTGAACGTAATCGAAAAAGGACGTAGAAACGTGGAGATCTTGAAACAAGGTCAGAACGATCCATTTACCGTGGAAGATCAGGTGGCCATCATCTTTGCCGGTTCCAAGAACCTGTTGAGGGATGTTCCTGTGGATAAGGTAAAAGAGTTTGAAAAAGATTACTTGGAGTTCTTGAACGCCAAGCACAGAGATGTGTTGGACACCCTTAAAGCCGGTAAATTGACCGATGAGGTTACCGATACATTGACTGCTGTTTGCAAGGACCTTTCAAGTAAGTACAAAGCATAACAATTGTCATTCCCGTGAAAACGGGAATCCATGACCAAAAAGATTCCGCACTTGTTGCGGAATGACAAACAAGAATATGGCGAATCTAAAGGAAATACGTAACAGGATATCATCCATCTCATCAACGATGCAGATCACCAGTGCCATGAAGATGGTTTCTGCTGCCAAGTTGAAGAAGGCCCAGGATGCCATTACGGCGATGCGTCCGTATTCCGATAAGCTGACCGAGCTCTTGCAAGGGCTCAGTGCCAGTTTGGAAGGAGACGGTGGAAGCGAGTATGCCGACAAGAGGCCCGTAAACAAGGTTTTGGTGGTTGCCATTACCTCGAACAGGGGGCTTTGCGGTGGATTCAATTCGAATATCATCAAGCAGAGCAACAATCTGGTATCCAACAAGTACCCGGGCAAACAGGTCGATTTCTATACCATTGGTAAAAAGGGAAACGATATCCTTAGGAAAAGGCACACCATTTTGGGCGACCAGAGCCGTGTATACGATGATTTGACCTTCGAGAATGTTGCCGAGATCGCCGAACTTTTGATGCGTTTGTTCACCAAGGGGGATTACGATAAAATCGAATTGGTGTACAACAAGTTCAAGAACGCCGCTACGCAGATTGTGATGACAGAGCAGTTCCTGCCCATTGTTGGAGCAGAAGGTGATCAGGCCATCGCGGCCGATTATATTTTTGAGCCATCAAAAGTGGAAATCGTCAAGGAATTGATACCTAAATCCTTGAAGACACAATTGTTCAAGGCCATTAGGGACTCCTTTGCCAGTGAGCACGGTGCCCGTATGACGGCCATGCACAAGGCAACGGACAATGCCGCGGAGCTTCGAAACGAACTGAAGTTGACCTACAACAAGGCCCGTCAGGCTGCCATTACCAACGAAATCCTCGAGATTGTTGGCGGTGCAGAGGCATTGAACAATTAGAATTATACTATTTCTATATAAGTAAAGGCCACCGATCAGGTGGCCTTTTTGTTTTTCTTAGGATAATAAGGTTTAGGTAGTAACGGCTTTTATGTAACTTGTAGCACCTTAAAGAAGCAACACCTATTGAATCCACTTAAGAGGCTTTTTAAACAGACGTTCATCTACGGTTTGGCCACGGTATTGCCGCGGGTGCTATCTTTCTTGTTGGTGCCGTTGTACACCTCGGTAATGGAACCGGAAACCTATGGCGAGATTTCTGTGATCTTCTCCTGGTTTGCCATTTTTAATGTGGTGCTCGCTTACGGAATGGAAACGGCGTTCTTTCGATTTTTCAATAAATATCAGGAGAAGGAGAACGTGGTCTCCACTTCCTTGATTTCCCTTTTGATGACCTCCTTTCTCTTTTTTGTGGCAGCATTACTGTTCAAGGAGACCTTCGCATCCATGATAGATGTCCAAAAATCCTTGATCATTTATATCATCCTGATCCTGGTTTTGGATGCACTGGCCATTGTTCCATTTGCTTGGCTGAGGGCCAACGAGCGTCCGCTGCGGTATTCCATTGTAAAGGTGGTCAGCGTAGCGATCAATTTGGTGCTGAACATTTTCTTCTTGACCCTTTTGCCAAAGATGGCCGAAAGTGGGGCATCCCTATGGTCTGAAATCTATAAAGAGGATTTTCAAATTGAATATGTCTTTATCGCCAATGTTATTTCCAGTGGCGTTGCCTTTTTATGGGTGAGCGGTATTTATTTCGATACCAAATATCGCTTTGATAAAACATTATGGAGGGAAATGCTCAAATACTCCCTGCCCATTATGGTGGCCGGGCTTGCATTTACGGTAAATGAAGTGTTCGACCGTATCCTTCTCGATAGATTATTGCCCGGGGAGATTGCAAAGGCAGAGATAGGAAAATATTCCGCCTGCTATAAATTGGCCGTCTTTATGACGCTGTTCGGCACCGCGTTCCGATTGGGGGTGGAACCTTTCTTTTTCAGCCATGCCAACACCGAAAACCCGAAAAAGGCCTATGCCCAGATCACCAATTATTTTGTGATCATGGGAAGTATGATATTCTTAGGTGTGATGGTGTTCATCGACCCCTTAAAAAAATTATTGGTCCGCGATCCCGCTTTTTGGGATGCCATGGAGATTGTTCCCATTATACTCTTGGCCAGTTTCTGCTTGGGTATCTATCACAACCTCTCGGTATGGTACAAGGTGACCGATAGAACAAAGTTTGGCGCCTATATTTCATCGGCGGGGGCCATCATCACACTGGTCATAAACATAAGTTTGATCCCCAAAATAGGATATATGGCCTCTGCATTGGCCACCTTGGCCGCCTACGCAAGTATGATGCTGTTGTCCTATCACTACGGGAAAAAGTATTATCCCGTGCCCTACAACATGCGAAAGATCGTGTTCTATCTATCCGTATCGCTCGTGTTTTCAATACTTTCGTTCTATGTTTTTAATAGAAATTTAATAGCCGGTAGCGTACTGTTTTTGTTATTTTTGGGGTTAACCTACAGGATGGAAGGAGATAAATTAAGAAGCATATTTATAAAGCGTGAAAATTAAGATCATCAACAAATCAGGGCATAAGTTGCCGCATTATGAAACCCTTGCCTCGGCGGGAATGGATTTAAGGGCCGATATAGGGTCGCCCATAACATTGAAGCCCTTGGAAAGGGCCATTGTCCCCACAGGGCTATATATGGAGCTTCCTGTGGGCTATGAAGCACAAGTAAGGCCACGAAGTGGGTTGGCGGCAAAAAAAGGGGTCACGGTACTTAATGCGCCCGGAACTATTGATGCTGATTACCGGGGGAATGTCGGGGTGATTCTGGTCAATCTTTCCAATGAGGATTTTACCGTGGAAAATGGCGAGCGCATTGCCCAAATGGTGATAGCAAAACACGAACGTGCCGAGTGGGAGGAAGTTGGGGCCCTCTCAGAGACCGATAGGGGCGAGGGGGGATTCGGAAGTACCGGCACCAAATAAAAAGAATGTCAGGTCGAGCCCGGGCGAGACCTTTTAAATAGCGTATAACTTTAAAAGATACCCGCCTTAGCGGGCATTTATATGAAAATAATCGTACCCATGGCGGGAAGAGGGTCCCGTTTAAGACCACACACCTTGACAGTGCCAAAACCATTGATTCCCGTGGCGGGAAAGCCCATCGTACACCGATTGGTCAGCGACATCGCCAAGGTGTTGGGAGAGCCCATTGAAGAAGTCGCCTTTATTTTGGGCGACCCGGCCTTTTTTGGTGACGATGTGGTGGAAAGTTTGATGGAACTGGCCGATGAACTGGGAGCCAAAGGATCCATTTACAGACAGGATAGACCACTGGGAACAGGCCACGCCATAATGAGCGCCAAAGCGTCCTTGAGCGGCCCTGCGGTCATTGCGTATGCCGATACCTTGATCCGTGCCGACTTTGATCTCGATAAATCTGCCGATAGCGTCATTTGGGTAAAACAGGTAGACCGGCCGCAAGCCTATGGGGTGGTTGAGTTGAACCAAAGCAATGAGATCGTTGAGTTGGTCGAAAAACCACAGGAGTATGTCTCTGATCTGGCCGTAATCGGCATTTATTATTTCAAGGATGTGGAAGTGCTCAAAAATGAACTTCAGCACGTATTGGACAACGATATTACCCATGGTGGAGAGTATCAAATCAATGACGGCATCAAACGCATGATGGACAAGGGCATGAAATTTGTTCCAGGTAAAGTGGACGAATGGATGGACTGTGGCAATAAAAATGTGACCGTGGAGACCAATCAGCGGATGTTGGGCTTTTTGGAGAAAGAAGGGGAGCAAATGGTGGCCAATTCCGTAAAGCGGGAAAACGCCAATATTATTGAACCCTGCTTTATCGGCGAGAACGTGGTTCTCAAAAATACAACAGTGGGCCCATATGTTTCGGTCGGTGCCAATACCGTTTTGGAAAACTCAACGGTTAAAAATAGCCTGATACAGAGCCATAGTAAAATAACCAACGCCAACTTGGACAATGCCATGATCGGTAACCATGTGGTCTATAATGGTAATTTTGAGACCATTAGTATTGGAGATTATTCCGTTTTGGAATAACTTTAGAATAGCTTTTGGTTTGATGGGGACTTAGGATGTTACTATGAAAAAGGAACTTCTTGTTTGGATGGTTTTGGGAGCATCAATACTGATGCATGGCAATACCTATGCCCAAGAAGAGCAGGAAAGCGCCGAAGTCTACCTTGAAGAATATACCGATGAGTTTCAAGAGAACTTCTTTGAGGCATTAAAGCAAAAGAGTATCCAGAACTACGATAGGGCAGCGGAACTTTTACTGAAATGCAAGCAGTTGGAGCCCGATAACAGCGTAGTGGATTACGAGTTGGCCAAAGCATATATGCTGGATAAAAAATATATGCAGGCCCAGGACTACGCCCTTGCCGCATTGTTATCAGAACCCACCGATTATTGGTATTTGGATAATTTGCTCACCATTGTGGACAAACAGGGAAGTCCCATAGCAAGCATTAAACAAAGAATACCATACGACAATCAGAAGCTACGGCAGAACATGGCCGTTTCGTTGTTTAAAATGAAAAAGTACGGGGAAGCTTTAAAGGTGTTGGATGATTTGGAGCGTTCTCAGCTGAAATCGGACCTCCAAGGAAAAATAAAGGATTCCCTCCAAAAAGAGGAGCGACCAGAAACGCCCCCAGTGGTTAAAAATGAAGCTGATTTGGATGACCCGGTCGCAAAGTTAAAAGCGGGAATGGAGCAATTAATTGCAGCATCCAATTTTAAAACGTTGTTGGGCGATTCCCAAGAAGCCTTGGATACCTATCCGTTGCAGCCCTATTTTTATTATGCCCATGGCACGGCCTTGAACCATACGGGAAACCCAAGTAAAGGGGTCGAGGTTTTGGAAAGCGGCCTTGACTATCTTTTGGATGATGCTGCTCTGAGGAATAAAATTTACCGGCAGCTTTCCGAAGGGTATTCTAAAATCGGAAACACCCAAAAAGCGAACGAATATTTGAACAAGATCAATTCAGGACTATAATGAACCTATATAAGAACATATCCAGAGTCGCCTTGATAATAGCCTTTCTTCTTACACTTGGTGCCTGCAAAAGTACCAAGTCCATCACGGGAGGGGAAATCGATCCAAAGTTATCGGCAAGGAACATCATCAATGCCCATTATTCCCATGAGCCCAAGTTCAAGACGTTGAGGGGGCGGGTCAAGATTGACTATACCAACGGGGACGATTCCCAAGGGGTAAACGTAAGTCTTCGAATGGAAAGGGACAAGGTGATATGGATCAGTGCGCCACTTGGTGTGGTCAAGGCCCATATTACTCCAGAGAAGGTGTCTTTCTACAACAAGCTCCAGAACGAATATTTTGATGGTGACTTTAGTTATCTAAGTGATATGCTGGGAACGGAATTGGACTTTGAAAAAGTACAGAACCTGTTACTGGGGAATGCTGTCATGGATTTACGAAAGCAGAGGTTCAATTCGCAAGTGAACAATGGCAACTATCAATTAAAGCCAAAAGCGGCACAGGAACTCTTTAAGATTCTTTTTCAGTTAGAGCCCAAAAACTTCAAAATAGCCTCACAACAAATTTCACAGCCCCAAAATTCAAGACAGTTAATGGCTGTATATACCTATCAGGATATTTCTGGGAAAATATTGCCCGAGGATATAAAAATAGTGGCGGAGGAAAAAGGGGAGCTAACAACGATAGATTTGAGTTTTCGTAACTTGGAACTCGATAAATCCATGACATTTCCCTATAAAGTACCCAATGGCTACGATAAAATTACATTAAAGTAATATGAAAGATAAATTTTCATATTGTATTTATTGTCTGATAGTTGTATTTTTTATTTCAGCAAGTTCGTTTGCTCAGACCAGTGAGCAAAAGGCTTTGGAATCGAAACGTGAGCGGTTGCAAGAGGAAATCAAGGAAATCAACAGATTGCTCTTTGCCGAACGTAAGGAAAAGGGAACTGTTTTGGACCAGATGGAAGCCCTGGACAATAAAATAAATGTCCGTCAGGAACTTATTCGTGTTACCAACCAACAGTCCAATTTGCTCAACAGGCAGATCAATGTCAACATCAGGAATATCAGTAAGCTCCGTGAAGATTTAAAGATTTTGAAAGAGGACTATGCCGAGCTCATTGAAAAAACCTATCAGAACAAGTCGCAGAACAACCGTTTGATGTTTCTATTGTCCTCGGAAAATTTCTATCAAGCCTTTAAAAGGCTTCAATACATGCAGCAATATGCCAAGCACCGTAAGAAACAGGGTGAGGGAATAGTTGAAAAAACCCAGGAGCTTACCCGATTGAATCAGGATTTGGTACGTCAACGAAAAGAAAAGGACCAACTTATTGCGGAGAATCAAAAGGCAAAGGCGGAACTTTCCAAGGAAATTGAGTCACAAAGGAGCCTTTTAACGAGTATAAAACAGAACGAAGCCAAATACACCTCGGCCATCGCTCAAAAGCAAAAAGAGGCCCGTAAGATTGATCGAGAGATAGAGCGAATGATCAAAAGCGCAATAGCAAGTTCCAACAAGAGCTCCGGCAAGTCGACCAGCAGTGCAACATTTGCACTTACGCCGGAGGCAAAATTGCTGGCGGATAATTTCTCTTCCAATAAGGGAAGGCTCATCTGGCCGGTGGAGAAAGGCGTCAAAAGCCAAGGTTATGGGGTCTATGCCGATAAACTGTATCCGGGCATCAAACATAGGAACAACGGAGTGACCATCACAACCGATAAAGGCAGTATGGCAAGGGCCATTTTTGAGGGTGAAGTTATTGCCATTTTATCCGTGCCGGGCGGAAACAAAGGGGTGCAGATCAAACACGGAAATTACATCAGTACCTATTACAACCTTTCCATTCTCTTTGTGAAAAAAGGGGATAAAGTGGCCGCCAAAGAGGCATTGGGAGAAATAAATACCAATCGGTTGGACGGCACTACCAAACTGAAATTTTATCTTTATAAGGACTCCGATCGCCTGAATCCCGAAGATTGGATCTATCAACTGTAACACTATGAAAGAAATAACAGATTTACAGGGCTCTTTTGAATTGCACAATGGGGTCCAGATGCCCTATTTTGGATTGGGCGTGTATCAATCCGAGGACGGAAGCGAGGTCATCAATGCGGTAAAAGCTGCATTGAACCATGGCTATCGCCATATCGATACCGCTGCCATTTACCATAATGAGGAAGGTGTAGGTACAGGAATTCGCGAAAGCGACGTGGACCGGAAAGATGTTTTTCTAACGAGCAAGGTGTGGAACACCGACCAAGGCTACGACACCACCCTTAAAGCCTTTGATGCCAGTTTGGAACGTTTGGGCACCGATTATTTGGATTTGTACCTGATCCATTGGCCAAAGGGCGAAATTTCCAAGGAAACCTGGAAGGCACTCGAAAAGTTGTACAGGGAAAAACGGGTGAGAGCCATTGGGGTGAGCAATTTTCTACAGCACCATTTGGAAGATTTGTTGACCTCTGCGGAGATCATTCCCATGGTGGACCAAATGGAGTTCCACCCGTATTTGGTGCAACAGGATCTAATCGATTTCTGTGACTCCAAGGGCATTCAATATGAGGCTTGGTCTCCCTTGATGCAGGGAAATATCTTTGATCTCGAGGTTATGAAAGGTTTGGCCTCCAAATACAACAAAACCATTGCCCAGGTCGTCTTACGATGGGACCTTCAAAAAGGTGTGGCCACCATTCCGAAATCATCCAAAGAAGAGCGTATCAGAGCTAATTCCGACCTTTTCGATTTTGAATTATCAAAAGAGGATGTAAAACTGCTCGAAGGATTGGAAAAAGGCAAACGATTCGGCCCAGACCCTGATAATTTTGCTTTCTAAAACTTAAGCCGTGAACAAGGCTTTAAGTTCCGTAGCATCTGAGGGTTTTAGTTTGCCGGCCAACACCAAACTCAATTGTTTTCTGCGAAGAGCAGCGGCAAAGCGTTCCTTTTCCAAGTCGGTTTCTGGAGCTAGTGCGGGCACTTCGGTAGGTTTTCCGGTGTCATCAACCGCAACAAAGGTGTAAATGGCCTCATTGGCCTTGGTGCGCTCACCCGTAAAGCGATCCTCGATCCAGACATCGATGAAAATCTCCATCGAAGTATTAAAGGCCCTGGAAACTGCAGCTTCCACGGTCACAACACTCCCCAGAGGAACGGCCCGGTTAAAGGCCACATGGTTTACCGAAGCGGTAACGGTGATCCTACGGCTATGTCGTCGAGCTGCGATACTGGCAGCCCGGTCCATACGGGCCAAGAGTTCCCCACCAAAAAGATTGTTGAGGGGGTTGGTTTCACTGGGCAATACCAAATCGGTCATTACCGTACGGGATTCACTGGGTTTTTTAGCGCGCATACCTTAAAATTTTGCGCAAAGATATTGAAGTGTGGAATGGTTTTAAAGGAAAGCGGGATTATTTCTCGGAAAGCATCCAAGCATCCCTTGATTCCTTGCTTTTTACTTCCCTTAAAAATACGAGAGCTTCTTTGGGGTCGTCAAAACTATCATAGGCTACTTGGTGCAGGCCGTACTTGTTGGTGCCCAAATAAAAGGCATTGTATCCCTTTTGTTTGAGTTGGTCCACCTTTTTGTCGGCATTCTGTTCTTCACGGAAGGCACCCGCGATAATATGGTGCTTGCCCAATTGCTTTTTGGTCACCTTAATGTTGATAGCGGGAAGTTCCAATGGGGCACTTTCAAAAAACGTGGCCTCCTGGATCAAACGGGATACCTCTTGTTGGGCATCTTGCTGTGCGGCCACCTCCTTTTGTTGAATTTCGCCATAAGTACGATAGGATGTAGCGCCAAAAGACACGGCCAATAGGATAACTGCCGCATATTTTAACCATGGTCTAAAGGAAGTTTGTTCCCTTTTCTCTGGAGTGATGATAAATGGAATGCGCTCTTCCAATTCTTCCACCTCTTCTTTGATGACCTCTCTTTGGATCGGGGTGGCGGCAAATGTGGATAGTCCGAAGGAAGATGTCAAGAAGTTGATTTTCTCCTCGGGTTGGAACTGAATGCGTCGCTCGCTGTTATGCCACAATTTTCCAATACCGAAAAGCTCTATACTTTCACCTTGGGCCAACGTATTGTTCCAATTTTGGGCAATGTTTTCCACTTCCTGTAGCATGTCCTCGTACCCCAGATTTTTCTCTTTGGAGATGTGGGACACCAACAGACCATCGTTCTTGGAAAGTTGGGCGTTAAAGGAAATGGTCTTGCTGGGAGGCACCAATGTATTGGTCGCCAAATCAATTTCTGCGGATTTACCATGGGCCAAGAAAGCCCCAAAACCTGGTACTACAACACAATTGTAATCGAACAACAATTTTTCTATGTATGAATCTATCCGCATAGGCACAAATATTGTAAAAAATGGGACAGTACGAAATAAGCCGGATAACTTTTTATCAACATTTGAAAACCTCTGTTTTGTGGACAACTTTGAGGCCCAAATCAAATGACTGAACCTGAAATTATTGCGGCCTTACCACTGCAGAACATTCCGAATATCGGAGATGGTACGGGCAAAAAAATAATTGTCCATTGTGGAAGTCCATCGGCCATTTTCGAGGACAAACTGTGCCCCCTTTTTTTTAATCGATGGCCTTGGAAAGATGACCTTAAAGGGTCTGTTCGGTAGCATCCATTTGGAAGAGGCCCAAGAAGGATTTGAATTGCTGTCCAAAGAAGATTGTCACCATCTCCCATTTTTAAGGATGATGCTTATCCAGCTCGTCTGAAGCATTGCGGGGGCGGCCCAATTTTGCTGTTCCAAAGGGAACATCGATTTGAACGACCAAGGATTACAGACCATTGCCCCTATGGAGGATGGGCCGTAATGACCTGATCAAATATCGCAAAGTGCATTTATTGACCTCGGCCGCAGGGCTGGTTTCCCTTTTGAGATGGGGCATTGAGGCGGAAAAGCGGGAAAAAAGGTGCAAAAAACAGCTGCTTGTCGAGTTGGATGGAACAGAACGGTCAATCTACTCCTACTTACGGTTAAACGGCAAAGAGTTGCTCGGTACCGTTGCTTTGGAATCTAATCTGCCCATTTTTAAGGTTTGGTCCACTTCATTGAAGATGGGGATCAAGGGCGTTGTCCGACCATTGCCCGGTAAACTGTTCGAGGTGGTGGATTGACTATAGGTAGAGGGTTTTAGGTAAAGGGGGTGGAAGTGATATGGATCTATGATTGGATTTTTAAAATGTAGCAACTCTTCAGCTTAAAATAGGCATTGGCGTCTACCGCTCATCTGGAAAAACAGTAACATGAACGAATTGAAGTATTTGAAGACAACAGCTCATCGAGATAAATTACAACAGAACAGTCACCCTGTTCTTGGAGGTAGTTCAACGGAAAGATGTCACTAAAAATCGGGGTTTTGTTAGGTTTTGCCCCAAATAAGCGGGTTGGGCCGATTTAGGTGTCTTGAAAATAACAGGCGATTAGATCAAATTGACGATGAAAGGCTAGTATCCCAACTTTTCACGAACCCTTGCCAAGACCGCATCAGCTACTTTACGGGCCTTTTCTGCACCAAAGGCCAAGGCTTCGTCCACTTCATTTTTGTGGTTCATGTAGTATTCGAACTTTTCGCGGGGCTCTTCAAACTTTTCAACGATAAGTTCGTACAAGGCCTGTTTGGCATGTCCGTAGCCGTAGTTCCCGGCCAAATAGTTGGCGCTCATCTCTTCTACCTGTTCCTGAGAGCCCAAAAGTTTGTAAAGCGCAAACACGTTATCCTTGCTCGGGTCCTTGGGTTCTTCCATTGGAGTACTGTCGGTAACAATGCCCATAATCTGCTTGCGCAATTTTTTATCGGTCTGGAACAAATTGATGAGGTTCCCACGGCTTTTGCTCATTTTTTCGCCATCGATCCCGGGCACGTACATGGTTTGTTCGTGAACCTTGGCCTCGGGGATCACAAAAGTTTCACCCATCTGGGCATGAAATCGGGAGGCTACATCGCGGGTCATTTCCAAATGCTGGAGCTGATCTTTCCCTACAGGGACTATTTCTGCATCGTAAAGCAAAATATCGGCGGCCATCAACATGGGGTAGGTAAACAATCCAGCGTTTACGTCTTCCAGCCTATCGGCCTTGTCCTTAAAGGAATGGGCCAACGTCAACCGTTGATAGGGAAAAAAGCAACTGAGGTACCAGGCCAATTCTGCGGTCTGTGGAATATCGCTCTGTCTGTAGAAAACCGTTTTTTCAATATCCAGGCCGAATGCGAGCCAAGCGGCAGCAATGGCATAGGTGTTGCTTCTGAGCAGTTCCCCGTCTTTTATTTGAGTAAGGGAATGCATATCTGCGATAAAGAGGAAGGAATCGTTTTTAGGGTCCTGTGCCATTTCAATGGCCGGTGCAATTGCGCCCAAAATATTCCCCAAATGGGGTGTTCCTGTACTTTGTATGCCGGTAAGTATTCGCGCCATGCCTAATTTTTGCCCGTAAAAGTACGCATCCCGAACTTATAAAAAAAGTGGCCGTTAGTCTAAAAGATGGGTTCCCACTAAAGCTAAATTTTGGAAATACTTTACATTTGGTAGATGCTTGGAGCAATCAAAAATGTGGGACATGTGTTGTATAGGGCCTGGTTCTATATTTTGGTTACCGTTCCCATTATCCTTTTCTTTCCGGTTTTGCTTCTTTTGACCATTTCCGAAAAGACCTATCACCAATTTTTTTGGCTGGCCCGTAATATGTGGGCCAGGCCTATCTTATACGGAATGGGCTGTTTTCCAAAGATTGTGCGCCAGCAGCGAATGGAAAAGGGGAAAAGCTATATGTTGGTGGCCAACCATACCAGTATGCTGGATATTATGTTGATGCTGCTCGTTAGCCGCAACCCGTTTGTGTTCGTAGGTAAAAAGGAACTGGTAAGCATTCCGATCTTTGGCTTTTTTTATAAGCGGGTGTGCATTCTGGTGGATAGGGAGAGTGTGAAAAGCCGAACAGGGGTCTACAGGCGTGCCCAGAAACGTCTTAACCAGGGTCTGAGCATTTGTATTTTTCCCGAAGGGGGCGTTCCAGGGGAGCACGTTGTTCTGGACAAGTTCAAGGATGGTGCGTTTAAAATGGCGATTGCCCATAAAATACCTGTAGTCCCAATGACCTTTTTGGATAATAAAAAACGCTTTTCCTTTACTTTTTTTAGTGGCGGACCGGGACGGGTCCGAGCCATTGTCCACCCCTTTTTTGAGACGGGGATTTTGGCCGCATCCGATACTTCTACCTTGCGGGAAGAGGTTAGACAGCTTATTTTGGAGGATTTGGAAAAGAATTAAGGAATCCTCAGCGGGATACGGACCATCACTTTTGTTCCCGTGGGATGGTTGTTGTCAGTATTAAAAATGATATCCAATTGTTTTGTGCCGGATTTATTTTGGCAACAGGCCATCTATCAAGGCGTTTTCCACAAAAGGTTGTAAGATCATTGAAAGTATTTCTGTTTCTTCGGGATCGATAGCCTCATTATAAAACAAAAGCCATAAAACTTGGATAAAGAGACCGACATGTTCTTTTTGATGGAAACTACATAAAATTAAGAAATGATCAATTGTTGATGACCCAATAAAAAAACACCCCAATAATAAGGGGTGTTTAATTGATTGCATAAAGGCGCAATCTTCCTAACCAACTTCTTTTATGCTAAAACTTAAAGGTAAATCCACTGTACACCCCGATGGAGTAGGGCCGAAAATTACCGGAGACATTCGAAAACGTATTTAGCTGGTACTTGAAAACAGGTTCCACATTAAACCTGAATTTTGGGGTGAAATGATAATTGAGCCCCATACCAAAGTTTGCACTAAAGTTCAATGAGTTGATGTTGTTGGCCTCTCCCATTTCGGTGACCAGTTCGTTGGATTCCAACAAAACGGAATTGTCCACAAGGAACAAAGAGCTGACCCCGCCAATAAGGTCTACCCCGAATTTTTTATCGAGAACCGCATAATTTACTTCCAACGGAACTTCGATATAACCCAATTGTTGGACCATTTTGCCTTCCAAGCTAGGTACTTCATTAAAAGCGACTTCTTTGGAGCCCAACACAGGGGAATTTTTTGCGCTTTCCTTGCTCTGTACCAGTATGGTCCCGGAGTTTTGAGCGTAATCGATATTGGTGATTCTATTGCTCGCCGCTGCCTGTAGGGTAGAGGAAAAGACCACATCGTTGGTATTGTAACCGAAGTTTACCCGGTGCACCCCGGAGCGGATCTTTACTTTTTTACCAACCTCATAGGCAATGTTGACACCATAACTCAGGTTGAGGTTGCCCGATTTGGAATTGGAAGCGAAATCAGCACCTACTGGAGATCCATCCCCGGCGGCATTAAAATAGACAGGTGCCAAAGATGGGCCAACGGACCATTTTTCAGAGTTGTTTTTTGCAACCGCTTCCTCCAATTGTTCCTGTTCCGCAATCGCATCATAGATGGACTGCTTATCTTTTTCATCTTTATCTGCCCTATTTTCGGCCACCTGATCATTATTCTTTTCCGATATCAGGGTGGATGCCTCTTGGTCGGATTTCTTCTGGTCAGTGTCCATCGCAATGGCACTGTTGTTTTTTTCTACGTTTTCGTTATCGTGGGAAACGTTTTCAGAAGCATTCAAGCGCTTGTTTTCAACCTGGGCTATTTCGGTTGAACCCTTTTGGTTTGATGTGGAAAAATTATTTCCAGTGCTACTTGAGGCCTTGGTTTTGGCAAAGCCGTTGTCTTGTGCTTGATTGTTTCTTTGATCCAAGGTGCTTCGCTCAGAAGTATTGGCTAAACCATCTTCCTCATTTTGGACAGCACTTGGAGGGATCAAATCTCGATGTGACCTTTCCTTGGTATCGGTTCTACTCTGGGGAACGGTACTGTTTTCCGTGTCCGTTATAATCTGCTCTTGTTTTGGCTCTTCTCCAAATGGATTAATGGCCAGCAGGGCAATGGCCAAGGCCGCTGCCGCACCGCCGAGGCCCCACCAGAGAGGAACGGCCCGCTTTTTTTGCTTTTTCCTGTCCAAAGAAGCTTCGATGGAGGCCCAGACCTTTTCATCCGGAACTTCCTGAAAGTCCTGAAAGCTTTCTTTGAACAATTGCTCTAAATTCTTTTTCCCCATTGTCTTTTCTATTTAAGCAATGTTTATTTTGGCTTTTTCTATTTTTTCCCTCAAAATGGCCTTGGCCCTTGCCAGGTTCGATTTTGATGTACCGGTGGATGTCCCCAACATCTCACCGATTTCCTTGTGACTGTAACCGTCCAGCACGTATAGGCTAAAGGTTAACCTGTACTTGTGCGGTAGCTCTTGAATGTATCCCAATAGTGTGGATAGGCTTATATCCGTATCCTCGGTATCTACCTCCACCTCATCCTCGGTGTTTTCCGAGACTACGTTGAGGTGCTGGTCTTTCCTATACTTTTGAAGAACGGTATTTACGGTTATTCTTTTGATCCAACCCTCAAAAGAACCTTTAAAACCGTATTGGTCGACTTTGTCGAATATGGTCATAAAACTGTCGTGCAGATTGTCCTCCGCCTCCGTTTTGTTACGGGAGTACTTCAGGCACATGCCGAAAAGAATACCGGAATATCTCCGGTATAGTTCTGCTTGTGCCTGTCGGTTGCCCTTCTGACAGTTATGTATCAATTCTTCAAGATCCAAATGTTGGTCAATTTTGGATTGTTGCTATTTAATTTATCGGCTCACCTTCCTCTGCCATCGGAACCGTATACTCGATAAAGGTCGCTTTTCCCTCTTCGTCATCCCCTGCGTAAAAACGGAAGGTATAGTCCTTGGTGTAAATTACATTAAATTTTAAGGTGGCCGTTACTTCTTCCACAGCTTCGGTACAGGCCCTGTCCTGATCGGTAAGCACCGAACCGACCACGACAACATCACGGCCCGTTTCGGCGGTCTGCGTTACATCGAAACCTTCAAAAAAGGTACACCCATTTGGTCTAAGGTAGGTTACTTCAATATCGTACGTTTTTCCAAACTCGAACGCCTCTGGTACTTCGGCCTCCACAGTAGTAAGGGCGGTAAAGTAAAAATTGGGGGAATCATCATCCACCTCACAAGAGATGAACCATGAGCATGCCACAATCAATATAAAGGGCATTAACACTTTTTTCATAATAAAAATCCTTTTATTCCCTAGATGTGCAGTATGCGTAGGGGTTGCGTAGGATTTTCACAACCAAAAGTTAAACTCCCCAAAAAATCGATAAAGGGGCTATTCGCTCACAGCGGCGATGGCTTCTTTTATTTTGCTCTCCAATTCTTCGGAGAGTTCCGGGTTGTCCACAAGAAGCGCTTTAACGGCATCCCTTCCCTGCCCCAGTTTGGTGTCGCCATAACTGAACCAAGAACCGCTTTTCTTCACGATTTCATAGGCGACTCCCAAATCGAGTATTTCCCCGATCTTGGAGATTCCCTCGCCGTACATAATATCGAACTCCGCGGTTTTAAATGGAGGGGCCACCTTGTTTTTTACCACTTTTACCCTGGTCTTGTTCCCTTGGACATCGCCATCGGTACTTTTTATCTGGGTAGAGCGTCTAATGTCAAGTCGGACGGAAGCATAGAATTTAAGTGCGTTACCACCGGTAGTTGTTTCCGGGTTCCCGAACATTACCCCGATTTTTTCCCGTAACTGGTTGATGAATATTACCGTACATTTTGTTTTGCTTATGGTGGAGGTGAGTTTTCGCAGTGCTTGGGACATCAAACGGGCATGCAGTCCCATTTTGGAATCTCCCATTTCCCCCTCGATCTCGCTTTTTGGTGTCAATGCCGCCACGGAATCCACAATTACGATATCGATGGCTCCGGAACGTATCAGGTTATCGGCGATTTCCAGGGCCTGCTCCCCGTGGTCGGGCTGGGAAATGATCAGGTTGTCGATATCCACCCCTAATTTTTTGGCGTAGAAACGGTCAAACGCGTGTTCTGCATCTATAAATGCGGCAATGCCCCCCGCTTTTTGGGCCTCGGCAATGGCGTGCAGCGTCAAGGTTGTTTTACCCGAAGATTCCGGACCATAAATTTCCACGACCCTTCCTTTGGGGTAACCTCCAACGCCGAGGGCAATATCCAATCCCAAAGAGCCAGAAGGAATCACTTCGACATCTTCAACAACGCTATCGCCCATTTTCATGACAGCACCTTTACCGTAGGTCTTGTCCAACTTGTCCAATGTAAGTTTCAGTGCCTTTAATTTTGCTTCTTTCTCTTTGCTCATGGTAAAAATTGTTAGGAAGGCTAAAATACCATTTCTTTCCACATGAAAAAAAGGGCACGCAACCTTTTTAATAACAATACATCTTAAGGTCACTAACTCATCTCCATAGAGCCATTTAGGGCTCTGAATTGCTATGGGAAGGAAAGTTCAGCTATGAAAACGGTAATGGATTAAGGGGGCCTTCGCGGCCCTTTTAATTTACTCTCCCTTTAATTTTTATCTTTGCAGGAATTTTAGAACCATTCTCTAACTTAATCAAGTATAGCATGCAACTGTACAACACATTAAGTGCAAAGGAAAGGGAAGCCCTTATCGAGGAGGCCGGGAAGGAACGCCTTACCATCTCTTTCTATCAATATGCACGAATAGGCAATCCGCAAATCTTAAGAAACCATCTTTTTTTGGCTTGGAACGATATGGAGGTTCTGGGGCGTATTTATGTCGCGCACGAAGGGATAAATGCCCAATTATCGGTGCCGGCGGAAAACTTTAAGGTATTCAAGGAACATTTGGACAGCATTTCCTTTTTGGAAAATGTGCGCTTGAACATTGCCATTGAGCAGGACAATAAATCCTTTTTGAAACTCAAGGTGAAGGTCAGGGACAAAATTGTGGCGGATGGATTGAACGATGACACTTTTGATGTGACCAACAAGGGAATCCACGTTGGTGCGGAACGGTTCAACGAACTTATTGAAGATACCAATACGGTTTTGGTGGATATGCGGAACCACTACGAAAGTGAGATCGGACATTTTAAAAATGCCATCACGCCCGATGTGGACACCTTTCGGGATTCTCTTGATATTATAGAACAGGACCTTGCCGAGCACAAGGAGGACAAAAAACTGGTAATGTACTGTACCGGGGGCATCCGTTGTGAGAAGGCCAGCGCATACTACAGGCACAAAGGCTTTAAAAATGTATATCAGTTGGAGGGCGGTATCATCGAATACACCAGACAAGTGCGTGAAAAGAAATTGGAGAACAAGTTCTTGGGAAAAAACTTTGTTTTTGACCATAGGAGGGGAGAACGTATTTCCGAAGATGTCATAGCCCACTGCCACCAATGCGGAAAACCTTGTGACACCCATGTAAACTGCGCCAACGAAGCGTGTCACCTGCTCTTTATACAATGTGAAGCGTGTGCGGAGAAAATGAACAATTGCTGTTCGGTGGATTGTATGGAAGTACATGCATTGCCCTATGAAGAGCAGAAACAATTGCGCAAGGGCAAGGGAGCCAGCAATAAGATATTCAAGAAGGGCCGCTCACCGGTCCTAAAATACAAGAAGTAGTATTTCAATGCTGCAACAAATTGTGTTATATTTACAACTGGTAATTTTTTATGAACCCTTTTTAGGGAAGCCCATTAAGTTTCCTTAAATCAAGATATTATATATGGCGTGTAGCAGTTGTTCAACCGGCAAGGATGGACAACCGCGTGGTTGCAAGAACAATGGTACTTGCGGCACTGATGGTTGTAACAAGCTGACAGTCTTTGACTGGCTTTCCAATATGTCGTTGCCCAACGGTCAAAAACCCTTTGATTGCGTTGAGGTACGTTTCAAAAACAGTAGAAAGGAATTCTATCGAAATACGGAGAATCTCACTTTGTCCATTGGGGATGTAGTGGCCACTCAGTCCAAATCGGGCCACGATGTTGGCGTGGTGACCCTTACCGGCGAACTGGTGCGTATCCAAATGAAACGCAAAAAAGTAGCGCTCGATGATAAGACCATTCCCAAAATTTACAGAAAGGCCACCCAACGTGACATTGATATTTGGCAAAAATGTAGGGACAGGGAAGAGGAAATAAAAAAACGTTCCCGGGAAATAGCCATTTCGTTAAAGCTCGAAATGAAGCTCAGCGATGTGGAATTTCAGGGAGACGGTTCAAAAGCTACATTTTATTATACTGCCGAGGACAGGGTTGATTTTAGACAGTTGATCAAGGATATGGCCAAGGCCTTTGGAATCCGTATTGAGATGAGGCAAATCGGTTACCGACAAGAAGCCCAGCGATTGGGCGGTATCGGTTCTTGCGGTCGTGAACTTTGCTGCTCTACCTGGTTGACGGATTTTAGGTCCGTCAGCACGGCATCGGCACGTTATCAGCAATTGGCCCTGAACCCTCAAAAACTGGCCGGCCAATGTGGAAAGCTTAAATGTTGTCTCAACTATGAGCTGGACATGTATCTGGAAGCATTAAAGGATTTTCCGCCGTCCGACTGTAAGCTGAAGACCCAAAAGGGACTGGCCTTCTGCCAAAAGGCGGATATCTTTAAAGAAACCCTTTGGTTTTCGTATAAAGATGAACCGGCAACTTGGCACACCCTTTCCAAAGACCAAGTCTTGGAAATTCTGGAACGTAATAAGAAAGGCGATAAAGTTGCCAGTCTTGAGGAGTATGCAGCAGATAATATAGCGGAAGAAAAGACTACTTTCGAAAATGTCGTGGGCCAGGACAGCCTTACCCGGTTTGATAGGCCGAAGAATAAAAAGAGAAGAAAGAAAAAGCGTAGAAAACCAAAACCCAAAGCATCCTCCAATGCGAAATAAATTTTTGTTTCCCTTGATGGTGATTCTTACCCTGTCGTCTTGCAACGAATTGTTGGTCTATTCGGATTACAAACCGGTTAAGGAAGCAAAATGGGAGATGGGGCAAGATGTTGATTTTCAATTTTCCGAACTGGATTCCACCCAGAGCTATAACCTGTTCATCAACATCAGGAACGACGATAATTTTGCCTTCAGCAATTTATTTTTGATAGCCGAGTTAGAATACCCAAGCGGCAATACCGTTAAGGACACACTGGAGTATAGAATGGCGGAACCCAATGGCAAATGGCTGGGCAAAGGCATGGGCAGTATTAAGGAGAATAAACTTTGGTTCAAGGAAAACATCGATTTTCCCGATTCCGGCGTATATAAGGTGAATATTTCCCACGCCATGCGAAAAAATGGCGATGTGGAGGGCCTCCATGTTTTGGAGGGAATAACGGATGTTGGTTTGGAAATAGAAAAAGCACCCAAATTATAATGGCAAAGAAACGTCAACAAAAACAGCAACACAATTTTTTTCCTTTTATCAAGTGGTTTTGGATCATATTCGGAGCAGGTGTCCTATCCGTTGTCCTTATTTTTCTATTGGCCTCCTGGGGAGTGTTCGGGGAAATGCCAACCTTTGAGCGTTTGGAAAACCCCGAGACCAACTTGGCCACGGAGTTTATCTCCTCGGATGGGGAAACCTTGGGAAAACTCTATTTGGACGATAACAGGACTTGGGTGGATTACGAGACCCTTCCACAGAACATTATTGATGCCTTGGTAGCTACCGAGGATGCCAGGTATTACGACCATTCCGGTATCGATGCGCGTGGATTTGCAAGGGCCTTGGCCTTTTTGGGCACAAAGGGCGGGGCAAGTACCATTTCGCAGCAATTGGCGCGACAGCTTTTTGTTGGGGTCCGATCTAGAAACCTATTTGAAGCCGTCACCCAGAAAATAAAGGAATGGGTCATTGCCACCCGTTTGGAAAGGAACTATACCAAACAAGAGATCATAGCGATGTACCTTAATATTTACGATTTTGGTTACAATGCGGATGGTATCCGTTCCGCATCTAGAATTTACTTTGGAAAAGAACCTGCCGATCTCAAAACCGAAGAATCAGCTGTTTTGGTGGGCATGCTCAAGAACTCTTCGCTCTACAATCCAATGCGCCGGGAAGAGATGGTCTTCAATCGTCGCAATACCGTGCTTGGACAGATGGCCAAGTATGGGTATATCAGCGAAAAGGAGAAGGATTCGTTGCAAAGCAGTGAGATGAAGATCAATTTTAATCCCGAATCGCACAGGGAAGGATTGGCCACCTATTTTAGGATGTACATGCAGCGTTATTTGAACCAATGGGTCCGTGAAAACCCAAAACCGGATGGAGAGCATTACAATATTTATCTGGATGGACTAAAGGTCTATACGACCATAGATTCCAGAATGCAACAAAATGCAGAGGAAGCCGTACAGGAACACATGAGTAATTTGCAGGCAGAGTTCTTTCGTCAAAATACCCCTGATCGTAATCCCACCACTCCTTTTTTGGATTTGAGAAAGGGAGAGATAGATACCATTATGCGAAATGCCATGAGGCGTTCCCCAAGGTGGCGTCATTTGAAGCGAGAAGGATTGTCCGAAAAGGATATCGAGGCCACCTTCCATAAAAAGGAGGAGATGACGGTTTTTGATTGGAACAGTGATTCCTACGAGAAGGATACCATCATGACCCCGATGGATTCCATCAGATATTATAAAACTTTCCTGCGTACCGCCATGATGTCCATGGAGCCACAAACAGGGCATGTGAAAGCTTGGGTAGGCGGAATCGATTACAAACATTTTCAGTACGATAATGTAATTCAAGGATCAAGACAGGCAGGTTCTTTGTTCAAGCCTTTTGTATATGCCGCTGCCATTGACCAATTACGATATTCTCCCTGTTATACCCTTCCTGATAACCAATATAGTATCGAACCGGGAAAGCATGGGAACATGTTGGCATGGACCCCAAAGAATTCCGACGGAAAATATTCAGGGGAGGATATGACCTTAAAGAACGCATTGGCCAATTCGGTAAACACCATTACGGCACAACTCATTGATAGGGTAGGCCCCGGAGCTGTGGTTTCCATGGCAAAAAACATGGGGATCACCAGGGAAATCCCAGCAGTGCCGTCCATTGCACTTGGTACGCCAGATGTGAGCGTTTATGAAATGGTGGGGGCCTTCGGGACTTATGCGAACCAGGGGGTTTACGTAAAACCCGTAATGGTCACACGCATCGAGGACAAAAATGGCACCGTACTATTCGAATACAAACCCGAAACCAAGGATGTGCTGAGCAAGGATGTGGCCTATGCCATGATCAACCTTTTGGAAGGGGTGACCCAATATGGTTCGGGAGGAAGGTTAAGGCATACCTATGGTAAGAACAATACCGTTTATAAAGAGATTATAACAGGATACCCATACGAATTGACCAACCCGATAGCAGGTAAAACAGGGACCACACAGAACCAGAGCGATGGATGGTTTATGGGGATGGTGCCCAATTTGGTGACCGGTGTCTGGGTCGGTGGAGAAGATAGGTCCATCCACTTTAACCGTTTGTTGTACGGACAGGGAGCGGCCATGGCGCTGCCAATTTGGGGACTTTACATGAAAAAGAACTATGCCAACGAAGAGATCGGCGTATCGAAGGATGCTTTCGAGGCACCTGAGCAGATGTCCATTAATTTGGACTGCTCGCAACAACAAAATGATGAGGATATCGATACCGATGATGATCTGCACGACTTGGACTTCTAGTTTTGACTCATTTTGATAAATAAAGCCCTAAGCATATCCTAATTTGCTTGGGGCTTTTTTATTTAAATCGTAATTTCAGGGAATATTAATACGAATTCTATGATCAATAAAAAAGTAGCCGATGTAACCAATGCATTGAAGGGAGTAGAAGACGGAATGACGTTTATGCTAGGGGGATTCGGCCTATGTGGAATACCGGAAAATGCCATTGATGAATTGGTCCGATTGGGCGTCAAGGACATCACCTGCATATCCAACAATGCCGGAGTCGACGATTTTGGCCTTGGGTTGCTCTTGCAAAAACATCAAATAAAAAAAATGATATCCTCCTATGTGGGGGAGAACGATGAGTTCGAACGTCAGATGCTGAGCGGCGAACTGGAAGTGGAACTCACACCGCAAGGAACCCTGGCAGAGAAGTGCAGGGCGGCACAAGCGGGGTTTCCAGCCTTTTATACCCCGGCAGGTTTCGGGACCGAAGTGGCCGAAGGCAAGGAGACCCGTGAATTTGATGGCAAGATGTATGTTTTGGAACCCGCTTTTAAAGCTGATTTTGCCTTTGTCAAGGCATGGAAGGGGGATCAGGCCGGCAATTTGATATTTAAAGGTACCGCAAGAAACTTTAATCCATGCATGTGCGGGGCAGCCACCGTAACCGTAGCAGAAGTCGAGGAACTACTTCCCGCGGGCAGTCTGGACCCTAACCAGATTCACATTCCCGGAATATTTGTACAGCGTATTTTCCAGGGCGGGAAATATCAGAAAAGAATTGAGCAACGAACAGTAAGACAGAAAGTATAATTATGTTGGATAAAAGCGGAATAGCGAAACGCATAGCTAAAGAAATCAAGGACGGGTACTATGTGAACCTTGGAATAGGGATTCCCACATTGGTGGCCAATTTTGTCCGGGATGATATTAGCGTGGAGTTCCAAAGTGAGAACGGAGTTTTGGGCATGGGCCCTTTCCCGTTCGAAGGAGAAGAGGATGCCGACATCATTAACGCCGGGAAACAGACCATTACCACATTGCCCGGCGCTTCATTTTTTGACTCTGCCACCAGCTTTGGAATGATTCGTGGGCAACATGTCCATTTAACCATTTTAGGGGCAATGGAAGTGGCCGAAAACGGTGATATCGCCAACTGGAAGATACCAGGTAAAATGGTCAAGGGCATGGGGGGTGCCATGGATTTGGTGGCATCTGCGGAAAACATCATAGTGGCCATGATGCACACCAACAGGGATGGCGATTCAAAACTTTTGAAAAAATGTACATTGCCATTGACCGGTGTGGGGTGCGTAACCAAGATAGTGACCAATCTTGCGGTGTTGGAGGTAACAGAACAGGGATTTAAACTATTGGAAAGGGCGCCCGGGGTCTCCGTAGAGGAAATAGAGAATGCAACCGAAGGTAGATTGATAGTTGAAGGTGAGGTTCCTGAAATGAGTATTTAATAAATATGCACCTCATTTTTACAACATTTTATAGCTATTACACAACAATAGTTTTAGAATGCCATTCAACGATTATATATTTGGTTATATCGAATTTTTTACCCAAATTAACACCACCAAAACCGAATTGACCATGGCCCTAAAAACACAAACTACGATGGACGAGAACGTCCAGGTTTACAGAAACGATTTTTTCACAGGATTTATGCTTTTGATTAAGAAGCTTTTTATGCTTTAGATCAGTTATAATCCCCCTGAAGAATTTGGAGCCAACACCTTGTTCGGCTCTTTTTTTTGTCATATTTTTAAGAAAACCATTCAGATGGCGCTCCATTTTCGGGAATGTACCCGCACCGATTTGGATACTTTGGTGAACATATCCAAGACTACTTTTTCCGATGCTTTTGAGAAGGACAACGGCCCCGAGGATTTTCGGGCATACATCAATGAAGCGTTTTGCCCTGAAAAGTTGGCAAACGAACTCGCAAATAAGGATAGCCTTTTTCATTTTGTTTATGATCATGAAGAATTAGTAGGCTATTTCAAACTGAATATTGATGCCGCCCAAACCGATGTGCTCGACCCCAATGCCCTCGAAATTGAACGTATTTATGTTTTGGCAGAACATCAAGGCAAAAAAATCGGCTCTTGGATGCTCAACGAAATAATTGTCAAGGCCGGAGCATTAAGTAAAAATTACATTTGGCTGGGAGTTTGGGAGCACAATCCAAAAGCCATTCAATTTTACCAGGGACATGGCTTTGCCAAGTTTGGTGAACACCCATACCATGTTGGGTCCGACAAACAAACGGACTGGTTGTTGCGATTGGAGGTGCAATAGCCCTTCCAAAAAGACTATATCCCTGATAGAGTTTTTAAAAGCGGCATGCACCAACAAGGAAATTGCCTTGGCATTCAGCTTGGTCAAACTATTGGTCCGGTACACACCATATCGGCGGATAGTGGAAAAGCTCACATTGCCCCAAAATAGTGAGAGTTATTGGAACCGACCATACATTTTGGTCTGTGCGGATAGCATTATCTGTTAGCAGCTTACTGGGTATGGCAAGGAGAAGAAGGCGTTGCTGTGCCATAACTTGAATACTTTGCCGGAATTTCAGGGTTTTGAACTGCCTTTGGATGATGTGTTGCAGGCCTTCAAGATGGTGAAAAAGCAATTTTGACCTTGTTGAGGTGGGTCAATACCTGTTCCAAACATCCATCCAAGTCCTTTTTTATTTCGGTTTCCCAAAATCGGAAGACGGTATACCCTTTTTCCCTTAAGGCTCGATTCACCTCTTGATCACGTTGCATGTTACGTTCGATTTTTGGGATCCAAAACTCCCTGTTGGTCTTGATTTTTTCCTTGCGTTCCTCCCAATTATGGCCGTGCCAATATTCCCCATCGATAAATATGACGGTCTTGTACTTTTTAAGGGCCATATCGGGCTTTCCTATGAGTTTTTTGTAGTCGATACGATACCTGTATCCCGAGTGCCACAATGCTTTTCTAAAGGCAAGTTCCGGCTTGGTGTTCTTGCCGCGGATCTTTCCCATGATCTTGGAACGCTCGGGCGTCGTATAGAAACCTGATTCCTCATTGAACCGAGGTACCTTGATGCGTTCTTTGGGGTATTCTTTGGGCATACCGTAAGATAATAAAAAACCCAAACTCCTATTGGAATTTGGGCTTTGTACATCGAAATGTGATTTGTTTATCCCTTTAGCGTAGCGGATAAATACTCACGGTTCATCCTAGCGATATTGGTCAATGAGATACCTTTGGGGCATTCCACTTCACAAGCTCCGGTATTGGTACAGTTGCCAAAACCTTCCAAGTCCATTTGGCGGACCATGTTCTGAACACGCTCGGTAGCTTCCACCTGGCCTTGGGGCAACAGGGCAAATTGGGAAACTTTGGCAGATGTGAACAACATGGCACTGGCATTTTTACAAGCGGCCACACAGGCACCACAACCAATGCAGGTCGCGGCGTCCATGGCTTCATCTGCATCATATTTATTGATCGGTATGGCATTGGCATCGATGGTATTTCCGGAAGTGTTCACGGAAATATACCCGCCGGCCTGCTGAATACGGTCAAATGCACTACGGTCCACGATCAAATCCTTGATGACCGGGAATGCGGTGGCACGGAAAGGTTCGATAACGATGGTATCCCCATCGTTGAACTTTCTCATGTGCAGCTGACAAGTGGTTACCAATCTATCCGGTCCATGGGGCTCCCCGTTTATTTGAAGCGAACATGTTCCACAGATACCTTCCCTGCAATCGTGGTCAAATTCTACGGGTTCCTCGCCTTTGGAGACCAATTCTTCATTTAGGATATCCAACATCTCCAAGAAAGACATATCTCCTTCTACACCGTCGAGGGTATAATCAACTATTCTTCCTGGTGTGGATGCGTCTTTTTGACGCCATATTTTTAGATATAATTTCATAGTTTCTTATTTGTAGGATCTTGTCTTGAGTTCAATGTTTTCATATACCAAATCCTCCTTGTGCAATTCGGCATCCTTGGGCTCTCCCTTGTATTCCCAAGCGGCCACATATTTAAAGTTTTCGTCATCACGGAGAGCTTCTCCCTCTTCGGTCTGGTACTCTTCACGGAAGTGACCTCCACAGGATTCGTTTCTGTGCAAGGCATCTTTAGCAAAAAGTTCTCCCAACTCCAGGAAATCGGCAACACGTCCGGCTTTTTCGAGCTCTTGGTTTTTGGACTCGATGCTGCCCGGAATTTTTACGTTCTCCCAGAAATCTTTTCTAAGGTCGGAAATCTCCTTGATGGCCTCTTTCAGTTCCTTTTCGTTACGGGCCATACCACACTTGTTCCACATAATCTTACCGAGTTTCTTGTGATAATAATCCACGGAATGGATTCCCGAACCGCTCATCAACTTTTCCATTCTCTCGCGAACCTGTTTCTCGGCTTGGTCAAACTCCGGGGAATCGGTCGGTATTTTACCTGTTCTAATATCTTTTGATAGATAATCTCCAATAGTGTAGGGCAGTACAAAATACCCGTCTGCAAGTCCTTGCATCAAAGCTGAAGCTCCCAAACGGTTGGCACCGTGATCGCTAAAGTTAGCCTCTCCCGCTGAGTAACAACCAGGAATGGTGGTCTGAAGGTTATAGTCCACCCAAAGGCCTCCCATGGTATAGTGTACCGCGGGATAGATCATCATTGGGGTTTTGTATGGGTTTTGGTCCACGATCTTTTCATACATCTGGAACAGGTTGCCATATTTGGCCTCTACAACTTCTTCACCCAGTTTGGTGATGGTAGCTTTGTCCGGATCTTTAAGGCCGGAGGTCAAGGCTTTTTCTTTTCCGTAACGCTCTATGGCGGACGCGAAATCCAAGAATACCGCTTCACCGGTCTTGTT
Organism: Flavobacteriaceae bacterium; assembly: GCA_024743095.1. Taxonomy (GTDB): domain Bacteria; phylum Bacteroidota; class Bacteroidia; order Flavobacteriales; family Flavobacteriaceae; genus Flagellimonas. The sequence goes on from JANSXF010000007.1 coordinate 88,452, forward strand.
CACCCCAAAGCCGGCATCACAACGTTCCTTGGCCGCTCTGGAGGCCACATCACGTGGCACAAGGTTACCGAAGGCGGGGTACCTTCTTTCCAAATAGTAGTCCCTATCTTCTTCGGCCAGTTCTGTAGGTTTCTTTTTGCCTTCCCGTATGGCAATGGCATCCTCCATTTTCTTGGGCACCCAGATTCGTCCATCGTTTCTAAGGGACTCTGACATTAATGTCAGTTTGGATTGATGGTCACCTGAAACAGGAATACAGGTTGGGTGGATTTGTGTAAAGCAAGGATTGGCGAAGAAGGCTCCTTTTCGGTGCGCCCTCCAAGCCGCCATTACGTTACTTCCCATGGCATTGGTGGAAAGGAAGAATACGTTTCCATATCCTCCGGTGGCCAAAACTACGGCGTGGGCACTGTGTCTTTCAATTTTGCCGCTTACCAGGTCCCTGGCAATAATTCCTCTTGCCTTGCCATCTACCAAGACCAAATCCATCATTTCGTGACGGTTGAAGGCCTGTATCTTGCCTCTGTTGATTTGACGGTTCATCGCGGAGTAGGCACCCAGCAACAATTGCTGGCCTGTTTGTCCCTTGGCATAAAAAGTCCTTGATACCAGTACCCCTCCAAAAGAACGGTTGTCCAACATACCGCCATACTCACGGGCAAAGGGTACCCCCTGTGCCACACATTGGTCGATAATGTTCCCCGATACCTCGGCCAATCGGTAAACGTTTCCCTCGCGGGAACGGTAATCGCCCCCTTTTATGGTGTCGTAGAAAAGGCGGTAATTACTGTCACCGTCCCCTTGATAGTTCTTTGCTGCGTTGATTCCCCCTTGGGCAGCAATGGAGTGTGCCCTGCGTGGCGAATCTTGATAGCAGAATGTCTTTACATTGTAACCCAACTCGGCCAAAGTGGCGGCTGCGGCACCACCTGCCAGTCCTGTGCCTACAACAATGATGTCGATGTTCCTTTTGTTGGCAGGGTTGACCAGATTGATGTCGTTTTTATGTTTGGTCCATTTGTCGGCCAATGGCCCAGATGGAATTTTAGAATCCAATATGCCCATACTTAATGTGTTATTGGGTTAAGGTGGTGGTATATGGCGATAAAAGCAAATGCCAATGGTACCACTACCGCAAATATTTTAGCAAATTTTGTAAATCCAGCGGTGTACTTATTGTTGGCCCCCATGGATTGGAAAGAGGAAGCAAAGCCGTGCCACAAGTGCAAGCTCAGCAAAACAAAGGAAACTACGTAAAGAATGGTTCTCCAGAAAGGAGCAAATTTCTCTACCGTTTCATAATAGTAACGTGTTGGGTCCTCAGGATTGGCCTCTACGTATTTGTAGGCCATTTCGTGTATCCAAAAATCGTAGAAGTGCAATGCCAAGAAAGCAAGGACAACCAGACCTGAATAGATCATGTTTCGGGAAACCCACGGCGCATTGGCACTGCCTTTGTACTTAACATAGCCTACATCCCTGGCTTTTCTGTTGCGAACCTCCAAAACAAAGCCCATTACAAAGTGTACGATCACACCTGCGATCAGGATAGGCTGCATCAAGAACTGGACTATGGGGTTGTAGCCCATAAAGTGGGATGCTTCATTAAAAAAATCAGGGGAAAATACCGAGGCCAAATTAATGGTCACGTGAAGAATCAAAAATGTGACCAAAAAAAGACCCGATAGGGCCATAACATATTTTCGGGCCAACGAAGATTTTATCAAACTCATTAGAAGTTAGTTTTTACACAAATTTACGGCACGAATGAGTTTTTAACAAGTAATAAACAAGTAGACCCCCCTTATTTAGAAACATTATAGGGAAGGGGCAATGCTTTGAAAATGATATATTAAAACTGCTAAAAGGGACTTGGGCTTAAATTTTATTCCATTGAAAAGGATAGCGCTTGTGGAAAATGGTTGCAAAGGGGCGATAAGGTATTTTAAGAATATCCGCTGTGGAGTTCATTTGGTTTGAAACACCACTTGAAGGGAGTGGATGTATTCCCCGACCGGGCGGTCGTAATAAATGGAGGTTTCCACCTGCCCGTTTAGGTGTTGAGCGTCCTCGACAGTGATTGCATCACCGAGTTCCTTGCCCAGGGCCAAAGCGATCAAGGACGCTTTTTTTCTGGCGTCCTCCATTGCTTTACCATAGAGTGATTTCGCTGTGCCTTCATCTATTTTTAGAACAGCAACGCTATTCAAACGCTGGAGCCCCAACGATTTTATGGTCAAAAAAGTTCTCATTTTTTCGATGGACGAAGTTGAAAACTCATAAATAGCACCTTCTTTGTCGTATCCCATGGTCTCAAAACCAAATTCATACGGTCTTTCCTTGATTTCCTTCCAGGCGATACCTTGTAATTCCAACGCTTTTTGATAAAGGGACCTCAGTTCCTCGAAATCCATGCCGTCCGAAGCATAACTGGAGTATGCCGGGCTTATTGAAACGGTCGCTTTATAGGTAGGGGAAGAATCCACATGGATGGCCCTGGCCAACACTTTAATGGTCGCATTCTGTCCTTGGGCCACCATAGGGATAGAGATCAGAAGCAATAGGATATATACTAATTGTTTCATGGTTGTTATGGGCGTTGGTTAAATAGGGGAGTTTTTGATTTTGGGGGAACTTTATGATACCTGATTATTCAGGAATGTTGAAATATTCGATGACTTGTTCGTAGCTCATTTTGGCATAATCCACATCATCTGCAGCAGCTTTACCTGTAGTAGATGCCCCGCCAGGAATGAGTACATACCTATATTGCTCCAAATATGCCCCATCCAACACATCTTCGCCCTCTTCATTGGCATGAACGGAAATTCTGATGTTGCCATCCGTGGCCACGAAGAAATAGGATTGTTGCCTAGCAGCACCAAATACAATAGGAAGTTGGTAAACAATATTGCCATCTCCACCTAAATCTATCCTTCTGGCAAAGACCAAAATGGTCCCATAGTTCAACATATCAGGATCGATTTCTGGGGCATCAATATCAAATGAGGCCGAAGAAGAAAGAATATTGCTTCCCAATTCGGTACCTACCCATTCCGAATACATTACATTGGCGGTTCCGGGATCTCCTTGCTCCCCTTGTTCACCCTGTTCACCTTGGGCTCCTGCCGGTCCGGCTACCCCTTGTTCACCCTGCGGTCCCTGTGGGCCAATGGCGCCGTCTTCACCATCTTCGGATGAGCAAGAAGTTGCCAAAACAATGGACAACGCCGCAATAAACAGGGTTTTAACTGATAATACATTTGTTTTCATGATTAAGTTTTTGAGATTATGGGTTCGAAAATAGGTTGACCGTACCATCCCTGTGTCCCGCATCTTTTAAAGTGAAAGAAAACGGACTAATTTTAGACCCCGAAAGGCTTTACTCTTAAACAAGGCACGCCATATAAAGTAAACCGCTTGTATTGAAAAAAAGTCAGGGGGCCGAAGGGTAACTCTTCTTGTATTCCAGTGGGGTAAGGCCCGTGTGCTTTTTAAAGGTTGAATAAAAAGTGGATTTGGAGTTGAAACCGGCCTCAAGCCCGAGAGAGACCACGGTGTAATGGGCAAATTCCTCTGAGTGGAGATTTCTTTTCACATCCGCAATGCGATATTCGTTCACAAAATCGATAAAGCTCTTTTTTAAAAGATGGTTGACCATACTGGATAGGTAACAGGCGGAAATGCCGAGGGATTCGGCGGTGGAGGCAAGGCTCAGATAAGGGTCCCTATACATCTTTTTTTTTCGCATCAACGTTTCTAGTTTTCTGAAATACTGGTTGGCCTTGGTAAACGGGGTGCGCCTTTTTTGGGAAAGGTCTTTCATCTTTTGGGCACACAGTGCGGCAATGATGTTCAATAGGTACAAATGCTTTTCGGTAAAAAAATCTTTTTCGGGGTGCTCGGCATCTATCACACCGAAAAGTGTGCCATTAAGGATAATGGGCACACAGATTTCCGAGAGCCTTTGGGCGTCATCGACAATGTACCTTGGATCTATTGAGGTGTTCAATACTATTTCCGCCCGCTGTTGTTGAGCCACAGAGCCTACGATGCCCTGCCCCAGGGCGAGTGCTATTTGGTTGCAAATTTGGTCGGCAGTTGGATTTTTGGCACCATAGGCGGCCCTTTGTACCAATTGGTTCGAGTCCTTGTCGTAGGTATAGATCACACAATCTACCAACCCCAATCTATGGACTACATTTTTGGTGATGTCCCATAACACTTCATCAACAGTTTCTTTGCTGTAGAGCGAGGTGGAGAAAAAACTCAGAGCCCTTAATTCATTAATATCACAAAACATACTTTTCATGACCTGGCTTTTTAAGGATTAAAGCTATGGACCATGGTTTAAGGTAAACTGTAGGTATGTAACAAAAGACCGATCTTATGTAACACTGTCCTTGTCCTTGCGATGTTTTTTGAGGAATTCCGAAGGGGTCAGGTTAAATTGTGCCTTAAAGCATTTCATAAAATAGTCGGGGGTATTGAACCCGGCAGCATAGGCGACCTCGTTAATGGTCATATGATGGTCCAATAGGATTCTTGATGCCAATTTTAGGCGTTGTGAACGAATAAAGGCCGTTGTTGAAAGCCCAGTGTAGGACTGTAGTTTTCGGTGCAGTTGCATTCGGCTCATACCTGCCTGCTTGCCCATTTCCGTAGCGTTGAAAAGAGGATCTGTGAGGTGTTGGTCCAAAACAGCTTGGATGTTTTTCAGGAATTGATCTTCAACAAGGGGCAATTCCACATTTTTGGGGCGTAACACAAGGTCTTGGGCATAGCGTTGCGCCAATTTTCTCCGGATAGAGACCAGATTATGGACACGTTGCGCCAGGACCGGGGTCTTAAAGGGTTTGAATATATAGTCGTCCGCTCCGGCCCGAAGCGCTTCCAGCTCTTTTTGTCCACTGCTGGAACCGGTCAGCAAAAGTATGGGAATGTGGCTTGTACGGGAATCGTTTTTGAGCCTTTCGCAAAGGGCCGCTCCGTCCAAAATGGGCATCTTTACATCCGAGATGATGATATCCGGCCATTTTGAAACGGCTTTTTCAAAACCCTCCTGTCCGTTCTTGGCGGTCAATATTTGATATTGGTCCTTAAGGGAGTTGGCAATATATTTTCGGGTGTCGCCATCATCCTCGACAATCAAAAGAAGTGGCCTTTCCCTTTGATGGGGAACATTTTTTTCCTCAAAATCAACATCATCGGAAATTGTGCCATTGACAAATGTAGGATTTATGAGCTCGTTGTGCGTGAAGGCGGATTTTGAAACATCCAGTCGCACCAAGAACCAAATATTGCTTTTTTGTCTTTTGACCTGGATCGTCCCGTTATATAATTGGACAAGTTCTTTGACCAGTGCCAGTCCAATACCCATGCCTTCCTGGGAGGGGCTTTCTTGATAAAATCTTTCAAAGAGTTGTTCTGGGTCTATTTGACCATTGATTGTATTGCCTATTTTAATTGATAGGACATCCTTTTCTTGATGGGCCCTTATGGTACAAATACTATTTTTTGGAGCATATTTTAGGGCATTGCCCAATAAATTGCCCACTACTTTTTCCAACATGTCCTCATCGTACCAGGCATAGGGCATGGGCTTTATCTTAGAAGCCAGTTTTATGGGCTTTTGGGCTGCCTGAAATTCGAAGGAGGCGATCAATGATCTTAAAAATAGTGCAATATCTCCATGGATGGCTTTTTTTTGGTGCTTGCCCTCTTCAAGCTTTGCCAAATGCAGCAATTGGTCCACCAAAAGGGTCAAACGCTTTACATTCCGGGTCACTATCCCTAATTTTTTGTTGTCGGCACCTTTTTTTTGTAATTGGGAAAGTTGCTCGTCCAAAGGGGCGGAAATCAAAGTGAGCGGTGTTTTGAACTCATGGGCGATGTTCGTGTAGAGCCTTGACCGGAAATCGTTCAGCTTTTTGAGCCGGACGGTCTCTTCTTCCTTGAGCTGAAGGTCCATGTGCATTTTCCAACGCCATTTCAGATAGGCATATAGAAGATACAGCAGGGTCAAGAACAATGATCCGTAAAAAACTTTTGAAATACCGTTCCAATACCACGGGGACTTTACCTGGAAAGGGAATTTGGCGACGTTGTCGCCCCAAATTCCATCGTAGTTGCTTGACATGACCTGAAATTCATAGGAACCAGGCGGAAGTTTTGGATAGCGGACATAGTTTTTATTGCCCGGGGAAATCCATTTTTTGTCATAATCCAGCAAGCGGTAACGGTACTGGTTCCGAAAGGGCAATGAAAACTGCATACTGGAAAAGGTAAGGGCAACAGTGTTTTGGTCGTGATCCAAAACCGGGTAGGTATTGAGCGGGAACTCTTGGTCCAGCACTTCAAATTTGGTGATATTCGTCTTGGGGACTTCCCGATCGGCCTCGATAAGGTCGGGGTCGAACCAGTAAAGCCCATCCAGACCACCAAAGAAGAGTGTGCCATTGTCGGCTTTGTGCCATGCACCGGTATTGAATTCGGTGGCAAGCCCGTCATAATTGTTATAATGGGTAATTTGTGGGCCGATAGGGGAAGGCCGTAATCTTGAAATGCCCTTATTGGAACTTAACCACAGGTTTCCCTTGCCATCGGGCAAGATTGCATAGATCACATTGTTGGGCAGGCCCTCTGCCATAGCATAGTTCTCAACTTTTTTGGAGGCTATGTCCAAGACATCGACCCCCTTGCCGTAGGTGCCTATCCATACCTTATTGCGATTGTTGTCTATATAAAGTGATTTTATGGCATTTGTAGTGAGCTTACCCTGTGCGCTGCTTGTGGAAAAATGTTCTGTTCCACCTGTTCTTTTATCCAGTTTGATGACACCGTTGCTTTCAGTGCCCAACCAAAGGTTGCCTGTTTCATCCTGGGCGATCACTTTAATATTGTTGCTGGGCAAGTGTTTTTTTCCACCGGATGTGCCATATTGTTCAACAATCCCTTCCTCTTTATCGAACCTTATAAGGCCATGGTCCCGGGTACCCAGCCAAATGATTCCTTCCCTGTCCTTAAAAATGGACCAAATGGTCGATGTTCCCAAATAACCTGATTCCGTTGCCGCATCATAAGGAGTTATTTTCCCACGGGCATCCAGCAAAAAGAGTCCCGCCCCTTGGGTGCCTATCCAAAGGGTTTTGTCATCGTCCATAAAAAGGCTTATGATCCTGTCGGAAGAAAGTGCACTGTTGTTTGAATTGTAAGATTCCCATTGCTTGGTATCCGGATGATACTTTGTCAGCCCTTTTCCCGAGGTGCCCACCCAAATGGCGCCACTGTCGTCGGTGGCCAAGGCCCGCACGACATCTACATGTATGTCTTTAGGGGTCTGATTGTTGGTGAGGGAGTTGAATTTTTCAAGATGTTCGTCATAATATGAAACACCTGCCCCATCGGTGCCGAACCAAAGTACCCCCAGATAATCTTGGTGGATCGATAGTACATCGTTATAGTGAAGTGCCTTACCATTGTTTTTGTCCGTAACATGCTGTAGGGTCTTTTGGGCGGCACGGTCATAACAAAAAAGGCCCTGCCCATAAGATCCGGCCCAAAGACGGTTTTTTGAATCGAGAAAGAGGTCCAAGATGTTCAAATTGTCGGGAAATCCAATTTTTGGGTCCCTTGATAGGGTAGCCTCCCCCTGGTGGCCGCGCACCAGTTTGTAGATGCCGTTTCCATAGGTTCC
>JANSXF010000010.1 GCA_024743095.1 Flavobacteriaceae bacterium
CACCAAACCTGGGACCACGATACCATCGCCCTATACGAAACCTTTAAAGTGATCATCTTGAACAACGGCAATCGGGTCAAGGCCATTATGGAACTGTCCCATGGGGGTATGACAGGCGCCATCGTCGATGTACGCTTGCTTTTCGGGATTGTGCTAAAGGTCGCTGGGACAGCCATTATCCTAGCCCACAACCATCCGAGCGGTACCCTCAATCCGAGCCAACCCGATAGACAGATCACCGAAAAGATCAGAAAGGCAGGTGCCATTCTGGACATCCGTTTGCTCGACCATATCCTATTGGTGCCCGATGGGAACCATTACAGTTTTGCGGACGAAGGTATCCTATAAATTCCTCCAGAAATGTTTACAACCCCTGAGAAATCAGGGGTTTTTTAATGCCCATGCATTTTGGGATTTTCATCGTTTTATCCCCTTTACCTAGAATCCTTCAAAAATGTCCCAGTCCAAATCTTAAAAAAAACACCCCATCAACAGTTCGTCAGACACAGGTATAAATTCGACATGGAAACGGAACGACCCCAGGCGCATCGGACCAAATTTTTGGCCCGGCGCTGGGATCGGAAGAGCAAGACGACAACGCGCTTTCGCGACGTTGTGGGGCCAGAGGCCCATTAGTATTCCTTATATATCAGCGCTTTAGCCGGACCAGGGGCCGTTCCTTTCCAACACAAAAAGTCGAATCTCTGGGACAGTGACCTCCCGAAAGCCCCGTAAACAGGGAAAACCACTGTCCCATCTAACACCAAAAACCGCTATGACCGTCATTTTTGCACGCATCAATTTTAGGATAGAGACCACCAACAGGTTTCGGGAATTCTCCAAAGAACTGGACCATACCCACACCGAGACCCTGGAGGCCATGATGGACTTCTTTGTCCAGTACAAGATCAATCCCTTTGGGGACCTTGGAAAGGATTTACAGGGCTTGGAGGTCAATCTCAACAAACGTATCAATGCCCTGATCGCCATTGTCAAGAACATCGAAAAGCACCAGACGGGTCCGACCACCGCCATGATGCAGCTCCTCTTTGAGCAGGCCCCCAGACCAACACCGCGGCATCCCGCCCATCGGGAGTCACAGTCCCGGAGGAACGATAATTTTTTTGCCACTGCACAGCGGGGCATTGAACTGGAACGGGAGAACACCCAACTCCAACAGGAACTGGAGCGGATCAAAATCGATATGGAACTGCTCTTGAACAATGCCAAGATTTCTACCCGTGGCCTTGGGAAGTCCAAGATCATTTTGGACCTGTCTAAGGAAGAATTGGAACGCATCCAGAAAACCTATACAACCGAATAGCCATGTATATCAGCATCACACGACAGCATCTCGGCAACCATTTTTCCCAAAGCGCAGGGGACTATGTGGCCTATCTCGAAAAAGAGAACGAGAGCAGGTCCCCGGAGGACCGGGAACAGTTCTTTGACCAGAACAACAACCAAGTTTCCCCAGAACGGGTGGTCGAGGAAATCGACAGGAACACCGCCAAGCTCAAAAAGAGGGAGCCCAAGTTCTATGCCCTGACCATCAACCCCAGCCAACGGGAGCTGAAACACATCGGCAACGACACCGATAAGCTCCGGCAGTATGTCAGGGAAGTGATGAAGGATTATGCAGCGGCCTTCCATCGGGATCGGGAGGTGACCGTGGACGATATCAAGTATTTTGCCAAAATCGAGCATGAGCGCCGTTTCAAGGGCTTTGACCGACAGGTCAAGGAAAACCAACCCTACAGGGCCCGAATTGCCAAACTGGAGAACGACCTCCGGAAACTGGAGCGGGGAGAGATCAGCGGTAATGCCAAGACCATCCAAAAGGAGATCAATCAGCTCATATGGGATGCGCCACATAAGATTGATGGGGTGCCCATCAAACAGGGGATGCAGAAACCCGGATTGCAGACCCATATCCATATCATCGTCAGCCGCAAGGATGCCGAAAACAAACTGAGCCTGTCCCCAGGGAGTCGGTATATTGAATCCGAAGCTTCCCTGAACGGTCAGCTCGTCAAACGGGGCTTTAACCGGAACCAATTCTATGATCAGGCAGAAAAACGCTTTGATACCCTGTTTGGGTACCATCGCAATTATGTGGAAACCTACCAGGCCCGGAAAGAGTTCAATACCAATCCCTATGGCTATTTTGCCAAACTGATGGGACTGCCAATCAACGAACGGAGCGCCGCCTTTAAGATTCTGGGCAAGGCCGGGGTGCAAATCCCCAAACTGGGCATTCCCAAGTCCAAGGTGGAGCTGGCCCTAAAGACCATCAAGGAATTCAAAAAGGCCATGCGGGTCGCTCGCACCGCCAGCAATATCGAAATCTGATGGAACCCTTGGCTGAAATGGTACTGTTTTATGTGGTGGCTATTGGGACCATGTTATTGGTGTACCGGTATTCCAAATATGCCTTTGGACTGCTATTGGGATTGTGGACCTATCTGGGGGTTGTGGTGTATGTAGGCTTTGGGCTGGATACCTTGCTCCAAGTCATGCTCTATCATATTTTGCCCTTAACGGTTGTCAACCTGTTGTGTTTTCTGTTTTGGGACGGGTTCCAATCCAATTCGATCCCAAAGCAGTACAGGGTTCGGTTGGGCAGCTTTACCATAAAAAATCTCCAACGAGGCGTGTCCATCATCGGGTCCTCGGGAAGTGGCAAGACTGAATCCGTGGTCTATGGCCTGTTGAAACACCTGAACAAACACCAGTTCCCAGGGGTCATCCATGACTACAAGCATTTTGAGATCACCGAGATGGCCTATCCCATGTTCAAGGACAGTAAAATTCCCTTCCATGTGGTCTCCTTTGATGACATCCACAAAAGGGTCAATCCCATTGCGCCCCGCTACCTGCCCGATGCGGAGAGCGTCAACGAAATCTCCCGGGTCCTTCTGGAAAACCTGCTGGAACAAAGGGAATCCGTGGCCCATGGCTCCTCCAAGTTCTTCAATGATGCCGTGGAAGGGCTTTTGGGCGGCCTCATCTGGAAACTGAAGACGGAGTTTCCCGAGTACTGTACATTGCCACACCTGATGGCTTCCTTTCAGTACCTCAAACGGGACCAGTTGATGGCTTTTTTGGAATCTGATTTTACCTCCAAGGCCATGGCGGATGCCTTTCTCTCCGGGGTGGACTCCGAGCGGCAGACGGCCGGGGTGATGAGCACCCTAGCCAATGCCCTGAAAAAGATCAGCACCGAACGGATTTTTATGACCCTGTCTGCCGATGAGGTGCCCTTGGACATCAACAATCCCAAGAATCCGGAAGTGATTGCCATCGTGAACAACCCCAAATACGAGACCGCCTATTCCCCGGTTATTGCCACCATCCTGCACACCATTACCAAACAGATGAGTGTGCGACGTAGAATCCCTTCCTTTCTGTTGATGGAAGAAGCTCCGACCATCCGGTTGCTCAACATGCACCGGATCCCGGCCACCCTGCGGAGCTATGACATCACGACCATCTATATCCTACAGGACAAGATCCAGAACGATATGATGTATGGGGAAAAGGGGAGCAGAGCCATCCTGAGCAACCTGTCCTACCAGTTCTTTGGGAAAGCCAACGACCCCGAGACCGCCAAGTACTACGAACGTTTTTTTGAGATTGTCAAACGCCCCACCCGGAGCGTGAGCAAAAGCAGCAACTGGAAATTCGATACCAGGGTCACGAAAGGGGAGAGGGAGGTGAGCAAGTTACGAGCCGACCTGTTCTTCAGGTTAAAACAAGGGGAATTCATCGCCTTTGGGGATGGCAGGGACAGACGTGTGCAGTTTCCAAGACCAGAAATCATTAGGGAATTGCCCAACCGCCTTTACCAGTATGACAATCCAGCAATCCAAGCCAATTACAAAACCATCCATTTAAAGGTTCAAGAGTTATTTGAAAACCGGAAATGGTAGGGGAGAAAGTAAGTGGGAATTACGCTTTTCCATAAAGGACTTATGTTAAAAGATGATTATCTTGTAAGATGGAACCTTACACCTTTATTCCCGAATGAGCCTACAAGTATTGGATTATGAGTTGTGAACGGAAAAGGATGAGAATATGTCATGCCATATTGGTATTGTAAATGTTTATGGGAGAATTCGGTTCATTTTACGTCAATATAAATAAGTTAACAACAAGCTAAATAGAATAACCGAATGTATATTTTAGGAATCCGAGTAGACAAGTTGCAAGAAGCTGACATAAAGCGCCTAGTTGAAAACCAAATCCAAGAAAATTCAAGCTTGGACTATAAAAAGGAATTATCCATTTCAAACGACAAGGACAAAAAGGAGTTTTTATTTGATGTTTCCGCAATGTACAACACAGATGGTGGCTGTTTGGTTTATGGAATTGAAGAAGAGAAAGACAGTAACAATCAAAATACTGGAAAACCAAAAATAATCACAGGTATAGAAATAGAAAATTCTGATAAATTAATTCAAAAAATAGAAGACATAGTAAAAAACTGTACCGAACCTAGTATAAACCAGATGTTGATCAACGAATTAAAAGTTGACGGTAAAAATATATTGATTATAGGTATTCCAAAAGGTTTAGGCTTGCCCGCTATGGTAACTTACAACCAAACAAATAAGTTTTACAAGCGTCGAAACAGCGGAAAATTTGCAGTTGATGTATATGAACTTAATAGTATGTTTATGCAAAATCAGGTATTAAAAGAAAAAGCAGGTAAATTTAGAAGGGAAAGAATTAAATCGGTTCTTAATCAAGAAAGCATACCCAATCTAAAAGTTGATAATTCATTTTTTATTCATTTAATACCTTTTAGTTTTTTGGACAACCATATTGTTGACTTTTCTAAAGCCGAGAAAGATAATATTTTGGGTATGCGACCTATGGGTACTTCTGGTTGGGATTCAATGTATAACATAGATGGATTTGCAACATTTGGAACTTCATCTAATAGAAACCAAGTAACATCTTACAATCAAATATTTAGAAATGGTATCTATGAAATATTCACGACTGAATTGTTTTTTGATTATGGAGATGGAAATATAGCTTTCAATGGCAAGAGAATGATTGAGGAAACAATTCGTTGTATAAAAGAAGGTTTAAAGGTTCTTAACCATATGCAATTTGAACCACCTTTTTTAATTTCTTTTAGTTTTCACAATGTTCTTGGGAAATTACTATATAACGATGTGAGTTTTTATAGAAAAGCTTTTCAACGGAATGACATAATATTCCCATTAATTATGGCTCCAACTTATGAATCTGACATTTACAGTTTGATGAAACCAAATTTCGATATATTATGGCAATCTTTTGGTTTTCCTAAAAGCATAGAAATCAATTAAAAATTGAGTTGCAGGAAAGGATAGAAGTAATCGGTTTTGCCTAATTCCGACAATTCCCGTGATTTCAAGTTTAATGTGTAAAAACAATAACTGAAACTTAAAATACACCAATGTCAGACAGAAAAATTTTTGCAATAACGAATACTTATGCCATTCACTATTCACATGATATATTGAATAGTGATGTGTTTTCTATCATAGCAATCGAAGAAGACGAAATGCCTCCACAATATTTTTTCTTCTCAGAGTATTTAACAGACTTAGAAAATAAGAATGAGATTTGGGGCAAAGGACTTTTTCTTCTAAGTCTTTATAATGGAGCCGTTAACATACATCTTGTCAATCATGATTGGGATTCACGAGTACGTTTCACAAGACTTCAAAATTGGGTGACCTATGAAAATATGACACCGAACAACACAGTCGACATTTTACCAGTTAACCCATTTCCAGACGACATAGTTACTGACACAAAGAAAAAGTCAGAGCTAAAAGATTCACACTTTATTACCTATTCTGCATTTTTATCGAAAAGTGAAAAGGACGTTCAGAGTTTGCTTTTACTTGCAGGGAACAAATTGAATTGGATAACTCTATATGCCATTTACGATACCCTTAAATTTTATTCTGCAGATTTTGCCGCTTTGGTAACAAAGTGCGACTATACACAAAATGACATTAATGCATTCACTGGAACGGCCAATAATTTTGGACTATTAGGTATAAATGCAAGGCATGGTGAAAAGGGGTGGAGTCAACCCTCAAATACAATGAGCTTGCAAGACTCTAAAAAATTAGTTCTTAAATTGGCTAAACAATATATAATCGACAAATAAAAGTGGGTGCTAGCAGTGAGTAATTGTAAGTATGTCGATTTAGAATCTATTTCTTCTTACCCAAATATTATAAGTCTGTTGATAACTAATGGCTAAGATTAAGGCAAATCAATCGTTATTAGGACAGTTCCAACTCTTTAACATTGTTGAATTCACTTGACTTATGAAGCTGTAACCATTTCAAGATGATAGGCTCTTCCCTACCCACTTTTTTTAGGGACGATGCCAATTCGACCATTTTTTGCTGGACAAATGATTTATCATGGCCATTCAAATCTGAACTATCGAAAACCTTCAGTAAATAAGTCAGCTTATCATAAAACTTTTCTAGTTCATTGAGATCCTTCACAGTACTTAGCCAGGACACAACATAACTTAGACATGCTTCCAACGAAGGAGCGGAGGCAAGCAAAAGTTTGTCTAGAACCAGGTTTATCTCCTCGTGGCTTGTTTTTCCAGTTAAGTTGAAATGATTCCCAAAAACATCCCTTAAAGCCCATACAACTGTCCGTTTTTCTTTGGACAGTAAACCTTCGAACCTATCGGTATAACCCGAATGAAGGGAGTACAAAGCCATCACCCTATCCTTCACTTTATCGTAGAATGGCAGCCCTGATAATGCTACTTTTTCTTGTTGTAAGAAGAGATACATTTCTTCTGCAATGAGCCCAAAATTGACCATGTCCATCCCATGACTGCCCGTAGCTTCCATTTCTTCAAGACTTTTTATCATTTGATTGAAGAGCATCTTTATTTCATCCCTGTTCCAGGTGATTCCAAATTCTCCATCACTGTTTTTTCGTAGTTCACTGATTTGAATAAAATCACTCATACTGGATATTGTCCTCCTGCGCTTTTTTGTATTTTCATCGATTGTGTAACTAATGCCGTTGGCCCACAAAGTTGAACTTGATAGAATGGCCGATTTGATCTTGAACAGGATTTTTTCATCCCCTTTTGCCATATAAAGAATTACTCGAAAGGTCCTAGGATTCTTTATTTTCCCTAGATTTATGCCCGCGATGACCGTCTTTAGATCTTTGGTTTGTTTCTCGGATAAAATTTCATAAAGGTTTCCGGCCACAAAAATCAAATGTTCTTCCGATGGGATTTTTAAAATAGCATTGTTGATACAATTGGCCACTTCTTCTGTCTGTAAAGCTGTTTTTTTCTTTTTAAGAATCTGATTTTTAGCTAAGTAATAAAGTGCTTCGATGATTTCATTTTTATTCCTTTTCCCAAACAGCGACAACAGTTCTACAATACAATGGCCAATGATTTCTGGGTCCCTCACATATCTCAGCGCTTTATTAATGAACTTTACCTCGATTCTATTGTGTTCCTTGGGGAACTTACCATCGGCGATCAATCGTCCGAAGATTTTAAAGAATGGCCTTTCCCAGACCTTCGCATCCGTAACATTGAAAAGCTCGGATGCGATGGTCAGTATACTTTCCTTAAACCTTACGGGCACATCGCGTTGCATATAGGCGTTGAGCATAGCCTTCAGCAATTCAGGCTTTTTTTCTGAGATTTCTCCACTGAAAGCATAGTCTTGTCCTATCCTTCGTAAAATTTTTTCATCAGAATATTGAAGGCTGAAAAACAAACAGGGAAATGGCAAGTCTTCAAAAACTGCTTGGTGCACCAAATACCATTTCTTCACTTCTTTCAGACTAAATGTTCTTGATACCAATGGAAATCCGATTTCCATCAGTACTTGGATGAACTGCATTCCTTTGTGGGCATGGCTAAGGTCATTTGAAAATATGATCTCGTTGGAAATACTGAACCTACCCTCGTTGTAAGGTTTGATTTTGTTATTTTCTTTGCCCAGGGCTTCAAGCAGCGTATCAAGGTTACTTAGGGAGGAACGCAAACCGGCATTTTCCAGTTTTTGAATTTTCTTTCGCTCTTTGGTGAGATGTGGGGAATAAGTTTTGTTTCGCTTCAGGAAATCGAGCAATTCCAGACCGTATAGGTATTCTTGGTTGTTCAGTAGGACCTGGTCTTCACTGTACTGAGATGCAATTTGTATGGCCCCATCCAAATCCCAAAAGGACATGAATCCCGATTTGATCATCAACCATTTACCACTGGGGGCCCATTGAAAGGAAAGACGCTTTAGTTTATCGAAATCCAAAGAGAATGCCGCATGGTAGATTTTTTCACATGCAATGGCATTTGGATTCATTCCATTGTTGGAGTCCAATGTTCTTAAAAAGTGTTTTATTTTTTCATCATCCATTTGTAAAACTGCAGCCCTAAGACATAAAAGGTCGAACTCCCCTTGTATTTTTTTGTTCTCCTTTTGTGCCAAATCTATAATATAGTTGAAATCTTCGTCCGACCAGATATTGTCAATAGGTGTGAACATATCATAAATTGCTATTTTAATAAGGTTCAGTAGTTTGGGAATCTCTTTTTTTGATACGGATTCATGTCCAATGATTTTTCTTGCATTGATTAAAAATATCTTTTTCACGTGGGAATATCCGAAACCTATATCCGGTATTCGGTTGGCTGTCTTTAGTTTTTGTAATTTGGTGGAAATGGAAGTATAATTCGAGATCACAATGTTCTTTGACCCCTTGTCCAAAGATCGCCAGGCATTTCTATAATCCCTAAGGTTCAACACTTCAATTACGGATTTTGGACTGACCGTGTCCGCGCTTTGGGAAAGGTATTTTAGGAATAGATCCATGAT
This sequence comes from Flavobacteriaceae bacterium, assembly GCA_024743095.1. Taxonomy (GTDB): domain Bacteria; phylum Bacteroidota; class Bacteroidia; order Flavobacteriales; family Flavobacteriaceae; genus Flagellimonas. The sequence continues at coordinate 8,886 of JANSXF010000010.1, forward strand.
CTCCTTGCGATTCCCACGGTCTTTGATTTTGACTTGGACTTCTTGTTCCATGAAATCTATTGTGGGCCCTTCCATCAAGGCCAACCTGGCAATCCTATGGTTCCTGTAATAAATGGCCCTATCCTTGCTTGGTTCGGAAAGCCCCATATCGACCATATAAATCTTAAATTTTTCATTAGTGTGCGATGCACTGCGCGCTAGAATATCCCTGACCCAACTGATCCATCCTGTAAAATTCGGATCTACCCCGGAAAACCCGATTAAACAATATGATTCTTGCAACAGTGAAATTCACATTAGCTGTGTGAACGCCTCGTGCTTTTCCGGATAAGTTAAATAATCGTCTTGGGATACGATATACTGTCTCGAAGAATCGCCATCAAAACCATAGGAGGAATTTACTTGTGGTCTCAACGACCCGTGTAGTTTGATGATGTTTTTATTCCGTTTGAGGCTCAACTCGGAAGAGTCCTTTACAATGGTCAGACATTTGGCAAGGCCTTTTTTTAGAGCTTTCAGATCCTCTTCCGTATCGGTTATTCTCTTTAGGACGGTATCAAGGTTTCTCTGCTTGCCTTTGAGGAGAGATTCTTTTTGATCACCTTGTGGCTTCATTCTTTTTCTACTCATTGCCAACGGTTGTAACCGATCAGTTTCTACGTCTTCCTGTGACTCGGGCTGAACAATTTCCTCCAGAAAGACAGCTATTTCCATACGGATTGTTTGTTCCTCCTCCTGATTCTCAGCGAGCTCTTCCTCAAGAGCTTCAATTCTTTTTTCCAATTCTTCCCTGATCATATTGTCCACTGCGACTTCCAAAAGCTCATCATAATTGGTCGTATAAATATTGTTCCATGGAAGGTTCACCAAAGTCCTATGCTGGGACAGCATTCCTTGGGTCAGTTCTTTTCTACAATCGTTTAGGGTTAGGTATAAATTACCTTTTTCCCTTGATATGGAAGGAATTCTTTCCTCGATATAGGCCGTGATGGATTCACGAATACCCTTTCTTTCAATGAACATGGTTACCAAGGTCAAATATCCAATCGACTCACCTATAGCCATGATCATTTGGTCGTGGAAGGCCTTTTTATCGGTATTTGATGGTGTTGTCCTTTCCAATTCTTTTTCCCAGGCCGAATCTATTTCCCTTTTATATAGTTCATAGGTCAAATCATACAGAAGTCCACTCCAACTCGGGAACATGTCCCCATCTACATTTTTACTAAAGCCAGATCCCACAAGAACCGACATTTCCTGACTCTCCAACTTTGTCTTAAGTTCGTTCAATAACTGAATGGTTGTCATTTCGTGTTTAATAAATTGAATACTTGATTAGACTCTCCAAGGTTTCCAAAGAAAAACCCACCGATTGTTGACATAGGAAAAATAGATATAGGAGAGGCCATTATCAGAACCTTTGTCTTGAAAAAATTCTACCTCATAAAATACAACATCATAGTTGAGATAACCGGCAACCGCCAATTCAATCATCCCCCCAGTACCCTTTTTTCTATCAAGAAGGTCATATACTGTAAAAGAAGAAACTTCAAAGTTTTTATAGGAGGGATATAAGGGTTCGAAATGTTCCAATACAAGTTTTTCATAGGTATTGCAATAGTTGAGAAAAGCTTTCTTATAATGCTCTTTTTTGAAGATTTTCTTGCAATCCAAAAGTGTGGGATGCGCCATCAACAACAAATGGTTGATACTTGCATTGGGCATGATATATTGTTTGAAATATTCAGAGGTGTCCGGATAAGGCGTGGAAACTTCATTGGAATGGAACGTCTTCAATGAACTCAGGAATTCCTCTTTATGTTTATTCCATCTTATCAGGCTCCCTGGAGTGCCATGCCGTTGGGATAGGACCTCATAAAGCTCATCAAGCTTAGCACTGTTTTCTATTTTAGCCGCCTGTTTTACGCCCATTAAAATCCCAAGGGAGGCATAATCGGAAGTATCTATCAAATACGGTAGGACTTTCAATGAATCAAGGGCCCAACATGCCCCCATCTCATTTAGACAGATTTCACTTTTCACATAGTTTTGGGATATCATTAAAAAGGCATGGTCCGAGGTCAGTAACTGATGTTTGATATGCGCTCTAAAATCTTCCCCGGTTCTAATGTCCAGGCCTTCGATTGAGGTACAAAAAATGGATTCTTCCGATAATTTGCAGCCTTGAACCAAAATTTTCTCGATAAAGCTCTCAACGATTGATCTGTCCCTGGAAGAATGACTTATAAAAATCCTCACTTTTCTACATTGTTTATTAAATTTCTGATTTTGGGAAACTTGTCCAACTAAACTACTCATGTCTAACTCTATAAAAGCCATGTTCAAAAAACGCTTTTCTGGCATTGTACATGTTTTTGTAACTATCCACTCCCTTGCATTCCAAATTGCCTTTTAAGGGACCTTCCTTAACGACTGGATGTACATAGGTATTGATAACTGGTATGATTCCCATTTTGAACATTTTTTTGATTTGCTGCAAAACCATTCCATCTCCAAAGGAAAAAATTTCCGAGAGAAGATCGACCTTGTCCATTGGAACTGAAAAATAACCAATTGGAAAAAGATCAATCTGATAAATATTCTGATTATTTACTTGTAGGCATTCCTCTTTTCTGTCATATTCCTGCAATTCTTTTATAAGTCTTGCAATTTCACTTTCGTATTCTTCCAATGGTCTCAAGGACTTACTGAGCAATTGGTGGTTTGTACCTCCATTCTTTACATAATCTACGCGTTTTTTTAAATCTTCAATATCAAGTATATTGCACAATTGCTCCAGTTTTGTGATACTTATCTCTGCTTCTTCCAACCGTCCTTGGTAGTGCAATAGCTCATACCTGATCGATTTCGCAAAAATTTCATTTTCAATATGACCAATTCGGTTGAAATAGGCCATGCATAATTCAATGTCAAGTAATGATTTGTCATATTCCTTGGAATAATCAGGAATGTCCCATTTGGGATCCTTGACAGGTATTAGCAGTTGTGCATTGACCATTTTTTCAAATTCCAGTTTGGTCTTGTATGTGAACAAATAGTAAAAGGCAAAACCTTTACCATTGGAAGACAGGTCGTTCATTAGATTGACAATCTCAAGGTCCAGCGCTTTGAAATCCATTGTTAACTCCGATGAAATTTGTTCTCTGAGGTCCATATCAACACCGTTTAAACTCTCGAACGCGTTAAGATCGCAGATATATTTGCAATATTTGGACAGTACAACTTGATAACTATAGATCCACCATTCCGATTGCAATCTATACCACTGTGTGGATGTAGGTTCGGAACTTTGTAACATGTTCTGGATGGCAGCTTCAAATGCTTCCGAGCGTAAGTTCTGGGATGAAAAACGTAAAGGTTTCAATTCCTTAACCGCCTTATCAATCTGGATCTGGTACTTCAAGTGCCCATGGCTTCCAAGCGTGCTAAGGATTTTTTGATATGTTTCTTCGTCTATGATCCCCAAAACCCTCTTTGTAGAAGATTCCATAAAGATCAAGTGATTTTTTTCGGATACTTCCAATCGATCTTCTTCTTTCTTGGACTCCCTGAAGTAATCAAGTGCCTTGTACAAATGCCCTTGATAATAATTAGCTACACCGACAATCAATTTATATTTTGGGGATTCCTTCTTTCCAACTGATGTTGTTTGATGTAACTCTAATACTTCGCTCCATCTGCATTGATCGATCAAGCTAAAGCCAATATTTTCTATGGTTTTATGGACTTCCCAATCACTTTTCACTTCCAAATTCCGATCAATGACAATACTGTCCCCAAATGTCACAGTATTGTTCCAGTTCATTATGGACATGTTTACCCTCCTGTACATGATACCTTTTTCCAAGGCACCCTTGTAGATTGTCTCGATGGCACCCGCATCCAATACCTTTGAGAAATGTAATGTATGATTTTGTTGCTTTTGCCATTTTTTATTTTTCCGTTCTAGTTTCGCCACAAAATCATCCAAGCTTTCGTAAAAAATTGTGGTTGTTTCGTGGATATAAAAACCATAATAAGCGGGTAGTCCATTGTTAATGAGATATTCGATATTCGAGGTTTTGATTGATTTACTGAAAGATCCATCGCTATTGGCCTTTGCCCGCCCCTTACCTTTTAATTGAAAATTAAATCCAAACCCGAGTATCGTACCTACCTTTTTTAGTTCACAACGATAATCTATTCCGTTGTCAATGACTTCCGACTTTAAAACAAATCTCGTCTCGTCAAAAAGGCGTTCGAATGCTTTTTTTGATATGGTCTCCAATTCCTGCTGTGGTGAACTCTTTGGCAGGAAAATATGTTCCGGGTCATGCTCCATTTCCAGATTAATAAGACAATTCTGTCAACTAAAGATAGCAAATATCCATTAGGACCAAGACTTTGCAAACATGCCATTCTTTTTAGGCTGTTACCCGTCGGCTCTTCCACTTTTCCTGAAGCACCATTACTAACTCTTCCTTGAAAAGACTTGTACTTATATTATTTTTCAACTCGACAGTAGTAAAGGACATACTGGTTGGGCTTAAATTTTTACTTTTATGAAAATGTAATAAGTGTAAAGTCGGTTCTTCATACCTTTTGTTGGTTACGAATGAAGTATTGGACACCAAACATTTCAAAAAATGTCGGACAACATAGTTAAAAATAAACTGTACAAACCAATTGAATCCCTAGCGATCAATAGGGAGGACCTACTGAGGTTTCTTCAGACGCTACAAGAAAGGGCAAATTCCGCCTGCGATATGGAATGCAACCATGTAGACTCCCTTGTTCCATTGGATAACTTGGAAAAGATCAAAGAAAATTTGAAAGGTTGCTCAACCCTGAAGTTGACCGTTGTAGGTTCTGATGGAGAAGAACTCTTTGGTACCATAGACGAAGTTTTTGACTCGGTGTCCTTCCCGGAACATATCGAATCCCTATATGTAAATAGTGGCCTGCTCTATGAGTCGCAATTCAATTATTACCCTAGAAACCGTTTCAATGTATTGCTGGATTTTAGCAGACCCAAAGTGTTTGATTTTTCTTTTCTCCCTAGTGATAAAACACCAAACAATTCGAATTTTAGCGTTGAAGGTTACGATAATACATGGGTGAACGGGGTTTTTAATGAAATGGACAACTTCTTTGACAGGCGTTCCTCAAGATTTTCCGGCATACACAAAAACAGTATTTATGATATAATCGTTTGGTCTTTGGGAATACCGATGGGGTTTTGGTCCTGCTTTAAATTGGGTTCCTTCATCAGTGGTGTATTTACCAGTAACTTTATGGAAAATGCCTTTTATGTTTATGTATTCTTCCTGAGTTTGTTCATCCTTAGAATACTCTTTCATTATTTCCGGTGGTTGTACCCTAAGATACAATACAAGTCCACGAAGGACATATCGACAATTCATCGAGGGTTCTTTTACATAATAACAACTGGAATAATAAGTGCATTCCTGTACGATATTTTAGGATTGCTTTTCTAGCGCTCAAAACAACTTCTACGCGTGGAGGTTGGTATTAAACTAGAATCATATTTTGATATTGTCCAACTTCAATCCCATGCCATCCGTATAATCCGGCTCCCTCTTTTCTCCCGGAGCTCCACCAACAGTTTTTCCTTATGCCCCAAAGTGAACTTAGGCACCACATATACAAAACGTTGTTTGTGCCCCGTCTTGACCATTAACGGCATTTGGTGTCTATAAACAGGTTCCATTCCCAGTTTTTGGTACGAGGACCTTTTCCGTGGGTTCCCGTGCACAATGAAGAGCTGAACAAAGTCCACCTCAAAGTCGATATCCGAACGGTTCTCGATTTCCATGATTAGGTAGGTTTCCGTCCCATAATAGGCCATATCCTGGAGCCGTAGGATAATCCCATCCCTGCATTTGGAACGTAGAACGATCCGTGACTTTTCCAAAAAATAGGTGCTGGCCTTTCGGTATTGGATACTGTTCGATTGTAGAGAGGTTTTGGTTGAATGATTTTTTCCTTGTCCCAAGGGATCCAACCATATTTCAGTTCCAACACTTCCAATGCTTTCCCCCTCCTTCACAAACCGATGGCCTTCCTGTAACCTTTTACGATAGACCAAGGCAAAGGAATAGGCCCGGCTATCATCGGTCAATACTAAAAGGTTGCTGGCCGTACCGGGATGCCCCTGCAACAAACCGAGCCTTCCAGGGGAGACGGTGTCATATCCAAATTGATAATTGGGGTGTCCCGTAACGGCCCGAGTAATGGGTTCGGGGAATACCAAGGCCAAGGTGTGGGTTTCGTTGATATATAGCGTGTCGGTCTGGGCAGATAAGGACTGGATACATAACAGCAATCCAGAAAAAATGACAATGAACTTCATATGAAAGGGATTTAAGGTTTGAGTATTAATTGGTACTGGTCATGGATGGTCACCTTGACGGTGCGATTGGAACGGCGGAACACCTGTTTGATGCCACTTACCTGGGGCATACCAGGCAGGTTCACATCTTGGACCGCATCGTCCAGCACTTCACGCGTGGCCTCTTCCCGATAACTGTTCTCCACATAAATGCCCTCACCACCGTCCAATAGGTCATAGGCCTTTAGTTTCAAGGGATAGGGACCGATATGATCAATGGTCACAAAGACCCGATTCGCCCGAAAACTGACAAAGCCATAGAGCAAGGTGTTCCGATCAAAACGCCTCCCGTTCAGTTCCACCGCCTCCTTCAGTCGAAGTTCCAAACGGTTTTTGGAGCGGACCGTCTGCTCCCCATTGACCATCGCCACCGCCATAGGTGGTTTGGTATCGGTGTCGCTTGAGTTATGATCAAAGAATTTTTCATGGGCCTTTGAAAAATCAATGGGTTCGGTTTTCTGTGTGGAATCCCGATGGGGTTTGGGGGTAGTTAAATTTTCGTTTTTCAACGGAATCTTTTTTGGTTTTCGGTACGTTCTTTCCCCGTAATCGATCCGACCCTCCCGATAGATGCTGTCCACGATACGTTGTCGCTCTTTTTCCTCCAGTAAGGGTTCATAAGTCCCCGTGGAATCGATATGTCCCTCCTCGTACAGGCTGGGCTTTGGGGCTTCCCGCTGTTCCTTGATGGCATCCACCGCTTCCAGTTTGGAGCCATATTCCTCGGGTTCATCCTTCAGTTCTGGGACCTTGGGCTGCTTCAGTTCGGGTTCCTCCGTCTCCTTATTCAGGGAAATGGCATAAAGGACAATAAAGACCAAGATGGCCAATAAGAATCCAATAAAAACAATCTTGTTCTTTTCCAGTTTCATAATAGTTAGGTTTTACAGTTGTGGTTCCAGTTTGCGAAGGGAGTCCTCAAAAAAGTGGGTGATCAACAGCCCATGGGGGTTGTGCGGAAAGTTCCGGTCCACGGTGACCAGTTCCCCCGAGGTGTCCAATTGGTAACGATCCGTGACCGGGCCCCGGTGCACCTCAAATACCGTCCTTGCCTGAAAGCCATACGGCTTCTCATCCAAATCGAGCTCGATGTCCACTTGGACCACCTCCTGCCGAAGCGAAAACTGTAGTAAGCGGTTATAGACCCCATCCGACCGTTTTTGCCTGTAGATGGCATCCATCGAGGAATCCCCCAACCAAAGGGCCTTTTCCAACCGCGACCGATAATTGGTACCGTCGATGCCATAAAAGAGCCGATGGAAGCGGTCGATATGGGCCAAGGCCTCCACTTCCCGGTTCTCCCATTGGTCCACCAGTTCCAAGGGTAGGACCGAACCATCACTTTGGATGGCAAAGGCAGCGTTCAACAGTTTCTCCTGATAGTGGTAGAGCAGTCCCAGAGAAAGCCCACTTGTCAATAGACAAAGCGCGACCACCGCCAGAACGATAAAACGGTTCAAACGGAGGATGTCGGTGATGTTTTTATAAGTTGATTTCATGGATGATGATTTCTAAATAATTAATGTGCATTATGCACCACTGAAGAGGCGGAAGGTGAAGGAGACCGCCCGTTTGTACAATTTGAACTTCAACAGTACGATAAACCCGATACCAGCCAGTTCTATTAAGGGCGCGAAGAGCTCACTTCCGTAATCCGTCCCGAAAAGGTTGGGCCAAAAGTTTTCCGTCACTTCCTGATAAAGGGCATTGACAAAGACATTGACCAAAAAGAAGGCCGGAACGATCATATACACTGCCGCATATAGCCGAAAGAAACGGTAGCCCATCTCCCGGAACTTCTCGAAGACCGCCATACTGATGACCAGTGGGAAAAAGGCCTGCATCACCCCCAGAATAAAATAGCGTTCGGCCAGAAAAAGGGGATAGATAAACAGGTCCAAGACCCAGAGGATAAGTGCCCCGCCCCAAGCTAGGGTACGCAGCCCCAAAAATGGGGTCGCTAGCCATTCGTACAATAGGGACATGGCCTTGCTAGCCGCATCAAAAAGGCCCGTTTCCTCCTCTACCGCCACTTCCTGTAGGCCCAAGGGCAGCAGGTCGGGGGCCGTGTCCCGGTACTGCCCCTCGATGGCCACCAAAATACCGTCAAAGGTGGCCAGCACCTCTGTGGAGAAGAGCACCACCAGAACCACGGCAAAGTTCTTGATCAGATCGGTCGGGGTCAGCCCCCAGGTCAGTCCAGTGCGGGTCGCCCCGCCCTCATAGTATTTTTTGAGGATGTTGACCAAAAAGAACAGAACGGCCAAGGCCTTCATGCCCCCAATCGTGTAGGTGGCAAAACTGCTGTCCTTGATGGTCTGGAAAACCGCATTCACATATTCGAGTCCCATAACTTACCTTTAATAGTTTAATTTCCTGTCCTTGATAAGGACCTGGAATTTCCGGAATGAGATGACCATATCGTACCGCCGTTTCTTCAGTTGGATGTCGGCCACCATTGCTTGGGAAGCTTCCCGTTGGCCCTCCAATATCTCCAAGCGTTCCGCATCGGTCATGTTCAGGAAATCGCTGCTCAACACTTGACCCATAAAATCCAGTTGGTCCAAAGAATGTTCGATAATGCCATTGAAGGCATTGGAGATGGCCTCCACTTCATCACCATGGATGTAAGGGGAATCTAGGATTTCCCTAAGATCGTCGCGGATCATTTCGAAGAGCTGCTCGTTGTTGCGTGTGATGTCCCGGACAGCCTGATACTGCTTGACGGCATTGTTCACCTTTTCGATTTTTTCCCGGACGGCATTGAGTTCGTCCACCATCTTCAATAGTTCTGCGGTCTGCTTGGCGGACTCGATCAGTTGCTTTCCAAGGGAAAGAAAATTGGTGTTGTCATACACTGGCATCCCTTGGGCCACGCAGTGGCCTTTTGGTAGTAGGATGAACAGGGCAATGATCATTACTTTGGTTATTTTTTTTCTCATGGTCTGTGATTTTAATTGGATGAATGATGAGTTGATTTGATTTGATGAATTCCATAATGGCCTCCTCCATATTCTGGGTCTTTTCATAGTAGGACATTATGGTTTCATGTTCGGTACCATCGGTGAGATACGCTGCATACGCCTCCGGGGGCACTTCCAAACGGTAGATGTTGCTCTCCGAACCTATCTTGATAAAGATTTCCGTGTACTTCCGCTCCCCCTTCAGGTCGTTCTTGATGGAGCGGAGTTGGTCGAGGTCATGTGCACTCAGGTTGAGTCGTTGCTTCAGGGCTTCATATCCCTTTTCGTTTCGCAAGCTGTAGATGATCTGGGTGTTCTCCAGGATGGTGGCCGATGTATGGTTTTCAGGCAATTGGTTGATGGACTGCAACACGATGCCGATGGCACCGTTCTGTTTGCGAATAGCCTGATAATAGAATTCCACGCTCTCCAGCACATTGTCGAACTTGAGCTGTTTGGCAAACTCATCGAAGAGGATGATGCCCCGCTCTGAGCGGTTCCGCCAGATGGTACGCTGTATGGCCGATTTGATGAGTTTTAGCATCACTGAGAGCACCTCTTTGTTGTCCCTGACCTCGTCCAGTTCAAAGACGATAAGGCGTTTTTCCTCCAGGCGATGGGACTGGTCTTCCCCGACCTTGAACAGAAAGCTATAGAGGCCATCGCCCACATATTCGGAAAGGATATGGAGGAGATGGGTCAGATTAAAGTAGCTCGGGTCGATGCCCAACTCTGGCAACAGGGAACCTTGATTCTCTTCAATAAAAGTGTAAAGCCCATCCAAACAATGACCCTCTTTGATGGTTCCATAATAGAGGCGAAGGATTTTCTTTAAGGCCACTTCCTGGGCTTTGTTGACTTTTTGATGGGAACCATAGAGTTCCATAAGAAATACAGTCAAATCCTCAAGCCATTCCGGGGTAATATTGTGGGGATCCGCGACATAAAATGGATTGATACCGAGGTTTTTCCCCTGCTCGTATTTGAGGATAACCTGTTGGTCAGGATAGAGCTGGGCGAACTTGGCATAGCTGCCCCCCAGGTCGATGATGACCAAGCGAACACCCTGTTCAAAATATTGTCGCAGGATGTTGTTGGCCAGAAAGGATTTTCCCTCTCCCGTAGGCGCAAAAATGGCAAAGTTTCGGGCCTTGATCCGTTTCTTCCCCTCGTCCCATGCATCCTTCAGCACCGGGATATTGTCCAAACGGTCGTTGAAAAGGATACCTTCATTATCTGAACGGTAGTTGGTGGTGTTGATCATCAGGCATAGGGCATGCTTCAGGTCGGTCACATAGAGGTCGCTGTCTGAAAGATTGGAAGAGAACAACGGATAGCTGTTGAGCAGGTAATGGATGCGGGCCTGCCCCTCGGGTCTGTACGGCTGGATGTCCACTTCCTTGAAACGGGCCATGAGTTCTGAGATGGTAGAATCCAGTTCCTTTTCATCTTTTGACCAAAAGATGGTGTTCAATTGCCCCCGCACAATCCGAGAGGAATCATCCTTGTTGATCTGGGCCAGGGTGTCCGAAACCCTGTCGTACAGCACCTTGTTCTGGGAACCGAAATTGCTGCTCTTGGAGAGTTCCTCCAAGCGTTTTTCCAATAGTTTTCGCCACTTATGTCTGTCATCGAGATGGACAATCTGGTTGACAATGTGGTTCCCCGGAAAGGTGAGACCTAGCCCATCGATAAAACCCTGATGGAATAGGAACCCATCGGTGGTGTACTTTTCATTGGGCCTACTGGTCTTTACCATATCGCCGAAACAGCCCTCGTTGTTCACGGCCATGGCCCCGAACCAATGATTACCGATCTGTACCCTATCTTTTCCCAATACCATATCGGTATCATAGCCCTCGTTGAACCCATTGAAATAGGCATCTGTATAACCTATGATGGAAGCCTGGTTGAATGGTATGACCGAAAAATGGGGTCCGTTGTTCAAAAAGCCCACGGCATCCCGTACCGATTTGCCGAACTGCTCCGCCTTTTCCCCAAGGATCTCCGGTAGCTTCCTCGGGATATGGACAAAGGGATTGACCAAACTAGAGCTGTTGACCGTTTTGTTTTTCGGCCATATAAAAAAGAGCAAGGATTCGTGGGACAGGTGTTTCCGATCTTGAAAATGATTACAAGTGGCTTTGGCCAAAAACGTACTGTTGGGTAAGCTGCTGGCATCATAGGCTGTTTTTCGGTAAATGTCCTGTTTGTGGATTAGTGTGCCGACGGGAAGGGATTTGAGGGCCTGTAACCACAATCCGTGCATTTCCTCGAAATCCTGCTCGGATAGCGAGTGAATCTCTGGAAGTTCCAAGCGGTAGGCATAGGCCAGATTTCCATTGTTGGCCAGGATCCTGTTTTGGTCCACATCCACAATCGGGTAGCGTTCATGAATGTTCATCGTACTTTTCATTTATGGTGATTTTTTTGTTGGAAATCATGTGGGGAAATATTGTTCTCATCTGGAGCAGTCCAGATTTTTGGGTCAATTTGAGGAGGATGCCATAGAGAATCCCATTGGCTACCATCGCCCCAAAGAGCAAAACCAGATTGAAGGAGAAGATGACCGCCATCAGGGAACCGATGACAACCAGCATCTGTAGGGCGAAAAAGGCCACGGGCAACCCAAAGATCAGGGCACGCCTGCGGATATGTCGATAGACTTCATACTGTTTCATGAGGCTTGGATACAAAAGCGCATGATGTGCGTTAGACGACGATACCGATGAGATAGGTAAAGATGCCCACGACCGCCCCGGCGATCAGGACAAAGACCAGGACCCGGGTAATCCCTTTTTTGAGGTCGGCGTTCTCCCCGAAGAAATGCCCCGCATTGAACAGGAAGCCAATCAGGAAAATGACCCCAAGGATGATGGGAAAGATGGTTCGAATGGTGTCCGAGATGTCGTTGACGGAATCCTCGATGCCCCCGATCTGGGGGTAGATGGGCAGGGAAAACAATAGGAGCAACAGCGTTGCCCAAATTTTTGAAAGTGGTCTCATAAAAATGGTGTTTAGGGCCCTTCTGGGGCGGATTAGAAATTCAATTGCGGAATTTCCAGTGTTTGGGAAGGTTCCTTCGAAACCGTATAAATTTTAACAGTTGGGAGCGTTAAAATTTGGAGGATGTTGAACTGAAAGTGGGATTTGCTAAAAATTGTGCAATGGAAATTCAAAATCAATTGAAATGAAAACTGCATTACGAATCCTGTTCCTGCTATGTATGGGATACCAAGTATTATGCTTTGGGCAAAGTTCCCTAGATCCGCCCTTGGTGGTCGTCGATCCTGGACATGGCGGCACAGATTCCGGGGCCATCGGAATAAATGGTGCACATGAGAAAAATATCGTTCTCCAAGTGTCCCAAGAAATGGTACGATTGAACAGGGACATTTATGGCGGTGTCTTGGAGCTCTATCTTACCCGATATGCAGATACCCCAATTTCACTCAGCGATAGGAGCGGATTGGCCAAAGCCTTGAATGCAGATGCGTATGTTTCCATCCATTGCAACCAGGCCCATAGGAAAGGAGCCCAGGGAATCGAAGTGTTTGTATACAAGGGTAGGGGAAGGTATATGGAAGCTTCCCAACAATTGGCCAATGCCGTCGCAAAGAATCTAAACTATTATTTGGGCGTAAAGAACCGGGGAGTGAAAGCGGCCAATTTTCAGGTGCTTCGGGAGACTGCCCAATTGTGTCCATCGGTTTTGTTCGAACTGGGTTTTTTGTCCAATGGGAAAGAGGAGGAGTATTTTAGTAAAAGGACAAGCATAACGGCCATGGCCCTTGTTCTATTGGAAACCTTAAACACATTTTTTGATGAAGGAAATAGCCAATGAAACCATCACATTGATTAGATGGATCTTTAAGGAAATATATGGCCAGTTCAAATATTGGTTCGGAAAAGGGGAATAATTCGATTTACCTTAATCTTAGGAATTAGGCAAGCAAAAGTTCATAAAATTTTGAAAAAGCGGGTGGGGTGGAATTGGCAGACATGCCAGATTTAGGATTTGGTGCTGCAAGGTGGGGGGTGGCTTCCTTCACCAGTGCCAAACAAAAGATGTAAATAATGGATATTCAATTATTTGGGTATTTTTATTATTTTAATTATCAACTTATTTAATGTATAACAGTTACTGTAGGTCAGATGAATTGGTAGCGAATTAACATTGAAAATTGGTTTAGACAATTTTTGAAAGCATCTTATTGAATATTTACTTCAATAATTTCTGTAATTTTCTAAAAAAATATTTCATTGATAACAATAGTGGTTCCAAGATGGAACAGTAAGACAACATGGTTTGATTTTTTGAGTTTTTATTTGGAGTTTGATTTTACAGGTATTAGAACGATAATTTTTGATTTTAACCGCATATCCTTTTTGCAAACTTATCAAATAGTAATATTAGGCTGTTTAATAGAACATTTAGTACAAAGATTTGGTATAATTCCTCAATTTATTGGCGGGTCAGATGGTCTAAATGGGCATCTCAATAATATTAAATTCAAGAGTTATTGGAATCCTGGTTTTAACCGCGACAAGTATACTGAAGCCCATAATTCAACTACCCTATGTCTTTGGCACATCTCAAAACCTATGATTGAGGCATATGGTATGCAAGTTCAGGATTACTTCAGAAGATCTCATTTCATTGGGATGGACTTGCAACCTCTTGCGTCCTCATTGGTTGAAGTTTTCAATAATATTTTTGATCATTCAGCATCACCAATTCAAGGTTACGTCCTGACTCAACATTTTCCCAAAATTAACGAACTATCATTTGTTGTAAGTGATTTAGGAGTTGGAATACCAAATTCAATTAATTTATATAAATCTAAAATTGGAGAAATACCCCTTCCAGATCATTTGGCCATTTCTAAATCTTTGGAACGTGGTGTAACATCAAAATCTAGTCCTCAAAATGCTGGGTTTGGACTAGCCAATGTATTGGAGTTTATTGAAGACTCCAATGGAAGTATAGAAATTTACTCAGGAAATGGGTACTTCTATAAGAAAGCGGGAAATACACCGGTTAACCATTATTTGAGTAATTTTAATGCAAATGGTACGTTAATTGAAGTAAAAATAGACACAAGAACAATCGAACCATTGGACGAAGAAAGTCAAATCTATGATTTTTGATGTGCCAATACTAGTTATTTAGTTCTTATATTTGTTTAGGCTATGTTGACCAAAGATCTTAATTCAATAACTTCAAACACTTCTACTAATATAGATGGGGATAGCCTGTATCTTTTTTTGAAAGATAATGCGGTTGAGAATAAAATAATTTTACGAATTACTGGTAATCCAATATTGTCCTCTTCTTTTTTAAATTCTTCAATTGGAAAGTTTATTGATGTTTTTGGTTTAGATGTTTTTAGAAATAATGTAAGTGTTTCTACTAGTAAAAATGTTTATATTCAATTCAAGAAATATATTGATTACTACACCAATACAGTAGATTAAAAAGTATTAATCTCAAGTTCGCTTATTCAAAACTATATTCTATATTATTGACTTTGAAGGTGTTTTCGTTTTCAATGATATTAGGTCAGAATGATTTCGTCCAAGTATCTCAAATAGTCGTTCACTTATAAATGATAATCCTCAACACCATAAAAGCTCATTATTATAATCAATATACTTTGCAAACAGGGTATTTTGAAAACTCTTGGATCCATTAATTCTTTGTGCAATTTTATAAGGTTGAAGCATATCTATGTTTTTAGGTGCATGGTGCTGCTACTACACCAATGACAACACCAATGACGGTATAGCAAAAATGATTGAAAGTATTATGACTATCACTATATACCAGACCAATGATGAGGTATTACTTCTTGTTTTCTCTGTGGCCTCTTGAATTTTCCAATTAGAATAAAGAAGTTCAATCATTATTTCCCTATCGGAATAGTCCTTTCGACTGTCTTCAAATTTCAGTTGTGCTTTTGATTTCATGGTTATAGAGGAATACATTTTGCTGCTTAAATATTATCGTTAGATCTAATGAAAACATTCAGAGCAAGTACTCATAATTTAGTTATTATTGTATCTGGGTATGCCTTTTTTAATTTTTCAATATATTTCATAGCCTTATTATATCTTTTGTTATCTACACTGTTTAAATATGACAACCAGCCTGACACATTATCCAAACGCTTAAGATTCTTTTGTTCGCTGGGACGTGTTAAATATTGAATCTTGGCCCGCAATATCTTATACTTCTTTTTTCCTATTCCGTAAGAACCTTCAGAAATAGTCAATCCTGTAACAATCTTTGAACGACTGGCACCAGACACACGTGTTTTTTTTGAGTTCAATTCAAAACCTTCTTCTTCAACAATTTTCTTGATTGTTGGTAATGACTGAACAACGTTTAGTGGGTTTAGCCCAGAAAATGTCATGTCATCTGCATATCTAGTATAAGTAATCCCTCTTTTGCCAACATATCCCTGAAGTCTTTTATCCAATTTCCAAGCAACAAGATTTGACAACCTCGGAGAGCAAGGACTCCCTTGAGGAAGAGAACCTTTATATGTGCATATATTACACAGAATAGTAGAAACTAGTTGATTATATCCGATGGTTTTAAATACATTATAAACCTGTCTAGTTGTAATTGTATCAAAAAAGTTTCTTAAATCAACATTTAATATACAATTTGAATTAACATGTGGTTTTGCGTTATCGGCAATTGAACTTCCTTTTTCAAATCCCTTACTAGAGTTAGAAACTTCTAGCTTGTTCAGGATGTTAACCAATATCCAACTTTGTAACCCTTTTAATTTCTTACTTGGTTGAGATATTTTTCGTTTCCCTCCAGACTTTTTTAAAATTTCATATGTTAAGTAGTATTTCTCTGAATGCCTTGACAATTGATAAATGGTATACTTTGAAATATGGGTGATTTTGGAAAAATCATCAATTGATTGAATTATTGGTAACCCAAGTAAGCTTAACCTTATATTATCCTTGCTTGTCATTTTAGTTTAAGAAAATGTAGGGATTATTCTTTTTACTCCTCAATTCTTGAGTGAACTTTACGCGTAAAACCCACTGGGTTTTACGTGGAAAATTTGCGATTACAGTGATAAGTTTAAAACTGGGATGCCGAACACCAACATCCGCGCACTTTTTTCAATGAATAAACATTAATACTTAGTGTCTAAAAAGAACTCTCCCTATATTTTCATTTTTTTTCTCCTATTTATAAAGTTTAATATTTCCAATCTTAAATCATCCAGAGCTACTGTTTCGTCTTGTATTTTGATTCTACTACTAACTTGCATTAATCGATTAAATCTTGTAATTCCTAATTCTGACAGTTTGTATCCATTAATTGTATTTTCAATAAGTCGGTTTTTAGTTAAAGTAGTTAATGCAGTTTTTGTGAGGATAAAAGATTCATCTCTATTTTCAATTACATTCGCAATAATGTTTTCCAGTACTTTTTCATTTACTGGTTCAAGTAGGTAAATTGCAGGAAGTAGAAAGCTGTCTAGATTTAAAAGCGTAATTTCTTTTGTTGAACCGGCTTTTGTTCTTTTAGTCTTCCTTATGGCAGAAATTATTTTATACATTTCATAAGGTATTTCATTGGTGTCAACAAAAACGACCCCATCTTTATTGGCAGATTTTATTAGCCTTAGAGGACCTTGATTTATAAAACTTTTATTCTTCTTGTACTTAATGTCCAACACACATACCATTTGATTTCGTAAAACTGAATTATTCGCAAAGGCCCCTAGTTCCGCAAACGAACCAGGGCTTTCAGGGACTATTAAAACAACATCAACACTTTTGGCCAGCAAGTTTTCTAAGGATAGTAGGTCCTTTCTTTTTGAACTATATAGTATTTCATCAAAGATGTCTTCTGGATAAATTATATCAAAACGCAATGATTTCCCATCTTTAGAAAATTCTTCTGCAATCTTATATCTAACCTTATCCTCCATATTTATGTCTGCACCACATAAGAACAAGGAAGTTTTAAAAGTATTAATTGGCTTAAAAAAATCATTCTGAATTTTTTGGGCCAATGATTTATATTCTTCTTTTGATATGCTATTTTCTTTTATCAATTTTCCGATTTGATTGAGATGAATGAAAAATTTACATCATATCCTTTCATTGGTCATAAGATAAGAATAATCTGATTAATTTTTCTTATTTAAATGGATGGGGCGGATAATGGGAACCACTAAATATTTCGTTTCAGTAATTTGTAAATCAGTTTTTTGTAGGTTGTTGGGCGTTGCTCAATTTTTTCTGGCTATGGCGGTATCCCAAATCCGTTTTATACAACCTAATATTATAGTCAATTTTAGGACAACTGGGAGTAATTAATACATTATCAAATGGATTTGGCAAACTCCAAAAGTGCAGGGTCGTTCTTCAGCCTTTCCATATCATCTGAAATTTTACTGTCCAATACCTTGGCATAGATCTGGGTCGTTTTCAAAGAAGTATGCCCGAGCATTTTACTGACGGATTCTATAGGTACGCCATTCGATAGGGTCACCGTTGTGGCAAAGGTATGTCTGGCCAAGTGCGTGGTGAGTGTCTTGTTGATTTTACAGCCAGCGGCAATTTCCTTCAAATAGAAGTTGGTCCGTTGATTGGTATAGACAGGGAGAAGTGTGCCTTTTGCCACCACTCTGGGATGTTCCTTGTACTTTTCAATGATGGCCTCTGGAATGCTCAATAGGGGGATACTGCTCAATACCTTGGTCTTCTGCCGATGGGTCTTGATCCATTTTTGGCCCTTGATGTCCTTGACAATATGATCTTTGTTCAATTTTTCGACATCGACGAATGCCAGGCCCGTATAACAGCAGAACAGAAAAATATCCTTTACGGTCTGCAATCTTACAATGTCGAATTCCTTTTCAAAAATTCGGGTCAGTTCCTCTTGGGTGAGATATTGTCGTTCCTTGTGTTTCCAACTGGCCTTCCAATGGAAGAAGGGGTCCCGTTCGATCCATTGGTTGGCATAGGCGATCCTGATGATTTTTTTAAAGTTCACGATGTACCTGACCGTGGTGTTGTGGTTACAGTTCTTTTTGGATCTAAGGAAATATTCCAAACCGGTAATGAACTTGTGGTCCACCTTTTTAACGGGGATGTCCTTTCTTTGGTGGGCATGTTGGATATAATCGGAAACATGCTTCCTGGCCGCATTGTAACGCTGCAGGGTCCCTTTACTGAACCCCCTTCCTATCAAGCTTTCGACTTCCCGGTTGTGGTCATCGAAGATCTCCAGGAGCATATGCTGGTTATTCCCTTTTCCCAAATAGGCGTCCCTGACGATTGTGGCAGAGATATCCTCCCTTTCCTTCAGTAGGTTGTCATACACCTCAAAACACCGGTTTTTCACGTTTTCAAGGAACCTGTTGAAATTGGCCACCATTGGGGCGGTTCCCCTGAGTTTTCCCGCTCTTCGGTCCCATTTGCGCTCCTCGACCCTCCTGCGAAGGCTGAACTCACTGCGCTTTCCGTTAACGGTGATACGGGCATAGATGGTCACTTTTCCATCGGTGTCCGAATCCATTTTTTTCGGATAGAACAATATGTTCATTGGTCCAAACATTGACAAGGTTTTTGAATGATTGGCGGGGAAGGTATAAAAACCAAATGTTAAAATTTCGGCGTAAAGATTTCTTTAACAGTCGATTATAGCGATGTTGGTGAGTCTTTCAAAGGGGTTCTCAGACTCACCGCGAGACTCACCTTTTTTATGATATTATTTGGTGAGTTTTGGAGATATATAAAATTAAAAAGCCTGTAAATTATTCATTTACAGGCTTTTGCGGATTTTTTAACGCTATCCAAGCGGTCTGGACGGGACTCGAACCCGCGACCCCCTGCGTGACAGGCAGGTATTCTAACCAACTGAACTACCAGACCAATGATTTTATCTTTTTTAGACTCTGAAAACAGTCAGATTCAAATCTTGTTCATTTGCTTTTTTAAAGCGAGTGCAAATATACATTCTCATTTCGGATATGGCAAAACATTTTTTTAAAAAAATATTTAAGCGAATTTTTGCCTCTCGATCATAAATGAGTTCAATACTTGGGAAAAGCCGGACCATATATCTACGCCCACATACTTTATTTGGTACTGTGCACATTTTAGTTTGAGATCCTTCTGATATTTTAGCACTTTTTCTGAATATGCTTTCTTAATGGAATCGGCATACAAATCTATCTGTTCGCCCGTTTCCACATCCACAAAACGTTTGGGCGTATTGTCAAAATTAAAGTTGAGTTCATGCTCTTTATCTAAAAGATGGAAAAGGACCACGGAATGTTTGTTGTATTTGAGATGACGCAGGGCTTCAAACAGTTTTTCCTCTTCTGTTTCCGTTTGAAACATATCGGTAAATAGAAAAATCAAGCTTCTGCGATGTATTTTTTCTGCTATTTGATGAAGAAATGTATAGGTTTTGGTCTCTTTGGATAATGTTCTATACGCAGCTACCTCGTTTAATTTGGAATAGAGCATCTGAAAATGACGTTCACTATTCTTTTCCGAAGCATGAAAATCGTACGTATCAGAATAAACGCTGAGACCCACTGCATCCCGTTGTTTTTTTAAAACCTGCATCAAAGCGGCAATGGAAAGCACCCCAAAACCAATTTTGTTCAGGTTCTCCAAGGAATATTCTTTCATTTCTGGATAGTACATGGAAGCTGAATTGTCCAAAATCATATGGCAGCGGAGGTTCGTCTCGTCCTCAAAACGTTTGGTGTACAGGCGGTCCGTTCGGGCAAAGAGCTTCCAATCGATATGTTTGGTGCTCTGTCCCGGGTTGTAAATCTTATGTTCCGCAAACTCAGCCGAAAATCCATGGAACGGACTTTTGTGGATGCCACTGATAAACCCCTCCACTATTTGATGGGCCAAAAGCTCCAAGTTTTGGAAAAAGGTCGCTTTACTAAGTTCCGATCGTACGTCCATAACTGATTTCTGAAGACAAGATAAAATAAAAAAGGCTTGGCATTTGCCAAACCTTTTTTAAAATCTTGTCCAAGTTTTGTTTTACAGTGCTGCATCAATAGCATCTGTATAGGTTTTTTTGGGGGATACGCCAACTTGACGGTTCACTACCTCACCATCTTTAAAAACCAAAACGGTAGGAATATTACGTACACCGTATTTGGCGGCAAACTGCTGGTTTGCATCAACATCAACCTTGCCAACAACAGCTTTGCCATCGTATTCTTGTCCTACTTCTTCAATGATCGGACCTACCATTCTACAGGGCCCGCACCATGCTGCCCAAAAATCTACTAGGACAGGCTTGTCACTTTTTAAGACAACTTCATCAAAAGTTGCATCTGTTATTTCTAGTGCCATCTTATTTGTTTTAATATTATACAAAGTTAGTCAAATAATGCCCATCTAACTTACATAGGACGTATTCGTTTTAATTATTGCGCCATTGACAATAATTATGGTCTAATTCAACTTGTAATGAATTTCATGTGCTTCCAGTTCGGAAAGTAACTCGCTGTTTATCTTTACTTTCTGTTTTCGGCTCGATAGTTTGAGTTTGATTTCCTCTTGCATCTCATAAATTACAAAACTTATCGGGTGGTCGCCCTTATGCAATGCTAAAGTGTCCTTAAGAACTTTAATGCGCTGCTCCTGTAAGCGTTCTATATTTAGTTTGATGGTGAGTTTTTTGGCAAAGGCGTCCATTACATCCTGAAGCTGTTTGAAATCGTTGAACTGTAATCTTGGATCACCTTTTTTGCCCGTGTCACGGTTCACCCAGCCCTCGCGCACATATGCTCGCACATGTACAAAAGAGTTGATCATTAAAAAATGACGGAACTTTAAATACTCCTCTCCAAAAATCCGAAGTTCGTAGGACTCACTATAATCTTCCAATGTGAAGAGTCCCCAACCTTTGCCGTTTTTGGAAACCCGGTGCTGTACATCGGTAATTACCCCTGCTACCGTAAGTTCCCTGTTCACATGTTCTTCCAATCGTGAAAAATCTCCTACGGTATTCTTGCAGAATGCTTTTATTTCTTTTTTGAAATCGTCCAATGGGTGGCCTGAAATATAAATACCGACCACTTCCTTTTCACGACGTAGCTTTTCCATGGTGCCCCATTCCTCGCAAGGTGGTACAATGGGTTCGGGGATCTGAACCTCGCTCGCTTCGCCAAAAAGGCTTACCTGCGATGAATTTTGGTTCTCTTGGAATTTAGAGCCATACTTCACGGCCTTTTCCAAAAACGTGATGCCGTCACCATCATCATGGAAATATTGGGCTCTATGCGTGTCTGCAAATGAGTCAAAGCCACCGGCCAATGCCAAATTCTCGAAAGCTTTTTTGTTGGCGGCACGCAAATCCACGCGTTTGGCCATATCAAAGATGGATCGGTATGCTTCTCCTTCTTTACGGTTTTCAACGATAGTTTCCACAGCGGAGCGCCCTACACCTTTGATGGCGCCCATGCCAAAGCGTACAGCATTGTTCTTGTTCACGGCAAATTTGTAGTAGGATTCGTTTACGTCCGGCCCCAAAACTTCCAGTCCCATCCGTTTACATTCTTCCATAAAGAAGGTGACCTGTTTGATGTCGTTCATGTTGTTGGACAACACTGCTGCCATGTATTCGGCAGGGTAGTGGGCCTTTAGATAAGCTGTTTGATAGGCGATGTAGGCGTAACAGGTAGAGTGACTTTTGTTGAATGCATAGGATGCAAATGCTTCCCAATCCTTCCAAATCTTTTCCAGAACATCCCGCGGGTGTCCGTTTTTCTCACCACCATCCAAGAATTGCGGTTTTAGTTTTTCCAGCAGGGCAAAAATCTTTTTACCCATGGCTTTTCGGAGTACATCCGCATCACCCTTGGAGAAACCGGCCAATTTTTGGGAGAGCAACATCACCTGCTCTTGGTAGACGGTAATTCCATAGGTTTCTTGCAGGTATTCTTCCATGTCCGGAAGGTCATAGGTAATTTCCTCATCGCCATGTTTACGAGCGATAAAACTGGGAATGTACTCCATTGGACCTGGGCGGTACAGGGCGTTCATGGCGATAAGGTCATCAAAAACCGTAGGTTTCAGGTTTTTCATGTGCTTTTGCATCCCGGGGGATTCGTACTGGAATACCCCTACGGTTTCACCTCTTTGGAAGAGTTCGTATGTTTTTTCATCATCCAACGGAAAATCATCGGGGACCAAGTCTGTTCCTGTTCGCGCTTTTACAATTTTGACAGTATCCTTGATCAGGGTCAAGGTTTTCAATCCTAGGAAATCCATTTTTAACAGTCCAGCACTCTCCACTACGGAGTTGTCGAACTGAGTGACGTATAGGTCGGAATCCTTGGCTACGGATACGGGAACGAAATTGGTGATATCGTCAGGAGTGATGATGACCCCACAGGCATGGATTCCCGTATTTCGCAATGAACCTTCCAATACGCGGGCCATCTTCAGGGTTTGGCCTTCCAGGTCATCGGTTTCGGCTATATTGAGCAGCTCGTGCACTTTTTCCAGCTCTTCGGAACGGAACTTCTTTTTAAGTTCGGTCTCCTCAACGCCAAATATCTTGTTGAGCTTGGACATATTGGGGATCAGTTTGGCAATACGGTCGGCATCGCCCAAAGGCAAATCCAAAACTCGGGCGGTATCCCGAATGGACGATTTTGCTGCCATAGTACCGTAAGTGATGATCTGTGCCACTTGGTTGGCCCCGTATTTATTGATAACGTAATCCATTACACGGCTACGGCCCTCATCATCAAAATCAATATCGATATCGGGCATCGATACCCTATCCGGATTCAAGAACCGCTCAAAAAGCAAATCGTACTTCATGGGATCGATATTGGTGATTGTCAAACAATAGGCAACCACCGATCCTGCTGCTGAACCCCTTCCCGGACCTACGGAAACATCCATGTTCCTTGCTTCCCGGATAAAATCTTCCACAATCAAAAAATAGCCGGGGTAGCCGGAGTTTTTAATGATTTCCAGCTCAAAATCTATTCGTTCCCTTATTTCATCCGTAAGCTCACTGTATCTTTTTTCCGCTCCTTTGTAGGTGATATGCCTCAAGTAGGCGTTCTCGCCCCTGTTGCCACCGTCAATATCATCTTCCGGGTCCTTGAATTCTTCAGGAATACTGAATTTGGGAAGCAAAATATCGCTGGCAAGATCATAGGGTTCGATTTTGTCCACGATTTCCTTGATGTTGAGAATGGCTTGGGGTAGATCCTTGAAGAGTTCCTTCATTTCGTCCGAAGACTTAAAGTAGTATTCTTGATTGGGGAGTCCGTAACGGTAGCCACGTCCGCGACCAATGGGTGTGGATTGTTTTTCGCCATCTTTTACGCACAGAAGGATGTCGTGTGCTTCGGCATCTTTTTTATCGCAATAATAGGTGTTGTTGGTAGCGACCATTTTTACATTGTGGTCTTTGGCCATTCGAACCAAAACTTGGTTCACACGATCTTCGTCCTCCTGGCCGTGTCGCATGATCTCGATGTAAAAATCATCGCCAAATTGTTCTTTCCACCACAAAAGAGCTTCTTCTGCCTGGTTCTCCCCGACGTTCAAGATTTTGTTGGGCACTTCACCATATAGGTTTCCGGTGAGGGCAATTACATCTTCCTTGTATTGCTCAATCACCTTTTTATCGATCCTGGGCACGTAGTAGAAGCCGTTTGTATACGCAATGGAAGACATCTTGGCCAAGTTGTGATAGCCTTTTTTGTTTTTGGCCAATAGTACAATTTGATGCCCGTAGTCTTTTACATTTTTATTGGTGTGGTCATCACAGACAAAAAATTCGCAACCTACAATCGGGGTGATTTCTTTTTCCGATGGTTTTTCGCCATTTGCTATAAGCTCTTCATTTTTGGCCTTTGCCGCTTTGTTGTGTCCCATCACTTCTTTTACAAAGTGGAAAGCGCCCATCATATTTGCGTGGTCGGTAAGGGCAACGGCAGGCATGCCATGGTTGGCCGTGGCCTTTACCAAATCTTTTATGTTGATGGTGGACTGAAGAACCGAAAACTGAGAGTGGTTGTGCAGGTGTACAAAGGGTTCGTCCTCCAAAGTTTCCACATTCTCTTTGATTTCCTCGTCGGAAACCCCACCGGTATCCTCGGCCCATAGGGCATCGGCGATTTTTTTTGATGCAGCCTTTAGGTTGATGTGTTTTAGCCCGATGAGCTCTATCTCTTGTGGATTGGCCTTGGAGAAGCGCTCAAAATAATCGGGTTGCACATCCAGTTCTTGATAGGAATATTGCTTTTTACGGACCAATTCCAAAAAACAGCGTGTCGTGGCTTCCACGTCGGCGGTTGCGTTGTGCGCTTCGGCAAAGGGCTCACCGAACAAGAACTCATGAAGTTCCGTAAGTGTGGGCAGTTTAAATTTTCCCCCACGTCCACCGGGTATTTTACAAAGTTCGGCGGTATGTTCGGTACAGGTGTCCAGAACGGGGAGTGCAGTCAGTGGGCTCTCCCTGCTTTCACGGTGGAACTCACACCCCATAATGTTGATGTCGAACCCCACATTTTGACCAACTACAAATTTGGTCTGTAGCAAAGCCTTGTTGAAAGTCTCCAGAACCTCGCCCAGAGGCACCCCTTTTTCTTCGGCCAATGCGGTGGATATGCCGTGTATCTGTTCTGCTTCATACGGAATATTGAATCCTTCCGGTTTCACCAAAAAATCTTGGTGCTCTATCAAATTACCGAGCTCATCGTGCAACTGCCAAGCTATCTGAACGCATCTGGGCCAGTTGTCGGTATCGGTAATCGGGGCGTCCCAGCGTTTGGGCAAACCAGTGGTTTCCGTGTCAAAAATCAAGTACATAGGCTATCTGTCTCTGTCAAAAAAAGAATAGATAAAATTACGGAAGAAGATAGATTTGAAGAAATAGAGTTTTTAGGAGTTATCAACTAAAAAAAGTCGGGATTTATTCCCGACTTTTTCCGCTGATTGTATCTATTGACTTTTGGAATTATGATACTGCTGTTTCAAAAATGTTTGCCGTTTCCAAGGTGTTTCTGATGGCATTTCTATGCTTCATCAATAAACTTTCCGTGGTCGGTGGCAACACAAATTCCTTATCATGAAGAATATCGTTGTAGGTTTCTATCGCCTCCTTTTCTCCACGATGTACTTCTTCTAGCATCGCTTCTTCATTGTTGGTGGAGAACACGGATTTAAAATTGATCCATGATCTGTGGATGCTACCTTTGGTACTTCCGCTATCTTCTGGTTTTTCTCCAAACGACATAATTTCAGCTTTAAGTTCTTTTCCAAAATTTTGGCGTTGATTTTGACTATCCAAGAAAAATTGCCTGATAGTTTTGTTATCTACCTTATCAGCTGCTTGTTTAAATCCTTTTTCAGCATCATAGGTTCTTTCCAAAAGTTCATTCAATTTGTTCGACATTTCTTTCGTATACTTCATGGTCTGTCTTCATTTAAATTAAGTGTCATTGTCTCTCAATGACTTCCTTGTTTAGTTTAGTATTTAGTAGGGGCAAAACCAAAAATAGAGTGGAATTTAAAATAGGTTTAACGGAATGGCCTACAGTTGTTAAGGGCTTTTAACTTTTTTCGGTTTATTTACTGTGCTATAAACAAATAAGTGTATATTTGCACCCGCTTAACGTATAGGCGAATAAAATGAATTAATAATCAGGGTCGGGCACCCTACAAATTAATGTGATATGCCAGTAAAGATCAGACTTCAGAGACACGGTAAAAAAGGTAAACCATTCTATTGGGTAGTTGCTGCCGATGTTAGAGCAAAAAGAGACGGTAAATTTTTGGAAAAATTGGGTACATACAACCCAAACACCAATCCTGCTACAATCAATCTAGATATTGACGGTTCTGTAAAATGGTTGCAAAACGGTGCACAACCTACAGATACTGCAAGAGCAATCCTTTCTTACAAAGGTGTTCTGTTGAAGCACCACTTGTTGGGCGGTGTTCGCAAAGGGGCATTGACCGAGGAGCAGGCCGAAGAAAAATTCAACGCTTGGTTGGAAGAGAAAGAGCAAAAAATCCAGGATAAGAAAGATGGGTTGAGCAAGGCTGACGCAGAAGCCAGGGCTAAAGCTTTGGAGGCTGAGAAAGAGGTTAACGAAAAAAGAGCGGCGGCTGCGCTACCTGAAGAAGAGGAAGTAGCAGAAGAAACTGCTGAAGCTTCAACTGAGGAAACTGCTGCTGAAGAGACTCCTGCTGCTGAAGAAGCTGACAAAAAAGAAGAATAAAAACATAGGCGATGCGCAAGGAAGACTGTTTCTACTTGGGCAAAGTCGTTTCAAAATATAGTTTTAAGGGTGAGGTGTTGGTTAAATTGGACACCGATGAACCCGATATCTACGAGAATATGGAATCAGTGCTTGTTTCTTTGGGAAACAACCTGGTTCCTTTTTTTATTGATAGGTGTCGACTCCATAAATCCAACCTCTTACGCATCGATTTTGAAGAGGTAAAGGATGAACCCACGGCCGATAAGCTTATTGGTTCCGAACTTTATCTGCCCCTTACCATGTTGCCCCCGCTCAAAGGGAATAAATTTTATTTTCACGAGGTTATTGGATTTACCCTCATAGACGAAGTCCACGGAAACATTGGTGTAGTCGAATCCATTAACGACAGTGCCTCACAGGACCTTTTTGAGGTGAAGAAAGAGGACAAAGAATTGTTGATACCGCTAAGCGACGAAATCATTATCAAAGTGGACAGGGAAAACAAGACCATCTTGGTTAAAACTCCGGAAGGTTTGGTAGATCTTTATTTGGGGTGAAATAAAAAGGAGGCAAATCGCTGTCCCCTCTTTACATAACAAAACTCAATGAAATTTTTTTCCACTTGTCACCATCAAGGTAGAAGCCCAGTGATATTCCTAGGTAGGGGTTTTTGACCTCTACCATATCTAGCAATTCGGACCTGCGAAGAAAGTTAATAATCAAATGTGCCTGAGTAGGATACACTTGATGGAAGAGAAGTTTCAAAAGAGCCAAAATTTTTTGCCATGGCCGCAGATTCAAATCGAAGGCCAAGATTCATGTTATCGGCGATATTGTACTTTGGTTCTATAGCGAGAGATATGCCGCCTTCACCATCGGGTATAGTATAAACTGCTTCCGCCAACACGGGATTTACCTTGTTCTTGCGCCTTTGAAACTTGTACTACGGCGGGCATAAGTAGGAATGAAAAAATGATTTTCTTCATAATGATTAAAGTTTAGATAATTTTATTGGGGACTATCCCCAGGATTTGATGGCAAATTAAGCATGTTGGCATGACCGTTAGGATAGGAATTAAAGAATGTCCTGTTCCAATTGATATGTGTAAGTCAGGCACCCGGATTACCTTATCTTTGATATAATGAAACCATTCAAATTCAAAGAATTTACCATTCATCAAGATCAGTGTGCCATGAAGGTCGGTACCGATGGGGTACTGCTGGGCGCTTGGGCCTCATTGCAAAATAGGCCTGAATCTATTTTGGATGTAGGAGCAGGGACCGGACTCATTGCTCTGCAACTTGCCCAACGTTCGGTAGCCGGAACTATAGATGCCATTGAGCTTGACGATGACGCTTATGAACAGTGCGTCTATAATTTTGAGGTTTCTCCATGGGGAGACAGACTGTTCTGTTATCATGCGGGTTTTGATGAATTTGTGGACGAGATGGACGACAAATACGATTTGATAGTTTCCAATCCACCGTTTTATACAGAAGAAGTTGCCAGCGGTAGCCAATCGCGGGACAGTGCTAGGCAAAATAGTTCGCTTCCATTTGAGGAATTGGTTCAAGGGGTATCCCGTTTTTTGACCGAAAATGGTATTTTTTCGGTTATCCTCCCTTTTAAGGAGGAAGTTTCATTTATCGCCTTGGCCAATAGGGCAGGATTGTTTCCGATGAGAATCACAAGGGTAAAAGGGAATCCTGATTCGGATTTTAAACGAAGTTTGATGGAGTTCAACTTCCATAAAAAGGAACCTGTCATTGATGATTTGGTTATTGAGATAGCTAGACATCAATACACCGAGGAGTACATCAAATTAACCCAAGCATTTTATTTGAAAATGTAACAATGCGTAGATGAAATGTTATATTTACTAAAATTTATTTAGTATGAAGCCCGACTTATTTGAAGCCCCAGATTACTATAATTTGGATGATTTGCTTTCCGAGGAACATAAACTGGTCCGCGATGCCGCCCGTCAATGGGTGAAACGCGATATATCTCCCATAATAGAGCAGTATGCACAGAAAGCAGAGTTTCCCAAACAGATTATAGGGGGGCTTGCCGAAATTGGAGCTTTTGGCCCCTACATACCCGAAGAATATGGTGGTGCCGGTCTGGACCAAATCAGTTATGGTTTGATTATGCAAGAGATAGAGCGCGGCGATAGTGGGGTACGCTCTACCGCTTCCGTTCAGTCTTCTTTGGTAATGTATCCGATTTTTGCATATGGTAACGAAAAACAGCGTAAAAGATATCTTCCAAAGTTGGCAACGGGGGAGTGGATGGGCTGTTTTGGCCTTACGGAACCCAACCATGGTTCCAACCCGGGAGGGATGGAGACAAAATTCAAGGATGCAGGTGACCACTACCTACTGAACGGTGCCAAACTCTGGATATCCAACTCGCCATTTGCCGATGTTGCGGTGGTATGGGCCAAAAATGAGGAAGGAAGAATACACGGGCTTATCGTGGAACGGGGAATGGAAGGGTTTTCCACACCAGAGACCCATAACAAATGGTCTTTAAGGGCATCTGCGACCGGAGAACTTATTTTTGATAATGTAAAAGTGCCCAAAGAAAATCTTTTGCCCGGCAAAAATGGGTTGGGCGCACCTTTAGGTTGTCTGGATTCCGCGCGATACGGGATTGCATGGGGAGCTATCGGTGCAGCTATGGATTGTTATGACACAGCGCTCCGTTATGCCAAAGAGCGCGTTCAATTTGGGAAACCCATTGCAGCATACCAACTTCAGCAAAAAAAATTGGCCGAAATGATTACCGAAATCACCAAGGCCCAGTTGTTGGCTTTTCGTTTGGGACAGTTAAAGAATGAGGGCAAAGCCACAACGGCTCAGATTTCTATGGCCAAACGGAACAATGTGGAAATGGCGATAAAAATCGCCCGCGAAGCAAGGCAAATGCTCGGAGGTATGGGCATTACTGGTGAGTACAGCATAATGCGCCACATGATGAACCTTGAAAGTGTAATCACTTATGAAGGAACCCATGATATCCACTTGTTGATCACAGGAGCTGATATTACCGGTATTCAGGCCTTCAAATAATAGCTTACGAAGCTTTTTCCACGGTAACTTTAATCGATTTGCTGATGGGTGTCTGGCTCTTGTCGGCAAATTGATTATGGGGCACCAACATGTTGGTTTCGGGAAAATAGGCGGCCATGTTCCCCTTTGGAATTTGATACTTTACCACCAAAAATTTTTCGGCAGTGCGTCGTATATCGTCATAATGGCTATGAAGATGTACGATATCTTCTTGGGCCAGCCCTTTTTCCATCATATCGTCTTCGTTCATAAAAACTACACGTCGCTCATTGTAGATGCCTCGATAACGATCATCCAATCCGTAGATGGTTGTGTTGAACTGATCGTGGGACCGAATGGTCATCAATAACAACTCATCTGACTTCAGTTGATGCTCGGGCAATGGGGTAATGGACAATTGTGCCATTCCGTTGGGGAGCATCCTAAAATCACGTTTGCGAACATTGTTTGGCAAATAGTACCCAAAACCTTTGGACTGTTCGCTGGTATTTTCAAACCCCTTTACCGTTTTGTCCATCAATTCCCGGATCAAGTTATAATTTTGCCCAAGCTCGTACCAGTCCATGGAGTGGTTTCCTCGAAAATAGGTGTGTGCCATTAGGGCGATAATTTCCGGTTCACTTTTAATATGTTCCGAAGCAGGTATTAACAACCCCTTGCTCTGCCGCACTTTTCCCATACTGCTCTCCATGGTCAAAAATTGAAGCTCGCCGTTCTTTTCATCCTTTTCCGAACGTCCAAAAGTGGGCAACAGCAATGCTGTTTTTCCCGTCACCAAATGGCTTCGGTTGAGTTTCGTGCTTATTTGTACGGTTAAATCACAATTTTGAATGGCATCTGCCGTGTATTGGGTGTCCGAGGCCGCCATCAAAAAATTACCGCCCAAACAAACAAAAACCTTGGCCTTTTTCTCATACATTGCCTTTATGGCCTCTACCGTATCATAACCTTTTTCGGTAGGCGGGTCAAAATTGAGATGTTCCTGAATTTTGGAATTGAGCGTTTTGTCCACAAAGTGCATTATGCCCACCGAACGGTCGCCCTGTACATTGCTATGTCCGCGCACGGGACAAGTACCGGCAAACGGTTTACCAACAGCACCTTTGAGCAACAAAATATTTACGTACTCTTTGATGCAATCCACTGCATTTTTATGCTGGGTGATTCCCATCGCCCAACAGACCACGATCTTGGAGTTTTCGGCCAATAATTCGACTACCTTGTCGATTTTTCGCATGTAGACCCCACTTCTTTGTTGAAGGCTTTCCATATCATATTGGTCCAAATCTTTCAATAAGGCATCATATCCATCAACATATTCAACAATAAATTCATGGTCGATGACATTGGAGTTTTTGGCCTCAAGTGCCACTAATTTTTTTAGAATTAGTTTGGCCAGAGCAACATCTTCATTGATTTTTACGGGCAAGTGGATGTCGGCAATGGACTGTCCGTTCCCCAACATGTCCGAAACGCTTTGTGGGTTTTTAAAGTTGACCAATCCCGTTTCGGCCAATGGATTTATGCTGATGATCTTCCCGCCGTTCTTTTTGCACTTTTCCAGTGCGGACAACATTCTTGGGTGATTGGTACCTGGATTTTGCCCCACCACGAGAATAATTTCGGCCCCATACAGGTCGTCCAGTTTTACGGAACCTTTCCCGATTCCCAATGTCTCGGAAAGTGCCACCCCAGATGATTCGTGGCACATATTGGAACAATCGGGCATATTGTTGGTGCCGAATGCGCGGGCAAACATGCCATACAGATAGGCAGCTTCGTTGCTTGATCTGCCCGAAGTGTAAAAAATGGCCTCGTTTGGATCTTTTAGTTGATGAAGTTCCTCCGATATTAATTCAAATGCATCCTGCCATGAGGTGGGTTGATAGTATATACTGTCCGGTCTTAAGATCATTGGTTCTATCACCCGACCCAATTTATTGAGTTCAAAATCGCTCAAACGTGATAGCTCTTCTACCGAATGTTCTTTAAAAAAGTCCGCTCCAATATGTTCCCGGGTGGCTTCATCGGCCAATGCCTTTGCCCCATTTTCGCAGTATTCCCCAATCTTTGAAGGATGCTCAGGTACGGGCCAGGCACAACTAGGACAACGAAATCCATCCTCTTGGTTCATTTCCAGCAAACTACGCATGGAATTTACAATCCCCATTTCCTTAAAGCTATGTCGTAGCGCTTCTTTAATACCTAAAAAACCTGCTGCGGTTTGCATGGGTTCTTTAATTTGTAGGCCTGTGAATTTGATGTTGCCGGTAAGGGAAACGTTTCTGGTAAATTGTTCTTGCATGCCTTAATATAGGGTTTTTGAGGTTGGATAGCTATTTCTTGCAACTTTGGATAACCTTGTCCACTGAATGGAATTACCTTTAATTTGAATTTGTATCGCAACATATTTACTATGTAATTTAGCAAAAATCGAGTATTTTAAAAGCATGTTCGCCCTTGTAGATTGCAATAACTTTTATGCCTCATGTGAACGGGTGTTTCAGCCCCAGTTCAATAATGTTCCTGTGGGTATCCTATCCAACAACGATGGATGTTTTATCTCGCGAAGCGATGAAGCAAAGGAACTCGGACTGCCCATGGGTGCCCCGGAGTTTAAGTACAGACAATTTTGTAAGGAGAATGGCATCAAAGTGTTTTCATCCAATTACCCCCTCTATGGGGATATGAGCAGTAGAGTGATGAATATTCTAGGTACATTTACTCCGGAGATGGAGGTTTACAGTGTTGACGAGGCCTTTTTAAAGTTTGATGGCTTCAAGAACCATGATTTTGATGCCTACGGAAGGGAAATCCAACGAATGATCCAAAAATGTACGGGCATTCCCATCAGTATAGGGGTCGCACCAACAAAGGGATTGGCCAAAGTAGCCAATAAGATTGCCAAAAAACTAAAGTCCAGAACAGGTGGCGTGTACCTAATCGATTCAGAAGAAAGACGCATAAAAGC
This sequence comes from Flavobacteriaceae bacterium, assembly GCA_024743095.1. Classification (GTDB taxonomy): domain Bacteria; phylum Bacteroidota; class Bacteroidia; order Flavobacteriales; family Flavobacteriaceae; genus Flagellimonas. The sequence continues at coordinate 41,565 of JANSXF010000010.1, forward strand.
ATTGAAATGGACAAAGATTGAAAGCGTTTGGGGAATAGGGAGAGGAAACCAGAAACGGCTCCAGACCAAAAATATAAAAACAGCCTATGATTTTACCCAACTGTCGGATGAATGGGTAAAAAAACAAATGGCCATCATTGGTCTTAGGCTGAAGAAAGATTTGGAGGGCATCCCGACATTGGACCTGGATGACGATGCCCGAGAGAAAAAGGCCATAGCCACTACCAGAAGTTTTGAAAGTACCTATTCCGATATTGAAAATATCAAGGAAAGAATATCCACTTTCGCAACCAGTTGTGCCGAAAAATTACGAAGCCAAGGGAGCAGTTGCAATTACCTTGTGGTGCTTTTGAGGAGTGATCGCCATAAAAAGGATGAGCCACAAGATAGGAGCAGTCTTATTATTACGCTGCCCTATGCCACGGATTCGAGTTTTACCATAAGCAACTATGCGGTCAAAGCCGCAATTTCCATATTTAGGCCAGGCATCAAATACAAGAGGGCAGGGGTGATTCTTTCAGGATTGGTCCCGACCAATGAACGGCAACTGGATTTGTTTCTGTCCGAAAATCCAAAGCACCATAAAATCATGGAAGTGATGGATGGCATCAACAATAAATACGGAGGATATAAGATGAAAATAGCCAACCAGGATTTAAAACGGACATGGAAAATGCGCCAAGAACATCTGTCCCCAAAATACACCACGAATATCAATGACATTATCAAAGTGAAATGACCTCGAAAAAATCGCCAGAAACAGAATCACTTACTTTTTACACTCCAAACAAAGATCAGGGATTGGACATCCCACTGTCGCATAATTCGGTTTCGGCCGGATTTCCTTCACCGGCAGACGATTTTAAGGAAAAGCGTATTAGTTTGGACAAAACTTTGATCAAAAACAAAGAAGCGACCTTCTACGCACGCGTTAGTGGAAAGTCCATGATCGGAGCAGGGCTCGATGATGGAGATTTATTGGTCATTGATAGAAGCTTGGAAGCTGAGAATGGCAAAATAGCCGTTTGTTTTTTGGATGGGGAGTTTACCGTAAAACGGCTACATATCGAAAAGAACACCATTGTATTGATGCCAGAAAATGACAGTTATAAGCCTATAAGGGTATCCAAGGATAGTGATTTATTGATTTGGGGCATGGTTACCTATGTAATCAAAGCTGTTTGATTTACCAAGAATAGAAGAATGTCATCTTGAGCGCAGTCGAGAGATCGTCCCGTAGCCAAGACAGCATTCAGAATTATTTTATTGGTGAAAAGTAGAGCCATTCGTTTCAAACCATTGGCTATGTTCCGAATAGAATAAGAAACTTGTTTCCTGGGGATGATTTTAACCTGATTTTTATTGAAAAGACGGCAAGTTCAAAATCCTTTGCTATCTTTGTACCGTTGTGTTGGATTCCAGTCGCGATGATTGGAATCAGGTTGAAGCATCAAACTGATGCTCGCCAATGAAAGGCTTTCCTTTTGGAAGGCTTTTTTTGTTTGTGGTTGAGACTGAAATTAACTTCCAGAAATGCTATGTGCCACATGATGTACCAGCGAAGCCGCCAGTTTAGCAGTTTGTCCGTCAATATCGTACTTCGGATTCATCTCGGCAATGTCCATGCTGATCAACTTTCCCGAGCCAATGATCGTTTTCAAACATTCCAAAACCATATACGGGCTAAAACCCATGGGCGAAGCAGCACTGACCCCGGGTGCGTAGGCCGAAGAGAACCCATCCAAGTCGATGGTCACATAGATATGGTCCACATTTTTGGCAAAGGCATTGATCCAGGTGGTGATTTCTTCCAGTAAGGGAATTTGGAAGGTATCGTTCATTACATAGATGACATCGAGGTCCCTGGCCATTTGAAATAGATTTCGGTCATTGGCATCCTTTCGGATACCGAGACAGAGATAGTTAAAATCGATGCCCCTTTTTTCACAGTCCTTGGCGATTTGATAAAACGGGGTGCCCGAATTGCTCTGCCCCGTATTTTTTCGCAAATCAAAATGCGCATCAAAATTGATGATACCGATGGTCTGCCCTTCTTTTTTGGCATCCAAATAGGCTTTGATGCCGTTATAGTGGCCGTAAGCCATATCATGCCCGCCTCCTAAAACAATCGGGAACTGTTTTTTTTCCAAAAGAGTCGTCACTGATTCCGCAAGTTGTTCTTGGGCAGATTCCATATCGCTATTGGTGCAGGTAATGGAACCTACATCGTGTAACAGTACATTGCTTCCCAAATGGTTGGGCATTTTGGAAAAACTGCTTTTGATGGCATCTGGGCCGTCTTCGGCACCTATACGACCTTGGTTACGGTTCACACCGGTATCACAGGCGTAGCCCAATAGGGCAATGGATTTTTTCTGTGCTTCGGGAAGTTCTTCCAAGGGCGTACAATGCACTTTTTCGTGCAGATATAGCCATTTGTTGGAAATCCTTCCTGTCCAAAGGTCTTTTTTCGGGGGTTCGTAGTGTTTCATCACATTAAAAAAGATGGTCCAAAATATCGGAAGCTACAAGATACGGCAAAGTTACCTTTAAATTAGGGGAGCGCTCCATTTCTCGTTCAATGGCAAAGCGGGCTTCTTTGTTCCTTGCCCAGCTTCTTCGAGAGATTCCGTTGTTCACATCAAAAAACAACATCTTTTTCAATTTGTTAGCGGCTTCTTCGGAACCGTCGAGCACCATACCAAATCCACCATTGATGACTTCGCCCCAGCCAACCCCGCCACCATTGTGGATGGAAACCCAGGTGGCCCCTCTAAAACTATCTCCAATCACATTTTGAATGGCCATATCGGCGGTGAACTTGCTACCGTCGTAAATATTGCTGGATTCCCGGAAAGGTGAATCGGTTCCACTAACATCATGATGGTCCCGTCCCAAAACTATGGGAGCACTGATTTCTCCTTTGGCAATGGCCGTATTAAAGGCATTGGCAATTTCACTTCGTCCTTCGGCATCGGCATAAAGAATCCGAGCTTGTGAGCCTACCACCAATTTGTTGCGCTCCGCTTCCGAAATCCATTTGATGTTGTCCTGCATTTGTTGTTGGATTTCTTCTGGAGCTTCGGATTTTATCTTTTTCATGACCTCAAGTGCAATGGCATCCGTTTTTTGGAGGTCTTTTGGGTCACCGGAGGTACAGACCCACCGGAAGGGGCCAAAGCCGTAATCGAAACACATGGGCCCCAAAATATCCTGTACGTAGGATGGATATCTAAAGTCGATCTTGTTTTTGGCCATTACATCGCCGCCCGCTCGTGAGACTTCCAACAAAAAGGCATTGCCGTAATCAAAAAAGTAGGTGCCCTTTGCGGTGTGCTTGTTGATGGCTTTGATCTGTCTTCTTAATGATTCCTGTACTTTTTGCTTGAAGGCTTCGGGATTGTCAACCATTAAATCGTTGGATTCCTCAAACGAAAGTCCAACAGGATAGTAACCGCCCGCCCAAGGGTTGTGCAACGAGGTTTGGTCGGAGCCCAGATGAATAAAAATACCCTCTTCGTAAAAACGTTCCCAAACGTCCACCACATTGCCAATGTACGCCAAGGAAACCACTTCCTTGTTTTCAACAGCCTCTTTGGTTCGGACGGCCAGTAGGTCTAAATCCACCAACAATTCATCCACCCAACCCTGGTCGTGACGCTTTTTTGCGGCTTCGGGGTTGACTTCCGCACAAATGGTGATTCCACCTGCAATATTTCCTGCTTTGGGCTGTGCGCCGCTCATGCCGCCGAGTCCAGCGGTCAAGAAAATCTTGCCTTTGGGGGATTCATTTTTGTCCAATACTTTCCGGAACGCATTCATGACCGTGATGGCCGTTCCATGGACTATACCTTGTGGGCCAATATACATGTAGGAACCTGCGGTCATTTGACCGTATTGGGTGACGCCAAGCGCATTGAAACGTTCCCAATCGTCGGGTTTGGAGTAATTGGGAATCATCATGCCATTGGTAACCACTACGCGTGGTGCTTCTTTGGATGACGGAAAAAGTCCCATGGGGTGGCCCGAATACATGTTCAAGGTCTGTTCCTCGGTCATTTCCGCCAAATATTTCATGGTGAGCAGGTACTGTGCCCAGCTTTGGAATACTGCTCCGTTTCCTCCGTAAGTAATCAGTTCCTCGGGGTGTTGTGCCACGGCAGGATCCAAATTATTTTGGATCATGAGCATAATGGCTGCCGCTTGATGCGTTTTGGCGGGGTATTCCGAAATAGGTCGAGCATACATTTCATAATCGGGCTTGAACCGATGCATATAAATACGACCATAGGTTTTGAGTTCCTCGGCAAATTCCGAAGCGAGCTCTTTGTGCCAAGCTTCGGGAAAATAACGTAGTGCATTTTGTATGGCCAATTTTTTCTCTTCTTTGGAAAGAATGTCTTTACGCTTTGGAGCCGGATTCCCATTTTTGGGATAGGCTTTTTTTGCGGGAAGCTGATCGGGTATGCCTTGTAGTATCTGTTGCTGAAATTCAGTCATGATTTAAAATTTTAGTGGATGTGAGTTCCTTTTTTCCAAACTTGACTTGGCTTTAATTGCCCTTGATGATAGGTGATTTCTTGATAGTTGTCCGTAGGGAACACCACAAAGTCTGCTAGCGCTCCTTCTTCCAATTTTCCGCGGTCCGTCAAACGTAAAGCAGCTGCTGCCCTAGAGGTGATGCCGGCCAAAACCTCGGTGTTGGAGAGTTTTTCAAAGGTTCCCAAGATGCTGGCTTGGGTCAACAGGTCGCCCATGGGAGCAGAACCTGGATTATGATCACTGGCAATGGACAAAGCGCCGCCTGCATCCAAAATTTTACGGGCAGGGGTGTAGGCACATCCCAAACCGATGGATGCCCCGGGCAATGCTGTGGCAATGGTGTTGCTCTGGGCGAGCAACTGGATTTCCTTTTCGGTACTGGCTTCCAAATGGTCGGCACTTACAGCATCAAAATCTACGGCAACTTGACTGCCACCTGTGGTAAATTGGTCTGCGTGTACGGTAATATCGAATCCCATTTCCTTTGCTTTTTGAAAATAGGGCTTGATTTCCTCCGGGGAAAAGGCACTTTCTTCCACAAAGGCATCTACACGAAGGGTTAAGTTTTCGGTTTTTATGATGGGGAACAATTCGTTGATGACCACATCCAAATAATCTTCGTTTTGATTCCAATCTTTGGGTTTCATATGTGCGGCCAAACATGTTGGGACCAAAGTTGCATTTGAGGTCTGGTTGGCCTGTTTGATGGCGCGTAGCATTTTCAACTCTTCATCAACGGAAAGACCGTAACCACTTTTCACTTCAATGGTGGTAACGCCATTCTTGAGATGTTTTTGACTTCTGGCAATGATACCTTTTACCAATTTATCTTGTGATGCTTTTCGGGTTTGGGTTACCGTATCCCAAATACCACCACCTGCCTTGGCAATCTCCAAATAGGTTTTTCCTGCATTCCGGTAGGCATAGTCACGGGCACGCGTTCCGCCAAAACAAATATGGGTATGGGAGTCAACAAAACCAGGTAGGCAAACATGTGCTCCTTCGATATGGTGGATGTCGGTATCTTCTGATTTCAAGTTATCAAAAACACCTACTTTGAGAATTTTTCCTTCGGAAACCAAAATGCCGCCGTTTTCGATGATGGGCAGTTGCTCATCTTTGAGCGCTCCTTTTAAAGGGAGTCCCGTCATGGGAAGCAATTGGGTAAAAGGTCCTATTAAAAGTGGTTTGTTCATTTTAGTATGTTTCAAATTCATCAAGATGTGGTGCGTTCCACTTTAGCTGTTTTTCGTCCATCACATGGTCTACCAAATCAATGATTTCCTTATTTTGGATGATTTCAATTCCTTTTTCAATATCGTCTGCAAAGACGCGGTCATTTTCTGCAAAGGCGACCTTGGTTCTCAAAAACGTATGGATTTCATCCAACAGAATACCCGATTTTAATGGTTTTCTGTATTCGAAGGCCTGTGCTGAGGTCAATAGTTCGATGGCGAGGATTTTCTCTACATTCTCAATAATGTTGAGCGCTTTTCTACCGCTGATGGACCCCATACTCACATGGTCTTCCTGCCCCAAGGAAGTGGGAATGCTGTCGGCACTGGCGGGGAAGCATAGGCTTTTGTTCTCGCTGGCCAATGCCGCGGAAGTATATTGTAAGATCATATAGCCCGAATTGATACCTGTATTGTTCATCAATAATTTGGGAACACCTGGACTGTTGCCTTCCAGCGCCAAGTAAATGCGCCGGTCGGAGATATTTCCAATTTCTGAAGCGGCCAAAGCGGCATAATCCAAGGCCAGGGCCAAGGGTTGCCCATGGAAATTTCCACCGCTGATGGTCAGTTCATCATTTATGATGACAGGATTGTCGGTTACCGAGTTAAGTTCAATTTCCAACAATTCTTTCAAGTGAAGCCAAGCATTACGTGATGCGCCGTGCACTTGGGGCATGCAACGCAAGGAGTAGGGGTCTTGTACCCGTTCACAATCGATGTGGTCTTCCAGAATTTCCGAACCTTGAAGCAGGGTACGTATCCTACCGGCCACATGTTGATTGCCCTTGAAGGGGCGTAGTTCGTGCAATTCTTCAAAAAATGGTTTCATGGAACCTTGTAGTCCTTCGAGCATCATGGCGCCGATGATATCGGCATGTCGTAAACAATGTTGTAGTTTGTATACGACCATCACCCCGTGGGCAGCGATGAATTGGGTTCCATTGATCAGGGCAAGCCCTTCTTTTGGACCCAGTTCCAAAGGTTGTAATCCGGTTTTTTGGAATAATTCCTCGGTTGGGATGATCTTTCCTTTGTATGCCACTTTTCCCAAACCTATCAATGGCAAAAATAAATGTGAAAGTGGTGCCAAATCGCCAGAAGCTCCAACTGAACCTTGAGAGGGGACCACAGGAATGGCGTCGTTCTCCAAATGCCAAAGCATGCGTTGCAAAGTCGTTTCGGCAATGCCCGAAAAGCCTTTGGCCAAGGCATGGATTTTAAGGATCAACATGATTTTTGCCAGCTCCGTTGAAATGGGTCGTCCCACTCCTACGCTATGACTTTGCAATATATTGGATTGAAGGATTTTGGTGTCTTCCTTGGATATTCTGGTACTGCACAAAGGACCAAAGCCTGTATTGATGCCGTACACTGTATCTCCTTTTTCTACGATACGCTGCACGCGTTGGTAACTCGTATTTACATTTTTTAGGCATTGATCTGAGAAAATACCTTTTATGGTGCCATGGGCCATGCCCAAAGCTATACTTGCAGTTAGATGGTCTTCGCCAAATTGAAATGTTCGGTCTTTCAACATGCTTTTATCTTTTTTCTAAAATTAAGAAGTATGATTAATAATTGCCAATACTTATTTTTGTAACAATCAATAAGCATGAATTATCAAATAGAACTTCGACATTTCATCTATTTTTTGGCCGTGGCCGAAGAACTCCATTATAGAAAGGCGGCTGAAAAATTGTTTATTTCCCAACCCGGCTTGAGTACCCAAATCAAACAAATGGAGGAGATTTTGGATACTCAATTGTTTGTTCGGGACAAGAAAAAGGTGAGCCTGACTCCTGCGGGGGAGTTTTTAAAAAAGGAGGTCGAGTTTATCTTAAATCATCTGGAGCAGACCAAAAAACAGATAAAACTTATAGGAGAAGGGCAATTGGGGGAGGTGCGAATCGGTTTTTTGGGTTCGGCCATGCAAAATGTGGTGCCCAATTTATTGCTGGGATTGAAGGAAAAATACCCAACAGTCCATACCACTTTGGAGGAACTTTCCAACCGTGCCCAAATCAGTGCGATATTGGCGGACCGTTTGGACTTGGGCTTTGTGCGACTGTCACGGGTACCGAAAGGATTGGATGTGAAACCGGTTTTTGAGGACACTTTTTCTTTGGTACTGCCAGTAGGACATCCTTTGGATGAAGCCGATTTTAAGAACATCGATCAAGTGGCGAATGAAGATTTTATCCTCTTTTCCCAGGATTACAGCCCGATGTACTACGATACGGTGCTCAGTATTTGTGAGGACAGTGGATTTGTTCCCAATGTGTCGCACAAATCGGTGCATGCACAGACCATTTTCAAATTGGTGGAGAACAGATTGGGCATTGCCATTGTACCAACGACGCTTCAATATGGGTTCCAGATGAAGGTCAAGTTCATCGAAATGAAAAGTATTAAACAACGGGCGGTGCTGAGCATGGTATGGAAGACGGATAATAGAAACCCCGCGCTTCAAAAATGTATGGACTTGCTCATGAAATTATGATGACAACGTTTTGGAGCGTAACTTTGAAATTCAACTTAAAACAGTATTATGATTTTTGATTTGATAAAGGAGAGGAGAAGCATTTTTCCTCAGCAATATATTGATAGGCCCATTGCCAAAGAAACTTTGGAAAAGATATTGGAAGCTGCCAATTGGGCCCCAACCCATAAAAAAACAGAACCTTGGCGCTTTAAAGTAATTACTGGGGAAAAGAAACAGGAACTTGGTATTTTCCTTTCAAACAAATATGAAGAAACGGACGCCAATCCAAAACAAATGAAGATTAAAAAATTACAGTTCAACCCATCAAATTCAGGAGCTGTGATCGCAATTTGCATGCAAAGGGACCCAAAAGAAAGTTTGCCCGAGTGGGAGGAAATCGCTTCAACGGCCATGGCGGTACAAAACATGTGGTTGTGCTGCACCGAACTTGGGATCGGTAGTTATTGGTCTTCGCCAGGGCTCATTAAATACATGGATGAGTTCTTTGATTTGAAGGAGGGTGAAAAATGTTTGGGCTTCTTTTATATGGGGTATTTTGATGGAGAGGTCATTCCATCGGCAAGAACTCCCATGGAAAATAAAGTGGAGTGGTTTGACTAACTAAAGGTGAACAGGTCGCCGGCGTACTTGATTGCAATATAAACGTAAAAAATAGCGTACAGAAGCGTAACGACAAACTTCATAAAAGTACCCGTCAAAAAACCTAAAAATGAACCAAAAGCCGCTTTCATGGCGGTTTTTTTATTGGCTTTGTTCAATAATTCACCGACCAGAGCCCCAATAAATGGCCAAATAATAATTCCCAAGGGGCCAAAAACCGGGACAAAAATAGCAACGAGCAACCCAACAATAGTGCCCCACATACCAGCTTTGCTGCCACCGAACCTTTTGGTGCCCATGGCAGGAATCACATAATCCAAAATGGTTATGGCTATCGCAATTATAAAAGTGACACCTAGAACCCACCAGTTGTCCGGAACAGCTTTGGTCAAGTAAAGCAATAGCAGACCAACCCAGCTAATGGGCGGACCTGGCAAAACTGGCAAAAAACTGCCCAATATCCCGACCAACATCAAAAGAAAACCTAAAATGAGCAGTGCAATATCCATGGCTGTGTTTTACTGTTAGACAAATGTAGCGGACAATTGTTACAAACAAAACCTAATTTTTAAACTAAAAAATTAGTTAAAACTAAATATTTAGTTATATTTGATTCATATTGAACTAAAAAATTAGTTGAAAAATGAAACAACTCACCAAGGCAGAAGAAGAGGTAATGCAGCTCCTTTGGAAAATTAAAAAAGGAAATGTAGCCGCAATTCTGGATGAACTCCCAGAGCCAAAACCGGCATATAATACCGTATCCACTATTGTCAGGATTTTGCAGGACAAAGGTTTTGTATCCCATGAAAAAGTGGGCAAGGGACATGTGTACTTTCCTTTGATGAAAAAGGAAGAGTACAGCAACCAACGCTTGAACACCTTGATGGATGGATATTTCCAAGGATCATTTAGCAGCATGGTATCTTTTTTCATGAATAAAAATGATATCAGCTTGAAGGAACTCGAAGAGATTATGAAAAACATTAAAGACAAAGGGCAATGATTACCTACATATTAGAATCCTTGGCATTTCAATTGGTCTTTTTGTTGGCCTACGACCTTTTTCTAAAGAAAGAGACCTTTTTTCAATGGAACCGTGCATATCTGTTGTGTACGTTTGCTCTTTCCCTGATATTACCTTGGGTAAAGGTCCAAGCGTTCCAAACCACTATGCCACAGGGGTTGGAGACCACGACTGTATTTTTAACACAACTGAATGGTGTAGTTTTAGGTCCTGGAGTTGATGAAGCCAGTTTTTTGGAACGTATTCCATGGCCGTATTTGGTTTTGGGAGCTGGAAGCATTTTGGCTGCTTCTTGGTTTGTAATCAAACTATATCAGATAGCGAGGCTCCGCAAGAAAGGTGAGGTCAAATACTTTAAAGACTTTACCAAGATCATCGTCCCAAAAAGTGTGACCGCATTCTCATTTTTTAGGAACATTTTTATGGGAGATGGGATTCATAGGGAAAAGGAGGCCAATATTTTGGCTCACGAATTGGTACACGTAAAACAGTTGCACTCCCTTGATCTACTCTTTTTTGAGTTGTCCCGAATCATATTTTGGTTCAATCCCTTGGTATATATCTATCAGAAACGGGTGGCCGAGCTTCATGAATTTATTGCCGATGAAAAGGCAGTCAAGCAAAACAAGGAAGCACACTTTGAAATGCTGTTGTCGGAAGCGTTCCATACGCAGAACATCAGTTTTGTCAATCAATTTTTTAATCGATCACTAATCAAAAAACGAATAGTCATGTTACAAAAAAAGAAGTCCAAAGCCGTTTGGCAATTAAAGTATGTATTGTTGTTGCCCCTTGTATTGGGCATGTTGTTATATACGTCTTGCCAGTTGAACAAGGAAGACAATGGTCTCGAATCAGTAGATGGGGTATCCCTGGCCGTTGCCAATGAGATTCCGTTTGGAGTTATTGATGAAGTGCCTGTTTTTCCAGGCTGTGAAAATGCCGAAGATAAAAGGGCTTGTTTCCAAGAAAAAATTCAAGCACACATCCGTAAACATTTTAATTATCCTGATGAAGCACAAGCTTTTGGGATTCAAGGAAGAGTAAGTGCCATTTTTGTAATGGATGAAGAAGGGAAGGTGGTCGATATCAACATGAGAGGCCCACACGAACTGTTGGAAGAAGAAACCAAGAGAATTTTAGCTAAGTTGCCACAAATGCAACCGGGCAAACACGAAGGTAAGACGGTCAAGGTACCTTTTTCCATTCCAATAACATTCAGGCTCCAAGGGAATGATGAAAAGGAGGTCAGTAAGCAAAGAGGGGAAAGAATTGGGATTCCTTTCGCGAATGTTGATGAAGTTCCCATCTTCCCGGGATGCGAAGATGCTGATGATAAAAAAGCTTGCTTCAATGAGCAGATTGTGAAGCATATAAAAAAGCATTTTAATTATCCAAAAAAGGCTCAAGAAATGGGTATACAAGGAAGGGTGAGTGTGATTTTTATGATTGGGAAGGATGGAATGATCACGGATATAAGAAAGCGTGGGCCACATGAGCTGTTGGAAAATGAAGCTCTCAGAATCATAGAACGATTGCCACAAATGCAACCGGGAAAGCATGTTGGAGAAGAGGTAGAAGTATCATTTTCCATTCCAATCACCTTTCGGTTGAATGATGAAAATGATAAAACATCGAACAATAGTACTGTGGACCATATGCAAATTGATGGCCTTCTTGTTAAAAAGAATACAAATACCGTTTATGAGGGAGTTGTAAAAGACAGTAAGTCATTGGGAATACCAGGTGTTAATATTTCCATTGAAGGTAAATCATCTGGAGTGGTGTCAGATTTCAATGGGGTTTTTTCAATTGAAGCTGAGAAAGGTGATGTTGTAAAATTCCAATACATAGGTCTTCCTGATAAATTGGTACAAATATCTAATTGGTAATCAAAAGGACTAAATCAATAGATATTGATGCGTAAAACAAAAGTCATCTACATTCCATTTTTGATTTTGTTCTCAATTAAAGCCGGTGCACAAACATCGGCTTTGTCCCTGGCTGATAGTTTGTATGCTTTGGGGAACTATGCTTCAGCTATCAATGCATATGCAAAGATTGGGGACGAAAAATCAAATCTACAAATAGCGAGAGCTTACAATGCCATAGGCAATTTCGATAAGGCCATTTCGCAGTATACCGCTATTGTGAAAAAGGACCCGGGTTCGGAACTTGCACGATTTGAACTGGGCAAGCTGTTGTTGAAAACAAAGGATTTCGGTTCCGCGCTGAAGATGTTCAATGTTTTGACAACATCCAATAACCAAAACCCTGAGTATTTTTATTATTTGGGAAGAAACTATGAATCCTTGGATAAAGCTGATAGAGCCAACAGGGCATTCAAGGCTGCCGTGGAAATGGACAGTACCCATTTACGGAGTTTATACGCATTGGGCAAATATTATGTAGGGCAAGAAATAAAGGATTCTGCCTTGGTCTATATTGATAAGGGGCTTCGTTTTTACGAGAAAGATGTGGCCATGATCAATTTAAAGGCATTGGCCTTTTTTAATAATGGACAGTTTCAATTAGCTATTCCCCATTTTGAACGGTTATTGGAATTGGGGGAGGAAAAGCCTTTTGTTTATGAAAAATTGGCCTTTTGTTATTTCCGAAACTGGGAACCCGAAAAGGCATTGGAGACCTATCACAAATTAAGCGGTTTTCCAGATAAAGTTGCAGCAGCGTACATTGGTTTGGGAGATGTATTTTTTGAAGAACAGCAATTGGACAGTGCCCAATACTATATCGAAAGATCTATAGAGGAACGAATGTCCTCATTCCCTCAGGAATATGCAAGCCTTGGTCGAATCGCTAGATTGCAGGGACAGACCAAAAAATCCATGGATCACTATGTAAAGGCTTGGGAAGAGAACAAGGACAATTATTACAACTATTACCAAATCTGTATTTTGGCTGATGAATACTACAAAGACCCTAAAACTCGATTAAATTATTATGAAAAGCTGCTCGAGATGTACCCTGATTTGGTTCCTTGGCTCAAGGAACGGGTACAAAACCGCATTTCCGAAATAAAGGAGGAAATCCATTTTGCCAGCAACTGATTTCTTCAAAATGTCGTAATTTCAGCCAAATTCTAGGGGCTGTCATGCAGAAGTTTGTTTTGTTAATCATTTTTATGGGGTTGTTCGTGTCCTGCGAACTGTTCGAGTCCAAGGAGGATAAGACCCGAAAATTGGTGAACGAGGAACTTATGGCCATCGATTGGAACGATGTGGACCAATATCCACTTTTCGATGATTGCGACGAAACGGCTCCCAAAGATGCGCAACAGGAGTGCTTCCAGAACGTAATCACCGAATATTTTTCCGAAGCTTTGGCCGGACTTAAGTTTCAGGTTCGCAACGATATGAACGACACGGTGTACATTGATTTTTTGATTGATGAGCACGGTTTTATTTCGGTGTTGAACGTGGAGGAAAAAACATCCGTACTAAACGAAATATCGGATTTCAATACCAAAATCTCCGAACGTTTGAACGACCTGACCACCGTAGCTCCTGCATTGAAAAGAGGAAATCCCGTAAGTCTACGTTTTAGGCTTCCGCTGGTATTAAACACCAACTAATTTGGCTACAGAAAAAATTATATTGGGAATAGATCCGGGAACCACGATTATGGGTTTCGGTATCATCAAAGTCATCAACAAACAGATGCACTTTGTACAGATGAACGAGTTGATGCTCAAAAAGTACGATGACCCCTATACCAAGCTCAAACTTATATTCGAACGCACGTTGGAGCTTATTGACACCTATTACCCCGATGAAATTGCCATTGAAGCCCCCTTTTACGGTAAAAACGTACAGTCCATGCTCAAATTGGGGCGTGCCCAAGGAGTGGCAATGGCGGCAGGATTATCCAGGGAGATACCGATTACCGAGTACATGCCCAAAAAGATAAAAATGGCCATCACAGGAAATGGAAATGCCAGCAAGGAACAAGTGGCACGTATGCTTCAAAGTGTCTTAAAACTGAAAAGTTTGCCCAAAAACCTTGACAGTACCGATGGTCTTGCGGCTGCGGTTTGCCATTTCTACAACGAGGGCAGGGTAGAGGTCGGTAAGGGTTATACGGGTTGGGAAGCATTTATTAAACAAAATCCGGACAAACTTCGTTAAGGTATGGCCGGCGTCTATATCCATGTGCCATTTTGCAAGCAAGCTTGCCACTATTGTGATTTCCACTTTTCTACGCAATTGGGTAAAAGTGAAGTCATGGTCACTGCCATTGCCAAAGAATTGGTTTTGCGTAAATCAGAGGTAGATGATGTTATCGAGACCATTTATTTTGGTGGGGGAACGCCATCGGTTTTATCCAATGATGAAATTGAACACTTGATTCAGACAGTTTACGACAATTACAAGATAATTGATGATCCAGAAATAACTTTGGAGGCCAACCCGGATGACTTGTCCAGCGAGCGGATCAACCAACTATCTAAAAGTGACATAAACCGTCTCAGCGTCGGTATCCAATCTTTTTTTGATGAAGATTTGACACTGATGAACCGCGCCCACAATGCAAGAGAAGCTGAAAAATGCATCAAAGAAGCCATCCAGTATTTTGATAACATTACCATCGATTTGATTTATGGCATCCCAGGCATGGGCAATGACCGTTGGAAGGCCAATGTCCAAAAGGCATTGGATTTTGGCCTGCCCCATATTTCCAGCTATGCACTAACGGTCGAACCCCGAACCGCCCTAAAAACATTTATAGAAAAAGGTGTTGTTCCCGATGTGGACGATGAGCAGGCTCAAGAACAGTTTCATATTCTGGTGGATATGTTGGAAGCTGAAGGATTTGTCAATTATGAAATTTCCAACTTTGGCAAGCCTGATTATTTCTCCAGAAACAACACTGCCTATTGGTTGGGCAAAACTTATTTGGGCGTTGGGCCATCGGCTCATTCTTTTGATGGAACACATCGCAGCTGGAACATACGGAACAACCCGACCTACATCAAAAAAATCGAAGAGGACAAATTGCCCATGGAAATTGAGACACTTTCCATGACAGATAGGTACAACGAATATGTAATGACGGGCCTACGGACCATTTGGGGCGTGGATTTGGCTAGAATAGAAAGTGAATTTGGAGAAAATTATCTGAGGTACATCAATCAACAATCGTCCAAATTTCTGGAACAGGAACTACTGCTAATCAAAGATGGAAAATTGCTAACGACCAAAAAAGGCAAGTTTTTGGCGGATGGAATTGCATCGGACCTTTTTATGCTTAACATAAAGTAGTAAATTGTCGGTCCTGCATACGAGCAGGAAGAAATAAAGTAGAATTAATTCCCGGAACATAAGGAAAGTTTAAAAGAAACCTAATTTGATTGCCACCATAAAACACAATTCCCGAAACTATAAAATAGACCTGGCCAAACCGCTTGATATCTCCATTCCTCTCAAAGGTGGCGACAAAAACGTAAATGCGTGGTATTTGGACCCGCCAAAAATCACACCGCACGAAGAGGATGGATTTGTGGGCAAGGTAACCGAGGGAGCATCCACCAATTTCAACGATATTTGGTTCAACCCTCATTCGCATGTAACACATACCGAATGTTTGGGACATATATCAGAAGAGTTCAATTCCATCAATAAAAGGTTAAAGAAATTCTTCTTTTTGGCGGAAGTGATCACAGTGGCACCCGAACAATTGAACGGTGATTTTATTATCTCCGAAAAGCAATTGAAATATGCCTTGGGAAACAAAAAACGACAAGCCGTAGTGATACGCACCCTGCCGAATTTAGGGGACAAAAAGTCCAAAAGATATTCAGATTCAAATCCACCTTACCTCATGGAGAATGCAGCCAAGTATCTGGTGAAAAAAGGAGTGGAACACTTACTGGTCGACCTTCCATCGGTGGATAAGGAAAGGGATGGAGGGGAATTGTTGTCGCACAAAGCTTTTTGGAACATGGCTGGCAAGCCAAGGACGAAAGCGACCATTACGGAATTTATTTATGTTCCCAACCCTGTGGAGGACGGCACCTATTTCTTAAACTTGCAAGTAGCGCCTTTTGAGAACGATGCAAGTCCTTGCAGGCCGGTACTTTTTAAAATTGAAGACAACTAAATGAAGACGACCCTAAAACTGGAAGAAGCCATGATGTTTGCTTTTGGCATTTATCTGTTCAGTCTATTGGACTATGCTTGGTGGTGGTTTATAGTGTTGATTTTGACCCCCGATATCGGTATGGTAGGCTACCTTTTCGGAGATAAGGCCGGCGCCTTTTGTTATAACCTGTTCCATCATAAGGGGGTTGCCATTATATTCTATTTAACGGGCATCTACTTTTCCATACCTTTATGCCAATTGATAGGGATAATTCTGTTTTCGCACTCTGCGTTGGACCGAATTTTTGGCTACGGATTAAAATTTGACAAGGGATTCAGGTTTACCCATTTGGGTGAAATAGGCAAGTAACATGGGAGACATTGTAGATATAGTTTTAGGGTTGATTCTGGGTGCAATATTGATGTATTGGGTCTATTCCCTATTTAGAAAAAAGAAGGACAGGGAAATTACGGAGGAGCAGTCCACCGTAATTCTCAATAAAATCCGAAGCGTTTGCAAATTGGTATCAGTGGAAGGTGATTTTGCAGAGATATATCACTATGAGAATACCAAGGACAGCTTTATGAGCCTGTTCCGTAGTAAGAAGAAAGCATTGATAGTCATCAAGGCCAAAGCACACATCGGCTATGATCTGAACAAGCTCAACATGAAGGCCGAAAACCAGAACAAGAAGATAGTGCTGAGCCATTTTCCGGAACCGGAAGTATTGTCCATTGAGCCCGACCTTCAGTTTTATGACATTAAAAATGGTATCTTCAACAGCTTTTCGCCCACAGATCTGACCAATCTCAACCAAGAGGCCAAGGAGCACATCAAACAAAAGATACCTGAGAGCGGACTAATGGAAACAGCAAGAATGGAAGCCTTGCAAGCCGTTTTGGTGGTGGAGAAAATAGTAGAGACCATTGGGTGGACATTGGATTATTCCGCCCTTGAAATATCGAACAGGGAAAAACAATCTTTAGAAGAATAGTATGAAAACAAAAATAATAACCTTGCTCTTGGTAGGCGTTTTGGCCTCCAGTTGTGAACAAACCAAAAGCGAAATGAAGACTAATTTTGACCACACTTTTACACATACCGTGTTCTTTTGGTTCAAGAATCCCGATAGCCAAGAGGCCAGGGATACCTTTGAAGCCTCGTTGACCAAGTTTTTGAACAGTTCCGAGTATGCCAAGACCAAATTCATAGGCAAACCACCAAGGGCGATCCGCGATGTGGTCGATGATTCGTTTACCTACTCCTTGATCCTATCGTTTGAATCCGCGGAAGACCAAGCAGCATATCAAGAGGAACCACCACACATGGTGTTTATAGAAGAGTGTGAAGACCTGTGGGAAAAGGTCATTGTTTACGACTCCGAGGGAATACAACAATGAATGTAGAGGAGCTTAGGGAACTTTGCCTGAGCAAAAAGGGAGTGGCAGAGGAATTGCCTTTTGATGCCCATACTTTGGTATTTAAGGTAATGGGGAAAATGTTTGCCCTGGTCCCTTTGGAACGGCTCCCGTCCCAATGTAATTTAAAGTGCGACCCCGAAAGAAGCGAGGAGCTCCGCGAGGAACACGATGGTGCCATTATACCGGGTTACCACATGAGTAAAAAGCATTGGAACACATTGTTTATGGAACAACTCCCACCTGAATTGATTAATGATTTAGTTGACCATTCCTATGATTTGGTCGTATCCGGATTAACCAAAAAGCTTCAACAAGAGCTCAACAATTTAGGTTGATAGTACATGGAAGATTTAAAGGGCTTTTATACCTCCCAACGAGAAAAACATCAGCAAGAACTTCAACAAGTTAAAAAACGATTGGGCCTATTGGCTACATTGCGACTATCTGTTTTTGTGGCTATGGCATTAGGTGTCTATTTTCTTTGGGGCAACTCGTTGTTATTTGTGTTGTTGCCTGTTGGCTTCATCCTGTTTTTGTATTTGGTCACTCGGTTCAGCAACGTAAAACGGCATAAGGGATACGTGCAACGCCTTATTGAGATCAATACGACCGAACTGGATGTTTTGGCACGTAAGTTTCACCATTTACCAGATGGCAAGGCGTTTTTAGAACCGGACCACCCATATGCACAGGACCTTGATTTGTTCGGTAGGGGATCTTTTTATCAGTACGCCAACCGTACTGTCTTGGTGCAAGGGCGAGAAGTGTTTTCAGGCCTGTTGTTGGACGGATATCCAAAGGATATGGACCGAAAGCAAGCTGCAGTTCAAGAGCTGGCCCAGTTGCCCGAATGGCGTCAACATTTTTCGGCTCTTGCGGGAGAAACACAACCAAAGATTTCTCCAGATGTGGTTTCCGATTGGATGAAAAACCACAAACCGTTTATGCCCAAGTGGGCGGCAATTGTACCTCTGATTTTTGTTGTGTTATCAATTTTATTTATCACTTTGGTAGTTATGGGGCAGGTACCCGAAAGTTTGATACTATTTTGGTACTTTTTGGGTGTAGGTATCGTAGGCCGCTATGGAAAGAGTATCATCGCTTTCACTACAAATGTATCAGAGGCTCAAGAAACCATCCAGCAGCACCAACGGTTGATTTCTGAACTTGAAAAGCAGACTTTTTCTTCGGAATTGTTGCAAGAACTTCAGAAGAAGTTGGAGGTGAAAGGGGAGAAGATATCAAAAATATTTAAGCGTTTCTCCCAGAGTACGACGATGTTGGAACAGCAGTTCAATCTGATTGTTTTATTTTTTGCCCAGGGACTGGGTCTTTACAGCTTATATTATGCTTATAAGGTCGAATCTTGGGTCAAAAAATATGGGGATGAGGTCGAAGATTGGTTTTCTGCCATTGCGCAGTTTGATGCATACATCAGCTTGGGTACATATGCCTTTAATCATCCCGATCATACCTATCCAACATTGGTGCAGAATGATGCTGTACTAAGTGTCAAGGAAGTGGGGCATCCTCTTGTGGATCCTCAAAAAAATATTCTGAACGATTTTGAAATAGGAAAAGGCCGCTTCTGTATTGTTACCGGGGCCAATATGGCCGGGAAAAGTACATTTTTACGTGCTATTGGCCTGCAGATAGTTATGGCGAACATGGGCCTGCCAGTAAAGGGGAAAGAGGTACATTATAATCCTGTACGTTTGTTGACCAGTATGCGTTCTTCGGATTCCTTGACGGACGAAACCTCTTATTTTTATGCCGAGCTCAAACGCTTAAAATATATCGTGGATGAGTTGGAAAAGGACGACTGCTTTGTAATCCTGGATGAAATATTAAAAGGCACCAACAGCGTGGACAAGGCCGAAGGCTCCAAAAAGTTTGTGGAACGATTGGTGAAGAACGGCTCTACAGGAATGGTGGCCACGCACGATTTGAGCTTGTGCACCCTTGCCGATGAGCTTCCAGAGGTTGAAAATCGTTATTTTGATGCACAAATTGTGGATGGTGAACTCTTTTTTGATTATAAGTTTAAAGAGGGTGTCTGCCAAAATATGAATGCGTCCTTCCTGTTGAGGAAGATGGATATCATCAAGGATTAAAAGGGGTAACCAATAGCAAAGTTCAATGTAGCCTTGTTGCCGTTGTTTCCAAAGAAGGGAACATTCCAGCGGTCCTTCTCAGGCTGATAGGGTACTCTAAAAGGCGAGGCCAGATCAAACCGGATCACAAAATTCTGGATGTCTACGCGTAAACCAAATCCAAATCCTGCAGCAACTTCGTTTAACCAATCCGATTCAAATTTACCATCGGTAAAAAGGGAGTTGGAAGAAGTACTGTTTTGTTGGTTATTTTCCAGTTCGTTATAGTTTCCGGTAAGCCAAACATTTCCTGCATCCACAAAAAAGGCACCTTTCAAATAAGAAAATATGGGGAAACGATATTCCAGGTTGGCTTCCAGCTTAAGGTTACCGGAACGGTCAAAATAATCGGTGGAGGAATCGTCTGCAACTGCATTGAAGTTGCCCGGCCCCAAAGACCGGATATCAAAGGCCCTAACGCTATAGGGACCCCCGGAGAAGAATTGTTTTACAAATGGCAACGTTTCGCTATTTCCGTAAGGCACGCCCCAACCTGCGTAAATTCTTGAAACCAGAGTTTGTTCCCTATCCCATCTCAAATAGAAACGAAAATCGACATCCATTTTTGCATATTGGGCATATTCTGAACCTAGAATCGTGCCAGTACCGCCATCAATCAAACTGAAAAGGTTCCCTGCCAAATCAATATTGGTAGAGAAAAAAATGGGATATTCCTTATCTAGATCAGATATTTCATCGTAAGTGAATCCATACAAGAGCCCGCCAATAAAACGTTGCTCAAAACTTCTTTGTAGAAAAGGGTTGTCGTCCAGTATTTGTTGAAATTCATCTGTTACATTGGAGAGTCTGGAGTAGTTTAAGCTAATCGGGTCCAATTGGTGATAGACATACCTGTTTTCCTTCCAAGTGTATCCAAAAGAGCCGTTGATGGAGCTCAAGGTGAACAATTGGCTTCGTCTTAGGTAATCGACACCTGCTGAAATCTTGGTCTTGGGAACGGAATACCTAAAGTTTCTTGGTGAAAATGGAATGGACCTCGGAAAAATCAAATCTCCTTTTATTCCCCAAGCAATGCTGCTCAAATTGGAATTGTTTCCAGAGGAAAGTTGTGATTCGTAAGAAAAATGCGTGGATAGGCTTAAGGTCTCTCCACCGTGAAAGAGGTTTCTGTTTCTGTAGGTCAATAGGAGGCCAGGACCCGTGAACCCGTTTGATTTGGTCACAGCCTGAATTTCTGCTCGTAAGGAACGCTTGGTCAAGGGAGCCAGATAAATGTCAGCCGCAAGTGAGCCACTCTTTCCATCGGCCATGGCGGTATCCAGTTCCCGATATTGAATGTTTACATACTTATAACTGCCCAAGGAGGACAAACGGTTACTTGTGATTTTGGAGGTGTTGGCATTGTAAAGGTCACCTTCTTTAAAGAGCATGTAGGTCTCCAGTAACTCAGGTTTAAAATAGTATTCGTTCTGAATAAAATCTGTGCCATTTATGGTAGTTAGGTTCTGTTTGGAAAGTGGCAAGGTATCGCCCTCAATCGAATAATTCGGATATACCGTTATGGAATCGATGGTGTAGGGTATCGCGGTTTTTTGGGGTGCTTTCTTTTTTAAGCGAAGAAACAGATCGAATTTTCGGTTTTTATATTGATTGGTGTCCGCTTCAAAGATGAAAAGATTGGCGTTGCTATTATAGTAGCCCCGCTGTTTTAGGTTGAAATCCAATCGTTCCCGTTCCGCTTTCAATAAATCTAGATCAAAACGGTCGTTCTTGGAAAGTGGGGATTCCTTGACAATGTCCGATAGTTCATTGTATATCGGCAGCGAATCCATATCCACCTTATAGCGCTCAAGCGTATAGGGTTCTTGTACCGTCGCCATATAGTTGACAGAAGCATATTTCTCCTTTTCGCTGGTCTCCGAGCTGGCCCTGCTGTAGAAAAAACCATTGTTGTCCAAACGGTTCACTAAAAGCTCTTCCACACGTTGAGGATCAATCCCTGAAAAATAAATAGGTTCCTCACCAAAGGATTTGTTTAGAAACTTGTATAGAAAACCGGGTTTCTCTCGTTGGGCTTTATAATGGAAATACAGACCGGGTCTCATTCCGAGAAAGGAAGTATTGGGATTGGGCTCGACCAAATTGGTCAGTTCCGCTTTCACCTCCTTCAAACCTTCCACTTCTCCAATGGTGTCCAGTTCCAGCTTTGCTCCGGTATATAGTTTCTCACCTTCAGGTATGAATTTTTTTATGCTACAAGACTGCAAGGACAATACGGCAAGGCATGTACAAAACAGATATTTTATGAGTTGATCTTTCAAAAACTAATTTTAAGATTATGGTTTTTTATCGTCGTTATCCCGTCCCGATATTTTTTCTTCTTCCTCTTCCTTGGCCTTAGGGTTTATCGGATTGAACAATTGACTGAATTTGTTGAATTCCCTATCAAAAATAAAGGCCAGTCCGGTAACGATCAATTGGCCATCAATAATATTTTGGTACTCCTGTCGTCTAAATCCCTTCAACCGATAATTGCCTTGTTCGTTCAAAAGATACTCCAAGGTTACATTACCGATCACGGGCGTGGCGGTTTCGGAACTGGAAGGTGTGCCTTCCACATCAACGGCACTACCGGCCGAAACGATGACGCGGTCGTCGAATAGTTTTTTCTGTGCGTTGATGTTCAATTGTGTTCTGTTCTGTAGTCCGTCACCCTGATTTTCTTGAAAGCTGTCCAAGTCAAAATCCAGTTCCAGTCCAGTATTGCCCAATATTCTGTTTGAAATGGAGTTCAACTCACCGGACAACACCTTGTTAACATTGTTCCGGGCCAACGCCACTGCACCTCCAGCGCTCCCATCACTTCCGGAGGTTGGATAAAACCGATTGAGCGCCAATAGCGAAAACACTTGCTTGTTCAGTTCGGATTCTTGCTGATTCAACTGTTGAATCCGTCCGTAAACCCCGCCGCCATAAGCCCCCTGAGCATGTTCTGGCATATCCAGGGCAAATGATATTTCCGGCCCAGTTATTTCCCCTCCGATCTTCAAATACACCAAAAAGGTGGAGGCCCTTTGGTATTGGTTGGAAACCCCTGAATCCTGACCATAACTAATGGAAGACATCAAGGGTGCGGCTGAAGTTTCGATTTCATAGGTGGCGGTAACATCCAATTTGGCGTTATACGGGTCTCCCGACCATGCAACACTGCTGCCTTTATTGATGGTAAACTCACGGCTTACCAAATTGTAAAGGCTTGTTTTGTAGAACCCGGAACTGAGTTCCAATCTTCCCGACAGTCCAATGTCCTGGTTGGGATCTATATTCAAATTGAGACTGGCATTCCCCGATGCCTGCAGCATATCCTGGGTTTTTTCGTCCAGAACAATTTTAAAAACCGCATCGTCCGAAATTTCCAAAGTGGTGTTGATGTCCATGCCAGCGAAAACAGAATCGGGAGCTTCATTGGAATCCCTTGTCAATATGGCATCTGGATCTTCTCTATTTACAAAAATGACCACGCCTTCCCTTCCCTGTATCTCATACTGGGCTTGGGGAACCACATAAGTGAGGTCCGTTTGGTTGCCGATGGTGAAATTTCCGTTGATTACGGGAACCTCTAAATTACCGGTAACCTCTATATCTGCGTCAATTACCGCTGTACCGTAGACCAGCTCATTATCTTCTTTTTTGGAGTCGAGTGCCTTAAACGTTTTGCCTGTGATTGTAAGGTCAAAACCTGGGTTTAGAAGATTGTCCGTTAGTATGGAACCGTCCAAGACCAATGTTCCCTTATCTGCATCGGTAATGCTAAAACTATCGAAAGTGATTTCTTCTTCATCTAGGTTTAACGTTTGGCCATCCATGCCCAAGTGGGTTTTGAACGCGGATAAGGTAAGGCCAACATCATTAAAGTTCAGTTCTCCAGAATAGTTTGGTTCGGCCAGTGTTCCGTTCACCTTCATGTTGCCCGAAATGTATCCGGAGGGATTTGACAGTTCTTCATTTAAAAATGCTTGAACAATCTTGGTCTCAAATTTTTGAATGTCCAGATCTAAGTTCAACTCGGCCCCGCTTTCTTTGGCGACATAATCGCCGGTCAAAGTTAAATCGGCACCCCCATTTTGGAGAGATAAATCAAAATCATAATCAGATAGTGATTTGGATGCAGCATTTAGACTAAGGGTTCCCAACGGATTTTGTACCAGGCTGAAGTTGCTGATGTCCAATTTGGACACCAGTCCGGAAGCTTCGTACGGATTGAGAACCACAAAATTACCCTGTACGGTACCCTTCAACAATGGTTCTTCGGGATTTAGAAGGCTTAAAAAAGTCTGTAATTGAAAGTTGTCGAAAATGATGCCAATATGTTCATTGTCAATTTCCGGCACCATGGTGGATACTTCCAGCTTTTGGTTATTTCGTGACAATACCACGTTTTGAAACTTTGTATAAGCATCCGTCATTGCTATTTTATTGTCATCGGGAATTTCCCATGGTTTTTTGTTCAACAACAGGTTTTCGGGAGAAATATGCAAGCTCAGTGTGTCCTTTTTAAAGACCAACTCGGAAGATATGTGCATAATCTGTGTGGTGTCGTTAATGGAACTAAAGTCCAGCACCAGCTTCTTGTTTTGCAGGTTCCCTTCGATATAGGTTTTTTTCAACAAAATGGGGTCGAGTTCAAAATTTTTGAGGCCTGCATAAAAGTTCAGATTGGTCGAGTCACCTTTTAGGTCCACTTCTAAGCTATCCACGGTGCTTCCCGAGTAGGTGAACTTGGGAACGGAGACTTTTCCTCCCAATTGCTTAGTTCTGGCATTGAATTTGGCATCAATGTTCAGGGAATCCAAATCTTCAAAACCATCAAAAAAGACTTTGGAAATAATGGGGGTTGGTACCAGTGTTAGGTCCAACTTGGCCTCTATATCATCCAGGTTTTCAGATAGGGTGCTGTCAGGGGAAAAATAGTTTTCCAATTGCTTTTTTAATGCGGTATTTATTCTGTTCAATGAAGCATTTGAAAACAGTCCGCCATATAGAAACCCGCTCTTTACCGTTGCATCGGTAATGGAATCTTCCACCCTTGCATTTATTAAAATAGGCTCTATTTGATACTGTTTGTTGTCCGCCACCGCAATACCGTTCTTTACGGAAGTTACAACCGTATATTTGGTGGAATTCCCTTGGTAAGAGCCTTCGATATCCCCTGCGATTTTAATGTTCTCCCTAGTGAAGCCCAGTTGCTGCAGGTCGGCGCCGATGATATTGGAAGTAAAGGTTATGTTATTGCTTTGTGAAGTAAAATCGATGAGGGTGTTCGCTGAGAAATTGAGGTTTTCATCCTTCAAGGCAAGTGCAAAGTCTCCGCTCCCGTTGGTGAGCTCTCCCTGAATGGTTATGTCCCGATAATTGTATCCTTGGAATTGAAATTGCTCAATGGCCCCTTCCAATTGAGCATCCAAATTCGCCAACTCCGTTCCAGAACCTGAGCCTTCAAGCTGAAATGAAATGGCACCGAGCTGATTATTTTTTAGCAGTGATCCCAATTGGAGGCTATCTGTGGCGATAGTCCCCTTAAACTTTTGCATATCGCCAAGTTGCGCAGAAGCATTCAAAGCTATTCGTCCCTCTGGAATTTTTAGTATGGTATTGGTTTGGAATGATTCAAGGTCGCCTTTTAACGAGCCGGTCAATGCAATGGTTTCGGGAATCTTAATTGATAGACTATCCGAACGTAAAAATTGTTGAAGGCTTTCTTTCGATGACCGAACGTCCAAGTTGTCCAAATCGTAGGAAAGGGTTTCCATTTGTGTAACGTTGTAAAGGCTTCCTTCCAATTTCAAGGATGTGGATGGTCCCCATCGCAGTTCCGACTCAAAATCCTCCACTATTTCTAAACTACCGCTTGCCCGGATGTATCCCGTAATCGGATTCTTGGACAATGTATTCAGGTAAGTGTTTTTTTGTGATTCAGCAGAAAAGCGCAGAAAATCTGAAGGTTTCAGGTTCAATTGGGACAATACCAGTTGGAGACTACTATTTTCTGGATTGTTCATTGCCGAATCCAAGGATTCGTAGCGTATGTCAGCATTGGCATTGAGGGAACTCTCGTTTAGCCGCAGGGCCAAATTTGAAATAACCGCTTTGGTATCCGTAATGGATGCTCCGAAGCCTAATTGTTGTAGGGTAATACCGGAGCTTTCCTGAAATCGGAATGCTTGGAGTTCAATGACCAAGTCTTCCGGAACATAACTAAAGTTATTGGATTTGAGTGTAAGCTCGTTGATGGTAAAGGCGTCAGGGTTAAAAATAGAATCATTTTCCACGGTAGCATTTCTCGTAAAACGTAAGGTGTTTGATTCCAAATCCAGTTGGTTGGCCTGTAATTCCATTTCCGGCCACTGGAGAGGACTGCTTTCCTGTTGACTTTTGATGGTGTCCTTGGCTTGATTTAGATTCAATACAATATTGGAGTTCTTTAGCGCTATTTCATCCGTTTTGTAACTGTTGTTAGCTACATCAATGGCAAGCTCTGTCAAATCAAATTCGGATAATTGAAACCTGGTCTGAATGTCATCAGGTTCTGAATTGTATACAAGCTCTACCTTGTCCAGTTGAATGCCATCGATTGAAATTTTGGGCGCGGTTGAGGTCGAAGTATCATCGGAAATTGGAGGGGAATGTGTCTGTTCGAACGAAATTTGACTGTTTTTCAAAACAAAATCATTTATTCCAAAATGCATTTCGTCAAGGTCGAATTCGGTGACCTCAATTTCAAGTTCACCTAGGTTCACACTGATTTTGGTTCCCAAATAGGCGTCATCATACCGCACTTTCCATTCGGTAAATTGAAAATCACCCAGCGAAATCGACATGGGTTCAGAAACCGAAGTGGTATCCGAAGAGGCAAAGGCATCTATCAAAAAGGCAAAATTGAAACTTTCAGCGCCGGTGCCCCTTCGTATATTGGCAACTAAGCTTTTAGCGTCGACATCGTCAATGGAAAGTTCATTTTTAACGAGCAAAGGATAAATGGGAAGGTCCATCTGAACTTCTTGGGAGTAGAGAAGGGTGTCCCCCAGTTTATCTTCCAGATATATCCCCTCTGCCATTACGTTCCCTGAAAAGGTGATAAAAATCCGTTCTACCTCGACCTTGGTGTTTGTCTTCTTGGATACATAATCCGTAATTTTTGAAACAATCAGGTTTTGTGCCCAAGGAGTTCTGATGGTTATCACCAGAATGATGAACAATATCAATAAAACAAGAATGCTTTTCCCGACCAACCTCAGGATTTTTTTCCGGTTCCACTTTTTATCCTTCATACATACCAAAATCGGAGCGATTGCATCACTTTTATTTTACAAATCGTCAGAAACACTATGTAAAGATAGGGCAGTGC
Source organism: Flavobacteriaceae bacterium (assembly GCA_024743095.1). GTDB lineage: Bacteria > Bacteroidota > Bacteroidia > Flavobacteriales > Flavobacteriaceae > Flagellimonas. Next base: position 68,514 of record JANSXF010000010.1, read on the forward strand.
TATGTAAGAAGGTTGCTGAAACGGGATAAAGAATATCTCTATAGCATCGAACGTCGGCTAAAAATTATAGGTTCTTAACCTGGAGCTTGTGGAAACTATCTGCTTGTAAACGTAACAGCTCTTCTGCTTTTTCCTTTTTATAGCGATAGAGTTCCTCCTCGTTTTTAATCTCCGCATAGATTTGCTGGTTGAGCTCCCCATCGGTGGCCAGCAAAAGTTTGCGTTGCTCCACTTTTTGGGTAATCCATGTAGCCACCACACTTTCTTGCTCTTCGAATTTGAAATCGTATTCTCCTTTTGGGGACATCAATTTTGCAATGATGGGCGCGGTTTCGATGGCCAAGAACAACAAAAAGATAAAGAAAGAAGGGAACCAAGGTAATTTGCCAAGTGCGTCGATAAGAGCCATCAAACCGTCAAAACCATCGATTATGGGTTGGGAGTCGGCCACTGCGGTATCATAGCCGGTTTGTAGAGCGGCAATCTGGGCCTCGATGTTTTCAATTTTATCCGAGTTGGTCTGCTTTAGCATATTCAGCTCTGCAAGGGCGGCGTCATGCTTGTCACGTTTTTCTTGATATACTGGACCTTTGCCCAAAAGACCAGTGCCCGCTCTTCCTTCGGCTTCGGAAATATAGGTGTCATAAAGCATGTTGGTCTCAGCCTCTTTGGTCGCAACTTCATTCTTCAGGTTGACGATATCTTGGTTAAGACTTTCAATTTTTGGGGTGTATTGGAGCGCCAATTGTTCCTTGTTGTTCAAGGTCATGGCATTTTTTTCTTCCAACAGTACTTGATTGATTTCCTTTTCAAAAATCTTCATTTCCAACGGTTTGGAAATTACAACGGCAATGATCAGAGCCAAAACGATTCGTGGGGCCGCTTGTAATAATTCGCCCTTGAAATTGTCCCGTTTTTTGATGGTGGACACAATGTACCTATCCAAGTTGAAGATGAGCAGACCCCATATCAAACCAAAGAAGATAGCTGTGTAAACATTGTCAAAGACAGTGTAAAGCGCATAGCCCGAAGCTATAAATGCCATGACGGCCGTAAAGAATACCGTGGCACCGATACCAGCATATTTGTTGCGTTCCCCGTTGGAACAAGTCTCTAAAATTTGGGTATCCGCTCCCGAGCAGAAAATAAAAAAGCGTTGTAACATAGTGTGTTCTCTTTGATTGATAGGATATTAGAACGTGGTTTTGGGTGATTTGTTACATAAAAAGCCCCATAATCGGGGCTTTTAACAATTTTTAAGTCTCGAAAACCTAATTTTCTATGATGATGGGGTCGGTTGATAGTTTTACAATGGGATTGGCCCCGTTGGATTCCCTTGAGTCAATATTTATATGTTTGTTCTTTTGGACCACCTCAATGGCTTTTTCCCCAGAAATTTCTTTCCCGTTCAAGGTAAAGGTTGCTCCTTGGGCGACCAATTTTTTAATGTGCTCTATTGGTTTTGGTGGCGCAGGAGGTGCCGGAGGTAGAACTGGATTGTGGGCTTTAGTGGCTTTCGCCCCCGCATCGCTTACAGGGGATATGGGTGGTTCAGGAGAACCTGGGGCCGGTGGGGCTGGTGGAAAATCAGGAAACGGTTCGGCATCTTTACGTTGTTTCTCAGACATTTTACCATAGATTTCTTTTAAGCGTATCACCTCACTCTTTTTAATTGTCATGTGGTTACGGTCCATTTTATTGTACTTTTTGGCCAAGGTATTGTACTCTTTCATTTCTTCACGAGTGGCACTTCCTTGCTGTTGCATTTTTGGTCCCACAATATTGATGGTCGCGGTACCATATTCTTCAAAAATCATATCCACTTTTTGGATGATGTCTTTTGGGGTAGTGGCTTCCACATTAATGATCGAACGAATAGTTTTTTCTCGTTGACCAAAAGAGAGGTGGTCATTGATTTTTGAAAGCTCCTCCTTCAAATCTTTCAATGGGACCAACTTGTTTTGAAACAACAGCTTGCCACTTTTATTGATGTGGATTTCAACCGGGTTGATGGTTTTGTTGACATCATTTTGATCCTGCTTTGAAGTATAAATGGCATAATTGGCTCTATTTCCAGGCCCCAAAGGAGTCATTCCTATTATTTCATTTCGCTTAATAATGTTGTTCAATGTGTTGGCAGGAACAATGGTCTCATCGTCAACAAGAACCAAATCATTCTTGGAATTTAGTCTTATCCAACTGTCGCTCAAAAGATAGAAATCTTTATCCAATTGCATGAAGATGTTTTGATTGCCCTTTTTAGATATTTCTATTTTTTTGGCCAAAACAAAGTCTTTTTTAACCTCGGGATAATTGGTTAGTATAGTTTCATAATCAAGATTTTTTAGATTTGGAACTAGGGACGACAGCTGCCTTGCGCCTGATTCGTCTTGTCGTAAGCCAATGTAAATAGCAGAACTGATTTTACCTTGTAAATTTCCCCAATGCTGTATTTGAGTTGTGGAAACATAGCCCTCTTTTGCCACGTTGAAATCAAAAAATATTTCACTTGAACTAGAAACTTGAAATTCAATATTGTAATATCCGTGATTGTCGGTTTCTGCAAGTATACTTCCTTCGGAATCCGTAATAATAGCCTTTTCCAGGGGCAATAAGGTTTCTGAATCTAATATAAGACCTGCTAACTGTATAGATCTTGAGGAAATCCCATCTGTGGTCTCAAAACTTTTGTTTTCTGGGTACAATGATGTTTCTGTAAACTCGACAGGCGTGGTACGGGTTATTGTTTTCTTCTCACTAAACCCAAATAACAATAGGGCCGTGAGTGGCAGGAGCAATAGGCTCCTGAATAAAAATGATGCTTTTGATGTCTTTGTTTTCATGACTGTAAAACGTTTTTTGATTGATGAATAATTAATGGCATTTGCGATGCCGACCGACTGATGATTTTCAATGCCGTTTGATAAGTACGACAAGAGTGTATTTTGATATTGTGAATGATCATGGCTCTTTTTGATCACCGCTTTGTCCGCTAAAAATTCATGGTTCAGCTTGATGGATGACTTAAAAAGATAGATCAGCGGGTTGAACCAAAGGAACACCTGTGCCACTTCGATAAGAAGAATGTCCAAACTATGGCGTTGACGGGCATGGGTCTCTTCGTGCAGCAAAACTTCGTGGGGGATATTTTTAGCTTCAAATTGCTGTTGGTTCAAAAAGATAAAGTTGAAAAATGTGTGGGGCGGTAATGTTTGGGACAAAAGCACCCTGGTCACAAAATTGTCCTTGAACTTGGGGTTCTTTTTGATGCGTAAACGAATGCGCAATAGATTGGCAATAAAACGCAGTCCGAATCCAATAACGCCCAATCCATAAATTATCCACAGCAAAAGTTGCCAATCAAAAACTGAGGTTTGTGGAATTGGGTGCTCGATTCTCGTGTCAGCTCCTTGTTCCAACATCGGAGAGAGTGCACTCACGTTTGGCTCAATGGTATCAATATATTCTACAAACACCAGGTTGGGAATAACAAACGAGATCGTAAGTGCCCCCAAAAGAAAGTAGCGCTTAAAATGGTGTATGCTTTCCTTTTCCAGCAATACTTTGTAGAAAACCAGAAAAGTGGTCAGGCATGCGGTAGATTTTAAAAGAAAGATCAGCATGATTACTTCTTTTTGATTTCGTTGTCTATCAGTTTTTTCAAATCCTCCAATTCTTCCTTGCTCAAATTGGTCTCTTGGGCAAAGAAAGAAGCGAATTGGGTCGCACTATCGTTAAAAAAGTTTTTAATGAGCCCGTTCACATGCTTGGAGAAATAATCTTTCTTCCTCACCAAAGGGTAATATTCCCGGCTTCTGCCAATACTGTTGTAGGCAACAAAACCTTTGTCTGTCATCCGTTTCAATAGTGTCGCCACCGTAGTGGTAGCCGGTTTGGGTTCCGGATAGGCGTCCAAGAGGTCCTTCATGAAAGCCTTTTTAAGTTTCCAGACAATGTTCATGAGCTCTTCTTCGGATTTTGACAATTGCATCTTTGATTATTTTAAATATTGCTCTACAAACATAGAACAAATATTTTAATTCTACAACTGTAGAGTTTTAATTAATTCAAAAGCAATCATTTTGATACGGTAAAATGTTAAGTTTGCGGTCAAACTATATACCATGGCAGTACTTGAAGCTTTACAGGAGCGCAGCGGGAATACCTGCGAACTCTGTGGGTCAACCGAAAATTTACAGGTTTATGAGGTACCTCCCGTGTCCACTGGGGGTCTGGATGGAAGTATTCTTGCCTGCAAAACCTGTATTGATCAAATTGAGAAACAGGAAGAGGTGGACTCCAATCATTGGAGATGCTTGAACGATAGTATGTGGAGCGAGCATGATACGGTAAAGGTGGTGGCGTGGCGAATGCTCAATCGTTTAAAGTCCGAAGGGTGGCCACAAGACCTGCTCGGTATGATGTACTTGGAAGATGAAACCCTGGAATGGGCCAAAGCTACCGGTGAAGGCAAAGAGGAGAGCGAAAAAATTATCCATCGGGATGTAAATGGCAACATCCTTGAAAATGGCGATAATGTTGTTTTGATAAAGGATTTGAAGGTAAAGGGTTCAAGCATGGTCGCAAAGCAGGGAACCGCCGTTAGACGGATTTCCCTGGATTACGAAAATGCCGAATATATTGAAGGCAAGGTAGATGGCCAGCAAATTGTTATCGTGACCAAATACGTTAAAAAGACCTAGGCCTTCATCTCCGTATAATATTTATAAAAATAGGGTATCGTCTCAATGCCCTTTAAAAAGTTCCAGACACCAAAATGCTCGTTGGGGGAGTGGATGGCATCGCTGTCCAACCCGAAACCTAACAGAATGGTTTTGCTATCGAAGACATTCTCAAAAAGTGCTACGATCGGAATACTTCCGCCAGTTCTCTGTGGAACCGGGGTTTTTCCAAAGGTGGTTTCCATGGCTTTTGAAGCGGCTTGGTACCCGTCGCTATCAATGGGGGTAACGTAAGCCTGTCCGCCATGGTGCGGAGAAACCTTCACCTTAACGCTTTTTGGTGCCAGCGATTCAAAATGTTTGGTGAACAGGTCTGTAATCTCGTGCCAATCTTGGTTCGGCACCAATCGCATTGAAATTTTGGCGTATGCCTTGCTAGTAATTACTGTTTTTGCACCTTCACCGGTATAGCCGCCCCAAATTCCGTTCACATCCAAGGTCGGACGGATACCAAATCGCTCAGGGGTCATGTAGCCTTTTTCGCCATGCACGTCGCCTATGTCCAATGATTTTTTATAGGCTTCCAAATTGAATGGGGCCTTTGCCATTTCAGCACGCTCATCGTCCGGGATAACCTGGACCTTATCGTAAAATCCTGGAATGGTGATATGGTTATCTTCATCATGCAGTTGTGCGATCATTTTTGCCAAAACGTTGATTGGGTTTGGTGCAGCACCACCATATATCCCAGAGTGAAGATCACGGTTTGCCCCGGTCACTTCAACCTCAACATAGCTCAGTCCACGAAGTCCGGTAGTGATGGATGGCGTATCGTTTGCAATCATTCCCGTGTCGGAAATAAGGATAATATCGTTTTTGAGTTTTTCGCTGTTTTCCTTTAGGAAATCTTCCAAACTATCGCTTCCTACTTCTTCCTCGCCCTCGATCATAAACTTGACGTTGCAAGGCAATTCATCGTTCTGGATCATGTACTCTACGGCCTTTACGTGCATAAAGAACTGTCCCTTGTCATCACACGCGCCACGGGCAAAAATGGCCCCATCGGGATGCAGTTCGGTTTTTTTGATTACCGGTTCAAATGGTGGGGAGGTCCACAGGTTCATCGGGTCTGGCGGTTGCACATCGTAGTGTCCGTATACCAAAACGGTCGGTAAATTAGGGTTGATGATTTTATCGCCGTAAACTACCGGGTATCCTTTGGTCTCGCAAATCTCGGTATTGTCACAACCGGCATCATCCAAAGATTTTTTAACCGCCCTTGCGGCTTCCAGCACATCCTTAGCGTATGCTTTGTCCGCACTAATAGAGGGAATCTTTAGAAGGTCGATCAACTCGTTGATAAATCTGTCTTTGTTGGAATTAATGTAATTATTGATGTCTTTCATAAATGATTTAAAAAGGACCCTAAAAGTACAAAAAACAAGTTTTTAAAGGGTGGGCATTTGCAAATCGGAAAATTGATTTATATTTGCACTCCAATTCGCGGGTGTGGTGGAATTGGTAGACACGCTAGACTTAGGATCTAGTGCCGCAAGGCGTGGGGGTTCGACTCCCTTCACCCGCACAGGTAAAAGACTTGAACGGCTATGTTTAAGTCTTTTTTATTTTTGTTTTTTCCGAACGAATCGAAAAAACTGTATTGATACCATCGGAATAAATTAGGAAGACTTTCTTGATTTTATTTGCTGTTGACCCGAATATCTTTTTTAAGGTCAGGAAATGAATGACAGGCAATTTTAAAAAATTCTTGGATCTTTGTTGGTATGGGAGAATAATTGTAAATTTAAGACAGTCAGGTATTTGAAATAATACGAGTTCCCACTAATATTTAGGAAGTGGTGGAATTCGTTAACTAATCTTTGGCTGGGTTAATTTTTTTTACAATAAAACACTATTATTGAAGTTTTAAATTAGCAACAAATATTGATATTTATCAATTTTTGACTGTAAACCAAACTTAAACTAAATAAATAGGCCAAAAAGCTATGTACAAGGAAATATACTTGGTCGATGATGAAGACCTAGTGAATACCGTTAACACGATTCACTTTAGAAGGATGGGATTGGAAGATAGGGTTAAGAGCTTTACTAATCCAGAGTTGGCCCTAGACGATCTCAGATTTAGAGATGATCCAAATGTAAAAACACTTATACTGTTGGATATTAATATGCCGGAAATGAGTGGCTTTGAGTTTTTGGAATTTATGATGCTCGAAAGTTTTCCTGAGTCCAATGAGGTCCTTTTGGTAACTTCCTCCGAGGCCGATACCGATAAGGAAGAAGCCGAAAAGTATCGAAAGTACGTTAGGGAATTTATAACTAAACCGTTAAGGATCGAGCATTTGGAAGATTATTTACAAAGCGCTAACAGATAGTTTCTTGGAAATACGCCACTTTTTGTTGCCATAACGGCAAAATCAGTCTACTTCGATTTTACCAAGACTTTAATCAGTGAAAAAAAAACAAGGGTTGATCCATAACAAAATTGAAATTGTTGACGACAGAAAAGACGTCGTCTGGGCAATGGATATGGAGTATAAACTTACCGCTTTCAATTCATCTTTTAAAGCACATGTTGAGGATCTTGGGTTTACTGAAGTGGCCAGTGGCATGGATTTAAAAGAGATATACGCATCCGGACATTTTTTTAATCCTTGTCAACAGGGGTGTCAGCGCGCATTCGATAAATACGCAACTACTTCGAAGCATACTTTTGAGAGCGAGGGCCGAGTGGTGGTGCACGAGTTTTCTTTCCAACCTTTTATGAACAGTTCGGGTGAGGTGGTCGGATGTTGCATATGGCAAAAGGATATATCGCGGGAAGTGGACAATAACCACCGCATAATGGAGAGTGAAAGAAAATATAGGGAGGCACAAGAAGTGGCCAATGTGGGCCATTGGAGCTGGGACATGAAAGAGGACAAAATTATTTGGTCCAACCAACTGTTTCGAATATTTGAGCAAGATCCCGATGGGTTTGAAGCTACTTTTGACTCCTTGCTCGGTATTATCCATCCAGATGATCGTGAACCATTTACGATTGATGTAGAAAATAGTTTGACCAAGAACAAGATGCACGATATTATCCACAGGATTGTATTGGCCGGAGGAAAAATAAGGTATGTCCATCAAAAGGGGAGACCTTTTTATGATGAGTACGGAAAGCCTTATCGAATGTCGGGAACTACCCAAGATGTTACCAAGGATGTAATATCCCACCAACAAATTGTGGAACAGAATCACGAACTTCAGAATTTTGTTCGAATCATTTCGCATAATCTACGTGGGCCTATTTCCAATGTTTTGATGTTGTCCAAGATATATGAATGGGGCAAAGACGCTATGAACGATGATATCGTAAGGAAAATAGAACACACCACCGAAGCTTTGGACCAAACAATTAAAGACCTGCACCTTTCCTTATCCTTGAAATCTGCAGACAAGGAGAAATTCAGGGAAGTTCACCTTAAGGATGTCATGAAGGATGTGGATGGCCTTTTATCCGAAGAGATTATCAAATACAAAGCTACCATCCATACAGATTTCACTGAAGTAGATTTGGTATTTGGAGCCAAGAGCTATGTAGTGAATATCTTTTACAATCTTACTTTAAACGCAATCAATTATGCTAAAGATGATGTGCCCCCTATTATTTCCATAAATACCGAGGAGACCGTTGATACAATTTTAATAAGGTTTACAGACAATGGAATTGGTATGGAACTTACGCCGGAAAAGGAACGAAAGATTTTTGATATGTACGGCAGATTGAGCGGCACTACCGAAGGAAAGGGGTTTGGGTTGTACCTGGTAAAAACCCAAGTAGAGGCGATGGATGGTAAAATTGAGGTGGAAAGTGAAAAAGGCGTGGGCACAACCTTTGTTGTTACCTTTCCAAAGAACAACGTCAATTAAAACGGCAACCCACTTAGGTCCACATTTCCTCCGGAGATCACGACCCCTATTTTTTTCCCTCTTAAATTATCTTTTTGTTTCAATACGGCTGCCAGTGCCACAGCACTGGAGGGTTCACACACAATTTTGAGCCGCTCCCAGATCAATCGCATCGCAGTAATAATTTCTTCCTCCGTTACCCTGACAATTTCTTCTACATACTTTTGAATGATGGGGAAATTCCTGTCGCCAAGTTGCGTTTTAAGTCCATCGGCAATGGTATTGGAATTGGTATTGGTCTCTATTTTTCCACTTTTTAGGGAACGATGGGCATCATCTACTTCAAAGGGCTCTCCTCCAATGGTTTTGCAATCATTTCCAAAATAATGGGCGGACAAAGCTGTGCCCGCAATTAAACCGCCGCCGCCAACGGGGGAGAATACATAGGCCAGGTCTGCATGGACTTCCAACAATTCCTTACAGGCCGTACCTTGTCCTAAGATTACTTGGTCATCATTGGATGGATGGATAAAAACAGCTCCATGTTCCTGTACTATTTTTTCAGATGTCCGTTCTCTGGCTTCCAAAGTGGGTTCGCATTCAATCAAAATACCACCATAGCCCTTGACCGCTTGTTTTTTTACTTCTGGAGCCGAATTCGGCATCACGATATAGGCCTTTACTCCCAAACTTTTTGCAGAAAGTGATAGGGCTTGTGCAAAATTTCCCGAAGAATGGGTAACGACACCACTCCTTTTTTGCCCATCTGTAAGTTGTATAATGGCATTGGCCGCCCCGCGCATTTTAAAGGCGCCCATACGCTGAAAGTTCTCGCACTTAAAATAAAGGTCGGCCCCGGCCATCTCGTTTATAAGACGTGAAGTGAGAACGGGCGTGTTATGGATAAAAGGTTTTATCCGCTCGTGAGAGTCAATTAATTGTTGTTTGTCCATAGGTTGCCTTTAGCGGTTTTGTGGAATCAAAACTCGGCGTAAAGATAACAATGGGATGTTAATTGTGGGTCTCTACTTTCTCCTTCTCTTCTTTTGATTCGAGGGAGACACCTTCCATACCAAGTTCTGGAATTACCAGTAACGGTATCTGGGTGTGGAAAGCCGTTCTTTTGATGATGGGCTCACGTGTCATTTTTTCCATATAGCTATGCTGATAGTTCAACATGGCCAACAAGTGGATGCCCAATTCTTTTGAGAAAGTTTCCAAAGTATGTGAAACTGAGTTGAGTTCGGAAACCGTATGCACGTAATGTTCCACATCGGTTAGGTAGCGACGTAGCATATTTAAATTGAACTGTTGGAGCTCGGTTAAAGCTTTAATGCCGTACTGTACATGGACGATTCGAATAGTGGCGCCGAACATTTTTGCCAAATCCAATAGCGGGAAAAGTTCGGATGTGGTATAAAAACGGTTGAAATCCGTGGCAAAGGCAATTTCAGAAGGTGTTACATATTCAAAATGGTACGGAATGGCCAGGACAGGGCATTTTCGGATACTTTTAATAATGCGCACGGTGTTGCTGCCCATAAAAACTTCGTCCACTCCTGAAGCTCCCTTGGTCCCTGTAACCACTAAATGGATGCCAAATGTTTCCACAATATCCTTCACCTCTTCCACCAATAGATTAAAGGAAGAAATGGTCTCGAATTTGTGATTGGGGTTTCCGTATTTGGTTTGAATACGCTTTACGGTCTTGTTCAGGCCTTGTTCGGAACTCTCCCTTACCGCGTCAACAATGCGGACTCCATCGATCATTTTGGCCATAAACCGGCTGCTCGGGATAACCGGGGTGTAGGTGTTTAGCAAGTAAAACGTGCAACGCCTGTTGCGGAACAATTGCATGGCATAGTCAATGGCATTCCATGCATTTTCCGAAAAATCCGTGGGTATTAATATCTTTTGCATCGGACTAAGATTTACGATGCGATAAAATTAGACCTAAGGGTCAGGGGATACTATGACAATTGTCAGGTTTGGGGAAATGGCCTAAAACCCCTCTACTATTTCAAGTAGTTTGCGCTCGTCCTTTATCCCGATTCTCTTACCGGATGTATGGATCAAACCTTTCTTTTTAAACTCGGAAATAATCCTAATGGCGGATTCGGTAGCAGTTCCCACTACATTGGAAATATCTTCCCTGGAAAGGGTAAGGGCCAAATATCCTTCGGAGTCTTCCCCGAAATTGTTCTTTAAGTACAGGAATGCCTCTGCCATACGTTGCTTTACCGTTTTTTGGGAAATGTTCACGATCACATCATCGGCTTCTTTAAGATCATGGGCCATGTGACGAAGTACTTCCAGTGTAAAGTTTGGATTTTTTTGAAGGGTATTGTTGATGCTTTCTTTTGGAATAAAGCAAACCTCCATATCGTCCACAGCGATGGCGGAAAGATTGGTGCTTTCTTGGGAAATTACGGAACGTTGCCCCAAAACTTCACCCTTACTGGCCAATTTCACAATTTGGTCTTTACCATTGGCACTTAGTTTGGAAAGCTTGGAAACACCGTTCCTTACACAGTAAACACCATTGAGTTTGTCGCCCTCTTCAAATAAAGGTTCGCCTTTTTTTACAGTTCGGGTGGTTTTGGAATCGGAAACTTGTTTCAGTTCCTCTTTGCTCATTGCACGAAGGGAGTTGAACTGCCTGATTATACAATTTTCACACCTGCTTTCCATAATGATTAGTTTACCTGATTGGACAAATTTAGGGGATAAACATTCACAATTTACTGATAAATATCATATTTTTAAGAAGAAGAGTATTACAAATTTGCACTAGGTAAAGTAAATGTGAAATGGCAGACTCGACCTGTTATCATTGTGGAGACGAATGTGGTAAAAGCAGCGTTCAATTTGATGATAAGGATTTTTGTTGCAATGGTTGCAAGACCGTATACGAAATCTTTACATCCAATGGCCTGTCCACATTCTACGAAATAGAGGGCAAGGCAGGAACCACTCCGAATGAAATTCGTCAGAAATACGATTTTTTGGACAATGAAGAAATCGCACAACAGCTCTTGGAATTCAATGAGGATGGGGTGCAGGTGGTCGGTCTTAGCATTCCCACTATCCATTGCAGTTCTTGTATCTGGGTTTTGGAAAACCTGAACAAGTTGCACTCGGCCATAAAAGTTTCTCAGGTCGATTTTCCAAAAAAGACCATCCGGGTCACCTACAAAACGGAAAATTTCTCGCTTAAATCTCTAGTGTTGTTATTGGGAAGTATTGGGTACGAGCCCTATATCTCTTTGGAGGAATACAACAAAAAACGGAAAAAGGTCGACCGCTCATTGATATATAAATTGGGGGTGGCAGGTTTTGCCTTTGGCAATGTAATGTTATTCTCGTTTCCAGAATATTTTGAAGTCGAAGAATTTTGGTTGGATCAATACAAACCCGTTTTTCGTTGGTTGATGTTCGCCTTTTCGCTACCCGTGGTGTCCTATGCATCGCAAGATTATTTTATTTCCGCCTACAAGGGCATCCGTTCCAAATTATTGAATATTGATGTGCCCATAGCCTTAGGGATCTTAGTGCTCTTTTTAAGAAGTACTGCCGATATTGTGTTTGATTTGGGCTCCGGTTTTTTTGATAGCCTCACGGGCTTGGTGTTCTTTCTGTTATTGGGCAAGTTTTTCCAACAGAAAACCTACACCTATCTATCCTTTGAGCGGGATTACAAATCTTACTTTCCCATAGCCGTAACCCGTCTGAAGAAAAACGGGGAAGAGGAAAATATTCAAATTTATAACATTGAGGTCGGGGATAGGGTACTTATCCGAAGCCATGAGATCATTCCAGTGGATTGTACCCTCATCAAAGGAAGTGCTGAAATCGATTATAGTTTTGTTACCGGTGAGTCCGACCCCGTATTGAAGGAATCCGGGGAAAAATTGTTTGCAGGAGGAAAACAATTGTCGGACGTTTTAGAAGTTGAGGTATTGAAATCCGTTTCCCAAAGTTATTTGACCCAACTGTGGGGCAACTCCGTATTTTCAAAAGATAAGGCCAGTCAGTTCCAGACCCTTACCGATAGCATTGGCAAACGATTCACCATCGCAGTGTTGAGCATTGCTACGGTGGCCACATTTTTTTGGCTGATTGTTGATCCAAGCTTGGCACTCAACGTGTTCACATCGGTATTGATCATCGCCTGTCCCTGTGCCATTGCGCTGGCGGCCCCCTTCACACTCGGGAACATGCTCCGCATTTTTGGGAAGTATAAATTCTACTTAAAGAACACCAATGTAATCGAACGCTTGGCCAAAATCGATACTGCCATATTTGATAAAACCGGGACGCTCACTACCAATCAAAAGGGTTCCATCCACTATGAGGGTATGGAGCTTACCGAGGAGGAAACAGCATTATTGAAAACAACTTTGAGGGCATCCAATCATCCTTTGAGCCGATCGCTTTACGATATCTTAAAATCTAATTCCATAATGACCTTGGAGGAGTTTCAGGAGCATACAGGAAAAGGCATCGAGGGAAAATATAACCAACATTCCATTAAAGTGGGCTCCGCATCCTATGTCGGAGAAAGCAAATCCAATCCCGTTACAAACACTGCGGTGTATGTAAGTGCCGATCAAGATGTAAAGGGAAGATTTGTGTTCAAGAACACTTATCGGGATGGGATGAGCCAAATATTCAATGAACTTTCCGATGATTTGGAACTCGGCATTCTTTCTGGCGATAATGATGGGGAAAAAGCCCAATTGCAAAAAGTACTTCCGGAAAAGACAAAGATGCTATTTGACCAGAAGCCTGGGGATAAATTGGAGTATATCAAAAGTCTGCAGGGAAAACATAAGGTTTTGATGGTGGGCGACGGATTGAACGATGCAGGGGCCTTGGCACAAAGTGACGTGGGATTGGCGGTTTCGGAGAACATCAACGTGTTTTCGCCCGCTTGTGATGGAATTTTGGATGCCAGCATGTTGAGAATGCTGCCAAAGTTCATAAAACTGTCCAAGCGGTCCGTTCGGATTATAAAAATGAGCTTTTTGTTGTCGCTCTGCTACAATGTGGTGGGATTGTATTTTGCCGTTACGGGGCAGTTACAGCCCGTGATTGCCGCTATTTTGATGCCTCTGAGTTCCATCAGTATTGTAGTGTTCACCACCTTGGCAACAAATTATTTGGGGAAAGAATTAAAAAATTTAGAAAGCTGATATATGTCATTTTTTGAGGAAGGTCATCAGAGTAGTTTTACACCTAAATTCAGGGAGGTATGAGTGTTATTTATGTGTTGTTGGCCATAAGCATAACGGTGGCCGTTGTTTTTTTTATAGCCTTTGTTTTTTCGGTAAAAAGCGGACAATACGACGATACCTATACCCCGTCGGTAAGAATGCTCTTTGAAGATGAGGTGATAAAGAATAAGGACAAATCAAACTCAAATAAGAAGGAAATCAAACAAACTAAAAGTACAAACCAATAAATATGGAAATTCAACAGTTCCGCTACGATAACAAAATCGTGCAAAAGTTCTTATACGCTACCATTCTATGGGGCGTGGTGGGTATGGCAGTAGGTCTCTTGTTGGCCTTTATGTTTTTGTTCCCGAATGTTACAGAAGGTATCTCTTGGTTGAGTTTTGGGCGTTTGCGTCCATTGCACACCAATGCGGTAATCTTCGCATTCGTGGGGAACGCCATTTTTGCAGGGGTATATTACTCGCTGCAACGCTTGCTAAAAGCAAGAATGTTCAGTGATGTCCTGAGCAACATCAACTTCTGGGGATGGCAATTGATCATTGTCGCCGCGGCCGTGAC
>JANSXF010000088.1 GCA_024743095.1 Flavobacteriaceae bacterium
AAGGGCTACATGGAACGATGACGGGGCGTACTACAAAACGGCCTTTAAGCTCACCAATGCCTTTAGGGAAAACTTTAAAAAGTTCGAGGAGCACGCCAGTGAGGAAATCCGAAGGGGAGGACCACAACGGTATGCCTTTTAAAACTTTGGTCTATCTACAGAAGGTACTGATGTATTGATCTGTGAAAATGTAAGATTTGTTATAGTCAACAAGAAATCTCCCGGTGCTGAACTGGCAGTCAAAACTTAGGACATCCCCCTCTTTGATTTGGTTAAAATCCACATTGGGCGCCATCGTCGGATTACACGTAATGGGTTTTGAAAAGTCATCCAATAGATTTTTGGCTATGGAGTTGGTCTCGCTTTTTAGTTCGTTCAATAACTTTGCAGATACGGCCTCTTTTTCCAGAACTTCTTGAGGGACAAACTCAATGTCACGTCCAATGGCCTTGCCGGATCGCTGTATCTGTTCACCATCAATACTGAACTCGGTTTTGAAAAAGGTATGCACATAAGCAATTTTCACATAATTGGGGTCATCTTCAAAGTTGGAGTCCATGTAGGATGCAATCAATTTGGGATTGGCGTCCTTGGTTAGAAATGAATCGATGGGAACCTCACGTTTATCATACCAAATCTCATGTTTTTGGTATTCATATCCTTCGAAAGATTCTCCGCGATCATCCCGTTCATCCATGCACCTGGCATACATGACCACTTCTTTTGCTACATAATGAAATCCGTTTCTTTCCCTAAAAAAAGGAATTTTATATTCTTCTTTGAGCTTCCATTTACCTTGGTACTTGTAACAAGGGTAGTAACAATCTTCAGGTAGTTCCTTTAGTCGAACATAGGGTTTTACGTAGTTATTTTCAAAACCCCATCGCAACATTTCGTATCGGGTCTCCTCGGATAGTTCCTCGGTTTGGTCAATTGTTTCGTTTGAACGTGTTATCATGTAGGTGGTCAGGATACAACCTAATAGTAAAAGCCCGATACCAAAAAGGTACTTTTTATTGCTGAAAGAGGAATCGCTAGGCTTTTCACCTAACTTCTTCACCTTACCGCGAAGCTCATTTACGTCCAAGAGACGCTGAACATTTCGTAGGGCCCGGGTAAGCTCACCTTCCGATGCTGTATTGTTTATTAATCTAGAGAATTGTGAATCACTATAAAATAGGTCACGTGCAATCTTTGAATTGCTTGTGGATTCGAATTTGTTCGTGTTCGGATCGTATTTGCCATAATGGCGTTCTAGTTTTGAGATAAATTCCGCATGAATTTTATTTATCTCGTCTTCTGTATGCATGTAAGTCGGTTAAAAATTGATAAAAATTGATAAAAGTTATTAAAGTGACAATATAAATGATGATTATTTATATAATTGTCAATCACATAAGCACAATAATATCAAAACAACAACTTTTGTTTTTTTGGTAGTTTTTACTCTAAACTAATCAAACTTAAAACATTTAAAATGAAATTCAGACTTAAGCATGCATTTTTGCTTCTTGGGGTCCTTTCCTTTCAAATTGTATCTTCTCAAAAACAAATTTCCGGAAAAGTAACTGACGAAAATGGGCAGCCATTGCCCGGGGTTTCCATACTTGAGCGAGAGACAACTAATGGAACCACTTCAGACTTTGATGGTAATTATGCCATTACGGTACGCGATGAATCCTCACAAGTTCTATTCAGTTATATTGGGTTTACCACGGTAACCAAAACGGTGGGGAGCGGTGCTACCTTAAATATTGTAATGGAAGAGAGTGCAGAGGCCCTTGATGAGGTTGTCGTAACTTCTTTGGGGTTTAAGGAACAGAAAGACGATTTGGGTTATGCCAGTTCCACGGTTTCTGGGAACAAGGTGGCCGAGGCAGGGGAGACCAATGTACTCAATAGTTTATCGGGTAAATCCTCCGGGGTACGTATTTCACGGAACTCGAGCGATCCGGGGGCAGGTTCCTACATTCAGATCAGGGGGGTGTCTTCCATCACCCGAAACAGTCAACCGCTTATTATTGTGGACGGCGTTCCCATTAGTAACGATGTGCGAGGAAACAGCGATAGCGGTGGAGTGAACCAAGAATCAAGGCTGAACGATATCAATCCGAACGATATCGAGAGCATTACCGTACTCAAAGGAGCATCGGCAGCGGCTCTATGGGGTACCCAGGCCTTAGGCGGTGTCATCAATATTACGACCAAAACCGGTAAATTCAACAGCCGACTTTCCGTAAGCTTAAAGAGTACCTATTCCTACGATGAAATTAACCGTAGATATCCGCAACAGGATGAATACGGCCAGGGCGATAATGGGGTATATGATCAAAGGGCCAGGGATTCCTGGGGCGATAAGCTGTCCGAAAGGTCCGGTGGCCTGGATGAACTGGATACCTCGGGCGAGTTTTATCTGGATCAAAACGGAAATGTCCATTATCCTATTCTGAACAAAAACTCAAGGGAAACCTTCCATGATTCCAATTTTGATAAGATTTTTAATAATGGCCACTTTTTGGAAAACAACTTGAGCGTTAGTGGAGGCAATCAAAAAGGTTCCATGTTCTTTAGCTTGGGAAATCTGGACCAACAAGGTATCATTAGGAACAATTCCGACTACAATAGAACGACCATGCGCTTTAATGCCAGGCAAAATTTTACTGATGCAATTAGTTTGAAGATCAGCTCCTCCTATTCACGGACCAAGTCCAATAGAATTTTAAAGGGGGCGAACAGTTCAGGACTATATCTTGGATTGCTGAGGAACCCAGTGGATTTTGATATATCCGGTTATCGGGGCGACTATTACGCAAATGGTGACGCTACTCCGGTATCCGACAGACAACGATCGTACAGGGAACCCTTAGGCGGGGATGGTACGCCCACCTACAATAATCCACTTTGGACCATAAACGAGCAGGAAAATTTGGCCAAGGTTGATCGTTTCATTACCAATGTGGAGTTGACCGCTACGCCCAACTCTTGGTTGACCTTGATCGGTAGAGTGGGACTTGACCATTACAGTGAGAAAAGAAATCAATTTTTCACACCAGGTTCCGCATCTGGTTCTTATAGTACCGGCTTTATTAGCCAGGAGTTGGCGACCAATACCATTTTTAATATGGATTACATCGCCAAGACCAATTTTGACCTAACAGATAATGTCAGTGGTGATTTTTTGTTGGGATTTAATTATAACGATAAATCAAGAGCGGTGAATGGATATGTCGGGACCAACTTTGTTCAGTTCCTCGATGTGGACAGTGGTATACGGGATTCGGATAATATCCTGCCCGAAAATATAGAGACCAATAGTTCCCAAGGACAAGAACGGACCGTGGGGGTATATTCATCGGCATCATTTGCGCTGTACGAGATGTTGTATGTAAATGCCACGGTCAGGGGCGAGACCGCTTCTACTTTTGGGGATATGGACAACAAGGCATTCATTTTTCCATCTACCTCTGTGGCTTGGCAGTTTTCCGAGTTGGAACCTTTTCTGGAAAGTACCTTCTTTTCTTTTGGAAAATTACGGGCTTCCTATGGTGAGGTAGGTGTACAGCCCGCCCGATACAACACCTCAAATGTATATGTTTCCCCCACATTTGGCGATTCATACGGAGGAGGATTGAATCTTGGGTTGTTCGGTAATGGAGCTTTTGTCCCAAGTGCCAGTCGTGGTAATACCAATTTGAAACCAGAAAGGAAAAAGGAAATGGAGTTAGGTTTGGACCTACGCTTTTTTAGGAACAAACTTTCCATAAGTGGAACATACTTTTCAAATGTTACGGAAGATGTGTTGTTGGAGTTTCCCCAGGCCAACTCAACAGGGTACACATCCGTATATACCAATGGTGCGGAAATCGAAAACAAAGGCTACGAACTGGATCTGGGCTATCGTATCATAGATACGGGAGATTTTAGCTGGTCGATCGATGCGAATTTTACACAGGTCCGTAACAAGGTGACCGATTTGGCAGGAATAGAGTCCTTGAACCTAGGAGGCCTTTCTGCAGTCAGCTCCCGTGCGGTAGAAGGTGAGCCTTTGGGTGTTTTGTGGGGCTCCCGGACCCTCCGCAACGAGGATGGTTCCATTGTTTATGATGAGTACGGATTTCCCGAACAGGATCAAGTGGAAGGCGTGATCGGTGACCCCAACCCAGATTGGCAAGGGTCATTGGCCACTAGTATTTCTTACAAGAATTTTAGGTTGACGGCCCTATTAGAGACTTATCAAGGTGCCGATATTTATGCAGGAACCAAATCCGTGATGCGGGATCTGGGAACCTGGTACGATACGGCCAATGAGGTCACGGCTACACGGAACTATTTTACTGCTGAGGGTAACATTATCAATATCGGGGAAACCTTTAGGGGGAATGTGCAGGATTTTGGTGCAGGCCCGGTCGCTCTTACCGAAGCATGGTACAATGGAGATGGAGGGTTTTTCAGTAATGGAAATGATGAACTGTATATCGAAGATGGTTCATGGACCCGTTTAAGGGAATTGAGCCTTTCCTATCGCTTAAAAAATGCATGGATGGCGGATTCCATGGGGATTCAATCCGCTGAATTCTCAGTGACCGGAAGAAACCTGTTCTTATGGGCCCCATTTGAAGGGAACGATCCGGATACCAACCTTTCGGGGGTAAGTGCAGCTAGGGGGATAGAATATTTCAACAACCCCAGCACGAAATCCTACTTGTTTAGCCTAACACTTAACTTCTAATCAAAAAAACATTATAATGAAACGTTATATATCCATCATAATACTTTGTGCGCTACTGGTATCCTGTAGTGATCTGGTCGATGATTTGAACAACGACCCCAATAACCTTACGGAGAGTACCTTTGGTTCGGTACTAACGGGTGCCGAAGTGGGAAATCTGCTTTTCCAGAGTGGGGAATCGGCCCGCCGAGCAGCTATTTTTGCAGGCCAGTATAGAGGAATAGATAGACAGCATGAAGGGTTCTATCAATATTCGGTGACCACCAGTGATTTTGATGCTCTTTGGAACGATGCCTTTGTCAATGGCTATAGAAACGCTTTGATTGCGGAAGAGACCGCTCTCAATGATGAAATTGGCCCAATTGCCCAGGGAACAGCCTTGGTTTTACAGGCACAGGTTGCAGGTTCTATCGCTTCCTTGTACGGTGACATACCTTTTGATGAAGCCGGAAATGTTGCTATTACAGATCCTGTATTTGAAAGCCAAACTTCGGTTTACGGAAAAATACAGAACACCTTGGACACTGCAATTTCATTGCTGAGCGAAGGAACGGGAAGACCAAGTGCCGGTTCCGATATTTATTTTGATGGAGATGCCAATGCATGGATAGAGACTGCCTACACGCTTAAGGCACGTTTTTACATGCATACCAAGAACTATCAAGCTGCATTGAATGCCGCGAGCAACGGAATTAGCTCCATGGGGAACAGTATGTACGGACCGCATGGAACTGCGGCGGAAAACTCCAATCTCAACTATCAATTTTTTGCCATAGAAGTACGACAGTCCGACCTTGTGGTATCCGATTTTATGGCAAGTCTTGTTGACCCAAGCGCAGGCAGTCCGATACCTTCCAATTATAGGGGAAATGCCAAGACGGATGAAACAGGACGATATGGTTTTCTTTTCACCACGAACAGCACAGGGATACAGCCCAATATAGAAGACGGTTTTGCGGCACAAGATGCCCCGGCACCTTTGGTGACCTATGAGGAAAACCTATTGATATTGGCAGAGGCAGGTTTAAGGGTCAGTGGTTTTGGTACAGGGCTATCCAATCTGAATGATTACCGGGCATTTATGGACACGGGAGGTTACCTGAGAAATGTAGACCCATCCCAAGTAAACTATGAACCTTATGTTTCGGCTGATTTTGAAGTGGGAGGTATGGAAAATACCGATGGTATCAGTTCAGAAAATGCCCTGCTCCGCGAAATCTTGGAAGAACGTTACATCACCTTGTTCGGACAAATCGAGACATTTAACGATACCCGGAGAACTGAGGGAGAAACGGTGGTCAGGGTGCCTATAACCCCGAACACGGGCAATCAGTTACCGCAACGTTTTTTGTATCCACAATCCGAAATAGACAGGAACGAGAATGTTCCCAACCCTATACCCAACTTCTTTGATCAAACCCCGGTCAATCAATAAATAATTAAGAATTGCATTATCACATGATGAGAAATAAGCATATCAAAAATCTGAGTATATGGATCGTTGTACTGGTGCTGACCATTCCGGTTCAGCTAAGTGCCCAAGAAAAGGAGGATCCCATCAAAATATTGTTTGTCGGAAATAGCTTCACCTATTTTTGGAACATGCCCCAATTGGTGGACGCCATGGCCGAAACACAGGGAGTTGATATTTCTGCACATCAATCCACTGTGGGAGGCAGTAATTTGGAACAGCATTGGAAAAGTGAAAAAGGAACGGTTACCCGCCAACTTCTTGAAGAAAAGCAATGGGACTATGTGGTGTTTGGTGACCATAGCCTTAGTACCATAGATACCCCGGCACGATTTAAGGAATACGGGACCAAGTTCGCCGAACTGGTCCGTTCCAAAGGGGCGGAGCCCATTTTTTATATGACTTGGGCCTATAAATCCAATCCATTGATGCAAGAGACCATTACCAAAGGGTACATGGATCTGGCCACATCGCTAAATGCAAAGGTGTTGCCAGTGGGACCGGTATATATGAAGGCTCGAACTGTGAGGCCTGATTTGGAATTCTATTTTGATGACAAACACCCTTCTTCGGATGGTACGTATTTGATTGCATTGACGATTACCAAATTGCTCACGGGTAAATCCATCCTTGAGGTTCCCGACCGTTTGATCACTAAGGATGCGAACGACGAAAAATTATATCTATCGTTTGTTTTGCCAACCACAGGTGACTTTTTGAGGCAACTGGTGGATGAAATGAATTTTGAACCTTACAAGACCCAAAAATGAGTTTGGTAAAAAGAAATATATTTTTGGTACTGGGGCCATTGGTCTTTTTAATACTACAAACCTTTGACCCTCCTTCGGGTATGCCAGAGAGTGCTTTTAGCATGTTGGGAATCACCCTTTGGATGGCCATATGGTGGGTGACCGAGGCTATCCCAATTGGGGTGACCGCACTTTTGCCCATTATTCTATTTCCATTGACGGGAGCTGTGGACTTATCAAGTACCACTGCCTCATACGGACACAAGTACATTTTTTTATATATGGGCGGTTTTATGTTGGCCATTGCCATCGAAAAATGGAATCTGCATAAACGGATCGCTTTGCATGTTATTCGCATCATAGGGACCAATGTCTCCAAGATCATTCTGGGGTTTATGGTGGCAACTGCCTTTTTGTCGATGTGGATCTCCAACACGGCTACCTCTGTAATGATGTTGCCCATAGCCATGTCCATTGTAACGCAATTAAAGGATAACCCTGCTACCCGTGAAGATGAAAATTTGATTTTCGGTAAAGCCCTGATGCTGGGCATAGCTTACAGTGCTTCCATTGGGGGTGTTGCTACCTTGATAGGAACCCCTCCCAATTTGGTCTTCGCCGGTTATGTGGAAGAGGTATACGGTATAGAAATTACTTTTTGGCAATGGGCCAAGTGGGGATTGCCCATAGCTATTCCACTTTTGGTCATCGCTTGGATCTACCTGACCAGGTTCGCCTTTACCTTCAAACAAAAAGAATTTCCAGGGGGGAGACAGGAAATCAATCAATTGATACAACAGTTGGGCCCCATGAAAAAGGAAGAAAAAATAATCCTTGGCATTTTTATTTTTACGGCCTTTGCTTGGATAACAAGGTCTTTTGTCCTACAACCTTTGCTGCCTGCCATTGATGATACCATAATAGCCATGTGCGCTGGAATACTGCTGTTCACCATTAAAAGTAATCACAAAAAAGAACCTTTGATCAATTGGGAAGATGCCGTAAAGCTTCCTTGGGGGATCATATTGCTTTTTGGGGGCGGCATGGCCTTGGCCTCGGGTTTTGAGACGACCGGATTGGCAGAATGGCTGGGCAGTCAAATGAGTCTGTTGCAGGGATTGGCACTCATCGCATTGATCATTGTAATCGTTGCTTCGGTGAACTTTATTACCGAGGTAACCTCAAACTTGGCCACAACGGCCATGTTACTTCCTATTTTGGCACCAATTGCCATAGGACTCGATATCAACCCTTACATATTGATGGTGGCTACCACAGTGGCTGCGTCCTGTGCTTTTATGCTTCCAGTGGCAACCCCGCCCAATGCCGTCGTTTTTGGGTCCGGATATTTAAAAATATCCGATATGGCCAAGAGTGGGATATGGATGAACATCGTTTCCATCGTATTCCTATCCCTGATGGTGTACTACTTACTGCCTCTTATTTGGGATTTTCATCCCAGGGAGTTCAGTGCATTTATTACAGATAAGATTACCAAATGACAAACTAAAAATTACTAAACATGAAAACGTATAAAAACCCAATATTGCACATAGCCTTTTTTATGGTGTTTTTATTTATTGGTTGTAACGATGACGATGAAGGGACCATTTTAGATGATGGTTCCTTGAGGGTATTGACCACCAATATAACCGAAACAAATTTTGCGACCAGTGTCGAAAATGTTCCACTGAACACATCGGTCGATTTGATTTTTTCCCATAGTTTAAATACTGACGCCATTGTATCGGCCCTGGAATTTACTTCAGGTTCCGCAAACGTGGACTACGAAATTGAATTTTCCAACACCGACTCAAATGTTAGTCTGATTCCAAGTGGGTTGGACTATGAAACGAGTTATACGGTAACATTGCCAGAGGGTAGTTATGGTGTTGCAGGTGAATCCTTGGAAACCCCTTTTACCATTAATTTCACTACGGCAGCTTTTGTGCCACCGACCTTGACCTTGTCCAGCGATGTTTCCGAATTACAGGAAGATGGTGAAACGGCAACGATCACGGCAACCTTGAATAAAGTCGCAAACGATGATGTGACCGCTACTATCATTTTTGATGGAAGTGCCACCAAGGATCTGGACTATACTGTTTCCGGGGAGGAAACTATCACTGTTCCTCAAGGCTCTTTATCTGTTTCTTTTGAGATTACCACCGTATTGGATGGCCAAAATGAAGGCAATGAGCTGATTGATATTTCCTTGGGAGAAGTAACCAATGCCTCCAGTAGCTCAGAAGGGATAACGGTAGCCATTATTGAACAATTACCTGCTTTATCATTAAAGGGGATTATGGCCCTAACATGGGATGGTTCCGGAACCAATGATGGTAAGGCCGTTCACCTTGTAGCCAATCAGGATATTGCCGATTTGAGCCTTTATGGTTTGGGAACAGCGAACAATGGAGGGGGTACGGACGGAAACGAGTTTACCTTACCTGCGATTTCTGTTGCAGCAGGGGATGACATCCTAGTGGCACGGGAAATAGCCTTATTGTCCACTTACCTAGGAGGGTGTGCCGGTGAGTTCGAGCATGTACTCCAAGCTGAATCTGCCATTAACCAAAACGGGGACGATGCCATTGAACTGTTCCAAGGGGACACCGTTATCGAAACCTATGGGGAAGCGAACGTAGATGGTACAGGTGAGGCCTGGGAATATTCTGGTACTTGGGCCTATAAATTTGATGGGTTCTGGACCACTGGTGGGCTTGATTGCTCCGTTGGTTCCACTACTTCTGCCGATTCCAACTGCCCTTACCCCATTTGTAACGAAGCACTTTCCTTAAAAGGAGTACTGGCCCTATCATGGGACGGTAGCGGGACCAATGGGGGAAAGGCCGTTCACTTAAAGGTAAATAAGAACATTCCCGATTTGAGCGTATACAGTATCGGAGTTGCCAACAACGGAGGTGGTACCGACGGTATCGAATTTACACTGCCGGCAATTGCCGTAGAGGAAGGGGACGATATTCTTCTGGCTCGCGAGCAAGCAACTATAGCCGCTTATTTTGGTGGCTGTATCGATTCATTTGAACACATTATAGAGACCGAGTCCATGAACCAAAACGGTGATGATGCCATAGAACTGTTCAATGGGAATACCGTTGTTGAAACCTTTGGTGATGTGGATGTAGATGGAACAGGGGCAGCCTGGGAATATTCGGGATCTTGGGCTTATAAGGAGGGTGCAGCTTGGATGACAGGCGGTGTGGATTGCGCAGGTGGTTCCACCACAACACAAGAGTCGGCCTGTACCTATCCGTCATGTAATTAATTTATAAAAGTATAAGATGAATAAAAATATAGTCAAGAACCTTCAACGTGTACTTATGGGCATGGTTGTGCTTTGGTTCACCGCTTGTAGTGAAGATGATGATGCTACGGCGGGCTCGTTAAACGTGATTTCCGTTAAATTGAACGACACGGTATTTACCGATGATATGCAGGGTGTTCCATTGAACAGTACTTTTGAGGTTGTTTTTTCGTCCGCGGTAGAACCCGAAATGTTTAAAAATGCAGTGTATATCAGTGCAGGGGAGGAGCGTCTAACTTTTACGGCGCAATACCTTAACCAATCCACGAAGGTGCTGATTGATTTGGATGAGATGGCACCCAACACGGGCTACACTATTAATGTTGATTCTGGCCGAATTGGTGTCGAGGGAAAAATGCTTCAACAGGCGGTTTCCTATTCCTTTACTACGGAAAATGCCAACGCAAATACAAAGACCCCATGTCTATCGGCATCGGAAGATTGTATGCAACGATTGGAGTTTTTGGACGATTCCGAACAATCCTTATCCTTTGATGTGTATTCGAATTATGATTTTATCGAGGACACTGAGTTCGTGTGGGATTTTATTGATAAGGTTGTTGTGGTGGTACACGGTGCCAATCGTGATGCAGATAATTATTACAATTATGTGGTCAATTCGTTGCAAAGTATGGAGTTGGAAGAAACCACACTGGTCGTGGCACCGTATTTTCAAGATAATGGAACAGCTCCAACAAATGGATTGGTATGGAACGATTCCAGATGGCGAGAAGGGGCAAATGCAGGAAACAATAACGCTGTAATAAGCTCCTTTACCGTAATGGATAGCTTGGTCAATCGCTTTTCGAACCAAGAGAGGTTCCCTAATGTAGAGACCGTTTTTATTATGGGGCATTCATCTGGAGCTGCTTTTACACAACATTATGCCTTGGCCAATAAAGTTCAGGCTACGATAGAAAGCGTTGATTTTCAGTACGTAGTGGCAAACAATCAATATTTTTATTATCCAGATGGCCAACGATACAACGAGGATACCTCGAGCTTCTATGAACCTGTGGATTGTGCGGGATACGATTATTGGCCGTATGGATATGAGTTTGCTGTGCCTTATTTGGATGGGGTAGATGCAACTACCTTGACCCAACAGCAGGTTTCACGAAATACGGTTTACTTCTTGGGAAGTGATGACACATCAACGGAAGGTACCTTGAATACCACAGATTGTCAGGCAACTTTATTGGGGTCCAATCGATTCAACCGTGGAGAACATATGTTTCAGTACATGGAAACCTTTTACCCGACCGATCATAATCACAGAAAAATAATTGTTCCCAATGTGGCACATGAAGGTGAGGGTATGTTCAATTCACCAGAGTTCAGGAATTATTTTTTAGAATTTGAGCAGCAATAAAACGAGAAAGCATCATAGTTAATTTATAGTTTTAGTTATCATAAGATGGTCCGTTATGGGCCATCTTTTTTAGTAATGGAAAGAATATTGAACCTTTGAGACAAAGTGATTGCACCAAATCGGATATGGTCATGTTGTACCTGATTAACCAACCATGGATTTTACTTCTGATATGCATGATTTTATATATCGAATCTCACCTACCAATATTGTTGCACCCCAAAGTAGTCTATAGGATACATCTCAAGTCCCTTTTCTCCAAATAAAAGCAAAGAATACAAAAACGTATGAGTTGGGACCCCATACCCAACCGGGATTTCAGTGAAGATCCATGGAACAGGACGAACACCACGCCACAAAGAACTGAGTTCAGGGGACTGCCGGAAAGGACGGATACGGAGAACCACAAAAACAGACTTTTGAACCATTGCAAACTTTGTATTAAAGTCTTGATTATCATTGGTTTGTTGTGGTGTGTTTTTTAAT
>JANSXF010000110.1 GCA_024743095.1 Flavobacteriaceae bacterium
GATGGATAGTTGGGCGTTAACCTTGGTGGTGTTCACCTCTCTCAAATAAAAATGGTAAGCATGATAGGCCAGTACCCAAATCGCCATATGCCTCAATCCTGTAATCAATACCGGGTTCCAGACCGACAAATTATCCACAAATGTGTTGGCCCCATTGACCAAATAGATATAGCCTGAGGTTTTTAAATTCATGAACTGCATGAACAAAACGGACAAAATCATTATGGAGGGTATAATTCTTTTTATCAATTTTTTAATGCCCAATTGGTTCCATTTCGATCTTAAAGCAATGGCCCTGTAGGCATGGGTCAGGCCAATACAAATGGAAACGTCGAGCACATAGTTGATCAAGGCATGGGGAACCGTAAATTGGTCGCGGGCCAATGCGATATAGAGCCACAGCAATGAAACTACGCCCCAGCCAATGATTTGGCATTTCCAATAAAGAGACAATCCTATACTTGTGTTTTTTGCTCCCACCGTTGTAGTTTGAAATGTATTGATTTTGGCAAACGTCCTTTTACTCAGCTTTTGAATAGCTGGTCAATTCATTGGTATATAAGCCATGGCCATCATCATTGATATGCTTGATATAGGTCTTCAATTCAGGGGAATACCACCAAATATCGGTCATCTCGCCTTTAAAACCTCTTGAATTCGTTACAATTCCCTTGTATTCAATTTTATAGGCCGCGAATGTACCTGCTTCCACATTTAGCTCTTCAAATGAAGTAATTTCAACATCCTGACTGGTTTTTCCCGTGGTGCCTTCATTGTTTTTCCATTCTGATTCATATTTCCATTTTTTCCCTACTTGCAAAGGCCAATTTCGAAAAGGTGCGCTATTTTGGTTTTTATTTGCCCCAGTTGGTATTTGAAGTGTATCAACCCCGTTCCAGAGCCCTAAAGTGCCGTTGTAACTTACAACTTCTTGAATATCTTCTCCTTCTGCCCGAACTTTTCCTTTTACTTTTCGTTCCCATTTCCAAGTCCATTTTTCTCCAATTTGATAGTCCTTTGCAATGGGTTCGCTGGTTTTTACAGCTACACAATTGGTGAAAATCAGTATCAACGCTAGACGGAATATTTGTTGTTTTTTCATTTTTTCGTTTTTTATGACTGATACATAATTGCAGTTGTGTCATTTCCAATATGAACAACATGGTACGAAGTAATGAAAGTGGTTCAATCTGGCATAGTGAAAGTACATGAGCGCAGATTAAGGGGGATAAATGTGTTAAAATCGATACGTTAGAAAACGATACGATTGCTTTCTCTGAATATTGACATCAAATTTAATGCGTAAATTGATACGGAATTTAAGTTTATATCCGACCTGGGTTTTTAGCAAAGATCAGAATCGATTTTTGGATTCGGGTAATTGTCCGATTGATCTTCCGTCGTGTTGTCCAGACAGGCAAAATCCTTTTCCAATAACAATGAAAGTTGTTTTCCATGGGGTAAGTCCATAACACCGCTAAAACCGACCTCCTCCGAAGTTGCCCATCCCGATCGTTTTTTTTCGTTGAGATATAGCGTGATGGTATTTCCTGTATAAGAAGCCTGCAGCACATCGATGTCTTCTTTAGCTTTTAATACATAGGTGAGCACAGTACTGCCAAAATCCGTGGTCTCTTTGTAGGTTCCCGTTTTGCAAAAAGTTTCCACTTCGGTCTTGGTCAACCTATAGCGTATCGAATTTCCATTTATCCTGATTTTCATTTATGTTCTTGTTGTCCGTTAAACTATAATTGATCGTCACCCAGGTCCCCTAGCCAAAACATAATTGGATGAACAGTCTACCGTTTCTTTCTTTTGGAATATTTTTTTGATTTCCTGGGCGTCCTGTTTCAATTGTAACCTGCCTTTCACAAATCTTTGGATTGTTTCCTTTATCTGAATGGACAATGGACTAAAGATAAAGAGCGTCCCTAGAATCAGAATCTGTGCAACGATTGTGGTTATGGCAATGGCTGACAGGGCCAAGAGGTACCACTTCCGTATTCTCAAAAATGTTGAGAGGATCAAAGTTCTTTGCAGATGGTTCCTTTTCATTGATTTGTTCCTGCCATCTTGGACATTAATTGGATAGTGCTTTTGAGACCAGTTCCATTCCTCTTTTCGATAACGATAGGTTCAAGGCAGCTTTATGACCCTTTGGAGACATCTTTTTCCAGGTTTTTTGTAAGATGGAGATAATTTTGTCATCATCGTGCTTTTTTATCCCTTGTCGTGTCGCGTAAACCCCTTTCCTTAAGGTGAGGGATGTAATCGCTTTTTAACTGGGGGTCTTTTGGTCCTCTATGTACTTTTTTACCGTTTCAAGGGGTGCGCCCCCGACACTCCCGGCAAAATAACTTGGGGACCAAAGGGCCCCTTTGTAACA
>JANSXF010000100.1 GCA_024743095.1 Flavobacteriaceae bacterium
AAACGTGTCGGGATAACGCCGCAACAACTTATGGAAGCTGAGCTATGTGTTGGCGCCCGTGCCACCCAAAGACGACGTGTGCCACAGTGGGGCGTCCGCGTATGATCGTTATGCTAAGAACAACGGCAAGAGTCTCTCCCCGCTAAAGATAGAAAAGAGAAAGCGGCACAGTTAATGCCCCTTCTTCGTGGACTTTGTTCTTCTGAAAACCGCATGATCGGGCATTTTACAGATGCAGATGTGGTCATGGAATACATCAATAGCAACGATTTGGAAAAATTGGCCCCAATGGGGACCTCTTGCCCGGATCACTTTTTAAGAACCAAAATACAACCGTTGGTATTGACTTTGGATGCCTCAGAAGATGTATCCAATGCAGAGGAAGTACTTAAAAAATTGGAGCCTGCCTTTGAACAATACCGAAAAGAATATAAGGAATACTACGAGAACTGTAGGCACGATAACAGTCCTGCAATGCGGGACCCCAACCCTGTCATCATCATTTATCCCGGGGTGGGAATGTTCAGTTTCTCAAAAAACAAGCAAACTACACGGGTAGCCAGTGAATTCTACATCAACGCCATCAATGTGATGCGCGGAGCAGAGGCCATTTCCACCTACACTTCGTTGCCTAGACAAGAGGCTTTCGATATTGAATATTGGCTATTGGAAGAGGCCAAGTTGCAGCGTATGCCCAAGGAACAACCGTTATCGAGGAAAGTTGCCTTGGTCACCGGTGCCGGTGGAGGGATCGGCAAGGCCATCGCGGACAAACTTGCGGAGCATGGGGCCAATGTGGTATTGACCG
The DNA here is from genome assembly GCA_024743095.1 of Flavobacteriaceae bacterium. GTDB lineage: Bacteria > Bacteroidota > Bacteroidia > Flavobacteriales > Flavobacteriaceae > Flagellimonas. Next base: position 809 of record JANSXF010000100.1, read on the forward strand.
ACATTGCCCAGGACAGATTGAAAGAAGCCGTTGGAACCTACCCAAGGGATGTGGCCAGCTATGCTGTTTGTGACGTAACAAGTTCGGGGTCCATCGAAAATGCCTATAAAAGCGCATGTTTGGAGTTTGGCGGTGTGGACCTTGTGATCCACAGTGCTGGGTTGGCCATTTCCAAACCTTTGGGAGAGACCACCGAAAAAGATTGGGACCTGCTTCAAAATGTACTGGTCAAGGGCCAGTTCGAGCTATACAAGCAAGGTGTTGCGATTATGGAAAAGCAAAATCTCGGGGGGGATATCATCAGTATTGCAAGTAAAAATGGACTGGTATCCGGACCTAACAACGTGGGGTACGGAACCGCCAAGGCAGCGCAACAGCACATGGTCCGATTATTGGCCGCCGAACTTGGCGGCAAAGGAATCCGTGTGAACACGGTAAACCCCGATGGGGTCATCGTGGGCAGCAAAATTTGGGAAGGCGATTGGGCCGAAGGCCGTGCAAAAGCCTACGGTATTACCGTCGAGGAGCTACCTGCGCACTACGCCAAGAGAAACCTGCTCAACGAGATCATATATCCGGAAGACATCGCAAACGGTGTGTTCGCCTTTGTAGGACTCCTGGATAAAAGTACTGGAAACATTATCAATGTGGATGGTGGCATGGCAAATGCCTTCACTAGATAGGTTTTGAGTTTAGTTATTTTTAATTCAAATTATCCGCAGGTCATCATATGGGCCTGCGGTTTTTAAAAATTAAATCACCCTATGATTATCAATAAAGAACAAATCGCATCGCATAACCAAAACAACTTTGACAACCATGATCAAAGTTTTGATTTTTTGGCCAACCAGCTGTCCAAAAAAGGATACGATGTTGAACATATATTAAAGAAAATCAGCGACTTTCAAGTAGCCATTCCAAGTTGGGCCCTTGGGGCCGGCGGAACACGTTTTGGTAGATTCTCCTATCATGGGGAGCCCGGCACCTTGGAACAAAAAATCGAAGATGTCGGAATGCTCCATGCCCTTACGCAGTCCGCAGGGGCCATTTCCCTTCATATTCCTTGGGATGTTCCTGAAGATGCTGAAAAAGTTAAAAAACTGGCCAACGTCTTGGATCTTAAGTTCGATGCAATGAATTCCAATACCTTCCAGGACCAGCCCGATCAGGAGCATTCGTATAAATTCGGTTCACTTTGCAGCACCGACGAAAATGCACGTCAGCAGGCCATACAGCACAATATAGATGTCATCCGATTAGGGGAGAAATTGGGCTCCAAAAGTCTTACCGTATGGTTGGCGGACGGTTCCAGTTTTCCGGGACAGAACAATTTCCAGACCGTACTCAAGAACACACAGGACAGTCTACAGCAAATCTACAAGACATTGCCCGAGGACTGGAAGCTCTTTATCGAGTACAAACCTTACGAACCTTATTTTTACAGCACGGTGATCCAAGATTGGGGAACTTCCTTTATGTTGGCCAACGAATGTGGTCCAAAGGCCTATACCTTGGTAGATCTGGGACATCATCTGCCCAACACCAATATAGAACAGATCGTGGCCACTTTGATGATGAAGGGCAAATTGGGAGGATTCCATTTCAACGACAGCAAATATGGGGACGACGACCTTACCGTTGGAAGCATAAAGCCTTATTCCCTGTTCTTGATCTTTAACGAACTGGTCCACGGTATGGAGAACAATCCACAAAACCCGTACCCCGCCTGGATGATCGATGCCAGCCATAACCTAAAAGATCCTTTGGAAGATCTAATGCAATCCTTGGAAGCCATCAGGTCCTCCTATGCAAAGGCACTTCTTGTGGACCAAAAGTCACTTCGTGAAGCACAAAAAAATCATGATGTCTCACAATGTCAGGAAATCCTTCAAGATGCCTACCATACCGATGTAAGACCATTATTGGAACGTGCCCGGATTTCAAAAGGGGGCGCCCTAAATCCATTGGACACGTACAGATTTCTTGATATCCGTAAACAATTGATTGACGAGAGAGGCAAACACACCATGGCAACAGGATTGTAATTCATACTTTTATCTATGGCTAAAGAGGTAATCGCGATTTTTGATATAGGAAAGACCAATAAAAAATTCTTTCTTTTTGACCTTGACTTTAAGGAGGTCCATCGGGATTACACCTATTTGGAACCTATTGAAGATGAGGATGGCCACCCAACAGAAGATGTTGTAAAACTCCAGGAATGGATAAAAACTACTTTTCACAACATCTTAGAATCCAAGGATTATAAAGTAAGTGCCGTTAATTTTTCATCTTACGGTGCCAGTTTTGTGCACTTGGATGATATGGGCAACGTGGTTGCCCCACTCTATAATTATACAAAACCCATTCCGGAAGAGGTTATCGAACAATTTTACGATACCTACGGACCGGAAATAGAATTTTGCAGGGCAACAGGAACTACAAAGGAAGGCATGCTTAATTCCGGCATCCAATTGTATTGGTTAAAACACCATAAACCGGAGGTTTTTTCAAAAATCAAATATTCGCTTCATCTACCACAATATCTAAGCTATTTGTTTACAGGAATTCCGGTCAGTGAATATACCAGTATTGGGTGCCATACCGCCCTTTGGAACTACGAAAAACAAGAGTATCACGATTGGGTCTACAAAGAGGAGTTGCACAAGGTACTTCCTTCCATCGTGGATACAGGGACCAGTATCAACACCTACCTGATGGGACACCACATAAAGGTCGGCGTCGGCATTCACGATAGCTCTTCGGCCCTTTTGCCGTATATAAGAAGTATCGACAAAAAATTCCTGCTGCTCTCCACAGGCACATGGAGCATATCCCTAAACCCATTTTCAAAAGAACCTTTAACGCAAACGGACACCCGTTCCAATTGCATCAATTACATGCGGATAAACGGGGAGCCCGTTAAGGCCGCAAGGTTGTTTTTGGGGAACGAGTACAACATCAAAATAAAGGAACTATCGGAGCACTACGGGGTTGTAGAGGATTACCACAAATCGGTTGATTTTGATTCTGAATTGTACCACCGTCTCAAGGAGAATTTTTCTCATAAATTCCAATGGTCCAGTCTTGATGTTGGCGCTTTGGAAAATCTCGTTCCATTTGACTTTAATTCCTATGAAGAAGCCTATCACCAATTACTGATGGAGCTGGTGGAGTTGCAGATAGATAGTATCCAAAGGGCTATCGGAGAGGAGGCCATTGAGCAATTGTACATTGATGGAGGCTTTGCCAACAATAGAATTTTTGTGGAACTATTGGCACAGGGTTTTAACCATCTGAAGGTGAAAACCACCGATGCCTCCCTAGGTTCGGCGCTTGGCGCGGCCATTGTCATATCCAATGTGGAACTGGACCAAAAGTTCCTAAAAAAGAATTACGCATTAAAAAAACATAGACCCCTAATCACAAATTAATATGGCCCAAAGTTTCGATACCCGATACCCTTCCGTCGATGACCTTAGGGAAAAAGCCAAGAAAAGAATCCCCCGTTTTGCTTTTGAGTATTTGGATGGTGGCTGCAACGAGGATGTGAACATTAAGCGCAACACCTCTGAGATTAGGGACATAACCCTAAAACCTACCTACATTAAGGACTTTAAGGGAGCCTCTATCAAGACCAAACTTTTCGGACATGAGTACGATGCCCCATTTGGCGTGGCACCGGTTGGTCTGCAGGGGTTAATGTGGCCAAATTCGCCGGAAATCCTTGCGAGGGCCGCACATAAGCACAATGTGCCCTTTATATTGAGCACCGTGACCACCATGGATATTGAACGCGCCAGTGAGCTGACCGAGGGAAAGGCCTGGTTTCAGCTGTACAATCCGGCGGAAGATGCCGTAAGGTTCGATATCATCGACAGGGCCGCTGCATCCGGTTGCCCCGTTTTGGTATTGCTGTGCGACGTCCCCACCTTTGGGTACCGCCCGCGTGACTTTAAAAACGGATTGGCATTGCCCCCAAAAATGAGCATGGCCAATATCCTACAGGTTTTGGGCAAGCCCAGTTGGGCCCTGCAGACCTTAAAATATGGCATTCCCACTTTTGAGACCCTAAAACCATATACCCCGGAAGGACTGAACCTTAAGCAATTGGGGAAATTTATGGACAAAACTTTTTCAGGTCGTTTGAACGAGGAGCGTATTAAACCGATAAGGGACAGATGGAAAGGAAAACTGGTCCTCAAAGGTGTGGCATCCGAAGAGGATACCGAACAGGCCATCCGATTAGGGTTTGATGGCATCATTGTTTCCAACCATGGGGGAAGACAGTTGGATGCCGGTGAATCCACCATTGCCCCTTTGACGCGAATAGCTGAAAAATATAAAGATCAAATAACCATAATGATGGATAGCGGTATGCGCTCAGGCCCCGATATGGCACGTTGCCTTGCACGGGGAGCGGAATTCACGTTCATGGGGCGTTCTTTCATGTACGGTGCCGCTGCCATGGGCAATAAGGGTGGCGACCATACCATGACCATCCTTAAGGTACAACTACAACAAATTATGGATCAATTGTGCTGTGAGAACATTCAAGACCTGCACAAGCACTTGACCTAACAAACTTGCACATAAAAATTAACGAACAAACCAAACCTATATGAACCAATATAACATCGATGAAGAAGTTGAAGAAATAGCCGGGGGAGAATTTGAAAGACAGCCCGTTCCGCAGTCCAAATTAAAAAGTTGGAAAAGTTTCTTGGGCATGTATGCCGGTGAGCATGCCGCAGGTACCGAATTCGTAATCGGTCCCTTGTTTTTGACCACGGGAGTAAGTGCTTTTGATCTTATTATCGGACTGCTTTTGGGGAATCTTCTGGCTGTGCTCAGTTGGAGGTTCTTGACGGCAGAAATAGCCGTAAAGTACCGTCTTACATTATACTATCAACTGGAAAAGATTGTCGGAAAAAAATTGGTCATCGGATATAATCTGGCCAATGGGATTCTCTTTTGTTTCCTTGCCGGTGCCATGATCACCGTTTCGGCCACCGCCGTTGGAATTCCCTTTGACATGGAAATGCCAAAATTGACGGACACCATGCCCAACGGCATTACATGGATCGTTATCGTATTGGTCATAGGGGCGGTAATTTCGTTGATCGCAGCAAAGGGATACGAGACCGTTTCAAAAGCGGCCAACTATATGTCCCCTATCATTGTATTGGCATTTTTGGCCAGTGGCATCGTGGCGTTGCGTGACCTTGATGTAAATAGCTTTTCCGACTTTTGGAACATTTGGGGCGAAGGTGGAGAACCTTTTCCCGGGCAGATAAAGTATACTTTTTGGCACGTTACCATTTGGTCTTGGTTTGCCAATGCTGCAATGCACGTGGGAATGTCCGACCTTTCGGTATTTAGGTTCGCGAAAAAGGCCAGCTCTGGTTGGACCACCGCAGCTGGGATGTACGTGGGGCATTATATGGC
>JANSXF010000035.1 GCA_024743095.1 Flavobacteriaceae bacterium
ACACTTCTTTGATACGCTTATCCAATGAGACGATAACGTTATGGTTTCCATTGAGCCTTGCCCTGTCGTACAACTCTTTGATAGTACGCATTTCCTGATCCTTAAAAACGGTTACCTGTGGAAAGGTCGGTTTGTAATCATTGGGCAATTCCCTGAGCAAGGTATCCTTTAAGGATACCCGCTTTTTTTCACTGATGACCGTGGTACCTGCCGCAATATCACCGATTCGTTGTCCCTTGCCGCGGACCAAAATAGTAAGGACGGCCGCACCACCAGAGGTAATTCCCACATCAATGATCCGAAGTGCCCATCGAACAAAATAATTGCCAAAGTTGGGTTTAGATCCATCCAATTTCACCACACGAAGGTTCATGGCCCCCTTACCTATGGTCTTTCCGTCCATTAAGGTCTCAAAAAGCAGGTAATACAAAAATGCCGGAAGCGAAAGTATCAAGTAGAACGCCCATTGATCTCCCATATCGATTTCAAGGGATGCCAAAAAAACAAAGATCAAAATGGTATAGACCACAATGATAAAGGTATCGATAATATAGGCCAACATACGCTCACCGAGGTGGGAGGTATTTTGGTTTATGGTTATATTTTGGGCCGTTTCTATTTGAAATTGTTCCATATTTTAGTTTCTTTACTACAAACCATTAATTGAATGCGCGAGGCCGCTTTTGTAAGGCAAAATAAGGATAAATGGGCCGCTTTTGAAAATGCCCTGATCAATAAGGGCCAACTCCATCCCGATGAGCTTTCGGATCTTTATATTGAGATTACCGACCACCTAAGTTACGCAAAGACCTTCTATCCTGGCAGCAACACCCAAATTTACTTGAACACGCTTGCCTCCCAAGCACATCAAAAAATATATAAGACCAAACGGGAATCAAGAAACCGTATTGTCCATTTTTGGAAAACGGAGTTCCCTACAATGTTCAAATACCATCACCGTGAATTGCTCATCTCCTTTCTGGTATTTTCTTTTTTTGCCATTGTGGGGGCGTTCTCCTCTGCCAACGAAGGGGACTTTGTCCGCTCCATTTTGGGGAATGGTTATGTGAACATGACCTTGGAGAATATTGAAAAGGGTGATCCCATGGCCGTATACAAGGAGCAGGGAGCCTTTAATATGTTCTTGGGAATTACCATAAACAACATCAAAGTGGCCATTTACGCATTTGCCTTTGGTATTTTTTTGGGTGTGGGCACCCTGTACATCATGTTGCAGAACGGAATTATGCTAGGGAGCTTTCAGTACTTTTTTTACGAAAAGGGGCTACTATGGGAATCCGCGAGAACCATTTGGATCCATGGCACCATAGAGATTTCCGTAATCATCATTGCCGGTTGTGCCGGACTGGTACTTGCCAACGGCATTCTCTTTCCCGGCACCTACACCCGCCTGGAATCCTTTAAGCAGGGCGTTAAGAACGGGCTTAAAATAATGGTGAGCACCCTTCCCTTTTTTATCATTGCCGGTTTTTTGGAGGGTTTTGTCACACGGCATACCGAAATGCCCGACTGGCTGGCGATTTTCATTATCCTGGCTTCGTTGTTCCTAATAATTTTTTACTACATCATATATCCATACCAAATTCATAGAAAAGCCACTTATGCAGACATCAAATAACTATATAGAATTTAAAAAACAGCGCGAATTGGGAGAAATTCTCTCCGATTCATTCGTTTTTATCCGCAATGAGTTCAAACCCTTTTTGGGAACCGTCCTAAAAATTGTAGGTCCCTACATCTTGGCAATGTTGATATCCATGGGGTTCTACATGTATACCATCGGCGATGTTTTTAACCTGACCGCCATTGGAAACACTTCCATGTCCACATATTCCCCGTTGATCATGGTTTTGGCCGTAGCGGCGCTCCTGTTCAGTTCCATAGCTGCATACGTTTTGGCCCAGGGTACGGTACTGCACTATATAAAATCATATATCGATCACAAGGGCTCTACAGATCATGATGAAATCCGACAAGGGGTTTACGGTTCTTTTTGGTCCCTGATCGGTTTGGGTATTTTAGTTGGGTTGTCCGTATTTATCGGGGCCATGTTCTGTTTGATACCGGGTATATATCTGGCGGTGCCATTGTCGGTTTCCTTTGCCATTCTTGTATTTCTTCAAAAGGATACCATGGAATCCTATCAGTACAGTTTTACCCTGATCAAAGAAAATTGGTGGATTACCTTCGCCACCCTATTTGTCATCTACATTATTGTGGCCATAGCTTCGTATGCCTTTAGTTTACCGACGATTATTTACAGTTGGATAAAAATGGGGGTTTTCTCGGGTGAAATGGATGCCGAGAACTTCAATGTCTTCAACGACCCCATCTATCTACTCCTGAACATCTTGAGCACCTTGGTACAATTTCTGATGAACCTCATTTTTTTAGTGGCCACCTCGTTGATTTTCTTCAATCTCAACGAGAAGAAAAATTTTACCGGTACTTTTGAACGTATTGAAAGTCTCGGAAAATCCTCGGAGGAATAAATGCTCAAAAAACTGATTTTATCATACCTACTGTTATCGTGGACAATCATTTTTGCCCAGAACGATTCCATTGTCAAGTATGATGAATCCGGCCTACAACTTATTGAACTGGGTCCGGAAGACCTGGACACCTATAAAAACGATAGTGACTTCAACTATGAGGAAGTAAAGACCGAAAGTAGCTGGTGGACCGATCTCACCAATTGGTTCTACAACATGCTGCGCCGTTTTTTTCAATGGATCTTCGGTGTAGGCAACGCGGAAGGCTATTTGGCGGTTTTCTTGAAAATATTGCCCTATTTATTACTTGCCCTCTTCCTTTATCTGGTGATACGGTTTTTTGTAAAATCCAACCTTGTGGGAATGGGCCAGAACAAGGGAAACCCTAATGTGGTCACCCTCTCGGAAGATGAACACATCATCAAGAACGAGGATATTCAGGAATTGATCAAAAAAGCGCTGGCCGATCAAAACTATAGGCTGGCCATTCGATATTACTACCTCTACATGCTTCAATTGCTATCCGAACGGGATTTAATAGATTGGCAACAACAGAAGACAAACGACGATTACATGGCCGAACTATCCGAAAGTTCCTTTAAAAATGATTTTGAAAAAGCCACCCTCCTATATGATTATGTCTGGTACGGGGAATTTGAGCTGGACCACGAGCGCTATCAAAGGGCCGAACCTGTATTTACATCCTTAAAAAAATCGATAGCAGATGTCTAAAAAAGGTTGGATATACATAGCAATAGGCATTTTGACCTTGGCGGCCATGTTTGCCTTGGAATACAACAAGCCAAAAAAAATAAATTGGTTCCCCTCATATGTTTCCCATCACAAAATACCTTATGGAACTTATGTCCTGAACGATTTGATGAAAAAGCACTTTCCAGATGCCATTCAGCAGATCCAAGAACCACCTTTTGAATTTCTCAGCCGTACCGACTCCATCAAAGGCACCTATTTCTTTGTGAACGAAACCGTATCCTTTGAGGAGGCAGAACTCAACACCATTTTGGAATGGGTAGATCAAGGCAACAAGCTATTTGTAGCGTCAAGTTCCTTCGAGGCAAAATTACTGGACACCCTAAATATAGACCAGCGAATGGTATATAATGATGGGCAGTTGGAACCTGTTTTTTATTTTGAATTGGTCAATCCGATCTTTAAAAACAACAAGGTTGAATTCACCAAAGCGTATTACACCTCGAGTTTCGACCAATTGGACACCTTGCGAACAACGGTCCTGGGACAGGTCCATACCCATGCCGATAGTACGGGCAACCTCACAAAACATGTCAATACCATAAAACAGTCCTTTGGCAATGGGGAAATTGTGTTGTCCAGCTTCCCAGAGGCCTTTACCAATTACTTTATCCTCAAGGACCATAACAGGGAATATACCGCGGGGCTATTGTCCTATTTGGACCGCAACCAGGCCATCTATATGGATAATTTCCATAAATCGGGGAAATCCTTTTATACCTCGCCCATGTACTTGTTCCTGAACACCGAAGAGTTTAAATGGGCCTACTACCTCATTCTTATCGGGGCAATCGTCTACATTATTTTTGAAGGAAAACGAAAACAACGCGCCATTGCTATAGTGCCCCCGGTAAAAAACCAAACCTTGGCCTTTACCCGCACCATTGCCGATATGTATTTTGAAAAAAGGGAACTGCATCTGATCACCAAACATAAAATTGATTACTTTTTGGAATATCTCAGGTCCAAACTGCATATGACCACCCAAGACCTGGGAGACGAAACATTTTTGAGAAACTTGGCCCTACGAAGCAACTCAACATTGGAAGAGGTAAAAAGTTTGATGGGAACAATATCCAAACTAAGGGCAAAACAACATAGTACTGAAGAAGAACTGAAGAATCTCAATAAAAAAATAGAAGCATTTAAAACAAACGTTGATGGAAGATAATGACTTAAGCTTTGATAGCAGGGTTCCCTTGGAAGAATTGAGGGACACCGTGGAACAGGTTAAAAAAGAACTGTCCACCATAATCGTGGGGCAAAAGGATTTTATAGAACTTTTGATCATTTCCATTTTGGCCGATGGACATGCCCTGATAGAGGGCGTACCCGGGATTGCAAAAACAGTGACCGCCAAACTTTTTGCCAAAACGCTCAAAACGGAGTTCAACCGTATCCAATTTACCCCGGACCTTATGCCGAGCGATATTTTGGGCACCTCCGTCTTCAATTCCAAAACAACCGAGTTTGAATTTAAAAAGGGGCCCATATTTTCCAATATTATTTTGATCGACGAGATCAACCGAGCTCCTGCCAAAACACAGTCAGCCCTTTTTGAGACCATGGAGGAACGGCAGGCCACTGTGGATGGCACCACTTACAAAATGGGGGAGCCATTTATGGTATTGGCCACCCAAAACCCCATTGAACAAGAAGGCACCTATGCCCTGCCGGAAGCACAATTAGATCGCTTTTTGTTCAAGATCAAGGTGGATTATCCCTCCCTCGAGGAAGAGGTGGTCATTCTTCAAAATCATCACGAGCGTAAAGGTGAAAAACCACAAGATCGGATCAAGGCGGTACTGAGCCCGAAAAAACTAGCTGGGTTCAAAAAGAACATACATGAAGTGGTGGTGGAACAAAAAATACTGGATTACATCGCCAATATCATCACGCAGACCCGAAATCATCCGCATTTATATTTGGGGGCCTCGCCAAGGGCATCCATAGCAACCTTGACCGCGGCCAAAGCCTTTGCTGCGATTTCAGGGCGTGATTTTGTGATTCCCGAGGATGTAAAGAAAGCCTTGGTACCGGTACTCAACCACCGGGTAATCTTAACTCCTGAGCGGGAAATGGAGGGAGTGACCACCGAAAATGTGGTCACCATGATCATGGAATCCGTCGAAATCCCCAGATAGGCATGCAATTTCTTCGGTCACTGTACATACACAATACCTTCTTTCGCTACATTGCCGTACTCTCCGCGTGCTTTGTAATTTCCTATTGGGTACCGATTCTGTATCCCATCGCGTGGTTATTGGTCTACCTGTTATTGGCCCTTTTTTTTCTGGACCTCTACTTGGTGTACGCCACGAAAAATGGCATACAGGCCCATCGAAATCCACCACAAAAACTGTCCAATAGCGACGAAAATATATTATCTGTACATCTGAGCTCCAAATATCCTTTTAAGACGGGGGCATCTGTGATCGATGAATTGCCCGTCCAGTTCCAAAAAAGGGATTTTGAACACAGGACCCATTTGCAAAAAGGAGTGCCCCATTTTTTTGAATACTCCGTCCGTCCCGTGGAGCGCGGAGAATATGTTTTTGGCAACCTGATTGTTTTTGCTTCTTCACCACTTCGCACCATTAAAAGGAAATATGTCTTCCAAAAGGACCAAATGGTACCCGTTTACCCGTCCATCATACAAATGCAGCAGTACGATTTTTTGGCCACCAGCAATCGTTTAACGGAGTTTGGCCTAAAGAAAATACGACGCATTGGACATACCCAAGAGTTTGAACAGATCAAGGAATATATAAAGGGCGATGATGTTCGCACCATCAATTGGAAGGCTACCGCAAAAAGGAGCCAATTAATGGTGAACCAGTACCAGGACGAAAAATCCCAACCCATTTATTCGATCATTGATACGGGCAGGGTGATGAAAATGCCTTTCAACGAATTGAGCTTATTGGATTACGCCATCAACTCGGCCTTGGCATTTTCCAATGTCGCCCTCAAAAGGAACGATAAAACGGGATTGCTCACCTTCTCCAAAAAGATAGAGACTTTTGTCCCGGCCGTACAAAAAATAACGCACCTCAACACCATTATGGAGAGTCTGTACAATATATCCACGGACTATTCGGATTCGGATTTTGGATTGCTCTATGCCCACGTGAAGCGAAAAGTCAACCAACGCAGCCTTTTGTTGCTCTATACCAATTTTGAGCATATATCCGGCTTAAAACGACAAATGCCCTATATATTGGCCATGGCCAAAAAACATGTTCTGGTCGTCATTTTCTTTGAAAACACGGAATTGGAATCCTTGATCGCAACGGATGCCGAGGATTTACAATCCATTTACCATAAGACGATCGCCGAGAAGTTTTCACTGGAGAAAAGGCTCATGCAAAAAGAACTCCAAAAGTATGGTATACAGACCATCCTCACCAAGCCCGAGGAACTGACGGTAAATACCATCAACAAATATTTGGAGATAAAGGCTAGGGGAATTATTTAGCGGTAAACTCATGGTTGGAAAGACCCAAGGTATTTAAGGATGGGAGTTTTCCTTGCAAAAAAACCAATTTTGATGTTGGCATGGTAGGATATCGTTGCTTATTAAAATTCAAAGTAGAATATCGGCCCCGTAAACGTCCCTGACCATCCTTTTTGGAAAATAAATCTATAGCAATACCCACGGTGATACCACCCAAGATCGTTGCAGCCAAGTCTTCATTGTCCCATCCATTATCCCTTTGCCCTGCGTCAATAGTCTCCTTTGCTACACCAGCTAAAGCACTGCCTGTAACAGCGCCCACAAAAGTCCAGACCCGGTTTCCATTGGTCGCATGCTTGGCGACTCCGGCCCCGGCAAGACCAAAAAGGCTACCGCCCAAAAAATGCAGGACTTTGTCCCGCCCCACTTGCCCGTGGCATTGCGAGACGAGCACAAAAAGGAGCAGTGTGGGGACAAATGTTCTCATTGCGCAAACTAAATATATCAAAAGTTTCTTAAACTCTAGCCATAATACCTTAATGGTCATGTATTTCGGCCTTAGCTTGGTGGAACCCATCCATAAGTTCCCGGACAATTCCTGCTGCCGGGGTTATGTTATGAATCAAACCGGAAACTTGACCGATCTCCAGTTCACCTTCTTCCATATCACCTTCGAACATACCTTTTTTGGCCCGTGCCCTGCCCAATAATTCGATCAGTTCTTCTTTTGTTGCTCCGCTAGCATAAGCCTTTTGAATGTCGTTGAAGAATTTGTTTTTGAGCAATCGGACCGGAGCTAGTTCCTTTAAAGTCAATTGGGTATCCCCCTCTTTGGCATCTACAACCCATTTTTTGAACAATTCATGTGAAGAAGCTTCTGGTGAGGCCACAAACCTGCTCCCTACCTGAACGCCATCTGCACCCAAGACCATGGCGGCCAACATAGCTCTTCCCGTAGCGATACCGCCTGCAGCAATCAGCGGAATATTGATTTTCTCCTTTACGGAAGGAATCAATACCATGGTGGTGGTCTCATCACGTCCGTTGTGACCGCCCGCTTCAAAACCTTCCGCCACAACGGCATCCACTCCTGCTTCCTGGGCTTTTAAGGCAAACTTTACACTACTGACCACATGTACAACGGTTATTCCTTTTTCTTGAAGAAAGCCAGTCCATGTTTTAGGGTTTCCCGCGGATGTAAAAACAATCTTTACTTCATGTTTCACAATAATATCCATCAACTTTTCAATATCGGGATAGAGCATCGGGACATTCACGCCAAAGGGCCCATCAGTAGCTTCTTTACATTTGATGATATGCTCTTCCAGCACCTCGGGATACATACTGCCAGCTCCCAACAATCCCAATCCACCTGCATTGGAAACCGCAGAGGCCAACCGCCAACCGCTGGCCCAGACCATTCCTGCTTGAATGATGGGATATTCGATTCCGAAAAGTCTTGTGATTTTATTTTGCATGAAAATTTTGTTCAAGTTTCCACCAAAATAATCAAAATAAATAAGGAAACCGCTTAGGAGATTACCCCAGAACCGACCAACTCATCATCAAGGTACCATGCGGCAAACTGCCCTTCGGTTATAGCGGATTGTTTCTCCTTGAAATCAACAAACAGGCCATTTTCTACTTTGTAGAGCGTTGCAGGTTGCAAGGGCTGCCGGTATCGGATGCGGGCCATTACCGATATGGTTTCATCCTCTTTCAATGCCAAATCGGGTCGTACCCAATGGAGTTCGTCCTCTTTTATGAACAATGTATTTCTGAGCAGCCCGGGGTGTGTTTTTCCCTGTCCTGTATATATAATGTTCTTGTCCACATCGGTTTTTATAACGAACAATGGTTCCTTGGTCCCGCCAACATTGAGGCCTTTGCGCTGGCCAATGGTAAAATAGTGCGCGCCTTGGTGCTCTCCAACAACCTTTCCATCCGATTCGTTATAAACTGGTTTCTCCGCACGGAAGGTAAGTTTCTCCCTTTCATTTTGAAACGCGGGAACCACTGTTGAGAATTGGGTCGCATCAGTTGGCACTTCAACAATAACTCCCTTCTTGGGCTTTAATTTTTGTTGCAGGAACTCGGGCAAATGCACTTTTCCAATAAAGCACAATCCTTGGGAATCCTTTTTATCGGCAGTGATCAAATTATTTTCTGCCGCTATTTTTCGAACTTCTGGCTTTAATAGTTCACCAATCGGGAATAAGGTTTTGGACAATTGCTCTTGCGATAATTGACAAAGGAAATAGGATTGGTCTTTATTGGGGTCCTTCCCGGAGAGCAATTGATAGGTTTGCGAGCCATCCTCATTTTGGATGGTTCCCTTTCTACAGTAATGTCCAGTTGCCACGTAATCCGCCCCTAATTGCAGAGCTATTTTCATGAAGACATCAAACTTTATCTCGCGATTGCACAGTACGTCGGGATTGGGCGTTCTTCCCCTTTCGTATTCATTGAACATATAATCGACGATACGCTCTTTGTATTCGACGCTCAAATCCACCGTCTGAAAAGGAATACCCAATTTTTCCGCGACAATCAAAGCATCGTTGCTGTCCTCCAACCAAGGACACTCTTCGGATATGGTCACCGAATCATCGTGCCAATTCTTCATGAACAGCCCTATTACATCGTAACCCTGCTTTTTGAGCAGATAAGCGGCCACGCTCGAATCCACTCCCCCCGAAAGTCCAACAACAACCTTTTTCATTGCATTTGATTAAGGGTACAAAAATACAAATTGGTGTTCATTAAATTGATAAATCTCTCTTAAAGCACATTAAAGGGATTTATACCCCCCACAAAACCAGAGTTTTAATTTTTGTTAAAGTTTTTAGTAAAAATGTTAAACATTATTGTTCTTATTTTGTTTAATGTTAGATTTAAATAGTTAAACAAACACTTATAAACAACATGAAAACTTTAAAACATTTAAGCCGATTAATTTTACTGCTCCTATTTATTGGGTTTAGCTCTTGCTCCAATGACGACAATGGGTCCGCACCACCGATGGAAGAGGATGCCAATATTGTAGAGGCGGCCCAAGCAACTTCAGAATTGAGCACCTTGGTCGCCGCCCTTCAAAAAGCGGATGAAAGTGCCAACAATGATCTGATCACAGCTCTTGGCGGAGACGGACCATTTACCGTATTCGCCCCAACCAATGAAGCATTCAACGATTTGCTTGCCCAATTGGATGGTTTTGATTCCCTTGACGACTTTAGTTCACAACAACTGCAAGATTTGCTTGCCGTTATTCTGAGGTACCACGTGGTAGCAGAGGCCGCTTTTTCAACAGATTTGAGTGATGGAACGAGTCTTACCACCTTACAGGGCTCTTCACTTCAAGTTGTTATCGACGGTGATGTATTTATACAGGATCCTACCAATGTCCCTGCCCAGGTGGTAGATGCCGACATCGAAGCCTCCAACGGGGTGGTTCACGTAATAGATAAAGTGCTATTACCTCAAGCCATTTTGGACGAATTGGCTGATATTATCCTTGTTCCCATTACAGATTTGGCACTTGGAAATGAAAATTTAGAAAACTTGGTCGCTGCCCTTACTGCAGCCAATGGAGATTTACCAACCGTGTTGCGCGGTGATGGACCATTCACCGTATTGGCCCCAACCGACGAAGCTTTTGAGACCTTCTTGGACGGTGCAGCCTTAGCTGATATTCCAACCGATGTATTGACCAACGTTTTACTCAATCACGTAATTGGCGGAGAAATCACTTCGGAGGATTTAACTGGACTTGGTTCGGGTTATACAAGTACTCTAGCAACCGGAGCCGGAGAACAAAATGTTAGTTTGTTCTTCGACACAACAGATGGTGTAACCTTTAACGGCGTATCTTCTGTTGTTGCTCCAGATGTGAAGGCTTTGAACGGTATTGTTCATGTGGTGGACGCGGTTATAGATATCCCTAATATTGTAGATCATGCGCTCGCCAATCCAGGACTTTCTTCTTTGGTTGCAGCTTTAACAGACGGAGGCAATACGACATTCACCGACCTATTATCGGATGAAGAAGAACTTTTCACCGTATTTGCACCTGGAAATGATGCATTTAGTGCATTCACAAATCCAAATTCAAATGACATCAACGCGATTCTATCCAACCACGTTGTGGTGGGTGCTGCAGCATTCCGTTCTGGTCTGACCAATTCCTATGTAAACACTGCAGCCGAATTTGATGTAGATGAGAATTTAAGTCTATACATTAACACAGATGATGGTGTTACCTTAAACGGAACCAGCAATGTGGCAATGGCGGACATTGTAGCCAGTAACGGTGTAATACATACGGTGGATGCGGTAATCGACTTACCGACCGTGGTAACCTTTGCTACAGCCGACCCTACCTTCTCTACTTTGGTACAGGCATTGACGGAGTTGACGCCCAGTACGGATTTCGTAAGTGTATTGTCCGCTCAAGATGGCTCAGGCAGTGATCCCTTTACCATATTTGCCCCTACCAACGATGCATTTGCGGCTCTTGCAAGCATTCCAGGTGAAGCTGATTTAATTCCTATACTGCAACATCACGTAGTGGCAGGTGCCAATGTACGTTCCGAAGACCTCACCGATGGCGCCACAGCAACTACCCTCGAGGGCGATATGATCACCGTCAACCTGCCCGGTACCGGAGACAACATCGCCGATATTACCGATGGTGCGGGAAATATGGGAATTGGTATAGATGCCGTGGATGTTCAGGCCATCAATGGTGTGATTCACGTAGTGGATACCGTACTTGTCCCGGATACATCAAACTAACCGGGTTTTTGATTACTATGTAGTGTTTAAAAGCCCCTTTAAAAGTATTTGAAGGGGCTTTTTATCGTATACAGAATACCGTTCGTCGATGACACATCAACATCGGAATATTTACCCACAAAAAGTGGCTGTTTTACAACTATTAATTTTTTTCATGTAGGGAATGCCGCATCTTTGGAGTCCCAAATCTTTCCAAACTAAACCTGTAAATGGAAACTCCCCCAAGGCAATCTTGAGGGAGTTTTTTTTGGTCCAAAAAACAAGTTCAGGTTATCTTCTTCCCGATTTCTTTTGCTCTTCGGCCTGTTCCATCATTTCGCGCATCTTACGCTGGAACTTGTTCTCTTTTTTGGGCTTTTTCTTGTTCTCCTGAATCTGGGCATGGATCTTTTCTTCATCCAAGATATAATTCTTGATGGCCAACATAATAAAGATGGTAATCAAGTTGGAGACAAAATAATACAAACTCAACCCACTCGCATAGTTGTTAAAGAAGAACAACATCATAATGGGCGATAGGTACATAATGAATTTCATATTGGGCATACCCGGTTGCTGTTGCATCTGCATGCTCTGTCCGGTGGTCATCTGCATATAGAAGAATATGGCCACGGATGCCAAGATCGGGAACAAGGAAACGTGGTCACCGTAAAAAGGTATGGTGAACGGCAACTCAAAGATGGTATCGTAGGATGATAGATCCTCGGCCCATAAGAAAGGTTTCTGACGCAACGCAAAGGAGGTTGGGAAAAACATGAACAGGGAATAGAAGATAGGCAACTGTAATAACGCCGGTACACAACCACTCATTGGGCTTACCCCTGCTTTGTTGTACACCTTCATGGTCTCCTGCTGCTTTTTCATGGCATTGTCCTTGTATTTTTCGCTGATCTCCGAAATCTCAGGCTTCAGCACCTTCATCTTGGCCTGCGACAGATAGGATTTATAGGTCACCGGCGATAATGCCAATCGCACCAAAATCGTCATGATAACAATGGCAATACCATAAGGCAAAAATGAACTCAGGAAAGTGTAGAACGGTGTAAAGACATATCGGTTGATCCAGCCGAAGATCCCCCAACCAAATGGAATGGAATCCGCCAATCCCAAATCTGTATAATCATCAAGAACCTTTACATCCGTGGGTCCGTAATACCAGTGCATGTTCTGGGATATTTCACCTCCCTGATATTCCAAAGGTGCCTTGGCACTGTATTCTTTGGTAAAACGCAGCTCCTTGCTTTCTTCCTCGACCAAATTGGTAGAAGTTAGATCTGCGGTTTTAAAATGATTGTCCGTTGCCAAAATGGAGCTAAAGAAATGCTGACGGTACGATAGCCATTTTACATCCTCTTCGGTCTCCTGATCAAAATCACTGCTCTCCGAAAGTTTACTGATATTACCATCATCATGATTGTAGGTTAGACGGGTATATCGGTTTTCGTACTGCACGCTCTTATTGTGTCGTATGCCTTTTAAGTCCCACTCCAAGGTAACAGGCTTACTGATGTTAAACACCCCGTTCAATCCTTGTGAGCGCACGGTAAAATCAACCAAATAATCATTGGGCTTCATTTCGTAGCGGTACTCCAAAAATTGGTTGTTCGCCACTTTGGCTTTCATGGAAAGCACCTTATTGTCCCCACTTTGCGATAGTGATGGTTCAAAATAAAGGTCGGCCGTGCTGAGCACCCTGTTGTCCGTTGTGGTAAAGTTCAGGGCAAAATTGGCATTTCCGTCCTTCACCAAGTAAACAGGAATCGAATCGAAGGTTACAAATTCCTTCATTTTCGCCTCCACAATCTGTCCTCCTTTATTGGAAACCTCCAGTTTCAGCACTTCATTCTCGAGTAGCGTGGTTCCGTCCGAAGTTTGGGTAAACCCAAAGGCCCCGACCGTGCTCTTGTAATTGGCAACGGCCGTGGAATCGTTAAGGTCAACGGTCTTAGTTTCCTTTGCGGGAGCGGTCTTGGTCTCTTGCTCCGCTTTGGCGGCCTCTGCCTCGACACGTGCTTGCTCTGCTTTTTGCGCTTCAAGCTCTTCTGGCGTTGGCTGATTTTGGTAAAACATAAAAATGAGTATCCCAAAAATCAGTACAAATCCAATAATGGATTTAATATCCAGCTTCTTTTCTTCCATGAATAGTATTTAGTAGAAATATGTATTTGGTATTTCAGGTGGCAAATATATGTCCAAAAGCCTGTTTTATGCCAAACTGGCATTGTTTTGTTTCTGTTTTTGGGTCAATACCGCCTTTACGAACCCCACAAACAAGGGATGTGGATTAGCTACCGTACTCTTGTACTCCGGGTGGTACTGGACTCCCACAAACCAAGGGTGCGACGGAATTTCCACGACTTCCACAAGACCGGTCTTCGGATTTACTCCAGATGCGATCAGGCCAGCTTCCCCCAATCGGTCCTTATATGTATTGTTGAACTCGTATCTATGCCTATGGCGTTCCTCGATATCCGAAGAGCCGTATACGCCATGGACCAGACTTCCCTCTTTAAGGTGACAGTCCCAACTTCCCAAACGCATGGTACCGCCCTTATCGGTAATGTTTTTTTGTTCCTCCATTAAGCTGATTACCGGGTCCGGCGTTTCACTGTCCATTTCGGTGGAGTTGGCCTTGGTCAGGCCAAGAACGGTCCTGGCAAATTCTATTACGGCCATTTGCATGCCCAGACAGATGCCCAAGAAGGGAATATTGTTCTCCCGCGCGTAGGTAACGGCATTTACCTTGCCCTCGATCCCTCTCTCTCCAAAACCAGGAGCTACCAAAATACCGTCCAGCCCCTGCAGTTTCTTTTCAATATTTTTTGCCGACAAATGCTCGGAATGGATGGACTTCACCTGGACCTCCACCTCGTTAGCCGCTCCGGCATGTATAAATGCCTCCTGTATGGATTTATATGAATCGGGCAGCTCGACATACTTTCCTATCAACCCGATCACAACCTTGTCCTTAGGGTTTTTATGGCGTTGTAAGAATTCCTTCCATTGGTCCAAATTGGGTTCGGTGGTATTGGGAAGCGCCAATTTTTCCAAGGTCACAGTGTCCAACCCCTCCTCCTGCATCAACAAGGGGACATCATATATGGTGGATGCATCTATGGACTGTATGACGGCTTCCTTTTTCACATTGCAGAACAGCGCCAGCTTTTGCTTAATATCCTCAGAGATATGGTGCTCGGTCCTACATACCAGAATATCGGCCTTTATCCCACTTTCCATCAAGGTCTTTACGGAGTGCTGGGTCGGCTTGGTCTTTAGTTCCCCTGCGGCGGAAAGGAAGGGCACCAAGGTAAGGTGCACCACAATTCCGTTATGCTCGCCCAGTTCCCATAGCAGCTGACGAACCGATTCTATATAAGGAAGCGATTCGATATCCCCAACGGTTCCCCCTATTTCGGTTATAATGATATCATAATCACCGCTGTTCCCCAAGATTTGGATACGTTCCTTGATCTCATTGGTAATATGTGGCACTACCTGAACGGTCTTGCCCAAAAACTCACCACGACGTTCCTTTTCAATAACACTTTGATAAATTCTTCCCGTGGTTACGTTGTTGGCCTGTGATGTACGGACGTTCAAAAAACGTTCGTAGTGGCCAAGATCCAAGTCGGTTTCGGCTCCATCATCGGTCACATAACATTCGCCATGCTCATACGGATTAAGTGTTCCCGGGTCAACATTAATGTATGGATCCAGTTTTTGGATGGTGGTTCGGTATCCCCTGGCCTGTAGTAGCTTAGCCAAGGATGCGGCGATAATTCCTTTACCCAATGAAGAGGTAACGCCTCCCGTAACGAAAATGTACTTGGTATCTGACATATTGATCATTCTATTACGGGGCGTAAAATTACTAATTGCTGGGCAAAAATCAGGTAGATTCGCGAGGAAAATCTTTTTGTAACTTTCTAATGATGGGTTCCAGGTCGTTATCCTTGATTGTCAACATGGTATTTAGGTAATTGCCCAATTTCCCATCCGGAAAGCCCTTTTGCCTGAACCAGACCAAATAGGGCAATGGCAAATCCACAAGATACCGCCCCTTAAATTTACCGAACGGCATTTTGTAGTGAGCCAGTTCCAACAATTGTTTTGAATCGGGACATATTTCCATATCTAGGTCTAAAATACTATCTTTCCCGGAACAAATCCACACAATGAAACGCAGAAATTTTATCGCCACTGCCGCCGCTGGGTCCGCAGGCCTTGCTACAGCTTCTGCCATGACCACTGGCCAGGGTACCACTAAAGAGTTTAAACTCAAGGGCAACATCAACCACAGTGTGTGCGAATGGTGCTTTAACGATATTCCCTTGGAAGATTTTTTAAAGACCCTTAACGAGCTGGGTGTCAAGGCCATTGACCTGGTCGGCCCCAAAGATTGGCCCACGTTAAAGAAATATGATATACATTGTTCCATGTGCAATGGGGCCGAAATTAGTTTGACCGAGGGCTGGAACAACCCCAAATATCACGAACAGCTCATTGAGAACTATACGGAGATGATCCCCAAGGTCGCTGAAGCGGGCTACACGAACCTTATCTGTTTTAGTGGCAACCGCAATGGCATGAACGACTATGTGGGATTACAAAATTGTGTGGATGGGCTTTCACAGATCATGCCCTTGGCGGAGGAACACGGTGTGGTTATCCAGATGGAGCTATTTAACCAAGTAAACCACCCGGATTATATGTGCGACAGTTCCATTTGGGGCGTGGAACTTTGCAAACATTTGGGAAGCGATAATTTTAAATTATTGTTCGATATCTACCATATGCAGATCCAAGAGGGGGACATCATCAGAAGTATTCAAAACTACCATCCTTATTTTGGACACTACCACACGGCAGGTGTTCCGGGAAGGCATGAAATCGATGAAACGCAAGAACTTTACTATCCGGCGATCATAAAAGCGATACATGCTACGGGTTTCAAGGGCTACGTGGCCCAAGAGTTCATCGTTACCTGGGAAGATAAGATCGGTGCGCTAAAAGATGGGTTTATGCGGTGCGATATTTAACAGATCGGTTCCCCTGTTATTCAAAATTCGGCCTTAGATTTGTTGGAGCACATCAAATCAAGACCAGGATGTTCAGTACAATTCAATCCAGATACAAAAGATTCCAAATAAGCAAGTCACCCCAACTAAATTTAGTCTGGGGCTTTTTTTTGTATGCCTTTGTGGGGTTTCTATTATTGTCGATTCCTCTTTTTCACAGAACCGATGTTGCCTTTCTGGACAACCTGTTTATTTCAACCTCGGCCATTTCAACCACCGGGCTTGTAACGGTAAGCATATATGATTCTTACAATTTTTTTGGTCAGTTTATCATTATGGTACTTATTCAACTGGGCGGAATTGGTTATATGACCCTGACCACGTATTACCTGCTCTTCACCACCAAACGCATTACCAGATGGCACCAAAAAATTATTGGCGCGGAATTCACCATGCCTGCCACCATTCAAATCAAGGACTTTATAAAAAGTGTTGTTTATTTTACATTGGTCATGGAGCTTTTGGGCACCATTTCCTTTTACATAGCTTTTCACCAAGAGGGAATTACGGGCCTAAA
Source organism: Flavobacteriaceae bacterium (assembly GCA_024743095.1). Lineage (GTDB taxonomy): Bacteria > Bacteroidota > Bacteroidia > Flavobacteriales > Flavobacteriaceae > Flagellimonas. The sequence goes on from JANSXF010000035.1 coordinate 17,131, forward strand.
AGGTATATGGTTTTCTCTATTCCATAGCGTTTCTTCCTTTTGTACGGCCGGTTTTAGTCTATTCAATGATAGTTTTGAGAGCTTTTCCGAAAATGCCCTCATCAATTGGACCATTTCTGTCCTAGCAATTGCGGGGTCCCTTGGTTTTATCGTGATTACCGATCTTTGGTACAGAATTATGGGAAGGTCAAAGGCGATTACCTTTACTTCTAAAATTATACTATATGGATTTATAATGCTACTGGGGATCGGCACATTGCTATTTTATTTCACAGAACCCCTTATAAAAGCATCCGACCACCGGTTGATGGAGGCCTTTTTCCAGTCGATGACCTCCATGACCACCGTTGGGTTCAACACGGTGGCGATCTCTTCGCTCTCATTGCCACTCCTTCTTTTGACCATTTTTTTGATGTACATCGGGGCCTCGCCTTCCGGTACTGCCGGGGGGATGAAAATAACTACCTTGACCGCTATGGTCGCCATTTTAAAAAGTCGGTTGCTTGGTGAGAAAAAAATAACTTTTTTGAAAAGGACCATTCCCTTGGAACGGCTTTTTGTGGCGACGTCCACCTTTATACTGTATACATCGATGATTTTTCTTTTCAGCTTCTTGCTTTCCTTTACCGAGCAATCAAGTTTTGACAATATCCTTTTTGAGGTGGCCTCTGCCCTTGGAACCGTAGGTTTAAGCACAGGAATAACCGCCGAGCTGTCAGAGGTGGGGAAATCGCTTATCATCCTCTTGATGTTTTTGGGACGTGTTGGTGTACTTACTTTTGGTTTTGCTTTGTTGATGCGAATGAAAAAGCAAGATTTAAAATTGAAAAGTGAGGATTTGGCCGTTTAAATCGCAGCAGGGATGGGGCTAAAAGAATCGATGTTCAAGATTTCCTGTGGTATAAAATCACCCTGCCCTCACCCCCACCACTCCCCTGATCGCAGTTGCTACTTCCTGTAACCCGTTTCTGGAAAAGGTATCCTTTTTCCACATAAAAACAACATTACCACAGCTACATCCAAGTCTTGGGCCAAAGCCCCGGATGTGCCGTAAGTATCCAAAATTGAGCGTAACAGCCCGATCCTTGCGTTCCAAGGCAATCAAACTTTTATGTTTTAAGGTTGGTTGGGAGCAAAGTTCATTGATTGTTTGCCCATGGCCGGCCCTATTAATCGAACCGAATAAAATCGGATCATTGCTCCAGAAGTTATTCCGGTTTCTTTAAGGCCTCGGCGATCTTCAGGTTCCACTCCAACTGTTTTTCACGGTTTCGGGAAAAGTTGGTCTCCCAATCGTAACGCTCTTGGTACCCTTGAAGTTCTTTAAGGATATCGTTATAGATCTTGCGCACCTCTGCCTTTACATCATCGGAAAAAGAAGTCCTACGGAGCTTGTCGCGCATCTTACGGGCAAAAATTTCGGTTATATCAAAATGCAGTTGTTCGTGCGCCAATGTATTTTCGTTGCAGAGCTTGGGCCTGTACCACGATTCGCTTGGATAGAAATAGGCATTCACCTCGAAATCCAGATGAACCTCATAGTGAAGGAGATTCGCCGAATAGGTATAGCTAATGCCACTGGCCGTTGTTGCTGCAGCTTCATCGGCAACTGGTGCCGTCCCTTTATAATCCTTCCAAGTGAGCCTTACATCTTTGCTCCATGGAACTCCTTGCTCGATTTCTTGCGCAGATCCAAAAAAACCAAGTAGAAAAAAACATGCTATGGGAGCTATTTTGTCCAATTAAACTCGATTACCTTTTCAATATCGGGATGAAGGCTGTAATGCACCGGACAGGTATTGGCCGTATGCACCAATATTTTTCTATGCTTTTCGGAAATAGCCGAGGGCATTTCAAACTTCACCTCGATTTTGGATATCCTTCTGGGGTTGGCGGCCATATGCTTGGTCACCTCAGCGGTGGCCCCTGTTAGATCCACCTCCATATCGCGCGCCTTGATGCCCATCATGGTCATCATACAATTGGCCAGGCCCGTGGCCACGGTATCGGTAGGTGAAAAGGCCCCTCCTTTACCGTTGTTGTCCAAAGGGGCATCTGTAATATATTCGTTACCCGAGCGCAGATGAACGCATGTGGTGCGAAGGTTTCCGTTATAGGTTACTTTTGACGTCATTTTTTTGATCTACCTCCTTTATGGTTAAATTATTATACTCCATAATATAACATGCCCTATTAAAATATCCGGAGGTCCAATCGTTCAGGTAATCAAAACCATTACCTGAATATTCCGTAAGGCCTATATATTTTGAGGTTTCAAAGAGATTCTTCTTATAGGCAAGCTTTAGAAGAACATCCATTGTTACATCAAACCCCCTGACGGCATATCTATCGGGCAAAAGACCATCATATTTTTTGGTGTATGCCCTTACGAAAGTATCATTGCCGGTTTCCTTATAAAAGGAAGGGTAGGTAAACCTAAGATTGGACAAATGTGCTTTTGATACCGCATCGTCCTCGAACGCCCCATTATAACTGGTAGTGAACATTCGCACTTTGATCTGCCTTCCATTTTCGGTTTCTGCAATTCGGGTATTAGCGGAGTTCAAGATGGAAGTGACGCTGGCCACCATATTGGGCTGGTCGGTTTCCAAGAAAACCCAGTTTTCCTTTTCGTTGGAAAGTTGGATAAGGAAGCGGTCCAAATGCAGTGATTTATTGTCTATGACCTTGGCTATCTGTGCCGCGGGAAACTTGCTCAAAATGGAGTCGTGTGCTACTTGATGGGTAGAATCGGCAATGATGATCACGTTCTCGTTCTTATGGATTTTTTCCATGTAAGACAGTAACTTTTCTCGGAGCACGGCATCTCTTGGCACTGAAAAGAACACATTGCCATGGCTCAATTTACTGTCCGATGAAATTGGGGCGATCACCGGGATTTTCTTTGCGGCCGCCTGCACGGCCACTTCGTCCAAGGGCCCCACGGCCAACGGCCCTATAATGGCATCCACACCATTTAGGTTTTCCCTGAAAAGAATTTCCTTTACCTTGGCCTGGTCCAATTGGGTATCGTAGGTTTTCACATCCACGGAAACCCCCAATTTTTTAATGGAATCCAAAGCCACCATGGCCCCGGTATAAAATCCAAGGCTCAGGGCCAGGTCCCTACGGTTTTTGATGAGTTCCTCAGCTTTTTCGGTATCGGCCACATTAACCTTGTCCAACCTAAAGGGAAGCATAAAGACCAACTTGGGCCTATTCTCCACATTGATGCTGTCCACCAAATTGATCTTATCCAGAACCAGGGCATTTTTCACCTCGAGTTCTTCAGCTTTTTCTTTTGGCAGTTTTAGTACCATTCCCGCCTTCAACCCATTTTCGAGTGCCGGGTTCAATCGGAAGAGTTCGTCCCGTGCAATCTTAAGGTTTTGTGTGATCCTAAAAATATTTTGTTTGGGCTTTACTTCGTAAAAAATAAAGTTCTCCGTATTAACCTCTCCCTCGGTATCCCTTTTTTTGGGAAGTCTTACCACCATACCTTCTTTTAGACCGCCCTGTTTCATGATCTCTGGGTTGAGCCTGACTATGGAGTCCGTTGGAATGCCGTATTCCCTTCCCAGACTGTATAGCGTCATTTTAGGGGGTACTGTGTAGGAAGTGAACAGTTCGGTCTTTTGTTCCTTCAAACTGTCGCCTTTGGGCCTTGGCAATTTCAATTCTTGCCCAGCTGCCAAATAATTGGTGCTCTTGTCCAGTTCAGGGTTCAGTACCAAAAGACTGTCCACGCTTATACCGTATTTATGCGCAACGCTCCAGCGTGTTTCTTTGGGTTGTACGGTATAGGTCTCAAAATCCAATTCCTTTTCCTCATCGGGGTCAACTTCAGGGAAAACTGGAATCTGAAGAATCATTTTACGATCAAGGGTCTCCGAATACAGCTTGGTATTGTACCTTTTTAATTGATCCTGGGTAATATGGTATTTTTTAGTGATACCGAATATGGTTTCCTTTCGCTTGACCCTGTGCCTTATAAAACGAATTGGTTTTACCTCTTCCTCCTGCTCTTCCGCTTTGTTCTCGGTTTTGTTTTCGACAGGTTTGCCGTTCAAAGGAATTATAAGGATGGTGTTTTCCTTGACATCGGAAGCACTTTTAATTTCCTTATTGGCCTGTAATATGCTGTAGGGCGTAACCCTATATTTTTGGGAAATGCTCTTAAGTGTTTCCCCTTCCTTTACAGCATGCGTTGCATAGTTTTGTGCAGAAACCGGTGCCAAGGCCAAGAAAAAGGCCATGGTAAAAACCAGTTGTAAAATATATTTTTTCATTCCCATTCTATAGTTGCCGGTGGTTTTGAACTAATGTCATACACCACTCTATTAACGCCTTTAACCTTGTTTATTATATCGTTCGAGGTTTTTTGTAGGAATTCGTAGGGCAAATTCACCCAATCGGCGGTCATACCATCCGTACTTTCCACTGCCCGGAGCGCCACACACTTTTCATAAGTACGTTCATCCCCCATAACTCCCACACTATCTACGGGCAAAAGCATGGCTCCGGCCTGCCAAACCTTGTCATAAAGCCCCCATTTTTTCAATCCTTCGATAAAAATGGCGTCCACTTCCTGTAAAATGGCCACTTTTTCCGCGGTAATGTCCCCTAAGATACGGATTCCCAGACCAGGGCCGGGGAACGGATGTCTTCCCAAAATTTCCGGGGGCATGTCCATGCTTGCCCCAACTCGCCTTACTTCATCCTTGAACAACATTTTCAAGGGCTCCACTATTTTTAACTTCATGTAATCGGGCAAGCCTCCAACGTTATGGTGGCTTTTAATTACTGCTGATGGCCCTCCGCTGGCCGAAACGGATTCGATCCTATCCGGATAAATGGTGCCTTGGGCCAACCACTTTGCGTTTTCCACTTTGTGGGACTCATCATCGAAAACCTCGATAAAGACCCTTCCTATGATCTTTCTTTTTCCTTCCGGGTCGGATTCTCCTTTCAAGGCATCCAAAAAGCGTGCCGAAGCATCCACTCCCTTTACATTGAGCCCCATGTGTTTGTATTGATCCAAAACACTTTCGAACTCATTTTTGCGCAAAAGCCCGTTATTGACAAAAATACAGTACAGGTGGTCACCTATGGCTTTGTGCAACAACATGGCCGCAACACTGGAATCCACCCCACCAGAAAGTCCTAAAATCACTTTTTCATCACCGATCTCTTCCCTTAATTCCTCAACAGTGGTTTCCACAAAGGCGTCAGGAGTCCAATCCTGCTCCAAACCGGCAATGTTCACCAAAAAGTTTTTCAACAGTTGTTTTCCCTCCGTGGTATGGTATACTTCCGGATGGAACTGGATCCCATAGGTAATCTCACCATCGATCCTGTACGCTGCGTTTTCAACATCGTGGGTACTTGCCAAGCGGACAGCTCCTCCGGGAAGTTCCTTAATGGTATCGCTATGGCTCATCCACACTTGGCTTCCCTCGCCTATACCTTGCAAGAAATCCTCTCCCTCCTTTACAAAAGAGAGGTTGGCCCGTCCATATTCCCGGGTTGCCGAAGGCGCTACATTACCTCCATGGAAATGGGACAGATATTGCGCGCCGTAGCATATGCCCAACAAAGGTTTTTTTCCCTTTATTTCCGAAAGATCGGGATGGGGTGCCACTTCGGAACGCACCGATGATGGCGACCCCGATAGGATAACGGCCTTATACCCCGATAGATCCTCGGGCAATTTGTTGTACGGCTTAATTTCTGAATAAATGTTGAGTTCCCTAACGCGCCTTGCGATCAATTGTGTATACTGGGAACCAAAGTCTAGGATGAGTACGTTGTTATGCATGGGCAAAAATAGCAATTTGCTTTAGTTGCAAAAGTATCTTTTAAAGGATATTTATGACAAGTTTTTACACGAAGTAATTCCAACGGGTTATCAACAATCAGTTCTTTTGGGCCCATCCCTCACTTTCTTTTGAAAAGAACCCGCTCTTATATAGTTTTTTTCTTAACTGTTTTCATCATTTCTTTGCTCTTTAAATTAACCGACCATGATTAAGGGATTTATTTTTGATTTGGATGGTGTGATAACGGACACCGCCGAACTACACTTTGATGCTTGGAAAAAGTTATCCGATGAAATGGACTGGGAATTTGACCGTGAACTCAACGAAAGATTGAGGGGCATTTCCAGAATGGATTCCATACATGTGATCATGGACCACAATGGCGTTTCCTTGGATGAACCTACCGTGGTTGAACTGGCCACAAAAAAAAACGACATCTACGTTGAGAGCTTGGACAAGATGACACCGGATGATTATCTGCCAGGTGCCAGGGAGCTTCTAACGCACTTAAGGTCGGAAGGTTTTAGTGTGGCCCTGGGCAGTGCGAGCAAAAATGCCCATAAGGTCCTCAAGCAGCTCAATGCCGTTCATTTTTTTGATGTGATCGGCGATGGGAACAGTGTTTCCAAAAGCAAGCCTGCACCGGATATTTTCCTGTACGCTTCAAAAAAATTAGGGTTGCGGCCCGAAAACTGTATCGTTTTTGAAGATGCCGAAAAAGGAATCGATGCGGCAAAGGCAGGAAAATTCCATAGCGTAGGTATTGGCCCCGAACAACGCGTAGGGCATGCGGATATACGATTTGAAACCATGAAAGAGGCAACACTCTTCGAAGTAAAATCACATTTCAAGGATTTGTTTTAAATCCATTTACCCATAAAAGCAAAAAGCCCCGGGAACCACTCCGGAGCTTTTCAATAAAATCAAAACCAACCTAAACATATGAGTTAACCAACTCAAAATTTAAATTTTCATAGCTATTTACACCTATGGAACAATCCAAAAAGTAAATACCCTACCTAGGTTTAAGGTTTTTTGAAAAAGTTTTTTTTAGCCCTATGTGGAAGGGGAATTTTTATTGTTTTAAAATAAATGGGGCCAACAGCTCATTTGGGCCACATCATCCACCTCAAATAAGAAAACATCATCCTTCTCAGGACCATATTGCATTAGACTGTCAATTGGCCGTATTGTATCACAACAGTCCTTTGTCTTAGCCAACACGACGCCCTTTTGGCTACCCTTTACATTGGCCGCAATGGAAAAATCATCCAAAGTGTAAATGGTCCTTTCCTTATTCAACAATCGTATTTGACCACCATAGGTAACATCGGGAAGCACCCACACTTCTTCGGGGTATTTTTCCCTCAACATAGTTGACAGGGGTGCGTAATCAAACTGGTTATCCGATTTTATGCCCATCAAAATTTCCGTCGGGGTCCTTATCACTTGAAAAACAACAAAAAGAACGAATATAAAAACGCCCCACTGTCTTAATCTGCCATTGTCTTCGGACAAACACCCGATCCACAGGATCAAATAAGGCAAGAACAAAGGTAGTAACCACCTTGTCTGAACACTGCCAGCATCAACAACTATAAAAAAGACAAGCAAGGTCATTATCTGAACAACAAACAACTTTAAAAACCATTTAGCGCCCCCATGGACCTTCCATTTGATTCTTTTTGTCCACCATAGCAGCAAAGTAGCCAAGACCAATAAGGAAGCAGTTTGAACAAATGCCAAAGAAGTGTTCCATATGGGCCTTAAAATAATCGAACCTGAAGTCTTACCATCCATTTTAGAGCTTACACTTTCCCTTATCCAATGCAAGTAATCGCTCGAAAAAATCCAATACAAGTGCGGAAGAAACAATAGAAGTCCAATAATTACGGAAATGAAAATCTTTATGTCCAAAACTATTTCCCTCAGATCCTTGCTGAACCAAACTGCAATGGACATAGCCGCTACCAATAGCACATAATTGTACTTGGAAAGCATTCCAATGCCCAAGCAAATACCAAGGAAAACATAGTTCCAAATTGATTTCCTTTCTTTTAAACGAGCCAATGCGAGGCAACTCAGCACCACAGCGAAACAGAGCAGCAAAGTATGTGAGAGTCTTCTCAATGCAAAATCGGCAAAGACCGGAACAAGCGCTGTTGAAAGAACAACCAACTGGGCCTTACGATCATTATTCAGGATTTTTTTAGCCAAAAAGTACAGTCCCGCCAAAGTCGCTGCATAAAGTACCCCCCTGAGAAAGGACAATGAGAACTTGGACAGTCCAAAAATAGTATTGGCCGCTTTTTGTACCCAGGTGTACAAAGGCGGTTGGTCATCATATCCCAAACGCCAAGATTGGGTGTAGTAGGCTTGCTCTGCATCTTCCAACTCCAGAGAAACCTTGAATCTACTTATGGTTATGATCGCCAAAAAGGATAGCAGCACCAGAAAACCAATAAACCGCCGCCCTTTTAGCCCAAAATTCATGGATTGTTATGCTTTTAAAATATTGAATTGCGTCTCAAACGGATCCAACGCATCCAGCAGTAAGGGAATCAGGTCCTCTCCCTTTTCCAGATAGATTTCCGAGAAATTAAGTTGTCTTTCTTGTAGGGACCGGTTGGGAAACAACTCATTTTGAAGGTCCGTCAGGCGTACCACATGATCTTTCAGCTTGCGTTTCTGCGCCCGAAGCAAACGTTTTTCAAGTGCATCCAACCCTTTTTTCTGTTTTACTTCCTGCGCTTTCACGGCACCCAAAAAGCTCTTATCGGTTAGCCCGGCCAGTTCGTACAGGTGTAGAAACTGTTCTTCCAACAACTTTTTCTGGGGCGAAAAATCAATATCGATATTGGAAATGTCACGTATCTTTTTATTGATGAGCGAATGTTGTTTCATAAACAAGTGGGAAACCTTCAATCCCATCTTTTCCACTTTTTCCGACTGCTTTTCGGAAATCAGCAAAGCTGAATTACGCAACATCAACATAGGGAATGTGACCCCTACCTCATCAAAATAGGATTTAAGCTCCAACCAGTAGGCCAACTCCCCTCCCCCGCCAATGTAGCAAAGATTCGGCAAGATCACTTCTTGGTACAACGGCCGTGCCACCACATTGGGAGAAAAGCGTTCAGGGTAGGCATCAAGCTCCTGAAGAAGTTCTTCCCTGGAAAATTGGATTTGGGTATTGACGACCTGATATTTTTCCTTTTTCCCGACTATTCTTTCCCGCAAACCGTCCTTGAGGTAAAAATAATTGATTTCCCTAGGGTTTACCTGTATGTTGTAATCCGCAGATACGTTTGCCAGAGCATCAATGGTTTCCGATATTTTTTCAAATGGGGCATGATCAAGAATATCCTTTTTGGCATAGGGCACCAATAATCTTTTCAAATCCTTGTCGTCACCATCGACAATTACCAATCCCTGCTCCCCAAAAAGGGCATTCGCAAGATATCTGGTAGCCTCGGTAAGGGTCTCATGCCCTAAATAAGCCTTCTTAAAAAGTTCCTTCAGGTCATCGGTCAACCCTAAATTTCCAAGTTCCGCTGCAAATATTTTAAAAACGTCCTCCAATCCCTCGGTCGACAATCTTCCTACCGCTCCAGATGCTTTTTTGTTCCAAAGCACCTTTTTTCCATGTAGATTGAAATAATTGATCTCATCAAGATCATGGTCCTCGGTGGCCATCCAATATATCGGCACAAAGTGGTTTTTGGGATGCTCCCTGTTCAACTTTTTGGCCAGGTTGATGGTGGAGACAATTTTGTAAAGAAAATACAATGGCCCGGTAAAGAGATTCAATTGGTGCCCTGTTACCACGGTAAAGGTTCGCTCCTCTGTAAGGGCATCAATATTATTTTGGGTCGCCTTGGAAGTTGCAATGCTTTTATATTGTCCTTTCAAAGAGCTTACCAAAACAGATCTGTTCGCCTTGGGATAATTTGATGCCTTTTCTTTGATCTGGCCATCAAAGTTCCCGGGCAGGGGAAACCTATTGTAAAAGGATGACAACTCTTTTTTCTGATCTAAATAGTCACAAATTAATTGGGAAAAATAACCGGTCTCCTTAAAGGGTATACATTCTACTTCCATTAAAACTGTAATGAGGTGTTCAAAGATAAATCTCTTCTTTTTTTCTCATCCCAAAAATACGTTAATTGAATTTTATCCCATTAAAGCATGTCCTCTCCAATAAAATTAGGTTTCTGGTTCAATTTATTAGTAGATTTGATTGAACCAATTGAACCAAGCATGACCAGATTTTTATTTTCCCTCATTCTTTTAGTATCCATTTCCTTATCTGCTCAAGAGTTAAAATCCCCCTCCGAATTTTTGGGGTACGAACTCGGAACCCAATTTACCAGGCATCACGAAGTGGTGGATTATTACGAATATTTGGCAGAGGCCGCCGCCGATAGGGTCCAGCTTACGGTTTACGGCAAAACCAACGAACGTAGGCCCTTGATCTTGGCCCATGTATCCTCAGCGGAGAATATTGCCAATCTGGAGACCATCCGTCAGGAGCATTTAAAAGGTACGGAAGGAACGGGAAATTCCTCGAAGGCCATAGTTTGGTTAAGCTATAATGTCCACGGCAACGAAAGTGTGAGCACTGAAGCCTCCATGAAGACCATTTATGAACTTTTGACCAAAAAGAGCTCGTATCTGGAAAACACCGTGGTGATCATCGACCCGTGCATCAACCCAGATGGAAGGGACAGGTACAGTAACTGGTACAACCAATATAAAAACACACCATACCAAGTAGACCCCAACAGTAAGGAGCACCACGAAGGATGGTGGAGCGGCCGTAGCAACCACTATATGTTCGACCTGAACCGTGATTGGGCCTGGCTTACACAAATTGAAAGCCAGCAACGGTTAAAAAAGTTCAACCAATGGTTGCCCCATGTCCATGTGGATTTCCACGAACAAGGTGTGAACAGTCCTTATTATTTTGCTCCTGCTGCAGAACCTTATCATGAAGTGATCACGGAATTTCAACGTGATTTCCAGGTGACCTTGGGTAGAAACCATGCCAAATATTTTGATGCCAACAATTGGTTCTATTTTACCAAAGAGGTCTTTGACCTTTTATATCCAAGCTATGGTGACACCTACCCTATTTACAATGGTGCTATTGGCATGACCTATGAGCAAGGGGGTAGTGGACAGGCCGGTTTGGGCATTGTAACCGCTATTGGTGATACCCTAACATTGAAAGATAGAATTGCCCATCACTTTACCACCGGACTTTCCACCGTTGAAGTATCTTCCCAAAATGTGGAGAAACTCAATCAAGAATTCAGAAAGTTCCATCAAAATAAAGATTTTAAGTACAAGAGTTATGTACTGAAAGGTGATAGGGACAAATTGAACGCCCTTAAATCTCTTTTGGACAAACACAATATTGTATACGGGGACCTATCAAACGGTTCGTACAAGGGTCATAGCTATGGTTCTGGAAGCAATGGAAATCTTTCCATCAATAAAGATGGAATGGTGGTTTCCACCGACCAGCCCAAGGGAACCTTGGTAAAGGTGCTTTTTGAGCCCAATGCAAAACTATCAGACTCCTTGACATATGATATCACTGCATGGTCATTGCCCTACGCATACGGTTTGGACGCGGTTGCCTCCACTTCTCCGGTTGCTTCGCAAAATGTACAGCAAACCACAGCTTCAGCCAACATTGGAAGCGGAAGTTATGCTTATTTGACCGATTGGAACAGTATGGACGATGCACGTTTTTTAGCGGCCCTATTACGTGAAGGCATCAGGGTTCGCAAAGCGGACCATCCCTTTACCATTGAGGGAAAATCTTTTGAACGTGGTACATTGATCATCACCAAAGGGGATAACGAAAACAAGGAAGACTTTATCTCCACGCTACAAACCATTGCCACAAAATTCAAGAAAGACATTACCTCCACAGCAACCGGATTTGTGGATTCGGGAAAAGATTTTGGTTCCTCATCCATTCAAATGATCACCAAACCCAAGATTGCCGTATTGTCCGGAGGACCTACCTCAACACTTCGATTTGGTGAGGTCTGGCACTTTTTTGAACAACAATTGCACTACCCGCTTACCGTAATAGACGACGAATATGCCGGCAGAGTGGACCTAAACCAATACGATATTCTGGTTCTACCAGATGGACGCTACGGCAACTACTTTAATGAGGAGGAACTTACCGAACTCAAAAGTTGGGTAAGAAAAGGGGGTAAAATAATTGCGATGGGCGGTTCCATCGATGCACTTGATGGCGAAAAAGGATTTGGCATACAAAAAAAGAAGTCGGAAGAGAAAGAAAACGACGAAAACACGCCACAGCCATACAAGGACTGGGAGCGGGAACGTATCAAAGGTGCAATTACAGGGGCCATCTTCAAAACCAAAGTGGACAACACCAATCCTTTGGCATACGGGTACGGTACCGACTATTTCTCCCTAAAACTGGGCAGCAGTGCCTATGAGTACTTGGGCAACGGAAATGCCGTATACCTTGAACAAAATACAAAACCCTTTTCCGGTTTTGCCGGGGTCGAAGCAAGGAAGAGGATTTCAGGGTCACTGATCTTTGGAATCGAAAACCATGGCCGCGGACAGGTTATCTATATGGTGGACAATCCCCTATTTAGAGGATTCTGGGAAAATGGAAAATTGTTCTTTGCCAATGCTCTGTTTATGGTGGATTGAGTTTTTTAGCTGGTTTTGAATGGGTTATTTGATCTTTTTAACGTAAATAGCATCGATACATACGTCCTTTTTTTTTGTACATTTAGTAAAAGTAACAAGGAAAAATTGCGGATATGTTATCGAGAACCCCATCATTAATTTTAACCATACAATGTAAGGCACTATTATTACCCGTAATCTGTGCCCTCGCAATGTTGGTTCCAAAACAAACCCTTGCATTTCAGCAAAATGGCATCGCTGCAGGGTACAATGAGTATAGCGGGGAGGTCAAAGAAGCATCGAGCAATAAATCCCTGGTCTTTGCCACCCTTACCGTAGAAGGAACCAACATCAGTACCATTACCAATACCGAAGGTAATTTTCTTTTAAAGGTGCCCAAAGAGCATATCAGCAAAAATTTGGTGGTCTCCTTTTTGGGCTACAAGACCAAAACATTGCCCATTTCGGGCTTGGAACGTGAAGGCAACGAAATATCCTTGGAAGTTTCGGTGACACAACTTTCGGAAATTAACATCAATGCGCCCAAGGACGCCTTGGCCCTGGTCAAAGAAACACTGAAAAACAGGGAGGAGAATTACTTTCAGGACCCATCATTAATGACAGCATTTTACAGGGAGACCATTAAAAGGCGCAGAAGGAACGTTTCCTTGGCCGAAGCGGTTGTGAATGTATACAAAACGCCCTATAACATTGTCAGGGAAGATGCCGTTGAGCTCTACAAGGCCAGAAAAAGTACGGACTACAGTAAGTTGGATACCGTAGCGTTAAAACTGCAAGGAGGACCATACAACACACTTTATGTGGATATGATGAAGTATCCAGAGTACATATTCTCGGATGAATCGCTTTCCAACTACAGATTTACCTTCGACCGTTCCACAAGGACCAACGATAGATTGATTTATGTGATCAGGTTCAACCAGCACGAAGGTATTTTAGAACCATTGTACCAGGGCGAGCTCTATATCGATGTTGAGAACAAAATTCTTACTGGCGCCATTTTCTCACTGAATATTACCGACAGGGAACAGGCCGCACAGCTTTTTGTGCGCAGAAAACCTGCCAAAGTGGATGTTTGGCCCACCGAAGTATCCTACCGGGTGGATTACCGGGAAAAAAACGGTAAATGGCATTACGGCTATAGTAGTGTTTTTATGGAATTTAAAGTTGATTGGGCGGATAAATGGTTCAATTCACTATACAGCATGACCGCTGAAATGGCCATCACCGATTGGGAAACAGTGAGCAAGACAGAAAGGCCAAAGTATCGCCAGAGAATTCGCAAATCAATCATTCTGAGCGATGAGGCCTCCGGGTTTTCCGATCCGGACTTTTGGGGAGAGTACAATATCATCGAACCTGAAAAGTCCATCGAATCTGCTATCAGAAAAATCCAACGACAGTTAAGAAGATCCGAAAGAAACAGTGATTAGTTCGTGTTTTTCTTCTAATTTTTGTGCATTTTTATCCCTGCGTTGCATAATCCAATTTAAATGCCCAAAAGAAGAAGCTTTTTAAAATCTGCCACCGTCCTTGGTGCAGCAACCCTTTTGCATCAAACAAGTTGGGGCAACGAGTCATTTGCCAAAGCCAAAGTAAAGCCAAAAAAGTTGAGCCCGGGCGATACCATTGGGCTTGTGGCCCCTGGATTTGCCATCAAACTTGAGGAGCTCTATCTCGCCGTGGACACGTTGGAGAAAATGGGATTTAAGACCCATTACACAGACCGTATCATGGGCAACTACGGCTACTTCAGCAATACCGATGAAGAACGGGCAACCGATTTGAATGAGATGTTCGCAAACCCCGACATTGACGCCATTCTCTGTGCCCGGGGCGGATACGGATGTACCCGTATTTTAGATATGCTGGACTATGAAGGCTTTGAGAAAAACCCAAAGGCACTGATAGGTTTCAGCGATATTACCGCACTTATCAACACCATATACAAAAAAACCGGCCTTGTGGGATTCCATGGTCCCGTGGGCAAAACACTAAATGATGAATACAGCCTGCTCTATTTTAAAAAGGTGCTTATGGAGCCCCAAGAGAGCATGCCCGTAAAAAATGCCATTTTAAAGGATCCAAAGCAATATCGCAACAGCGAATACTATCGCTACACCATTACCCCTGGGGTCGGTCAAGGAGAACTGGTCGGGGGAAACCTATCCTTAGTGGTCGCCATGATCGGCACTCCCTACGAGATTGATTTCACGGACAAACTGGTGCTACTGGAGGATGTCGAAGAAGCCCCCTATCGAATAGACCGGATGCTCACACAACTTTTGGATGTTGAAAGTTTTACCAGGGCCAAAGGTATCATATTCGGGGTATGCAGCGGCTGTGACCGTAAACGAACCACGGAAAACTTTACCTTGAGAGAAGTGATCATGGATAGGATCGCACCATTGAAAATTCCAGCGGTTTATGGGATGAGCTTTGGACATATACCACAAAACTCTACGCTTCCGATAGGTATAAATGCAAGCTTTAATGCCTATAAAAAACATCTGCGCCTACTTGAAGCCGCTGTAAGTCAATAACATTAGTCAATTGATTTACTTTATATTACCATTCAAAATAGTTTGTCCAACTATCGGATTTTTCAAAAAAAGACGATATTGGCCATCGTATTATAGTACGACCTCACAAAATAATACAGATCAACCTCACCCAAATCTGATTTGTAAATTCTTGACCTATAATAATGAAGCATGCAAGGGCATATTTTACTACGATTAATGCGTTAATCCGAGACGCTAAAGCCGTAATACTTATGCATAAAAAAACCACTCCGAAGAGTGGCTTTTATTGTATAATTTCTTTAATAAAACTTTTTCAATATAAATAAAGTCTGCTAATAAAAATAAGATGATTGCAGTATAAAATATTGTGTTTTCCCGTATTTTACTACGTCTATTATAATATTCTTCAGGACTAAAAGCAGCATCACTATTTATCATATCAAGAGTATCGAACCACTTATTATATAATAACATGCGGTTAAGATCATGGACTTTAATACGCCCCATATGGTCCGTGACGGAAATACCGATATTTCGCTGCAAGAAGAAATTCAGCAATTTAAAAGCAATATGTTTTTTGTGAGATTTTATTTGCTAAAAAATTGAAATTAAAAATACAGGACTTATTCAGTAAATAAAGAATCCATTCGTTTTTAATTCTATATTTGCCGCCATAACATTAACTTTAATTAAACATGAAAAAGCTTTTATTAGTTGCTATTGCTGTATTAGGGTTCTCCTACTCATCCCAAGCGCAAGAAGTTAGATTTGGAGCGACGGCAGGATATCTCAATGCACGTGGAAGTGTCAAAGCAGACGGCATTAGTATATCTGCATCGGAATCTGGATTCTATTTGGGAGCAGTAGCTGACTTTAATGTCTCTGAAAACTTCAATGTACAACCTGAACTGCTCTATGCCAACGTGGATGGTTCAAGTGGTTTAATGCTTCCAATTCTTGGAAAATTTGCCATTTCGGAGAAGTTTAACCTTCAAGCTGGTCCACAATTGGTTTTCTCATTTGAGGAAACTCCGGAAGATTTCAGCAGTGTCGAACTTGATATTGCCGGGGGAATCGGTTATGATATCGACGAAGACTTTTTTATCGAAGCGCGATATACCTTTCAAATCAACAACTCCTACACCGGTAGTGAAGATGTCAAAGTAAGAGGAAATTACCTTACTGTTGGATTAGGCTATAAGTTTTTATAATAGATTACAATCTATCCAAAACAAAAAGGGCGGTGATTTTCACCGCTCTTTTCTATTCTTATCAATGCTACTTCGTAAATTCATTCAGCGTTTTAACAATAATGGACACGCAATCCAATAACTGCTCCCGGTCCATGACCAAAGGCGGTGCAAAGCGAATGATATTACCATGTGTTGGTTTGGCAAGAAGTCCATTCTCCTTTAGCGCGATACAGATGTCCCACGCAGTCGAACTTTCCTCTGTATCGTTGATCACAATGGCATTCAACAATCCTTTCCCCCTCACCTTAACGACCAAATCACATGAAGGGATAAACTTGTTCAGCTCCTCGCGGAACAGTTCGCCCAATTCCTCTGCATTCTGCGCCAAATTTTCTTCTTTGATTACTTCCAAAGCGGCAGTGCTTACCGCAGCAGCTACAGGATTTCCACCAAAGGTACTTCCATGACTTCCCGGTGTAATCACCTCCATAATATCGTCATTGGCCAAAACACCTGAAACCGGATACACCCCGCCAGAAAGGGCTTTGCCCAAAATCAAGATATCGGGTTTTACACTTTCGTGGTCAACCGCAAGCATCTTGCCCGTTCTTGCAATACCTGTCTGTACTTCGTCAGCGATAAATAACACATTATATTTTTCACAAAGTGCCCTTGCCTCTTTCAAATATCCTTCGGATGGCACATAAACCCCAGCTTCACCTTGAATAGGCTCCACCAAAAAACCTGCTACGTGCGGATTGCTCTTAAGTGCATTCTCCAAAGCAGTCAAATTATCGTACTCGATTTTTACAAAACCTTCGGTGTAAGGCCCATAGTTCTCCCTTGCCACTTCATCATTGGAGAAAGAAATGATGGTGGTCGTCCTTCCATGAAAATTATTTTCACATACGATTACTTTGGCCTGGTTCTCTGGAATTCCCTTTTTCTGATAGGCCCATCTTCTACATACCTTCAATGCGGTTTCTACTGCTTCTGCCCCCGTGTTCATCGGCAACAGCTTATCAAAACCGAAAGTTTCGGTAACGTATTTTTCATACTTGCCCAACATATCGTTGTAAAATGCACGGGAGGTCAAGGTCAATGTTTTTGCCTGCTCCACCATGGCCCCAACAATTTTGGGGTGGCAATGTCCTTGGTTTACCGCCGAATACGCAGAAAGAAAATCGTAGTATTTCCTTCCTTCCACATCCCATACATAAACACCTTCGCCCTTGCTCAAAACCACAGGGAGAGGATGGTAGTTGTGTGCTCCGTACTTGTTTTCCAGATCTATCGCCTGCTGCGATGTTAAATGCTCTAAAACAGCCATTTCATTAAATGATTAAAATTGATAAAACAACCATTCCTACTGTACCTTTATTCTTTCGAAGTCTCGAAAAAGCAGCGTGGGAGAGAAATCATCCCTTGGAGTGCCCGCAAATTACAAATTAATTGATGAAATCGTAATTTTTCGATAGGTGATTCCCGAGGCACCCTTCCAAAGTTTACATGCAATTTAAGACGCTGTGTTCCGTGAAATACCAAAAAGAACTTACTTTTGCGGCATGCGCAAAAACAGAAGGAGAAAAACGTTCGAGAACGTAGAGGTACTCGATGCCGGAGCAAAGGGAAAATCCGTGGGCAAGGCCCCCGATGGACGGGTCATATTTTTGACCAATGCCGTACCCGGCGATGTTGTGGATGTATTGACCACCAAAAAACGAAAAGCTTATTTTGAAGGAGTTGCTACCAATTTCCATACCCTTTCGGATAGACGAACCGAGCCCGTTTGTCAACATTTTGGCACCTGCGGCGGATGTAAATGGCAACATATGGGCTACGAGCACCAACTCTATTTTAAACAAAAAGAGGTGGAAAACAACCTAAAGCGCATTGGCAACCTGGAATTACCGGAGACCACCCCTATTCTTGGGTCCAGGGAGCAATATTTTTACAGGAACAAAATGGAGTTCTCCTTTTCCGATAGCCGCTGGTTGACGCAGAAAGAAATCAATTCAGATCAGGAAATACATGACAGAAATGCCCTGGGTTTCCATATTCCTGGCATGTGGGACAAAATTTTGGACATCAAAAAATGTCATCTACAACAGGACCCTTCCAACGCGATACGATTGGAAACAAAAAACTTTGCCAACAAAAATGGTCTCACATTTTTTAATCCAAGAAAACAGGAAGGACTTTTACGGACCTTGATGATACGCACATCATCAACCGGAGAAATTATGGTACTTATTCAATTCTTTGAAAAGGATACCGAAAAAAGGGAACTGCTCTTAAATCATTTAAAAGAAACATTTCCGGAAATAACCGCACTGCTCTACGTGATCAATTCTAAGGGAAACGATACCATCTACGATCAAGAGGTCATCTGTTTTTCGGGTCGCGATCATATTTTTGAGGAAATGGAAGGTCTTCAGTTCAAGATCAATGCAAAGTCCTTTTACCAGACCAACTCTGCACAGGCATATGAACTTTATAAAGTTGCCAGGGATTTTGCAGGGCTTTCCGGAGATGAACTCGTTTACGATCTGTACACCGGAACGGGGACCATAGCACAGTTTGTTTCGAAAAACGCTAAAAAAGTGGTCGGAGTGGAGTCTGTTCCAGAAGCCATTGAAGATGCCAAGGCCAACGCCTTGCACAACAACATCTCCAACGTGGATTTTTACGTGGGTGATATGAAAAATGTGTTCAACGATGATTTTATATCTGTAAATGGCCAGCCGGATATAATCATTACCGACCCCCCAAGGGATGGGATGCACAAACAGGTGGTTGAGCAGCTGCTCCAAGTGGCACCACCAAAAATTGTTTACGTAAGTTGTAACAGCGCAACACAGGCAAGGGATTTGGCTCTAATGAAAGAACAGTACAAAGTCACCAAGGTTCAACCCGTGGATATGTTCCCGCAGACCCACCATGTTGAAAATGTTGTACTTTTGGAAAAACGGGTATAATCTTTGACGTAAAAACCCTTATTTATCCTAATGAAGAAAATAATCCCCATCCTACTTATCGCTTCAATGCTCTTTTATATATCCTCTTGCGAAAAGGACGATA
Source organism: Flavobacteriaceae bacterium (assembly GCA_024743095.1). GTDB lineage: Bacteria > Bacteroidota > Bacteroidia > Flavobacteriales > Flavobacteriaceae > Flagellimonas. Next base: position 36,460 of record JANSXF010000035.1, read on the forward strand.
TCTGTGTTGACGGCGATACACCACTTTTGGTCATCGGATTTTTTGATATTGCGGATACCTCTTTAGTGAAAAATGTACCCTCCATTAGAATACGGAACTTGGACATCGACAGTATTTTGACCAATGCATCTTTTAATGACCGTTCCAACTCTCCTGATTCCTTGCAGGTCCCGTTGCAGAGTACCGTTACAACTACCATGTACCAGATCATTTCAGAATCTGCCAATGAGGAGGAAACGGAACTGGAAACCGGAAACATTGATACTTTGACCATTTCCTATGAGCTGGGAGAGGCATTTGTATCCAGGGCCTGTGGATTTGTGACCACGTATAACAATATTTCCGTTACCCTTACCGAAGGGGCCGAAAACTGGATTCAAGATATAAAGGTTGTCCAACCCAATGTAGAAAATACAGATAATATCCATGTCAAAATATTTCATTAGCATTTTTATCGGCCTCCTCCCGATTTTGGTCTTGGCGCAAAGCAAACCTGTAGATCTTTCGCCAAAAGATACCGTGGTGTACAAAGATCCATATGGACTACGGGTCGGTGCGGACATCAGCAAGTTGGTGCTTTCATTTTTGGATGAAGATTATACCGGATTGGAGTTAGTGGGCGATTACAGGTTGACCCGAAAATTATATCTGGCCGCTGAAATTGGGAACGAAACCAAAAAACAGGACGAAAACCTGAACAATACCGTTTTATATGACTATGAAACCTCTGGAAGCTATATAAAAGCAGGTGTGGATATGAATACCTACACCAATTGGTACGGTATGAACAATGCCATTACCATTGGGGGCCGCTATGCCGTGGCAAGCTTCAGCCAGACCCTTAACGATTATAGCCTTTATGATACAAACCAGTTTTTCAATCCCGTATTCTTGCCCGGTGAAAACCCGAATAGGGAATTTAACGGACTATCGGCCTCTTGGCTCGAATTTGTGGTGGGTACAAAAGTGGAACTTTTTGCCAATATTTTTGTGGGTATGAGTGCACGTCTTGGCTTTCTTATCACCAATTCGGAAGATGAGCAGTTTCCAAACCTATGGATTCCAGGGTTCAACAAGGTAACGGACGGAAGCAATTTTGGGGTTAACTACAACTACTCCATCAGCTACTTTATCCCTCTTTATAAAAAGGACAAAAAAAAGAAAGAAGAAAACGGCCAATAGCATGAAGACCACGCCTATCGATTATATTGAGTTCAAGGCTTCCGATATGGAAAGCACCAAGGTGTTTTACTCCAGCATATTTGGGTGGATCTTTACCGATTATGGCCCAAACTATACCGCATTTTCGGAAAGCGGTGTTACAGGCGGTTTTGAATTGACCATCGACCCGATTGTCAATGGAGCACTTGTTGTACTATATCACGAAAACTTGGAAGAAATTCTCGAAAAAGTAATTAGCGCCGGGGGAATGATCACTAAGGAAATTTTTGAATTTCCTGGGGGAAGGAGATTCCATTTTACCGACCCTTCGGGCAACGAACTTGCCATTTGGTCAGAAAAGTAAAAGGAGCCTCGATGGACTCCTTTCACAAAATTTGGTTGAGTTAGTTAGTTGTGTTCTAAACACATCTCCAAATCTAACCAATTCTTTTGCTTTATACCAAATCTATTTTGATCAAATCATGGTTTTTTCTTGCCATGTAACTATTTACCATCATTATATTTGGCTTTTTTACTTCCTTGGTAAATATCATATTTTACTAATCTGGCCTCCAATTTCCCATTAAAGGTCTTTATCCTTTTTGATGTTTTTAGACCTATATGCTTAAGAGCTTCCAAATTGGAAGTGATCAGCCAAGCATCCGTTCCCGGATAAATTTGTTTGAAAGTATCGCCTATTTTACCATAAAAGATTTCCATATCAATGGGCAATCGTTCCCCATATGGTGGATTGAACAACATATGAAGTTTCCCCTCGACCGGACTGTCCACCCTAAAAAAGTCCTTTCGCTCTATGGTAATATAATCGGATAGATTTGCGTGATCTACATTTTCTTGGGCTTTCCTTACTGCGGATGGTGCTTTATCGAATCCGATAATCCTATGGTGGAACTCCCTTACCTTCTTCAAACTTGCCTCCACAATCTTATGGTATAAATCGGCATCATAATCTTTCCAATGCATGAATGCATACGACCCCCTATTGATGTTTGCCGGGATATTGCAGGCAATCATTGCCGCTTCTATGAGAAATGTCCCACTTCCGCACATGGGATCAAAAAAATCGGATTGACCGTCCCACCCGGTCTTAAGCAACAAGCCTGCTGCCAACACTTCATTGATGGGCGCGATATTGGTCAATATTCGGTATCCCCGTTGATGCAGGGAATTCCCCGAACTGTCCAAAGAAACCGTACAGGTATTGTTATAAATATGGATATTGATCCGAATATCCGGATCTTGTGTCTTTACATTCGGTCTATCACGGACCACCTCCCTAAACTTGTCCACAATGGCATCTTTGGCCTTTAAGGATACGAACATTGAATTATCAAAGACCTTGGTGCTGGTTACACTATCAATGGCAAAGGTTTTCTCCACATCGAAGATACTGGGCCAATTCAATTCATAAATGTGTCTGTATAGATCTTTTTCATTGAATACCCGAAACGTTTTGATAGGTTTAAAAACCTTTAAGGCCGTCCTAAGGCACAAATTGGCCTTGTACATAAACCCGGTGTCCCCTTCAAAAGATACATTCCGAACACCCTCTTCCACGTTGCCAGCTCCCAAATTACGGAGTTCTTTTGCCAAAATAGGCTCAAATCCGTATAGGGTCTTGGCCATCATCTTAAAATTTCCTGCCATGTTCTTGTAATTTCTTTCCGCAAAAATAGACTATTTTTACTCCCTTGATTTAGCACATGAATTTTCCTTCCAGCATTATCTATATTATTCCGATTTTGGCCGTTTGGTCAGGCTTTGCCTTTGTGTGGTTCACCAAACCCGAGCACAGCGATAATATAAAACTCCTATTGGCATTTAGTGGGGCTTTTTTGTTGTCCATGACATTTTTCGAGCTATTACCAGAGGTTTATGATGGCCATGACCCTAAAACAATAGCCCTGTATATCCTAGGGGGGATCCTTATGCAAGTTTTTCTGGAGTTCTTTTCCAAAGGGGCCGAACATGGGCATATGCATGTACATATGAAGGAAAACCAATTTCCCTACATGCTGTTCCTAAGTTTGTCGATTCATGCATTGGTGGAAGGTGTCCCCATACATGATAATGATTCAATACTCTATGGAATCATCATACATAAGTTACCAATAGCGATTATCCTGAGTATCTTTTTAATCAACTCCAAAATGAAGATGTCCGCTACCTTATTATTTATTGCTTTTTTTTCCTTAATGACTCCTTTGGGCAGCTTTATTTCTACATCTCCTTGGTTTTCGGATTACGGACACTTGTTGACTGCTTTGTCCATTGGGGTTTTCTTTCACATATCCACCATAATTTTGTTTGAAAGTGCCCAAGGACATGCATTCAACCTTAGAAAAGTATTGGTAATTATCTTAGGAATCGGGATTGCATACTTTGTGTAGAAAGCATCAATGAGTAAGCATTTCCCTCAGGAAAATATACTAACGTAAGCTTATTCACTTTTTGACGAATTTTCTCACTTTTTATAGTAACAAGGTTTATTTTATTTTTAAAAAGTTTAGATTTAGGTATTTATAATGCCATAATGAATTCAGCCAAACTAAACTATCTTGTTCTTTTTTCCGTTTTAATACTATTTTCTTGCTCTTCCGATTCTGAAGATCCTGCTCCAAAACCTGACACAATATTTCCAACCCTAGACTTTTCCATTGTTGGAGGGCCCGACACACCAAACTCCGAGGTATTATTGGTAGGCAATCAATTCCAAATCAACATAGACACAGAGGACGAAGGTGGAATTTTAAAAGTTGAGGCCTTTATAGATGATAAAAAAGTGGGGGAAGATACAACGCCTCCATATCAAATCACCGTCGATGCTTCTGGTTTTGCCTCGAAAACAGCGGGAACATCAAAATTTCAGGATTATATTCTTAAAATCTTAGTTACCGACACTTCGGGGAATGAGGCTTCCAAACAGCGAATAATCAACATTGATAATGAAATACCTGTTATTTCAAATCTTTCCATTTCGGAAAATGATATAATCGGAGGCGAGTTAAATGAAATAACCTTTCAGATCGAAGAAAACCAAGGTTTGGAATCCATCGAGGTTTATATCAACAACAAACAATATCAAGGACTTGAAGTGGGAAGTTTGAATTTTAATTTAAACACAATGGGACTACCCGACGGAATAAACACACTAAAAGTTAGTGTGACCGATTCTGCAAAAAATATCGCTCTTTTTGAAGTCCCTTTCATTTCGGACAATACAGGGCCTGAAATATCTATAGAGAATTTATCAGATAACCAGATAATTGATGGCACTGTTAATATAGCTCCCATCCTTACAGATGAATATTCCGAACTGTTCTCACTTTCCGTCGAAATTGATGAACAGGAACTTTTGGCAGTTGAGAATCCAGAAAATGAGTCTTATGTCTTTAATTCCTTACAGTTTCCAACTGGTGCAGGTACATTTAGAGTTGTTGCCAAAGATGTTTTACTAAATACTACGGAAGTAGAAATCCCAGTAACCATTTTAAGACGTTTGTTCCAAGTAAATATCCCTGCCAACTATTTTTACAGTTATTCGGAAGTAATGATTTTTGTTTCCAAATTGGATGGCTCGCTTTTGGATGAAGCTCAAGTTTCCCACGATGAGCAACAAATTGTATTTAGAACTGCTTTGGATTTGGAACCGGAGGAAAAAACGATGTTAACCTTCGCATTGAATAGTCCTAGCGCCGGTAATGATTTTGCCAGATTTTATTCCATTTCAGATATTGACATTAGTATATTACCTGTAATCAACCTGGATTATAAACCAAGAGTAGAGTATGGATATCAATATTATGAAGCCAGTGGTTTTTCGACGGATGACATCAATGAGGTAAGGGCAGCAAGTACAAAATACACGGGTAACTTGACTTGGGACAATCCAAATAGATTTCAATTCTATAATATTGAATGTTCCACATGTCCCGCTTACGAAATGGAGAATTACTATTTTATCATAAGGGAGTCGGATACCCAACCCTATCAGTATACTTGGCTACCTGCACCGATTGATGATAACACCATTTTGGACAAACAGAACTTTACATCCGAAGGGATCGAACAACGGTTTATACAGGCATATAACCTTCCTCAGAATAATTATCAACTTGATTTGCAAATATTGGGTTACTTAAATGAACAAGAGTTTGCCGGGGATTATTATCACCAAATGGAAACAAAGCCCATAAGCTATTGGGAAGTAGATCTTAACGGAATCAAATATAATTACAATGATGACTTTGAATCCTACTGTACTAAAATAAAACTACGCAATTATCAACCATCAACTCTGGGATATCAGATAACAAGTTATGGATCAATTTTGGAATCCTTCACTATGCCTGACTGGAGCGTTGACTGGATTGAAAAAAATAGGGAAATAACCCTAAACAAATCCAGTACGAGGGATATTTTGGGGAAAATTGAACTTGGCATAGATAATCATGGAGATGAAAATTTTGTTCCCTATAATTGGAACATCATTTTTAATAGCCAAAAAAATAGTATAATAAAGGTTCCTGAGCTTCCGGAAACTATTAAATCATGGGATTTTTATTCTGGTTTTATAGAAAAACCCTTCTACATTCAGCAAGTGGATATCAAAAAATATGAGGGAATAAGCGATTATGATGATTACTTGATAAAAGTAATTAAAAACAACACCCCCCCACATTTGGCATCTCCAAAAATTGAAAGTGTATTTAAGAGAAACCCTTTGTCTACAAGCGATTCTTATGATTATTTTTATTGGCTATTTGATTAGGATTATTATTGTTAAGCAACCTAATTTAAGATTTCAAAGATTAGACACCAATGACATATCGCCCCACCGAGTACAAAAAAATGCCATATCAAATGATTATATGGTATTTTTTTTACGGCATAGAATACTATCCCAATGGTGTAAAAAGCTCCGCCAGCAGCAAGATATATCAATCCAAATGAAGACATATGGTCCAATAAATATGGTAGGTCAATGACAATGAGCCAGCCCATAACGCCATATAGTACCAAGGAAAATACCTCAAACCTACCTGTAAAAAATATTTTCAATACTGTTCCAAAGAGTGCAATGCCCCAAACCAAATAGAACAACAACCATCCTTTAGATGGTAACAAAACAGATAGGCAAACGGGGGTATAAGTACCTGCTATCAAATAATATATACTGATATGATCTACTATCCTGAGTTTTCTTTTTAGTTTAGGGTTTTCAACTGCATGGTAAACTGTGGAGGCAATAAACAACAAAATCAAGGAAGAAATATAAGCAATGATGCTTGCCTGCATAAAAAGCATGTCCCCAGAATAGTTTTTGAACAAAACTATTCCACCTATACATGCCAGTAAAATACCCAGTGCATGGGAATAGGCATTCCATTTTTCTTCAAGTAAGATAGGGTTGGTTTGGGTATCCAATGGTATAAATTATATCTACATTTTGCAGGGACAAAGATACCCTATAAAAACAAAAAAGCCCGATACGTTGTGTATCGGGCTCGAGGAAGGCGGCGACCTACTCTCCCACCTGGTGTGGCAGTACCATCGGCGCAAACGGGCTTAACTTCCCTGTTCGGAATGGAAAGGGGTGGGC
>JANSXF010000062.1 GCA_024743095.1 Flavobacteriaceae bacterium
CAACGGTATTTATTATGATTTCAATCCAGGAGAAGTAAACCCTACTGCCGAGACATCACCCGTAAATCCATTAAAACTAGACCAAAAAAAAGCACTGGAAAGCGGATTTTATTTGAGCGCAGAGCAAAAACTGGGCCCTAAACTTACTGCACAATATGGCTTGCGATACAGTGCTTTCTCTAGATTTGGTGGGCAACCCATCAACACCTACGCAAACAATCAGCCCGTAGTGTACAATCCAGAGCTGGGTATTTATGAAAGGGGAACGGTAACAGGCGAAACCAATTTTGAAAAAAGGGATGTTATGGAAACTTTTGGGAATTTTGAACCCCGGATTTCCTTGGCATACCTGTTAAACGAGGATTCATCCTTAAAAGCAGGTTTTTCACGCACCGCCCAGTACATTCATCTACTGTCCAATACATCCTCCGTCACACCTTTGGATGTCTGGACGCCCAGTGGCCCCTTTATCAAACCACAATTGGCCAACCAGTATGCGCTGGGATACTTTCGCAATTTTAAGGACAAGATCTATTCGCTGGAAATGGAGACCTACTTTAAAACTGTGGATAACAGAATCGATTATATAGATGGTTCTGAGCTAGTTGGTCAAAACACCATTGAAACCGAAATTTTGAATGGAAAAATGCGAGCCTACGGGTTGGAACTCTTGCTTCGGAAGAACGAGGGTGACTTTACGGGTTGGATCGCATACACCCTTTCAAAATCAGAGCAACAAACCTTGGGAGGAACAGCCGGTGGACCAGGTATCAGCAATGGAGATTGGTACAATGCCTCTTTTGATAGGACGCATGACGTATCCATATCGGGAGCCTACCAATTGGACGACCAATGGAGTTTTGGAACCAATCTTGTTTTTCAAACGGGTAGACCGGTGACTTATCCCAATGGGCAATATGTGTATGAGGATTTGTCCATAGCAAGCTACGCCCCAAGAAATTCAGACCGTTTGCCAAGCTATCATCGGATGGATATTTCTGTCAACTACAAACCAAGAAAATATCAGAACAAACGCTTAAAGGGCGAATGGGTGTTCAGCATCTATAATCTCTACAACAGAAAAAATGCCGCTTCTATTTCCTTCGGTCAAAATATGGAGACTGGGGCTAACGAAGCTACACGAACAGCGATTTTTGGTATTGTGCCCTCTTTGACCTACAACTTTAAATTTTAAACGATGAAAACATTGAAGAAAATTATATTGGTGGTTATTGTAATTATTTTTGCCTCATGTTCGGACGTGGTGGATGTGGAAGTCCAAGAAGGCCCAAAACGATTGGTGGTTGAAGCATCTCTGGACTGGGAAAAGGGCACCGAAGGAAATGTACAGACCATCCGGTTGAGAGAATCCACGCCATTTTTTAGCACGACCACCAAAACGGAAGTAACAGGAGCCTCTGTTGTGGTTACGAATATGGGCAGTGGAATCAGTTACACTTTTGAAGACCAGGGCAACGGCGAATACCTGACCACAAATTTTGAACCTGTTTTGGAACAGGAATACACGCTTAGAATCGAATATAATGGTGAGATATATGCTGCAACGGAGACTATGACCGCTGTGACGGACATCACCAACGTTTATCAGGGGCGTAAAGAGGGTTTTGATGATGAATTACTGGAAGTACACGTGGTGTTTACCGACCCAAAGGTAGAAGGGAACAATTATCTTTTCAAATTTCAGCGTGAAGGTGATTTGTTACCTGATTTGGAAACGGCAAAAGATGAATTTTTGAATGGCAACGAGATTGATTGGTGGTACGAAATTGACGAGGACGACAATACTGAGATAGAACCTTTTAAACCTGGTGATAGAGTGGACATAGAAATGTATGGAATCTCCAAGGCCTATTATGAGTACATCAAGATACTCATCTCTCAACTGGGTGGTGTAGGTCTTTTTGAGTCCACGCCAGTGGATGTGAAAGGCAACTGTATCAATACTACAAATCCAGAAAACTATGCCTTTGGGTACTTCAGGTTAACACAGGTGGTTAAATCCAGCTACACCTTTGTAGAAGAGTAGTTTAGGCTGGTCGGTTTTAGGCGTCGGGTTTCTATAGCTCGGCGCTTTTTTGGTTCATAGCGTTAAGTTTTTTCTAAACGTTTAGTCGTTACAGCGAAATACCGTAAATTTATGTAATGGCTATGAATACAAGAAAAGGGTTTCGTTTTACCAATTACAAGGCGCCGGACCAAACCCCGTTCGAAAAACTTTTTGAAATTTTTCAAGAACTTGTCACGCACACTTCGGGCGATGTGGAGGAAGCATTGGACTGGCTCCGTGAATTGGACAAAGAATACCAGCTTACCGACGACGATTATACCATTGATGATTTTATAGAAGACCTCAAGGCCAAAGGATACATCCGTGAGGAATTTGACGTGGACGGTCCACAGGGCGGCGAAGGTGAAGAAGGCGATGAAACTGGTGGGAGCGGAAGTCTTTCCGTCACGGCCAAGTTGGAGCGAATACTGCGACAACGGGCCTTGGACCAAATCTTTGGAAAAATCAAACGAAGTGGTTCCGGAAACCACAAAACAGGGAAATCCGGTAAAGGTGATGAGCATACCGGCGAGTTCCGCGAATACCGTTTTGGGGATTCGTTGGAGCACATCAATATGACAGAAAGCCTTAAAAATGCCCAAGTAAACCACGGATTGGATAATTTTTCCTTGAGTGAAGAGGATTTGGTGGTGGAGGATACCCAGCATAAAGCACAGATGAGCACCGTGTTGATGATCGATATCAGCCATAGTATGATTTTGTACGGCGAGGATAGAATCACACCGGCCAAAAAAGTGGCGATGGCACTCGCAGAACTGATTACGACCCGTTACCCAAAGGATACCTTGGATATCTTGGTGTTCGGGAACGATGCATGGCCAATTCCCATTAAGGATTTACCTTATTTAAGAGTAGGGCCTTACCACACCAATACCGTTGCTGGATTGCAGCTCGCTATGGATATGCTCCGAAGAAAGCGAAATACCAATAAGCAGATTTTTATGATCACGGACGGAAAACCATCATGCTTGAGGCTTCCGAACGGTGATTACTATAAAAATAGTGTAGGACTGGACGAATACATTGTTGAAAAATGCTATGCTATGGCCCAACAGGCCCGAAAGCTTCACATACCCATAACCACTTTTATGATTGCAGAAGACCCCTATCTGATGCAGTTTGTGCGTGAATTTACCAAAGCCAATAAGGGTAAGGCGTTTTACACAGGTTTAAAAGGTTTGGGCGAAATGATCTTTGAAGATTACGAACAAAACAGAAAAAGAAGGATAAAAGGATAACACAACATATGAAATTGGACCACACCAACATTTCCACGCTAGGTGAACTTAAAACAGCTGGTTATACAAGTAAAAGTATAAAAGACGAACTCAGGGAAAACCTTTTGGAAAAAATATCCAAGGGAGAACAGGTGTTCCAAGGTGTTTGGGGATACGAGGATTCTGTGATTCCAGAATTGGAAAGAGCTATTTTATCTCGTCACAATATCAATTTATTGGGGTTACGAGGACAGGCGAAAACTCGTTTGGCCCGTTTGATGGTAGAACTACTGGACGAATGGATGCCCATTGTGGAAGGATCCGAGATTCACGATGACCCATTGGACCCCATTTCGAGATTCGCAATGGAATTGATTAAAGAAAAAGGAGATGGTACCCCGGTTAGTTGGGTGCACAGAAGCGAACGTTTCTATGAAAAATTGGCCACGCCAGACGTTACCGTAGCGGATTTGATCGGTGATGTTGACCCAATCAAGGCGGCCAATCTTAAATTGTCGTATGCGGATGATCGTGTGATCCACTTTGGAATGATACCAAGGGCCAACCGTTGTATTTTTGTAATCAACGAACTTCCAGATCTTCAAGCAAGAATTCAAGTAGCGTTGTTCAACATACTGCAAGAGGGCGATATACAAATTCGGGGGTTTAAACTTCGGTTACATTTGGACATTCAGTTTGTATTTACTGCAAACCCTGAAGACTACACCAACAGGGGAAGTATTGTAACCCCATTGAAGGACAGGATCGGCTCCCAAATTTTGACCCATTATCCAGAGAGCATCGAGATTGCGAAAAAAATCACAAAACAAGAAGCACAACTCGATAAACGTCAATCAGATTTTGTGTATGTGCCCGAAATCGCGATGGACTTATTGGAACAGATCAGTTTTGAAGCCCGAAACAGTGAGTACGTGGATGCAAAAAGTGGTGTAAGTGCCCGTATGAGCATCACCGCCTTTGAAAATTTATTGAGTACGGCCGAGCGTAGGGCCATTATTGCAGGTGACAATCAAACTTCTGTTCGCCTAAGCGACTTTATGGGGGTTGTGCCATCCATCACAGGGAAAATCGAGTTGGTATACGAAGGAGAGCAGGAGGGAGCAGGTTCCGTTGCGGAAAATTTGATAGAAGATGCCGCCAAATCCTTGTTCCCCAATTATTTCCCGAAAATCGAGAAACTTCAGCGCAAAGAGGAGGAAAACGAATACGACGAACTGGTAACCTGGTTTTTTGAAGGTGAAGGTTTTGATTTGTTGGACGATGAAAAGGAAGCAGATTATAAATCTAAACTGGATTCCATCGGACCATTGAACAATCTCATGAAAGAATATCAGCCAGAAGTCTCAAAAGAAGATGCTTATTTTCTAAAGGAATTGGCTCTTTGGGGGTTGGTTGCCCACAAAAAACTGAGCAAACACCGTTTTCGACAAGGTTATCAGTTTAAAGATCTTTACGGAAGCTATATCCGGGGACTTTAAGCGTCTTATTGCCAAATATTTAGGTTGTCATTGTAGTTTTCAAAATTATAGATACCTACATAACGCTTTCTCAACCAAAAAGTGTAAAGTGTTAAAATGGGCAGAATACTGTAAAGTACCACGGAAAGGGTTGCCACGGGTTTAAAAGTGGCAGGAATTACGTGTTCCCCATAGGTTTTGATGGAATTCAGAACCGTAACACTATCATATATTTTAAAAACATATACAATCATAATTGCGTAAAGTACATACTCGATGTTTCGCATTTTAGGATCCGGCAGCTCATCTTCGGTAATTTTGAACCAGATAACGTAGAGGTAAAGAAAATGAACAGAGGTGAGTATTGGAAATATGTAGTTGTCAGCTTTTAAAAAGTAAAATTGGTTGGTGTACACACCATAAAAACTAAGCACAATCAAGATTAGCAATACAGCTGCACTAGCCAGTATATTTCTTTTCCAAGTGATGATCTTTGACAGGGTATTCATTTTTTTTGGGACTTTAACAACATAAAGAACGGGCATTGGGAACAAGTATTTCAAAGAAATCGATGACCCGTAAATAATGTTGGATAATACGAATAATCCGACATGAAAGCCCAAAAAACCTATATGTAAATGTTGTTTTGTCTATTCAAAAAGGTCTGAAGACAAATAGCGGTCCCCGCGATCGCACACAACGGAAACGATAGTCCCGCTTTCCAAGGTTTCTGCCAAACGAAGTGCAACAGTTGCTGCTCCACCGCTGCTCATCCCAGAGAATATCCCTTCTTCTTTGGCCAATCGCTTTGCCATTTCAGTGGCATCTTGTTCGCTAACTTCCATCACAATATCTACCTTATCCGGATTAAAGATCTTGGGAAGATATTCTTTGGGCCATTTTCGAATACCGGGGATTTTGGAATCATCAGTTGGTTGCACGCCCACAATCTGGATATTTGGATTTTGTTCCTTCAAATAGGTGGAAGTTCCCATAATGGTGCCCGTTGTTCCCATACTGGACACAAAATGGGTGATTTCCCCATTGGTATCCCTCCAAATTTCCGGTCCGGTGGTTTTGTAGTGCGCCTTCCAGTTGTCATCATTGGAAAACTGGTTCAACATTTGGAAACCTTCTTCCTTTACTTTGGCTTCGGCATAATCTCGGGCTCCTTCTATACCAACATCCGCAGGTGTTAAAGTAACTTTTGCTCCGTAAGCCCTCATGGTTTGCACACGTTCTTTAGTGGAATTTTCGGGCATCACCAATTCAATATCAAGCCCAAAAAGACCTGCTATCATGGCCAGGCCAATACCTGTATTTCCACTTGTTGCCTCGATCAATTTGGTTTCTTTGCTAAAGTCCCCGCGTTCAAGCCCACTCTTTATCATATTGTATGCTGGACGGTCCTTTACACTGCCACCAGGGTTGTTTCCTTCTAGCTTGAACAGGATTTTTACCTTTGGGTTGGTATTCAATACTTTGGATTCCACCATTGGGGTGTTTCCGATAAGCTCTAGTATGCTATTAGACATTTGGGGTTGTCTTTATTTTAATTTCTGGTTTGTGATAAACGGTCGAGTTGGGAGGTACCGACGAGGTAATCCAAGCATTACCACCAATTACTGAATTGGCGCCAACTACGGTCTCTCCACCTAAAATAGTGGCATTGGCATAAATGGTCACGTTGTTCTCGATGGTGGGATGCCGTTTTGTTTTCTCCAAATTTTTGGCCACATAGAGCGCTCCCAAGGTAACCCCTTGGTAAATTTTTACATTATTATGGATAACTGCCGTTTCACCTATTACTACCCCGGTAGCATGATCTATAAAAAAAGACTTGCCAATCCTGGCCCCAGGGTTAATGTCCACACCGGTCTGTCTATGGGCATATTCCGTCATCATCCGTGGAATCAACGGCACATCTTCCTCATAGAGTTCGTGTGCCAAACGGTATATGGCTATCGCATAAAAGCCAGGGTAGGCCATGTAAATTTCCTGAAGTGAAAGAGAGGCGGGGTCACAATTCAATATTGCCTCTGCGTCCAAATTCAAATTTTCCAGAATCTGTGGCAAATGGGAGACATAATTGTTCCATAATTCCTCATTGGGCTTCTCCAGGTCCCAACAGGCCATATCCATTAACTGGTTGAATTTATTCTCCAACAGTTCCAAATTGACGGCAACAGGGGTGTTGGCATCAAATAGGGTATAAAAAAGCGTGTCGGTGAAATCTTCGGTTTCCTGCTTTAACCTGTAATCCAGATAAGGCAGTTTTTTGTGCCTGTTGAGTTCGGCGATGATTTTATCCTTGTCCATACTGCTCAGTATTGTCTTAAAATTAGACAAATCCTTACCATGCGAAGGTATAAAAGGCTAACTTTAGTTTAAAAATAACATATTATCGATATATGGCATCCAATGTTACAATATCCGAAGGGGTTTTTGATTTTCTGAACGAATTAAAAAAGAACAACAACAGGGACTGGTTTGAAGCACATAAAACTGAGTTCAAAAAATATGAGGCCGAGATAAAGTCCTTTCTTGAAGCTGTAAAGACAAACTTAAACCATCATGATGATATTGAAAAAATGAAGCTGTTCCGCATATATAGGGATGTACGGTTTTCCAAGGACAAAACACCATACAAAGCACATTTTGCCGGTTCATTTTCCCGATTGGGGGGCCATTTAAGGGGAGGTTATTATGTCCATTTAAAACCAGGAGAATCGTTGTTGGCCACTGGATTTTGGGCGCCGAACAAGGAAGACCTATTAAGAATACGAAAGGAACTGGAAATGGATGCGGGCGAATTTCGCAATGTTATCGCTCAAAAGGAACTAAAATCCATTTGGGGCGGAATGCGCGGCGACGAAGTGAAAACTGCTCCAAAAGGATTTGACAAAGAACACCCAGATATCGACCTGATCCGTAAGAAACAGTTTGTTTTCACGCGTAACCTGTCCGATAAGGAAGTGCTTTCTCCATCATTCTTGGAGGAAGTGGACAATTCCTTCAAGGCAATTCGTCCATATTTTGACCTGATGAGCGATATCCTCACCACTAATCTGAACGGGGAATCAATTTTGGAATAGGGCTTCTTCTTCCAAGATTTGGATTTGATCTTTTAGCCGTTCCACCACCATATTCATCATTCGTTTGTTCAGGGCGGAGGAGTTGGTTATGTAATCCCGATATTCCTCTACGGTGAACTGGCCAATGATCATTCCCTTCAGGGAATTCCTGAATTTGATGTCCTTTTGGATCGCCCTTTCTATGTACTCCATCTTTTTCTCCAAGGAGAGTTCGTAGAAAACACCTTTATGCTTGTTCGCATAATTCTTGAATGCCTCTACCAACAAATAATTTTGGAGCTTGATCACAGGACGTAGTGTCTTATTCTGAAAATGCTCATCAAAACCCATTTGGCTGTTAAAATGTGATGCTGAAATTGTGGGACGAATGCCCAATCGACGGTCGGATTGTGAATCCATGGTTGTGATTTTTAATAAAATTACAGAATGATGAATCACGCACTTTTGAATATGGCAATAGTTGTCAACGAGGTTATGAACAACTTCAAACCTAAAAACAAAGGAAAACTAAATCAATTTTGAAATCCAGTAAACGATAAGGCATAATAGACAGATCGAAAATTCAATCAAAACCCAATATCTGAACAGTTTGGGTATTTTAGAAAGTTTATGGAAAAGCAACATGCTTAAATATACTAAAAAATGAACAACCCCTACCGATCCACCCTACAAAGCAAAAACCTTATTTTTATAATCTGTTGACAAATAAAATCACATATGAAATTCGGAAAAGTAGACCATCCAGAAATTATCGATTTTTCCATTCCCATGGACCACCCGGATACCCCTGCAGTATTATCCAAAAACAAAACGGGCGCACAGACCAAAATCCATGTAGGATGCGCCAAGTGGAACCGGCAAGACTTGAAGAATTTCTATCCAAGGGGGACAAAGGCTTAACTGTCTGTTGGTAAACTTCTATATATCTTCCCAGCAAAATTTTTATTTATCGTCGTCTTGAAGCGCACGATAAAACAAATAATTATGCTAGGAATCTACATTAGAAAATCAGTTGACCACGACAAACAGAAGTCCCTCAGGGAGCAGGAACTCCTTGGAATAGAACTTGCTGAAAGGCTTGGTTCAAGCTACGCTATCTACAATGAGGGGATTGTATCAGGAGCCGATATTTCGGCGGAAAGGCCCAAGTTCAAGGAAATGATCTCCGACATCGAAAAGGGCAAGCTCACAGGAATATTCATTTGGGAAACCTCTAGGGCCGCACGGAACACAAAAAGCTGGCTTGTCTTTGCCGACATTTTGAAGGACAACAAGGTCGTGCTATACGACAATGGTATGAACATAGACCTTACCGACCCCCAACAATACATGTTCTATACCCAAAAAGCGGCTTATGATGAGTTCTATGCAAAACTTACCTCACAGAAGATCAAGACCGTACTGAAGCGTAATGCAAAGAACGGAATGGTTCAGGGGCGACCACCAATAGGATATAGAAAAGGGGAGAACGGCAAGGTCGAGATCGATCCAGAGCAATCAAAGCTCATCAAAAGGATCTATAAGGATTCGTTGAACGGGAAGGGAACCAAAGTAATTGCCAACGAGCTTTCCGAAGAGGGCATCCCCACCCAGAGAAACAAAAAGTTCTGGGCCTCCAACACTGTATTGGACATCATCAAAAACCCATACTATAAAGGTATAAGGATTCAGGGAGGGGTGGAGTACGAGGTACCTGCAATATTCGATGAAATCTATTGGCAGAAGGTAAACGACAACCTTAAAAAGAACAGGATCTTTTCTGGAAGGGGAGTCGACCACAAATATCTGTTGAACAAGGGCATGATCGTATGCGGTGTATGTGGCAAGAACTATTTCGGTAGAAAGAACAGCAACAGTAAATGGGCCTACTATATGTGTGCCAGCAGAAAATCAAGGTTGGAGGATTGCCGCAATAGGGCCTTGAACCTAGAGGTGTTCGAGAACTTTGTCTGGGACAATTTCTTCAGGAACGGCGAAATGTACCAAAGGGTCAAGGAAGCCTTTAAGAAGGGCGGCAGCGAAGAAAGATCAAAAGCAAATGCTTTAAAGCTTAAGAAGAACCAGAAAGCCATAAAGGACATCAAGAAGAAGATCACCAGCAACTACCAGAACCTCATTGAGGAACTAGTGGACAAGGAAAACTATATCTCGACAAAGAACAGCTTGGAATCCAAGCTACAGATGGAAATGGAGCTACAGGAGGCCCTTGAAAAGGAACAGCAATTACTGAATGACGAAAAACGTTTCCTCACCGAGATAAAGAAGGACATCCCCATGCCAAAGGAATGGATGGGCGACAGCAATGACCAGTATTATAGACAGTACAATGAAAGGCTTTGGAGGGAAAGTCTGGCAAATGCCGAATTGAAGAGCAACAAACAGATTATCGACAGCTCGATCCCATTTTCAGAGAAGAAGGAGATCATCGGCAAGTACATCAAACAGATAAAAGTGACATTCGACCACGCTAGAAAGTTCTTCCTAATAGAGGTGGCCTTCAACATACCAATACCCAATGAGACATATATCATCAACGACCTACAGGACTTTGCGGGGAACACGGCGACAAAAGACATATTCCCGATAAAGAAAATGATCGATTACAGCCCATATCCATCGGGACAGAACATATTGAATAGGTATCACACATTTAGGAAGAAGTTCGAGGCGGTCACTGGTGGGCCAAAGATCCACCATGATGTTTTCAGGGCCTAATTGCTTGTAGCACAATAAGTTTTTGACGATCTTTATAAAAAATATAGATTATGATAATGTTTGCAGATGATTTTGACCCAGCAATGAGGTATGAGGGATTGGCAAGAAAAGCCTTTGATGATTGTGGTAAGTATGGTGACCCTTTTGGAATTACTGCACAGGATAAGTACATAAGGTTTGTACCTGAACCAACCATTGAAGGAAAAGCCATGCTATCCAAAGTATTCACAAAACTTGTAATTGATTACAAGGACACCGAATATAAGGATGCACTTCGTGAATTAGAGGAGAAAATCTGGGAAGCGAAAACCCAAGAAGAAATAATCGATATTATAGACAAAGGAATCAAGATTGTGCAAAAAATTGAAGGGGAATGAGTAGTAGCTATTAAACAAAAATTACTCTCTACTTTTTTTTCTTTTTGACTTCCTTCTTTTTATTTTCCAATGTAAATTTTACAATAAGAGTACCTAACAATAGGTAACATATAGTTGGGAAAGCATTAAGCAATTTGGTTATATTTCTAGCTGGGGTTATGTATCCATACCTAAACCCCATTATTCCTTCAACCCAAAATTCTGAGTACGGAACATCTAATTGATTCTCGGTATCGAATTGGTCAAGTCTTTGTAATTGATCAATTTTTCTTTCAATTCCTGAAACTATAGATTTCATTTCAATCTGAGGGTCTCCCATATAATATAAGATTTCAGATTCAACTGAGTCCCCTCTAGAGATTTTTAGTGAAGTTTTACCCGTATACCCAATAACCATAAAGTCCAGTTTATATCGTTCAGGAATTTCAATAAAATTTGGAGGTTCCGTCAACCGTATAGTATCTAGATAATTCCTAATATTTATTAGCTCATTTAAAGAAACCTCACTCTTTGTTATCTCATTAATAAATTCTTTTTCGTTTTGATAGAATGATTGACTGATTTCGTAATTGTTAGAGTTATTAATAAAGAAAAGATAAGCGGTAGTTGGATAAACCCATATCAATGCAAATAATAATAGAAGAAAAATGGGGAGTTCAGTAATTTTTGATTTAAAAAGTTTAGAAATTATGATAAACGAAATGAACATAAAAACTCCAAATATCCAAACTGGAACATGGTAGGCCCCTTCTAATGCAGTAACTGCTATCATCAGAGTATATAATAGCATAACCGCTCCAACAGCTATTAAAAAATCATTTTCTGGCTTTTTGGACATAACCTAAACTATATAAACAAGAATATTTGTTTTTAAAATACTAATATAGATAATGGCTTTTAAAGCAAGAGTAGAATCAAAAGGTTTAATAACAATCTGTATTAATTATACGGGGAACTGAATAGCCCTTTATACAATTGCAATAAAAAAAGCCCATCCCGATCTCCCTAACGCACACACGGGAGGAAATACCCTACAAATTCATTATATTGGCAGTGTCATCACTTGAAAACTGGTAATTTACATTTGGATGACTGGCCCCTTGGAGTTTTCTAAGGGGTTTTTTATGATCTTCAGCAAAATCAGGTTTTTGTTGCATTATCCTCATCCCGAATCAATAAAACCACGGAGATTTTACCGTACCCTGTCAATGAAACAGCCATTTCTTTGAGGATCTTTCAATGAGCTATTATACTGGTGCTATAACATTTATTATGTAAAGTAGAAACCTAAATAGCTGGTTATCAATGGTAAGTGTATGGGGTGGGAGGGTCAATGTGAACAAATGATGTTAAAATCGGGAATCTGGTTACAGATTGGAAGATTATTTTTTCCTTTTCACAATTTTATGCAACTGTTTTTTTACTCCTTTATAACGGGAAACTCCTGCTCTCCAATAGGTAGGTATAGAATGTGAGAAGGTAACTATCGCAATCATTAAACCTATTGCTGCTAACCACTGAATCAAACTTTCATATTTCTTATACCATGGGATTACTTCTAACTCTATTCGGTTTTGATTTGACCGCCATTCATATCCATTAAAATAAGTAAATACATAATTAAGATAATAAGTACCAGACTCGACATCATCCATCACAACAAATGAATATCTTTGTAGAGGGAACGGTACTGTCTTCTTCTGAACCGAATCATATTTTGGCATAAAGCTTTCTGCAATTATAATATTTGAGCGGTTTTCATTTGGTTGTTTTTGTTTGTTCGCTCCTTTTTTATTGTCAATAGGTAATTCATCGAGGTCATCAAATACTGTATGCTCTAAACCGTTCAAATCTTTGATCGTCCCATTAAAACCCGTAGTAATTCCGCTTTCAGACCAAGTTTTCTGCATACCTCTGCCAAATCCAAGGCGTATTTTTGAATTCAAGGTATCAAAAATGTTCTGAGAACCATTTATATAAAGTTTAGCTGTCCTGGGATCTATAAGTCCATAACCAGTAATTCTTAAATTAATATTGACTTTGTCACCTGGTCTAAGTTTGGTTTGTTCTGCATCAAAAATTACATGGTAGCTTCCTGGATATCTACTGAAACTTGCTTGCTGCTTTAATTTTGGGTAAGGCATGTCCTCTATTGGCAACTGTTGGCCTAATAAGGTGTAAAAAGTTAAAAGTAAACTTATGGGTAAAAAAATGTATTTATTCTTTTCAGGAATCTTGTTCATAAACCAAATATAGAAAAATGTTGCTTTGCCTCTCTTGGCTTATACGAAGGCTTAATTCTCCATGAATCAGAGCAATAAAGTGTTTTCTGGTTTAAAGGTTCGTTCCTGCTCTGGAAGGGAGGCCATCCGTTTACCTCACAGAAAGGCTCTGTGTACTCCGTACAGCATGTAAATAGGTTGATGAAGCAGCACTTCCCCACACCTAAGAACGTATCGAGCCATTCACTACGGAAATCGTTTGGTAGAAGGGTCTGGGAGAACAATGGAAAATCGGATGAAGCCTTATTGTACCTATCAGAGATATTCAGCCATTCAAGCCCTGCCATTACAAGAAAGTACCTTGGGATACGAGCAGAGGAAATAAGGGATATTTATTTGAATCTATAGGTTTCTTTAATGACCTTTCTTTCTAATTGGCGTATCATTTGCATCCCTTTTAGACATACCAGAAATAATACATCTACAAAAATCCCGTTCACATTTGTCACTTAAAAGTTCAGAAACCAAATCCATGCCCAAGGGAAATCTTTTGCCTTTCATTGACATTGCATGAGAACATTCATGGTCAGGAGACACAACAAGTTCCATTTCATAATTGGATGTTTCATGTTTTTCCCGAGCCTTATTTATATAGGATTCTAAAGATAGTTTTTTGAATTGTTTTCCATTTCTTTCCTCATAGAATTCCAAAAAATAATACATAGAAAAGTAGAGCATTCCTTGGGCATGAAAATCCCCTGAGCTTTCCAAAAGCATCTTATTGAACAAGCTCCACATATAATCGTTCACAGTTGCTGCTTGTACCCTTGTTTGGTATTCGGAGTAATCCTGTTCCAACTCAGCCCTGTTCATACCGAGTATGCTCTCAATTTGCTGTCCGAACCTGCTCCAAGCGGTTATGATAGTGAATGTTTTCAAATCTCTTAGTAAGCAAAGTTTAGTAACGCCCACAAGTTTACTCTTTATAGCGTAGAAATTCAATAAAATGAAACTTCTTTTTCTTATAAATGTTGATAAAAGTGTTTAGAACCTACCCCGAAATGCAGTCAAAGAGTGGTATTTACAAGGTATCTTGTTGTTTTAAAATGGTTTAGCATGAAAGTGGTTGACAAAAAGCATTATTATTTAAGGCCAATATCATTTTCATTATACGGATTGGGTATTTTCTTGGCCTTCTTGAATTCTATTGATGTGATTCCATTTGAATATGGCCAGATTCTTTCATTTATCTCATTTATTTTAAGTGGGCTTTCCTATGTTCTGGGTATATTTATTAAGCCTATTACAATTATCGAATATTATTATGATGACTGGAAAGTTGGCGGTGAAGATGGGCGTGTAATTACAATCCCTGAAGAATTGCACAAATTGGGTAAACGCCCCAGTGTTGATTGTAAAATTGTAAAGAATGGGATTGAAAGTAATGTAGTGGCAAATATCAAATTAGATTCCCATGGTACTATTTATGTTAATAGCCCACAGGCACAACCTGAAATAAGAATCATTATTACTGGTAAATAAAAATGAAACCAAATAGATATATAAAGGCAATGGAAATCGGGCTTGCCCGTGAAAAGGAAGGAATCAGTTATTTTGACCTTATAGCCGAATTGGAAAAACAACCAGATTTCAAGTTTGGTAATGAGTCTGAATTGACATTCTTGGTTTGGTTCTCACAAAATTTCAGAAGGAGTGACAAAGATTTAACACGTGGAGATGTTCAGAAATATAGATGGCATATTAAACAAAGGAACGGGGATAATCTATCGGTAGAGCAACAACGAACCGCAGAAGTCATTGTAAATGATTTAAAATATAAATATTGGTTGAATGGCGAAGCATCAAAACAATATTTGGACTATCAAGAATTGGTTGAATCCCGTAAAGCAGCGACACAGGCAAAGAAACAATCAAACATTTCAATCGGTATAGCCATTTTTGCTCTTTTGGTAAGTGCAGGCGTAGGGATATTAAGTGTCATTGTGGATTTGGTAGCTTACTACAAATCACCTGTACCTCCATACGATGTCAAAATCATGGAGGACAACACCAGAACTCAGCAATTGGAAAGAGAGAACGGGCAATTGAAGGAAGAGCTTTATAAGGCCGAAATGATGTTGGAGGCCTATGATTCTGACACATTAAAATAAAGAAACAGATTTATTAACAATTTGTAATACACAACATACTGATATTCAATTTAATACATTTTTACCAAAAAATTATAGTATTGATTATCAATTATTTATCTACATTTTTCGTGTTGAAAAGTTTGTTTCTTTAACACTTTGGAACTGTTTAATTTTGAGCAGATTATAATTGTTAATGAAATGGCAGCAGAATTTTTATCGATCAGAGCAATCAACTTTGTCTATAGTGTTTACCAATCTTTCAATAAATCAGAACGTGAAAGGTTGGAAAAAATGAGGGTTACCGATCTCACCCCTGATAAAATAAAGGATAGGATTGACTCAGTAGCAGTGTTCAATAGGAATGACATTGAAAATTCCTATAAAGGTGTAAAAGTCAAATGGCATGTGATATTCAATGGGATTGTCGACAAAAAAATGTTTGGTGCCAAGGGTACTGTTATGACCCAATACTCAGGGGCGTTGAACCATTGGGTAAACGTAAAGTTATACTTCAAGGATTGCCCTGAAATAAAAATAGCACAAAAAGGTGATAGATTTTGGGTTACTGGAATAATCAAAAAGGTTGAGTACACCAGTGTCTACATTGAGCCGATAGAGATTGAGAAGGACAACTTTTTTGTATTTTAATATCAACTGATTTTCTTGACAGCATATGTAACGATCCCCCAAACAATAAGTTCCGATCCCTCATCAAGCTCAATAGTCCTATTACCCACCAACAATACCTTATCAGCTTTCTTTACCACACGCTTCACGGTAAACTCACTGTCAACATAGCACACCGCAACACATCCGTCAAAAGGTTCTATGCTACGGTCAACTATGAGCAGGTCGCCGTCAGAGATACCGTCCTGTTCCATTGAATGCCCGTTGGCCCTGACAAAGAAAGTGGCCTCCCTGTCCCTGATGAAATGTTCATCGAGTGAGATCCGCAGTTCGGTGAAATCCTCCGCTGGGGAAGGGAAGCCGCAGTTGATGTTAGGAAGTAGCTTTAATGATGTCATCTATTCTTGTGGTGTAATTGGGTGATAGGTGGTTTCGGTTCATCTTCCATTTCCTTTCCAAGTCCATGCCGCCGAAGCGCACTAGGTCATACCCGTTCATCAGGTTCAACCTGTCAATTGCCTTCATCAGCGGCCCCTGTCTATGGTCTATTGGCCTGAACATGTTGAGCTGCCTTCCAGTGTCTGGTGTCAGGCCCATCACCATTATCCCAGCCCTTTTGTAGTGGTGGCCCTTTCTGAATATCCTTTCCAGACCGACAAGTGAAGCCTTGGTCAGGTGTATGGTGGAATTGGTGGGGTAGGAGAGCCTTACCGAAATACTGCCATGGTATTGGGGCAGATCCTCCCTGAACTGGTTGGAACTGATGAAGACTTGGATAAGCTCGCAATTGCTTTTCTGGTTCCTGAGCTTGCGCCCGCACACAGAGGCGAACGTACTGATGCGCTCCTGTAGATGTCCAAGCTCCGTGTACATCGTATCGAAGGAACGGGTGCATGCAATGGCCTTTTTGTTTTCGGGCTGTTCCAGAGCCAATGTCTCCAATCCCTCCAAGTCACGTTTGAGCCTCAGGCCGACCACGCTCATCCTGTCCCTGACAAATTCATTGGGCAGGTTGGTGAAGTCAAGGGCGTTCTTTACATTGTTGGATTGGAGCATTTTGCCATATTGCCTTCCTATGCCCCAGACATCATCGATTTGGAGCCATTTCAGGGCCTTTTGCCGCTTTCCCTCATCTTCCATCACATAGACACCTTTGGTTTGCCCAGGGAATTTCTTTGCGATCTTGTTGGAGACCTTCGCCAGTGCCTTGGTAGGGGCCATTCCGATGCTGGTCGGAATCCCCGTTGACCGTTCGACGGTTCTCTTGATCTCTGATCCGTAACTGTGGAGGTCGTACCTGTGGAAACCGTTGAACTTAAGGAATGCCTCATCAATCGAATAGACCTCGATTTCGGGCGTGAACCTCGCAAGTATCGACATCACCCTAGATGACATGTCACCATAGAGTGCGTAGTTGGAGGAAAGCACCTTGACATTGTATTGTTTAAAAAGCTTTTTGAAATGGAAATATGGTGCGCCCATTGCAACCCCGATTGCCTTGGCCTCGTTCGATCTAGCTATGACACACCCGTCATTGTTGGAGAGAACCACTACTGGTCTACCATTGAGCGAGGGATCGAACACCCTCTCACAGGAAGCATAGAAATTGTTGCAATCGATAAGTGCGTACATGTATTTGGATATAATCCCAAAATTAGGAATTAATCCATGAAATTAATTGTTTAGAAGAAACAATTTTTTTGTATATTTAAGTATGTATTTTATTAACATAAAAACTGGATGATGGAAGTGCTTGTTGCACTCTATCTAATAGGAATTATAATTGAGAAATTGACCGAATTGGTTAAGGAGCTAAAAAAATAGCACTCAATTATAGATAAAGGGGGAGGCGAAAAGCCCCCCTTTGTTTTTTAAAATAACTGGTTCAGTTCTGGGTAGTCCACCCTGTCAATCGCAAGGCGGTTATTTGAATCCACGTCCCTCTTGTATATGTCCCGTGATACAGGGTATGCCTCTATTTTCTTTGTGGTAAAACCTTCCTTCATCAAATCCTTCAGATGAGGCTCATGTATGTCATCCAACCAGTCATCCTCCAAGTTGGACTGTAGGATCAGCGGCTGCCGCTTCTTCACGTTGTGGATATTCTCAAACTGCTCGTTGGCATTCATCGTTATGATGGTACAGGTGAGACTTCCGTCATCCAGTTCTGAATACAGCCCAGCAAAACAAAACAAA
Source organism: Flavobacteriaceae bacterium (assembly GCA_024743095.1). GTDB lineage: Bacteria > Bacteroidota > Bacteroidia > Flavobacteriales > Flavobacteriaceae > Flagellimonas. The sequence goes on from JANSXF010000062.1 coordinate 18,170, forward strand.
GAATCATCAAAATAGCGGCAGAAGTAAGGATAGGAAACGTTCTTGACCTTATGAGGCTCGTGGAAGCCGTCAGAGAGGATCAGACAGCGTTTGTCGTGAATTGAGTGCTTGTATGTGTTTGAGGTGAAGATCGTCTCGCTCTTGGCGTTTAACGTGTTGTATTTGGCATAGAAGCCCTTTGGGTCATCGGATGCGAACGGCGGAACGTATCCCCATGTTGCTGGGTACAATTTGTCCTGCTCATCCTGCTTGACTATCCAAAGGTTTGGATGTGCAAAGCCATTGGCACGGTAAAACGGTTTGAACTCGATGTGGAACTGGATCTCCGTGGCCCTGACCATTTCAATGACCCGCTTTTCCTTTCTTAGTGAGGTTGAGAAACACATTAAATTCTTATTAGTTCTTTAGTTTCCATGATCTTGAAATGCAGCTCATCGTCATAGTTTTCCTTTAAAGATTCTATGTTAGCATCCAACATATGTGACCCCAATAGTGAATGATAGTCCTTTTCCTTAATCGAAACGATTCTCTTGTAACCTTGGGTTTTCGATTTCCTGAATTGGACAACAAGGGAACAGATGTTTTTCACCTTTTCCTTGAAATCTTCATCACCAATGAAATCCTCTATGATATGTGCATGGGGTTTGAACCGTTCGTATGGTCTGAAGTAAAGTTTGGCACCCTTAAGCTGCAATTCACCAATCGATTGTCCCTCGTTGGTAAATATATAGGGTACTTCCATTGCCTTTGCGATAATCTGAGGAAGGTCAAGACCAATACTTCTTTTTGTATTCTCAATAAGCTCTATGTCGTTCATACTCAAATATACCCATTAAAGTGGGATTTATAAAGCTATTAATATTGTCTTGCTGGGTACCGAATATGTAGGTTTGCTCACTAGACGTACACCATAGCTAGAGGTGGGGAGTTTTCCAACAATAAATAATGAATAGCTTAATTGGTTCCCAGATAAAGCATGAACAGCTTTATGTGTCCACCAAGGCTTTTACGGGTATCATTGCCCCGTAATGCGTACCCCATGTACTGGTCAACACCCAATTTAAGGTCAGAAAATTAGTTCTACGGGGCATTTTTCTGCAAAAAAGCCTGTTTTTATGTATATCTGCTCCCTTAGTATATATTAGTGAGCAAACCTACATGTTTTCGGGGAAAATCGCCCTTTTTTGCCCCGTAAACTAACTAATCTACGGGGCATTTTGGTTTTTCCATTATGGGTGTCGAAGTGGTACAATTAGCATTTAATTAAGTTAGTTTTTCTAAACAATTAATTGGTTCTCACTCAACACGATTAAATACAAGTTTTTATGAGAAAAATATTAGAGGTAAAATAAATACTTCAGTGTTCTCAGAATTTCTTCCGATCTTTGTACTGTTAAATAAATGAGATGGCAAAATATATTTTATTAATATTTGTTTTTTTAACATATTTTCCGTATATTGCGGAATTATAACTTCTGAATCTTTAGAGTTACCCCAAGGGGTACGCCAATCCGAGCTATACGTATAGCCACGGTGGTACATGAACCAATTTTTTGGTTCTGGATTCGGGCAACGCCAAAAATAAATGCGCTCCAAAAAAATATATTTCAATAACCTACATCTATACGATTTACATGGAAAACAGTATGAAGTTTTCCAGCCCAAGAAAATATTTATCGAGGTAAGATTGAACCAATTGGAATCCTTGGGAACCATATCCAAGCATCAAGACTTCTTCGACCATTGGGGAGTGAGCTACATAATGAACTCTTTTGTTGGACTCATGTACTGTAATCCCGACTTTACCATGGACGACATTGTTAGGCAGTTCGATATATTGGATAGAAAGTTGTCAATTCCTCAATGGGTAAAGAATGAGATACTCATGGAGCTTGCCACGATAATGAAAGAGGGGTTGGTTGAGGATACCATAAAATTAATGCTTCAGGATGATAAGGCCATTAAGCAGGTCACACTTGAAAGGGCGTGGATAATCGACCCATTAATAGAATTGGATACGGATGAGTACAATGTTTTGACAGGTAAGGCCAAGCATGAATTTACCATGTCCAAAAGGTTGGGTCAGTTAAGGACACTTCTTTTGAATTGGGATTCAGAAAAATATGGAAAGCCCACCAATGAAAACTTGGCAAAGCTTATTGACATTTCAGAGCCGACCATAGCAAGGAGCTACAGCCCACTTTTGAAGGAGGAAAAGGCCATGGCAAAGAAAGGTATCAAAAAACTGGTACAGCCAAGGCCAAGAGATGAGGAGAAATTTAGATATGACATCAACGGTGTAGAGTACAACAAATACTATCTACTGAAAACCAACAATAAAATCTACTTCCCTTTGATGGGAAATTACACCGTCAACAACTTTGGTGAAATTTGCAAGAAGAACTCTATAGGGGAATTCAAACCAATGAGCTTGGACAACCAAGGGCTCTGTCAATTGACAATCGATGGAAAGAGGTACAAAATCAATCCAGAAAAAGCAATGGTGGATGAACTCTTCAAAGAGATGTTGAAACCCAAAAGAAAGGAACTCCTACCAAATGAAAATCTCTTCTCATTAGACAAAAAACAACTTAAGGAAAATATAAAAGAGTTCTCAAAACTATCGGGAAATAATAATGATGAAGATACCGAACAAGACAAAAAAGCAGCATAAAGAATTTATTAAGCTAAATCCAACAATTCTAATACTTGGTCCTTAGAAAGGTTTAATGCGCTGACTATATTAAGAAAGCTCAAAACCGTTGGGCTGGCCTGCCCATTTTCAATCCTACTTATTTGAGTTCTGGCCAAATCTGCTTCAAGGGCTAGATCAAGTTGAGACATATCCTTACTTAATCGAAGCTCCTTGAGTTTTCTACCCAATCTGTTTTTGTATTCCGATTCTTTCTTTCTTCTTTCTTCGTCACGAAAATCCATATCCCAATATCAGGACATAGTGACACACTATTTGACGCTCATAGGCACATATAATATTATTCCACTTTTTGAAGTGATTTAAACTTTTTTTGGATCGAAAGAAAGGGTTGCGGATATTTGTGTTGCGAAACATAAATAATTCCAAAACAACCCTTTATGTACAGTGTACTTGACAAAGATATGATAGAAA
>JANSXF010000090.1 GCA_024743095.1 Flavobacteriaceae bacterium
CATTTGAACTGTTGAGCAGAAAACCGCATATGTTTGCGTACGCAATCCCTATTTGTGGTGGTGGTGAACAAGAATCTTATTCAGTTTACGCCAAAAACACGCAATAATGGGTGTTCCATGGAGCCCAGGATAATGTAGTGCATCCGTTGCAATCTATGGAAATGGTTTCTGCCCTGCTAAAAGCGGAAGTATATCCAAAGTTCACCATGTACGAATTTGCCAATCACAATAGTTGGGACCCGGCATTTGCAGAGCCCGAATTGTTGTCTTGGTTGTTTTCGCATCAGAAAAAAGACCCTCAAAAATGAAAAATACCTTGTTTATATGGCTGGTTGCACTGACTGCTCTAAGTTCAATGCAGGTTATTTCGGCACAGCAAAAAACCTATTGCAATCCCATCAATATTGATTATGGGTATACTCCCATACCCAATTTTGCAACACAAGGTAAACATAGGGCAACGGCGGACCCGGTAATCGTTAACTTTAAGGAAAAGTATTTTCTTTTTAGTACCAATCAATGGGGATATTGGTGGAGCGATGATATGTACGATTGGAAATTTATACCAAGAAAGTTTTTAAGGGAGCGTAACAAGGTTTATGACGAATTATGTGCACCTGCCGCTTTTGTGATGAAGGATGAACTCTATTTGATAGGCTCTACCCATGGTCCGGCATTCTCGCTTTGGAAAAGCAAGGACCCTACAAAAGATAATTGGGAAATAGCAGTGGATTCTTTAAAAGTTGGCGCATGGGACCCTGCGTTTTTGTACGAAGAACAAACCGATGATTTATACCTGTATTGGGGTTCGAGCAATGTATACCCGCTTTTGGGAACCGAGATCAACACCAAAACACTCCAGTCCGAGGGCTATGTGAAACCACTAATGCAGCTGGCTCCCGAAGATCATGGCTGGGAACGTTTTGGAGAACACAACGACAATACATTTCTTCAACCCTTTATGGAAGGGGCTTGGGTAACCAAACATAATGGCAAATATTACTTGCAATATGGAGCGCCGGGAACTGAATTTAGCGGCTATGCCGATGGTGTTTATGTAAGTGACAATCCATTGGAAGGATATGCCTATCAAAAACACAATCCTTTTTCATATAAACCTGGGGGATTTGCAAGGGGAGCGGGGCATGGCGCAACCTATCAGGACAATTTTGGTAATTGGTGGCATGTTTCCACCATCATTCTTAACAATAAAAACAGTTTTGAACGCAGGTTGGGCATTTGGCCTGCAGGATTTGATCAAGATGATATAATGTATTGCAACACGGCCTATGGTGATTATCCTACCTATCTTCCAAAAAAAGGAGCCAACCATGTTGAAGGACTTTTCACCGGTTGGATGTTACTCAATTATAACAAGCCGGTGACCGTGTCGTCAACATTGGGAGGTTACAAACCAAACAATGCGGTAGATGAAAACATGAGATCTTACTGGAGTGCTGAAACTGCTGATAAAGGAGAATATTTTCAAACAGATTTGGGTGGGATATCTACTATTAATGCCATACAAATCAATTATGCGGACCAAGATGCCGAGTTTTTGGGAAAATCAGAAGGTGTATACCATCAATACAAGATTTACGGCTCCAATGATGGCAGAAAGTGGTCTGTTTTGGTCGATAAGAGCAATAACAAGACCGATGTGCCCCATGATTATATCGAATTTGAAAAACCTGCCAAGGCTCGATACCTGAAACTGGAAAACATTAAAATGCCAACCGGAAAATTTGCATTGAGCGGTTTCCGTGTTTTTGGAAATGGAAATGGCGCAAAACCCGATCCCGTAGAACAGTTTGTGGTGTTGCGCGCACAATCGGAAAAGTTTGGTGAACGCCGTAACTCTTGGTTAAAATGGAAGCGTAACGATCTAGCTGATGGTTATGTAATTTATTTTGGCAAAGATGAGGACAAACTATATGGTAGCATCATGGTATATGGTACCAACGAATACTATTTTTCAGGGATGGACCGCACTGATACCTACTATTTCCAAATCGAGGCATTTAACAACAATGGAATCTCAAAACGGACATCCATTGTAAAATCAGAATAAGAATCAAATATCAAAACAACCTGATCATGCACTATAAAAATATCCTATTTGCCTTAATTGGCCTCTCTTTCCTTGCCACTAAGGCACAAGAAAGAATACCTCAAGTGGAAGAATTGTTGAACAAAATGACGATTGAAGAAAAAATAGGTCAATTGAACCTATTGACGCCTGGGGGCGGCGTGGCCACTGGCGAAGTGGTCAGTAAAGACGTAGGGACAAAAATCAAATCAGGCCAAGTAGGCGGACTTTTTGGCGTAGCGGGCCCTGAAAGGGTTAAGCAAGCCCAAGAAATTGCTGTAAACGAAAGCCGGTTGGGCATACCCTTGCTAATAGGTTCCGATGTAATCCATGGGTATAAGGCAACATATCCAATTCCATTGGGTCTTTCGTCCAGTTGGGATATGGATTTGGTGAAACAAGCCGCTCAAATGGCAGCAAAGGAAGCCACGGCAGATGGTATCAACTGGAATTTTTCCCCAATGGTCGATATTGCCCGTGATCCGCGCTGGGGCCGTATCTCCGAAGGAGCGGGCGAGGACCCGTACCTTGGTTCCAAAATAGCCGAAGCCATGGTAACCGGATATCAAGGAGATAACCTTGCCGCGGCCCATACCATGTTGGCCTGCGTAAAGCATTTTGCTCTCTATGGAGCCGTTGAGGCCGGTAGGGATTACCATTCGGTGGACATGAGCAAGATCAAAATGTTCAACCAATATATGCAACCTTACAAAGCCGCAATAGATGCTGGGGCAGCCAGTGTGATGAGTTCTTTCAATGATGTTGATGGAGTGCCTGCAACCGGGAACAAATGGTTGTTGACCGATTTGCTACGTGATCAATGGGGGTTTGATGGTTTTGTGGTCTCTGATTATACATCGCTCAATGAAATGATTCCTCATGGATTGGGCGATCTTCAAGCAGTTTCGGCTTTGGCATTAAAAGCCGGGTTGGATATGGATATGGTAGGCGAGGGCTTTTTGACCACTCTGAAGAAATCTTTGGATGAAGGAAAAGTTACCGAGGAAGACATTACAAATGCATGCCGCAGGGTGTTGGAAGCTAAATATATTTCAGGTCTGCTCGATGACCCATACAAATACTTGGACTCCAAACGTCCTAAGAAAGATATCTTGACGGATGAAAACAGGGCATTGGCCCGCAAATTGGCAACTCGGTCTTTCGTATTGCTAAAAAATCACAATAACATGCTTCCCTTAAAAAAGCAAGGCAAGATCGCATTGGTAGGCCCGTTGGCCGACAGTAGGGAAAACATGCTCGGAACTTGGGCGCCCACAGGTGATTTTAAATTGGCCATTACCATTTTGGAAGGATTTAAGAACGTGGCATCAAACGCTACCATAAGCCATGCAAAAGGGGCAAATATTTCTAATGACGCCAGTTTTGCCAAAAATGTAAACTCTTTGGGTGAACGCATAACAATAGATGATCGTTCCCCAGAAAGTATGCTTCAAGAAGCTCTGGAGCTTGCCAAATCTTCAGATGTTGTGGTGGCCGTTGTGGGAGAAGCAACCGAAATGAGCGGAGAATCGTCCAGCAGAACCGATATTTCCATTCCAGAAAGTCAAAAGAAATTGATCAGAGCGTTGGTGGAAACGGGCAAACCAGTCGTTTTGGTATTAATGAGCGGTAGACCGTTGACCATTCCCGAAGAATTAGGTTTGCCCGTATCCATATTACAAGTTTGGCATCCGGGTGTAGAAGCAGGGAATGCCATTGCAGATGTGGTTTTTGGAGATTACAACCCATCGGGTAAATTGACGGCCACATGGCCGGTGAACGTTGGACAGATCCCTGTTTATCACAGTGCAAAAGCTACTGGAAGACCAGCACCTGAAAGCGGGGAGTTCCAAAAATTCAGGTCCAATTATTTAGATGCGCCCAATGCCCCATTATTACCATTTGGATATGGATTGAGCTATACAAAGTTTGAATATTCCGATCTCAAGTTGAACAAAAAGGAAATCAATCAAGAGGAAGGTATTTCTGCTACGGTAACAGTATCCAATACAGGGGGATACAATGGTGAAGAAGTGGTGCAATTGTATTTGAGGGATGTGGTAAGAAGCATTACGCCCCCAAAACGACAGTTGAAAGGTTTCAAGAAAGTCATGCTTAAGAAAGGGGAGAGCAAGGAAGTAACAATTACCCTTTCGGCAGACGATTTAAAATTCTATAACGCTCAACTCGAATTTGTATCTGAACCAGGTGAATTCGAAGTGTTTGTTGGAACCAATTCAGATGCCGAGCTTTCTAAAACATTTACGCTAAAATAAAATACCTAAATATGCGCATCGGATTAACACTTCTTGGATTATTCCTCATAGTTTCCTGCAAACAGAAAGAAAAACCTAAAGAAGAGGTTGCCAAAGGTCCTCCGAACATCATTTTTATAATGTCGGATGATCATGCCTATCAGGCCATCAGCTCCTATAACCATGAGTTGGGAAAATTGGCTCCGACCCCAAATATTGACAGGATTGCCAAGAATGGGGCCCTTTTTCAGAATAATTTCTGTACCAATTCCATCTGCGGGCCAAGTAGAGCGGTTATATTGACAGGAAAACATAGTCATATCAACGGGTTTCGGATGAACGGTGAACGGTTTGACAACAGTCAGCCTACCTTGCCAAAACATTTGAAAAAGCTAGGATATGAGACCGCCATTGTCGGCAAATGGCATCTACATGGCAAACCCACTGGGTTTGATTATTGGGATATTCTCAAGGATCAAGGGAACTATTATAATCCTGAATTTATCCAAGGAGAAGACACCACCGTGGTCGAAGGCTATGCCACGGATTTGATCACCGATAAAAGTTTGGAATGGCTTCAAGAAAGAAAAGATGGCCAAAAACCTTTTTATTTGATGGTGCACCACAAAGCCCCTCACCGAAATTGGATGCCGGCCTTGCGCCATTTAAATGTTTACGATTCCATCACGTTTCCCTTGCCCGATACCTATTTTCCTGAGTTCGAAAATCAAACTGCGGCTGCCGAGCAACAACAGACCATTTACAAGGATATGTACGAAGGGCATGATCTAAAAATGAGCGATGGTCCAGGAAGTACCGATTTGGCCCATAATCCATGGACAACCGATTTTGAGCGGATGACCCCAGAACAACGAAAAATTTGGGACCAAGCCTATCTACCGAAAAACAATGCCTTTTATGAAGCCGACCTTCATGGAAAGGAATTGGCGGAATGGAAGGGGCAACGGTATCTACATGAATATTTAGCCACCGTAAAATCGGTTGATGAGGGTATAGGACGGATTTTGGACTACTTGGAGGAAACCGGCTTGGACGAGAACACCTTGGTGGTATATACTTCCGATCAAGGGTTTTATTTGGGCGAGCACGGTTGGTTCGATAAGCGGTTTATGTACGAAGAGTCCATGAAAATGCCGTTGTTGATGCAGTTGCCTGGGGTTATCGAACCTGGGACCAATATTGATGCCCTTGTGCAGAACTTGGATTTTGCCCCAACGTTTTTGGATTTGGCAGGCGGGCAGCAATATGCTTCTGAAATGCAAGGAGAATCATTTAGGGGGTTATTGGATGGAACTCAAGATGATTTTAAGGATGCTGTTTATTATCATTATTACGATTTCCCTGCCTTTCATATGGTCAAAAGACAATATGGGGTTAGAACAGGCAGGTACAAGCTTATCCATTTTTATGATGATATAGATGAATGGGAGTTCTATGATTTGGAAAAGGACCCCAAAGAATTACATAATGCCATCAATGACGAAGAATATAAAGAGGTGATTGTTGCCATGCATCACAAACTGGATAGTTTACAAACATACTACAAGGTGACGGACAAAGAGTTTGAGACCACTCCAAAAGAAAAAGTGGACAAGACTTATGAGACCTTTAAAAAATTAAGGGGAACCCCAATTGAGTGAAAAAATCAAATAAAAAAGCCCGATTAAAACAAATCGAGCTTTTTTATTGACCATGGTCAGTTTTTAGTATATCCTATTTTTTTAACTACTGGTCTGCGCCATCAGCTTTAGCCCTGTCGATGGTGTATTGGGCCACTTCACGACCTTGGTCCGTTCCAACTGTGGCATCAAAACTCCAATGTATGCCGCCATAAACACGTGAGATAGCCGCTTCTTCCGCCCATGCCCTTACTGTAGCCGCTTCGTTGGGGAACACATAGGCCAAAACCTCGGAGGCTGCAGCAGAAAATACGCTGTGGCCTGATGTGTAACTAGGGAAGTTGGGAGTTCCGGCGATAGCTTCAAAATCTTCGATCAATTGAATGGGTCTTGGGTAGTGGTAATAATATTTTGCATCCCAACAACTGATACCGGCGTCCATTATGGCCATATTCATATAGGCAAGTGTTCTAGTGGTTTGCAAGGGGTTGAGTTTGTATTCTACCATAAACTCGTTGGCAATACGGTTCCAATGCCCTGGAGGGGTGTAGGTGCCGAGCCCATCTTGCCAAAAGTTTGCGATCCTTCTTTTCTCATCTGTCATGTTTTTGGCGTGGTTCTTTAAAAGTTCCACATCGTCCAAAAATTCTTGTGAATCCAATTGTGGAGGTGGAATGGGGCGCACACTTTCCACATCATCAATGCTCCACATGGTTACTTGGCTAAACAAGGGGGTAAGCCCTACGGGTCGTACAGGTATTTCCAGATTGTCCCAAGCCCAACCAAACCGGTCATAGGCAGCTTGTTTGATGGAGTCGGATACGGCCTTCGGTGTTTGTGCGTTCTTCATTCCATCGTTGGATGCTCTTGTCAACGCCGTTTCGGACACAGCATCACCTATTTCCAGCCCTGCGGTAATATCGCTCATAACATTGCCACCGGATAGCAATAGACTTTCAAGATGTTCCTCTTCCATTTTTTGAAGGTATTCCACTTCCAAAGGAAACATGGCCGAAAGAATATTTTTGGATGCCCGCGCAACTACGGCCCCGTCGGAAGGGTAGGATGGAAGGTCATTCTCTTCGTAGGCATAATCAATGGTCCCATCCAGCTGAAATGGTGCTGACCTGTTGTACTCATATTTGTAATGCCATGCGGATATAAGTCCATCAAATTGTGCAACGGACATATAGGCCAAGGCTCTACTGGCATATGGCGGATGGGCAAATGGAAAGGCAGGTGGGCCTTCGGGATTGGATGGGTTTGGCAAGGTATAGGTGCCATCAGCATTGGGTCCGGGAATCAAATTGTATTTGGCAATGAGTTCCAATGCAATTTCATTCCAACGAATCGCAGGGTTGTTTGTCCAATATTTTATAGCTTTTCTTTGATTGGAAGACATGGTTGACATGGCCTCTTTTAATTCTTGAATTTCATTCAAATATTCCTGTGAATCAGTTGCCATGGGAGCTGCAATGTCTATGGCATCGCCGGAAGATTGGAGGACGGGAACCCAATCCCCGCCATTTGCATTAAGTTCGGCATAGGTGTACCCTTGATACGGTAGGTATTGTGGGGTGTCCTTTTCACAAGATATTGGGCTGATGACCAATGCGGCCAAAAGCAGTATAGTTATATTATTGCGCATTTTCTTCATCAGTTTGTTTTTTGATTACGTTGAATTGGTAAGTCAGTCCAAAGCCGGTATTGCTCATTTTTGGCGTGTTTCTTCCATCAACTACTCGATTGTGATATGCCACAATGCCCAACCCTTTAATGGATTTAAAATAGTATTGTGCCGAGAATCCCAATCTGTCAACTTCAACTTTGTTGGTGGGCTGGGCCGCGTTATAGGCTCTAATGTCATCGCCACTGGTAGAGGTGAGGCTCGAGTAGCTCAGTTCCAGCTTCAAAGTGGTGTCGAACAACCATTTTCCTAGAATTGTTTCATAGGTCCATGCGTTGGGGACATCCATCCAAGCCGTGTAATAGCTGCCGTCATTATAATAATAATCGCGCTCGGCCTCGGTATATCCTCTCCATAGCTGCGCTGCCGATGCACGGAAATAAAGTTGATTCTTGAATTCATATTGAGCTATTGCCCTAAGGGAAAACTCCGGCGCACCTGCACCAATGCTATAGGGCCTGTAATCGGAAAGATAGTTGGTAAAGGGAGTGCTGAACCCTGCTGTTCCCAAAAAGGAAATCCGCCCAGGTCCCCATTCCGTTCGAATTGGCCTGTATTTCAAGGCAAAACCAATGTCCTGAAACCCTCTGGCCCCGGCAAAAAAACCTCCGTTAGGTTCTGAAGATTCGGTGCTGATAAAAGGTAGGCTAACATAAAGATTAAGGTTGTCCAAAATGCCAATGGCCGCCATGGGCAGTACCATGTTTCGATCGATTGTGGCAATGGTTTCATTGGATCTGAGATAAGAACCTTCCCAATATCTATCAAAAGTGCCCATGTCATAAGAGACGAGAACACAAATATTTTTGGACGGCATCATAAGGCCATCGGATGGGGTTTGTGCTTGCAGGGATTCCATAGCATGCATTGCTATCAATACCCCAAATAGCCGCATTGCCCTTCCCGGTTCCTTGCTCCATTTGGGAAACAAGGAATACAATTGTTGATTTAATGTCATAATTTGAATTGGATGGATTGCTTAGGTAGCAATAGGTTGTGATTGATAATAGTTTGTGTGTGGGCTAAAATAGACTTCCGGACCACCGATAGGGATTAAGGAATTTCCAAAAAATATTATGAAAAAGGTAAAACGGTTGTGGAACGGTTAATATGGGTTAAGGAAATACAAATCCGTCATTATTTTTTATGAGAAACGTCACCCTGTTGAATGGAATGGACAAAAGAAGAGTTAAAATAAAGGAATGATAACATCTATACAGCAGAAATTGGATAGCTTGCACATTCTTTACTATAATTTGATGACCATATACCAATGCAAAAATTAGTACTCTTTTTAGTTGCAATGCTTTCTGCTTCAATTGCTAAAAGTCAAACCATTGACATTATTTCTTATAATATCCGTTATGATAATCCAGATGATGCACCCAATAATTGGGACAACCGAAAGGACTTTCTCATTTCACAACTCAATTTTTACAATCCTGATGTATTTGGTATTCAAGAAGGATTGATTCATCAGGTAAAAGAAATTGATCAAGGATTGAAGGATTACGCTTATTTTGGTGTGGGCCGAGATCATGGTGATGAAAGAGGGGAGCATACAGCCGTTTTTTACAATACCGGACGGGTTGAGCTACTTGAAGAATCCACATTTTGGCTATCACTTACCCCTGAGAAACCATCCAAAGGATGGGATGCCGCTTTGCCAAGAACATGTACCTATGGGATTTTCCAGAATAAGGAAGATGGTACAAAGTTTATGGTATTCAACACCCATTTTGATCATATTGGAGCAATGGCACGTGAGGAAAGCTCCAAGCTCATTCTTGAAAAAATAAAACAATTGAATACCGAAAATTATCCAGTGGCTCTCACAGGTGATTTTAATCTGGAAAGTGATAGTGCGGGCGTACAGGTAATTTTGACAGAAATGGCGGACACCCACATTGCAGCTGGTGAGAATGCATTTGGTCCAGAGGGAACATTCAATGACTTTGAATTCAACAAATCTGTAGAAAGGAGAATCGATTACATTTTTGTTTCCGACGAATTGGAAGTGCTCAAAAGTGCCATTTTGAGCGACTCCAAGGATACCCGGTACCCATCTGACCACTTACCTGTTTTTGCCCGGTTGAAATATTAGATACAAACCAAATGAGCTACCTCCTCCTTGTGAAAAGTTCTTATCTAGAGCATCAATAATCACCACGTTATTTATACTCATTTTAAGTAACTTCAAAAAACCTAAAAACAATGTTAATTTTTAGGGGTGTTTTAAGAGAGTATCCAAAATTGTTCTCAGAAATATTTAACTTCAAGGGAATTAATCAACGATATGGCAACTTTTACACTTAACATCAACGGAACAAAACAAGAGGTCGATGTAGATCCTTCTACTCCTGTCCTCTGGGTTTTACGAGATCATTTAAACTTAGTAGGGACAAAATACGGCTGTGGAATTGCGCAATGCGGGGCCTGCACCGTTCATTTGGATGGCACTGCGACCAGGGCATGTATGCTTACCGTATCATCTGTAGGGGATTCCGAAATCACTACAATCGAAGGCTTGTCCGAAGAAGGCGACCACCCAGTGCAAAAAGCATGGTTGGAAGTGGACGTACCACAATGTGGATATTGTCAAGCTGGTCAAATTATGACCGCTTCCGCTTTTCTTGAAAAAAATCCCAACCCGACCGACGAAGAAATTGAAATGGCCATGAACGGTAATATCTGCCGTTGCGGTACTTACACAAGAATCAAAAAAGCCGTGAAATTGGCTGCTAAATCATAACACCAAAAAAAGAGTACAATGACACTTGTAAAAACTAAAATAGGACGACGTGCCTTTATCCGAAATACAGGATTGGCTAGTGGTGGACTTGTCATAGGGTTTAGCTGGTTGGCTTCTTGTAAAATGACACCCGAGCAGGTAAACAGCTTGCCGAAAGAATGGTTCGACCTTAATGGATTCCTTAAGGTAGGGGATAACGGTATGGTGACGATCATGTCGCCCAACCCCGAAATAGGCCAGAACGTAAAAACATCCATGCCAATGATCGTTGCCGAAGAGCTCGATATAGCCTGGAAAGATGTTATCGTAGAGCAGGCACCGCTCAATACGGATATATTTACCCGCCAATTGGCGGGAGGAAGCCAATCTATTAGACAAGGATGGGAAAGCCTGCGAATGGCCGGGGCCACGGCAAAACAAATGTTGAAGGAAGCCGCCGCCCAAGCGTGGGGTGTTTCCGCAGATGAAATCACTGTCAAAGATGGTGTACTTACCCACGAGGCCAGTGGAAATTCCGCAGGTTACGGAGAAATGGCCTCTGCAGCGAGGAGTATAGAGGTGCCGGAAGAAGTACAGTTAAAAGACAATGGTACTTTCTCCATAATAGGTACAGATAAGAAAAACGTAGATGGTAAACAAATAGTTACGGGAAAACCATTGTTCGGATTGGACGTCTATAAAGAAGGTATGTTGACCGCCATGATTGTACACCCGCCAGCATTTGGTATGAAATATAAAGGGATGAATGCCGATGAGGTTAAGTCCATGCCGGGCATCAAGGATGTTTTCCATTTTGAGGTATATCCCGATGGCATTGAGAAGCAATGGTCCGATCAAGGCGGGATTCCAGAACTAGTGGCCATAGTTGGCAATAGCACATGGGAATGCATGCAGGCAAAAAAAGCACTTGAGGTGGAATGGGAGCAGGATTCCACAGCAGAAAGTACAGCCTATCATGAAGAGGAATTGGCCGCGTTATTGGAAA
>JANSXF010000034.1 GCA_024743095.1 Flavobacteriaceae bacterium
TATTTCACTGACCGACAAAACGAATCTTCGCGACCTTTTTACAAAAACTAAATTTCAATATGACAAAGAACGAAATAGTCTTAATGGGCAAAATTTATTTAATTTTTAATCCGTCCCAATTTTTATGGGACACTAGTGAAACCAGAAAGATTCCAAAACTTAAGGAAGGGGATTATCTAATTAATAGTCTTTTTTACTTTACCACATTTAAGCATCTTACTGCCATAATATGGGTTTCTCACTTGGTCACTGCTACTCAACCAAGAGCTACCACCATCATACATTGGGCAAAACTGCTCGTACAGCGTGTTTTTTGTACCTGTAATTGCTATCAAATCTGACATATCCTTACTTAAGGTTTTAAAATGCTCTCTTTGATGGCCCATATCACTTTTTGCAATATGTTCGGCGTGCTCTGTGGCATCTTCAATTATGTCAGCTAATTCTTTTTGTTCTTCTGCCGTATACTTTGAAGCATCAAAGGCTTTTAGTGAAGCGGCCAATTTAGAGCCTTCTTGGGCTGCCTTTTTGGTATCATCTGCAACCAAGGCATCCTTTAGGTTGAAGTAATCATTTAATATTGCTTCAGCCTTTGTATCACTATTCATATTCATCATTTTACTATGGTCCATTTTACTATGGTCCATTTTCATTTTTTCCTTTTCCTGTGCATTGGTAAAAGAAACTGCTAACAATAGCATTGTTGCGATACTCATTTTTAAATTTTTCATTTTTATTGTTTTTAATTGTTATTGTTTATATACTATCTTTTAATTGTTCTATCCAACGGATTAGTTCCTGTTTTTCAGCTTCAGAAAAGCTTGCGTCTTTATGAATCAAAGTGTAAGAATATAAAGGCATTTCGTCACTTTCAATCTGTTTGATGATTGACCTTAACTTGCTCTTTTTTCTTCTGTTTGATAACGAATCCCATTCATTAAAATTCAATTCAGCCTTGCCTTCTTTTATATGGTCTTCCAGAAACCAAGCAACAGGCTGAACTTGGTTATACCAAGGGTATTGCGTATTATTGCTGTGACAATCATAGCAGGATACCTGTAACTTTTTTTGAATATTCTCTGGCACATTATTGACCAACATAAAATCGGTGGAAGGAACAGAATCACTTTGGTTGCGCGTTGTGGGCATAAATTGAATCCCCACAAACGCTACCAATAACACAATCGCTATGATTTTTACTACTTTCATTTAGTTAATTTCTCGCTGTACTTTACCGCATTTCAACATTTTGTCACCGAAATAAGGGTTTCTAATTTCTTCGTTCATACTAAGCCAAGCACCACCCTTATTGTTATCATACATTGGGCAAAATTGCTCGTATATTTTCATCTCTGTTCCAGTAATGGCAACCATATCTGTTACATCCTTACTTAAAATTTTAAAGTGCTCTCGTTGGTGTGCTATATCACTTTCTGCAATATGTTCTGCATGTTCTACAGCATCCTCAACAATGTCCTTTAAATCAGATTGCTGGGCATCGGTATATTTTGAAATGTCAAGCTTGCCTAAGGATGTTGCGAGGATTGCACCCAACTCTTTGGCTTTGGCATTATCATCTGCTACCAAGGCATCTTTTAAGTTGAAATAGTCATTTAAGACTGCTTGAGAATCTCCATCTCCATTCATTGCCATTTCCATATCCTCACCATCGTGGTTCATTTTTGAATGGTCATCATCAGCACTCGTTTCAGAATGTGTAGTGTTCTCTGTTTTCGCATCTTTACAAGACACCGCTGTTAAGGTTATAAATGCTATTGCAACTGTACCTAATGTTAATTTTAATTGTTTCATCTTCTCTATTGTTTTTAAGTGTTTTACTTGATTTAATTTTCTTTTTTTTAATATTAATTTCTTACTTAGACTAAAAATAATTATTGGCAATATTGTGAATTGAAGAACTGGCGAAACGCCTGCTTTTACTATTGGGATTAAGGGCATAGATTCGGCATACAACCAATCCTCTCTGTTAATATGCCAGATTTCTACAAGTGTTGAACTTAATGCTCCTACAAGCATTAGCAAAAGAACATTTGAAAAACTAAGTTTTTCAATCCAATACACATTTCTGAGTACCAGGCTAAAGACAAAGAAAAGTAACAGAAGGGTCAACATATCGGTTATTGAAGCCAATGTACAAAGCGAGATATGACTGAAATCATACTTAAATCCTTGATATAATGGCCCGTGAGCTAACTCCCAAATAAGGTTTAAAGCAAAACCTACTAAAGCTATGGTTGTAATCATCCGTTTGTAGTTTGACGTATCGGCAACTTTTTTATAAAAATGGATATATAAAATACTCACCAATACAAGTGAAAATATTGGGATAATTAATATTCCTGGACTTAGTGCTAACATTTATTCTATATCTTTATGTTACAGTGCATTTCTGTTTATTATTACCTATAACCCTATAATTATAGCTTTTCAATTACGTTATCCAGTTTAGAGGATATTTCATTGGCAATTTCATTTAGCTTTTCGTTTTCTACTGCCTGCATTGAAGCCATTGGATTTACGGCTGCAACTTCAATGACGCCAGCTTCAATTTCCTGGACTATAACATTACAAGGCAGCATTGTTCCAATTTTATCTTCTGCAAGCAAACCTCTATGAGCATAGGGCGGATTACACGCTCCTAAAATTCTATACTTCTTGAAATCGACATCCAGTTTCTTTTTTAATGTTTCCTTGATATCAATCTCTGTTAGGATACCAAAGCCTTCTTCTTTTAATTCTTGTGTGACTCTATCAATAACCTCTTCAAAAGTTCCATTAATGGTTTTGTTGAAATAATAGTTCATATTTTTATTTTTTAGAATTAATGACTCGTTTTCTTTCTTCATATTATTCCTTGGTGATTTCACCATTGGCATACCGTCTGCCCAAAATTTCCTCAGGACTTTCTTTCTTGAGTATTTTGCTTCCGTTTTTTCCTGCATATAGGATAATCCCCAAGACAATTACTCCTAATACTATAATCCACGTATACATCATAACTTTATCTTTTAATTATTAAAATCTGGCTGTTAATCCACCGCCCCAACCATATCGGTTATTATAATTTCCTTGTATTGAAAAATTTCTTGAAAGGATATATGAAGCTCCTACCAACCATTGGGTCTCACTTTCATAAGAATTGTTGTTTTCCAAATCGTTTACCCAGCCAAAATCAATTCTGTATTCATATTCTCCCTCTAAAAAAACTCTTGGGAAAATCAATAACTCTCTGTCCAGACGTATTCTTGGGCGTAATTGGTGGTCTATACTCACATCTACATTAAATCGGTAAGGTGTAAAGTATTTAACCCCAACCAGTCCAACGGTATTGAACTCATCGTACGAATTCGGAATTTCAGTTTCGGTATTTACTCCTACATAAACACGTACCCAATCATTGAGGTACCTATTGTAATTTACTTCCGCTTCAAGGTTTTGGTCGTAGTCCAACTCTGCTCTCAAACCAAATTCATTGCGGATATTACTTGTTGTTAGAAAAAGTTCTGAAAAATTAGAACCTAATCGAGCCATTCCCCAGGAATAATAGTGGTCAGTCTCATCAATTAGTTTTTGAACTGGATAATCTGCCATTCTTTTGTCCCTTGGTGTGTCATAACTAAATACGCGTGCCATACCACCCATCATATGATACAGTATGTGACAGTGGAAGAACCAATCGCCATACTCTTCGTTATAAAATTCGATTACAACTTTCTGCATCGGCGGCACATTAACGGTATGCTTTAACGGGGAACGTTTTCCATTTTCGTTAATCACCCTAAAGTAATGCCCGTGAAGGTGCATTGGGTGGTGCATCATTGTCAGGTTATTGAGCGTAATTCTTGTTACCTCGCCACCCTTGATTTTTATTTTATCAGTTTCCGATAAGGGTACACCGTTCATACTCCAGACGTAACGCTGCATATTTCCAGTTAGGTTCAATAAAATGTCATTTACTGGTAAATCTGCTTTATATGTGGTGTTTTCTTTTGCCTTTAAAAAATCATAGTTGAAATAGGTCTTTCGGGTGTTGTAATCAAATGAAGAAGTGTCTTTTTGCATCATTTGGTCATTATGGTTCATATGGTCATCCATATTCATTTTATCATTCATTGCGCCATCCTTCATAGACATATTATCGTTCATATTCATTTGCCCATCTTTCATATCCATCTTCATCCCGTACTTCTGCATCAAAACTTTGGGTGTATTTTTATTTTTGTTGCCTACCATAGAAGGAGCTCCCATTTTCATATCCATTTTAGCCATTTGCTTCATCATTTCCACTTTATCTGGTCTGTCAATTCTTTCTGCGGGATAAAGTGTTCCTTGTCCTATACGTAAAGAGGTATCCCCAGAACCATCTTGTGCCGTGGCAGTAATTTCTACTGTACCTTCTGGAATGGTGACAATTACATCGTAGGTTTCAGCAATACCGAAAAGGAAGCGACTTTTTGATATAGGTTCCACATCAATACCGTCACTTGAAACAATCATTGGGTTACCCCCTCCGAAATCCATCCAATAATATGTAGATGCCGATGCATTGATAAAACGAAGCCTTACTTTTTCACCTGGTAGAAATTCTGGATAGTCTGCTTGTTTTTTACCATTTGTTAAAAATGCAGGGTAGTAGATATCTGCAATATCTGCGCCTTCCATACGGTCTCGCCAAAATTTGAACTGTGCTCCCAGAGCACCTTCTTTAATTACCCTACTCAACGGTACTGCTGTACCCTTTTTAACTTGATACCACTCGTTACCCCTCTTTAAGTTACGTAGTACATTCATTGGTTTTTCATTGGTCCAATCAGACAATACCACTACCAAATCTTTATCATAATCCAATGTTTTTTCTTTAGGCTGAATGATTATGGAGCCATACACACCCTTTTGCTCTTGTAACATTGTGTGTGAATGATACCAATAGGTTCCAGACTGATTGATTGGAATTCTGTATTGGAATGTCTCCCCTGGTTCAATAGGTGGTGTTGTTAAATATGGAACACCGTCATAGAAATTTGGAAGTATTAATCCGTGCCAATGCACTGATGTTTCCTCATCCATTTTATTAGTCACATTGATTATGGCAAGGTCTCCCTCGGTAAATTCCAAGACTGGACCAGGAATTTGGCCGTTTATGGTCATTGCATTGGCCGTTACGCCTCCAAGGGTCATCTCCTTTTGTTCTAGGGTAAGGTTATACTCTTTGACGGGTCGTCCTTCTTCTTTCCTGTCATCACCATTTGTGCCTACCTGGGCAAAAGTGAATGAGGTAAATAATAATAAGGTGATTGTTTTTAGTGTCTTCATAATTAATTACTTAAGTAGTTTATTATTGCTGACTGGATATAATAACTTTTGACCGATTCAATAAGGTTTACTTGAAACTTCAATTGTAATTCTTGTACGTCTAACACGTCATTAAAATTGATAGTACCTGTCTCATAATTTTTTATCAATATTTCTTCGGCATCATTTGCCTGTTTTAAATTATCGGTTTGTACATTAAATTTAATCCTCGTAGCATTTCTGTTATGTTGGGCTTGTGCCAAAAGCGTTTCAAGTTTGTTCAACCTGTCTTCCTTTTGAGATTTAATTTCCAATTGTCTTAATTCATTTTGCTTTGTGACAGATTTATACTTGTTATTAAATATTGGAATTGAGATAGATACCATCGGCATTACAATGTCTTTTCCGTTGTCAACAAAATTCATATCAGGACGTTCAGAAACTGGTACATAATCCAAACCAAAACCTATATTAGGTGCACTTTCTTTTTGGTTTAACAACTCCGATTGTTCAACCGATTCAAATAGCTTATCATACTTTATGAGTTCTGGGTTTAACTGAAGGTTTTCAGTTAAGATTAAAGCATCCTCATCTGGAATAAACATCTCTTCAACTACGGTTACTGCAATATCCTCATCCCGATTTAAAAGATTGTTGAAAGCTGTTTGTTCTGCCAAATAATCTTGCTCCAATACTTCTTTTTGCTGTACAAGTTCGTTTTGCCGAATCTGTAACCGCAGCACATCCACAGCAGATGCCTTACCAACTTCTACTGACGTCAACGCCAAACGCTCATAGGTTTCTAAAAGCTCAATATTTTTATCAAGCACCAATTGTTTTGCTCTGATGGCGTATAGCTCGTAATAAGATTGAGAAACTGCAAGTGCAAGTTTTCGCTTTGCAATCGCAATATCTACATATTGAGTTTCTGCCATTGAACTGGCATAATTTTCCCTTGCGGTAATAGTTCCAAACCAAGGCAGCATTTGTGATACCGAAAAGCGAGCACGTTGTGCACCTGTTCGGGTTTCGGGTTCGCTTACAAAATAACCTACTCCCACAACGGTATTTGGCAACCAATCTGCTTCATTAACTTTTTCTTCAGCTATATTATACCGCAATTCAAAAGCTTGAATCTCTGGATTATTCTTCTCAGCTTCCTGAATGTACGTTGTCAAATCTTGTGCATTCGTTTTGGCTAAAGCAAAAAAAGCAAGTACTATTACAATTACATATCTCATTTTGTAGCTCTTTTTAATTGAAATTCGTGTTTCCAGCTAAATAATACTGGTACAACAAATAGGGTTATAAGCGCAATTAACATTCCTCCAAAGGATGGAATTGCCATCGGAATCATAATATCACTACCTCGACCTGTTGATGTGAGTACAGGTAGTAAAGCAAGAATCGTGGTTGCCGTTGTCATTAAACAAGGTCGAATACGTTTTTCTCCTGCTTCGACTACGGATGCTCTAACCCCAGTTTTATCTGTTGGTTTGTTTTTATCAAATGTTTGAGTGAGATAAGTTGCCATTACCACACCATCATCTGTTGCAATACCAAACAGGGCAATAAAGCCCACCCACACAGCTACACTTAAATTTATAGTGTGCATTTGGAACAGGTCTCGCAGGTTTTCTCCGAAAAAACTAAAATTCAGGAACCAATCCTGTCCATAACCCCAAATCATTAAGAACCCACCTGCAAAGGCTACGGCAATACCAGTAAATACCATTAGCGATGTACTTACCGAACGAAACTGAAAATAAAGAATTAGGAATATGATAATGAGAGCTAATGGTACTACAACACTTAAAGTTTTTTCAGCCCTTAATTGGTTCTCATACGTTCCTGTAAATCGGTAGTTGATTCCTTTTGGCACAATTAACTCGCCGTCATCAATCTTTTGCTGAATTAGGGCTTGGGCATTCTCCACTACATCAACCTCTGCATAACCGTCCAGCTTATCAAAAAGCACATAGCCAACTAAAAAAGTGTCCTCACTTTTAATGACCTGAGGCCCTTGTTCGTATCTTATAGTAGCCAACTCACTTAACGGAACTGGACTTCCTTTTTCTACAGGCACATAAATATCTTTTAAATCGTTTGGATTTGCGCGTAATTCTCTGGGGTAGCGCACACGAATACCATAACGCTCCCTACCTTCTACTGTTTGCGAAAGCACCATACCACCTACAGAAACCTGTATAACTTGCTGTACTTGCTCTATGGTTATGCCATAGCGCGCAAGTCGTTCTCTATCAATATCAATAAGTAAATAAGGTTTCCCCACAATACGGTCGGCAAAAACTGCTTCATCCTTTACACCCTCTGCTTGTTTTAAGATATCTTCCAATTGTACCCCAAACGCCTCAATTTCTTTTAAATCCTGTCCTTTCACCTTAATGCCCATAGGTGCTCGCATACCAGTCTGTAGCATCACCAAGCGTGTTTCTATGGGTTGTAGCTTTGGTGCTGAAGTAACACCTGGAAGCTTTGTAACCCTTACGATTTCTTTCCAAATATCGTCTGGCGATTCAATTTCAGGTCGCCAATTTCTAAAGTACTCTCCATCGTCATCTGGAATGAGCTGTGAACTTGTCACAGAGAATGGGTCTGTAATTTTTGAGGCTTTATAGTCATCATCTTCTACTTCAATTTCGCTATTAGGGTTGGTTACTAAACTGCCATCCTTTAAAACAAATAAGCCGTCTTCGTTTACCTTAAAGCGTTGTCTTTTGCGATTTTCATTTAAAATATATTCAGATTTATATTGAATAACATTCTCATACATCGATAACGGTGCAGGGTCTAATGCTGATTCTGTACGCCCAGATTTACCGACTACGGTTTCAATTTCTGGAATGCTCGCAACGGCCATATCGAGTTGCTGTAGGACGCGTTTATTTTCCTCCACACCTGCGTGTGGCATTGAAGTGGGCATTAACAGGAATGAACCCTCATTGAGTGAAGGCATAAACTCTTTACCAGTATTACGCATAATCATCACTCCAAAAATTACAATGGCAGTTGGTATCGAAAGAAATAACAGCTTATTGCGCAATGCCCAATTTAAAATTCGAACATAATAATTTCTAAAAAGTGTAAATACACCCAAAAGACCAAAACAGATAAGACCAACGAAGATTAAGTTTATAAGGATACTTCTATCTACTCCCAGTGGTCTCCAATATTCCGCCAATAGGAATATGATAGCAAAAGCCGAAACAAATATATTGATGATGTTGGCGCGTTTTGACGTAATCTTTTCCTTTAGTGAAAGGAAGCCAACAACGCCAAATGCAACTAATATTAATCCAAGCGGATAGCCTAAAATTAAAGATAAAACGCCAAAAACAATCAATGCTCCATTTAGCATATAACTAAAAGAAGTTTTTAAATTTCTCTTTTTAAATAAATAGGCCGCAAATGGTGGAATTAAAAATAGGGCAACAATAAGAGATGCGGTGAGTGCTGCCGTTTTTGTAAATGCCAATGGCCTAAACAATTTCCCTTCTGCACCAATCATAGTAAATACAGGAATGAAACTAATAATAGTGGTCATTACTGCCGTTAAGATGGCGCCAGAAACTTCGGCAGTCGCATTATAAACTACCGTATTCATAGGTAGCTTTTTTTCATTTTCATCAATATGCCGCAAGACATTTTCCGAAAGGATAACGCCCACATCGACCATTGTTCCAATAGCAATTGCAATACCAGATAAGGCGACAATATTTGCATCTACATTGAACAGTTTCATAGAAATAAAGACCATCAAAACCGCAACAGGCAATAATCCGGAAATCAATACGGAAGCCCTTAAATTGAAGACCATTATGATAATCACAAAAATGGTTATCAATATCTCTAAAGTTAGCGCTTCATCAAGTGTGCCCAAGGTTTCTTGGATTAGTTCTGTTCTGTCATAAAAGGGTACGATGGTTAATTGCGAAGTCCTCCCATCGCTTAATGTTTTTGATGGAAGCCCAGAACTTAACTCGTTTATTTTTTCTTTAACATTGTTGATGACTTCCATAGGATTGGCCCCATAACGAGCCACTACAACACCACCAACAACCTCGGCTCCTTCCTTGTCCAATAAGCCTCTTCTTGTAGCAGGACCGTGTGTTACTTTCGCAATATCCTTTATACGGATGGATGTAAAATCTTTTGAAGTAACTACCGCGTTTTCTAAATCAGATAGTTTCTTAATATAACCCAATCCTCTTATAAGGTATTCAGCTTGGTTGATTTCAAGCGTTTGTGCACCAACATCTTTGTTGCTTTGTTTTACTGCTTTTACAACCTCACTCAAGCCTATGTTGTATTGCCGCATTAATTCGGGATTAACATCCACTTGATATTCCAAAACATATCCGCCGATGGAAGCCACTTCTGAAACGCCACTCGCAGATGACAACGCATATTTCACGTAGAAGTCTTGAATGCTTCTTAATTCTTGTAAATCCCAACCGCCAGTTACGTTACCGTTTTCATCACGGCCTTCCAGCGTGTACCAATAAATTTGCCCAAGACCTGTGGCATCTGGCCCTAAAGCAGGGTTAACACCTTCAGGAAGCAATCCAGCTGGCAATGAATTTAGTTTTTCAAGAATTCGGCTTCGGCTCCAGTAAAACTCAATATCTTCTTCAAATATGATGTAGATACTTGAAAACCCAAACATTGAAGAACTACGAATGGTCTTAACTCCCGGAATTCCAAGTAGTGAGGTGGTTAATGGATAGGTTATTTGGTCTTCGATATCCTGAGGGGAACGTCCATCCCATTTAGTAAAAACAATTTGCTGGTTTTCACCAATATCAGGTATGGCATCTACCGCAACAGGGTTTCGGGGAAGTGACCCAGTGTTCCATTCAAAAGGTGCGTTTACCACACCCCAAGCAACAAATAAAGCAAGTAGTAAAACAGCTACCAGTTTATTTTCTATTAAAAATTTGATGCTTTTATTTAGCATTACAATGATTATTAAACAGTTATACATCGAATAATATCTTGATAAAATCAAAACATTAAACACAAGAAATTGAGCCCAAAATAGTATTGACCATAGGGCTAATTATTCCGATATTTATCGGAAACTGTTTAAAATCAAATTAAATACGTCTCGTGCAGTTTTTGTATATCCCGTATGAGAAAGGGAACCGCATAATCTCTAAATGGTACAATGTGTGAATCAAGAGTCTCAAAGAGATTGATATAAGAATGTACAAAAGAGACAACAAAGACTTGTTGCTCAAAATTTAAGGTGTTAAAAGACATCTTCAGGTCGTCCTGACCTTCAACAACTAATTGCTTATCTGAACAGCAGGAATCATCCTGAACTTCACTTTGACAATCATTTTTGGATAGTTGTTTATCCATTCCGCAAGTTTCAACGTGCCCAAATAAAGAAGAATCCACTAAAGTATCGCCACAGTAATGACTATCAATAGTAAAAGAAACTGTTGACAATAGCACGATAAGTGCCAAACAAACGGATGATATTTTATGAAAAACTTTTTTCATTAATGTTGCAAATTTATAAAAAATTTATCTCAATTTGTTTATTTAACAATTTTTTTTGATTTATCAATGTTTATTTTGCACGAAACCGCTTAAATATTATTTGCAAATAAAATTCTTTTGCAGCTTCCTTTATATGATATAAATCATAGTTCTGTTGAACTTTTAGAATTATATTTGTACTGATTAATTTTGTTGTTTTTTTGTAAAAAACTGATAATAAAATAATTGAACAGTTGAATTTTATTTTCCAAAATCCTTTAATGTTAATCAAAATTTACTAGTGATGCGTTAACTTTTTAAAATTTTGTTCAATCCCTTTATACACGGGGAATTAAAAGCGTTCTTTGATTTTTTGATTTGATTTGGCCGATATCTTGGCGGTTTGTTAAAATGACCGTCATGAATTCTGGAAAATATGTTTTTGCCCAACTCCTTGAGTACGTAATCAGGTACGAGTTCGATAAATGCGTAAAAAGGTACAACGGAGATTACAGGACCCGGGATTTCAACTGTTGGAACCAGTTCATCCAGTTGTTCTTCGGACAGCTGACTTCTAGGAATTCACTAAGGGATATCTCGACCTGCCTGAGGGCCCACAGGAACAAACTCTACCACCTCGGCTTTAGCGGACACGTCAACCAATCGTCGCTCTCGCGTGCCAACGAACGACGGGACTGGAGGATATTCGCGGAATTCGGACAGTACCTTGTGGACCTGGTCCGGCCAATGTATGCCGATAGCCTGGTCCCCAATGTCAAACTGGACAATGAGGTCTTCGCATTGGATTCCACCACGATTTCCCTTAGCCTTGCGCTGTTCCGATGGGCGCCCGGGAAATATTCCAGGGGAGCCGTTAAGGTCCATGCGCTGTTGGACCTGAGGGGGAACATCCCGTCATTTATACTGGTAAGTGACGGAAAGTACCACGATAGCAACGTTCTCGACCTATTAATGCCCGTACCCGGTGCGGTCTATCTCATGGACAGGGCCTACGTCGACTTCGAGGCGCTTTACCGAATGGATACGGCCGGGGCCTTTTTTGTCTCAAGGGCGAAGTCCAACATGGACTACAGCGTTGTGGAACAGAACTTCAACATAGATCCGGCGTCAGGACTGAGAACGGACAGGACCGTGACCCTTAACGGGCATAGGTCGAAAAAACTCTACCCAGGGCCCCTTAGACTCGTTGAATACCATGACTGGGAAGGCGATGTCGATCTCATTTTCCTGACCAACAACATGGAAGTGTCCGCTCTCGAGGTCGCCAAACTGTACCGCAACAGATGGCAGATAGAGACCTTCTTCAAATGGATCAAGCAGAACCTGGCCATAAAGAAACTTTGGGGGCACTCTGAAAATGCCGTCAACATCCATATCTGGGTAGCGATCTGCACTTATTTGGTCGTGGCGCACGTAAAACATTCCTTGAAAAGCGAGCTATCCATTTATGAGATAATCCAAATATTAGGTATCTCCGCCATGGACAAGACTCCCCTGAAGGAGTTGCTCACAGAACCAAAATCAAATCAAAATGTCAATGAACAGATGAATTTATTTAGCGATTAAATGTTAACGCATCAGTACTAATCAAAATTTATTAATTTTATAGTGTGAAATCTTTTTTTACTAAAATACTGTCCTTCTTTTTAGCAGTTTTTATACTGTTTTCCACCACATACTTTACGGTAAATATGCACTTTTGCTGTAATGAAATGGTGGATTTGGCTTTTTTTAGTAAAGCAGAATCTTGTATGGAGACTGCACAGAAAAAAGATAATAATTCCAAGCAATGTACTACAATACAAGAGAAAGACTGTTGCGATAATAAGACCATCTTGAAAGAAGGAGATGACACCTTCAAGAAGGCCAATACAATTTCAGAGATTGAAACTTTAGTTTTCTTAAACAACTTCGTCTATTCTTATATCAACCTTTTTGAAGGTTTAGAGAAAAACAAAGTTTCTTTTAAGGCTTATAGGCCACCTTTGCTATCCACAGACCTTGTAATCCTCAACGAGTCCTTTTTAATTTGATTTTCTACTTCGCAGGTTAAAATTAATCTGCATTGCCTCTATAGCCAATATTTCACTTCTGGCTAACATTTGTTGTACCCTATTCTCAACAACGCTACACAATATTAATCCTGTTAGGCTAAACCTATCAGACCATTGAGCTAAACTCAATGACAATACATTATATACTATGAACAAACCAAAAGAATTTTGGATTAAGAATATGGTCTGTAACCGCTGCTTAAAAGTAATTAAACAAGAATTACAAGAACTTGAAGTTACAGTGCTTTCCTTGGAATTAGGAAGGTTGCTGGTAGAAGCACAAAAAAAAACGAACAATGAAATTATCGATACCGTTACAAGTGTACTTCACGCCAATAATTTTGAAATTGTTCAGAATGAAGAAGAAATGCTCACAGAAAGAATCAAGATTATTCTAATAGAACAATTGCAAGAGCTACCGTTACATATTAAGGTAAAAACATCTGAACTATTGGCTTCAAGACTTCATAAAGATTACAAGATATTGAGCAGATTGTTTTCAGCAAATCAACAGACAACCATTGAAAAGTACTTTATCAAATTAAAAATAGAAAAAGTCAAAGAGCTCATTCAGCTTAAACAACATTCCTTTTCAGATATAGGATATTTATTGGACTACAGTAGTGTCAACCACCTGTCTAGACAGTTTAAGGAAGTGGTGGGAATGAGTATGACCGATTACAAAAACACAGGAAATTGGAAACGGAATTTCTATGATGAAATTATATAGATATCAACGAAAGTTATGCAGACAAAAGCTTAAGGCAATGGTTAATTTCATCAAATTAAATTAAACAAAATGAAAAAACTACTTATCACATTAGTATTAATTCCCTTTATAGGAATTGCACAAACCTTTGAAAATTTAGACTACATCTCGCCTTTTAGCAATGGCGTCGCTGCCATTAAAAAAGGGAACGAATGGGGTTTTATTGACCCAGAAGGAAATTTAATCGTTGATTTTCGAAATGATTTGGTGGCAACCAAAACAGACAATGCAAGCTACCCTATATTCAGTAACGGAAAATGCCTGATTGCAAACCAAAAAGATGGCGTGCTCTATTATGGCTATATCGATAAAACTGGAAAAACTGTCATCACTCCACAATTCCTCAATGCCAACAACTTTCAATATGGCAAAGCCTTGGTGTTAAAAGTTGAAAAAGAAACCATTGGCTATAATGACATTTTCAAAAAAGACGTGGTAAACTACCATTATTTTGAGCTTGTTATAGATGAGAATGGTAATACCATTGACCATTTAACGCAATTGGCCATTCACGTCTCGCCAAAAGATAAGAATGATAAAAATCCACCTGCCATCACATCAAAATTGATTTCGGAAAATTTGGTGGCAGTTAAAGGTAATAATAAGAAGTGGCGTATAAAAAAAATCTAATAATATTGAAAATACACATAACATATAAGAAATTCAAAAAGATTATAACCTTTTTAAAATCTGCGAATTAATAGTTGATAATCCATTCCCTCAACTATAAACATTTAGATTGTTGGGAATGGGTTTATAAAAATTAAAATAAATGTTTAACTCAAAAAATAAATTATGAAAACACTACTAATTGTTTTATCGGCAGTTGGGCTTTTAAGCTTAAACAGTTGCAAACAAGAAACAAACACTCAGGCACTAATGGAAAACCCTGAAACTCGCACAGAAGTTTTTAATGCCATTTCCAAAAATCACGACTATATGACCGAATTTATGGAAAGTATGCACGACAACCAACACGCAATGCAAATGATGCAGGGCAACAAAAAAATGATGAGCTCAATGATGCAAGGAGAAGGAATGCAAATGATGATGAAAGACAGTACAATGATGCACTCAATGATGGACGGAATGATGAATGACGGCAAAATGATGGGCACTATGATGAAAATGATGCACGAAAAAGGGATGATGAGCGAAGACTGTATGGAATCCTGCTCAAAGATGATGGGCGAAAAAGGAATGGATATGCAGGGTATGGACAAGATGGACGATATGGATAGTCCAACCAAAGGTGAGCATACCGAGCATCATTAATTTTAACTTTTAAAATAAACAACAATGAAAAATAATCACTGGATATGGATGGTCATCGGTTGTGGATTACCATTACTGTTTATCTTTTTTGCACCATCATTAGGTATAGGAAGCAGTTCGTCTCTATTCATCTTCATCCTCTTTATGTTTGCTTGTCACTTATTTATGCCTCACGGTTCACATCGCCACGGTGGGCACAATTATTCACAGAATAGACAAAGAGAAAACGAACACGGTAAAGATGTTTCAAAAACAGAACCAAAAGATGAACACAAAGGGCATCATCACCATTAAATACTAAATGATGAAACAAAAATTTCAAATAAGCGGAATCAGCTGCGGTGGATGTGTATCAAGAGTAAAAAAGACTTTAGAAGAACATCCCAATATAGAAAAAGCAGAGATCTTTTTGGCACCAAAAGGTGCTGCACTTATCACGATGAATGAAGCACTTTCTGTTGCCGAATTACAAAAGCAACTTGATGGGCTCAATGGTTATACAATTACAGAATTAAATTAACAACAACTTAAAACCAAAAATTATGCATTTTTACGAAGGACATTTTGGAGGTATGCACCTAATATGGTGGATTATATGGATTATTTTATTGGCTTGGATATTCTTTAACCCAGCAGATATCCCTTATCAAAAAACAAAGAAGGACAGCCCACTGGATATTCTTAAAAACCGCTTTGCAAAAGGCGAAATATCCAAGGAAGAATTTGAGGAATCAAAAAAGATATTAAAATCAGACAACTAACTCAAAACTTTAAAATTATGTATCGATTAAACGTAAAAAAACTCGGATTTGCTTTCGGTCTTACGGGGGCACTAATTTACTTAGGCTGTATGATAGTTATGTCAACAGCAGGTCGAGAAGCCACTATCGATTTTTTCAACAGCCTATTGCACGGTTTAGATACCACAAGCATTATCAGGATGGATGTGCCACTATGGGAAGCTGGTTTGGGAATAGTACAGATATTCATTTTAGGATGGCTAATAGGTGCCTGTATTGCGGCTTTTTATAATGCGCAAATAAAAGTCAAAAAATAAGAGAGTAAAATAAAATTTATGCAATATGTCTGGTTCATATGGTCTCTTATAATTCTTGCTCTTTGGGCAATAATCTATTTGTCAAAAAAGGGGTATAGAAAAGAAATGCTCAAAATGAGCCTTATTACGATGCCCTTTGGTTTAACAGAACCATTATTTGTACCAGAATATTGGATGCCACCTTCCTTATTCCATTTAGCGGAAAGAACAGGTTTTGATATTGAGAGCCTTATCTTCTCTTTTGCCATTGGCGGAATAGGGACGGTATTGTATAATCTGATATTCAAAAAAGGCTATATAGATATGCCTCATACCGAACGGAGCCACCAAAGACATAAGCTACATATTTATATACTTTTTGTTCCAGCCATTGTATTCGTCATATTTAGTCTTTTCACCACGCTTAACCACATCTATTGTGGCATCATTGCAATGTTTTTTGGTGGTTTGGCAACATTGTACTGTCGCCCAGATTTAAAAGGAAAGATATGGGTTGGAGGAATCTTGTTTACCATACTGTACTTCATTTATTTCGGAAGCATCCTTCCGTTTTATCCGCAATATGTGGAGCTGTACTGGAATCTGGACAACCTGACCCATATTCTTGTTTTGGGAATCCCAATTGAAGAGTTACTGTTCGCTTTCACCTTTGGTATGTATTGGTCTGGATTATATGAACACTTGTATTGGAGAAAACTTATAAAATCGAAAGAAATGTCAACCAACTAAAACATTCAAATTATGAAAATATTATTGGCCATAGATGGTTCAGATTTCAGTAAAGTAGCCATTCACGAACTTATAAAAATGACCCTATCCTCAAATAGTGAAATTCATATTATAAATGTTTATGAAGTTCCGAAAACAACCGGCCTGGGATTGCATACTATGGGCGGCAGGATAGGAAATTACATAGAAGAAATTAGAAGTAACGCTCAAAAATTGGGAAACAAAATCGTTTCAGAAGCTTTCGATAAAATCAAGGCCGAAAACAAGGCACTTTCCATAACCACAAGTGTTGTTAGTGGCCTGCCCAAAAGTACTATTTATGAAAAAGCAGAAGATTGGGGTGCAGATTTAATCGTAGTAGGCTCTCAGGGTCACGGTGCACTTTCACGCTTAGTATTGGGCTCTGTATCCCAATATTTGACCACAAATGCCAAATGTTCAGTACTCATTGCAAGAGATAGAAATAAAAAATGAAAGAAAAGCAAACACATAGCATTCCGTTGGAATCCACCTGTAAGATAACAGATGAAATCTGTCTTCCAGATACTAAATTACCTCGTGTGGTTATCGTTGGTGGAGGATTTGCAGGTTTGGCATTGGTTGAAAAACTGAAACACAAAGAAGTTCAAGTGGTTTTACTCGATAAAAATAACTTCCATCAATTTCAACCTTTATTATATCAAGTGGCAACGAGTGCGTTGGAACCTGATAGCATAGTATTTCCATTTAGAAAACAATTCAATGGTTACAAAAATGTAGTATTTCGTTTGGTCGAAGTAGAAGAAATTCAGCCCTCATTAAACACATTAATAACTTCTAAAGGAAAAGTTCACTATGACTATCTGGTAATTGCTTCAGGTACAACCACCAATTTTTTTGGGATGGATAAAGTAGCAGAAAACAGCTTGGGAATGAAGGATATCCGAGATTCCCTGAACATTCGCCATATGATGTTGCAAAATTTAGAACAGGCTGCCATTACCTGTGATGATGATGAACGGGATGCCCTAACAAATTTTGTAATTGTAGGTGGTGGTCCTGCCGGTGTAGAGATGGCAGGAGCATTGGCTGAATTCTGTAAATACATTCTACCCAAAGATTATCCAGAGTATCCTGCTTCCATTATGAACATTTATTTAATAGAAGCCATTGATGAGTTGTTAAGTACAATGTCTGATAAAGCATCTTCGAAAACCCTCAAATATTTAGAGGATTTAAATGTAAAGGTATTATTAAATGAAGCTGTAAGCAATTATGATGGAAAGGAAGTCACTACCAAAAGTGATAAGACCATATTGGCTAAAAACCTTATCTGGACGGCTGGCGTAAAAGGACAATTCCCAAATGGTATTGATGGAAAACACGTAGTCAGAGGCAACCGTATTAAAACCAATGCCAATTTAAAAGTAGAAGGCTACGAAAATATTTTTGCCATAGGTGATATCGCAGCACTCATTTCCAAAGAAACCCCAAAAGGACATCCACAAGTAGCACAGACCGCTATTCAACAAGGTAAATACCTGGGCGATTCGATATTAAATATCATAAATAACAAATCCATAAAACCTTTCAAATATAAAGATAAAGGTTCCTTAGCAACCGTAGGTAAACGCAAGGCAGTTGCCGATTTGGGCAAATTTAAATTTGCAGGCTATTTCGCCTGGTTGCTGTGGTCCGTTGTTCACTTGATGTCCATAAGTGGATTTAGAAATAGATTGATGGTTGGTTTTAATTGGGCGGTAAGTTATTTCACTTATGAAAAGAGCAACCGCCTGATTATTAGAAACTTTAAACCGAAATCTTCGATTAAAAACAGGGAAAAATAATTTTGAAATGAAAAACACCACAGATAAAAATAATAAGCTTTCCTTATTAGGTTCCATATCTCTTGGTACAGGCGTAATGATTGGTGCTGGCATATTTGTCCTTATGGGGCAAATAGCAGAGTTGGTGGGTGATCTATTTCCCATTGCATTTATTGCAGGTGCTGTTGTGGTGGGTTTTAGCTCATATTCCTATGTCAAGTTTTCAAATGCTTTTCCATCGTCTGGAGGTGTGGTTAAATTCCTTAACAAATCCTATGGACCTGGAACAACAACAGGGTTTTATTCTTTGCTGATGTACGTATCAATGGTAGTTTCCGAAAGTCTGGTGGCGGGCACTTTTGGAGCATATACGTTGAGACTATTTCCCGAGTCCTATGCAGGTTATGCCTCTACCCTGGGTGTTGGGCTAATTGTTGTTGCTTATATAGTGAACATCCTGGGCAATAAGGTTATTGGTGCCACCGCGACATTTACCGCTATTATAAAGGTAGTGGGAATAGCAATTTTAGCTATTGCCGGCCTTGCAATTTCAGGTTTTGCCGATATTACGGGAAACTATATTCCCAAAAATACTGAGACATTACCACAAGGCTTCGGATTTGTGGCCGCTTTGGCGTTATCTATCCTTGCTTATAAAGGCTTTACCACTATCACGAACCAAGGGGCCGATATTAAAAACCCGCATAAAAATCTTGGTAGGTCTATCGTGTTTTCCATACTTATCTGCACACTGATATATGTAGCCTTGGCATTAGCTGTTGCGGGAGGTTTAAGCATTCCTGAAATAATCGAAGCTAAAGATTATGCCCTTGCAGCCGCCGCAAAACCTGTTTTTGGGGAATGGGGTTCCTGGATTACCATTGGCATTGCCATTATTGCCACGGTTTCTGGGGTCATTGCCAGTATCTTTTCCTCTTCACGCTTGTTGGCAATGCTCAGCAATATGAAACAGGTGCCTTCTTTAACCAAACTTGGTAGCTTAAAAAATCCAGCACTCATATTTACCGTTTCCCTTGCCATTTTATTGACAATCCTGTTTGATTTAACAAGAATTGCATCCATTGGGGCTATATTTTACCTCGTTATGGATATCGCAATTCATTGGGGGCTTTTCCGCAATCTTAGAAAAGAAGTGGATTTTAAACCAATTATCCCCGTGATTGCCATTATACTGGATGTTGCAGTACTCTCGGCCTTTATTTATATAAAATATCTGAACGATCCTTTGGTTCTTATTGTCGCGGCAATTGGGATTGTTCTAATACTTGTGGCGGAACGCCTTTTTATGATTTCACATACAGACGATGAAGGTAATATGCCGATGGGAATGAAGAATACAAGTGACAAAAACAATAAAACATAATTAATTAAAAACAATTTATATGAAAAATGTAGCAGTTATAGGTTACGGAGTCATTGGAAAAAGGGTGGCAGATGCCATCAACCTACAAGAAGATATGAAGCTTTCGGGAGTATGCGATATCATTACCGACTGGCGAATTCAAAATGCCGTAAGAAAGGAATACGATATTTATGCAGCTACCCAGGAAGCTGAAGGTAAAATGAAATCCGAAGGAATTTCAGTAAAAGGAAATTTACAGGAGCTTTTAAAGAAATCAGACCTGGTTGTGGACTGTACACCCAAAAAAATTGCCGCTCAGAATGTCGTTATCTACAAGGAGCAAAACATCAAATTTATTCTACACGGTGGCGAAAAACACGAAACCACAGGGCATTCCTTTAGTGCAGAAAATAATTACAAATCAGCTCTAAACTTGAATGCGACAAGAGTAGTTTCCTGTAATACTACGTCTATTTTAAGAACCTTGACCGCTTTAAAAAGAGCCGATTTATTGGATTATGCCAGAGGTACACTTTTAAGAAGAGCTACAGACCCTTGGGAAAGTCATTTAGGTGGTATTATGAATACAATGGTTCCCGAAAAAGATATCCCAAGCCATCAAGGTCCAGATGCTAAAAGTGTTGACCCAGAACTGGATGTCATCACCGCAGCGGTAAAAGTACCCGAAACATTGAGCCATATGCACTACTGGAATGTGAAATTGAAAAAGCAGGCGACAAAGGAAGAAGTGCTAAATGCTTTCAAAACTTCAAGTCGTATTAAATTAATTCAATATGACCAAGGCTTGGTTTCTAACAACACCATTAAAGAAATGTTCTTGGATATGGGAAGGCCTTGGGGCGATATGTACGAAGTAGCACTATGGGAAGATATGCTGAAGGTACAGGGAGACGAACTCTTTTATGCCTACGTGGTCGATAACCAAGCTATTGTAATCCCGGAAACAATTGATGCTATTAGGGCTTTAACTGGAATTGAAACAGATGGTACAAAATCCATAGCCAAAACAAATGAAAGTTTAGGAATCCATTAAATACTATCAAAATGAAAACAGACAAGAATATAGTAGAACTTTTAGGAGAAAAAGCAGACTTCTATTTAGAACACGTTTGTGAAAAAATAACAAAGGATGAATTGCAAGTGCCAAGCAAAAATAGTTTAGAAAAAGTATTTGGCAGTAGCAACAGAAATCCGCAGGTGCTTCGAAGTCTTTCACAATTGTACAATCACGGAAATCTGGCAGGAACTGGTTATTTAAGTATCCTTCCTGT
This sequence comes from Flavobacteriaceae bacterium, assembly GCA_024743095.1. Taxonomy (GTDB): domain Bacteria; phylum Bacteroidota; class Bacteroidia; order Flavobacteriales; family Flavobacteriaceae; genus Flagellimonas. The sequence goes on from JANSXF010000034.1 coordinate 21,187, forward strand.
TGACCAAGGTATTGAGCATAGCGCGGCCTTTTCATTCTATAAAAACCCAGATTATTTTGACCCAGAGAACATCATAAAACTTGCTATGGAAGCTGGTTGCAATGGTGTGGCATCCACGTTTGGTGTATTGGGATTGAACGCCCGAAAATATGCCCATAAAATCCCTTTTATCGTCAAGATTAACCATAACGAGCTACTTACCTATCCAAATAAATATGACCAAACATTATTTGGTAAGGTAAAAAATGCCTGGGATATGGGAGCAATTGCCGTAGGAGCTACGATTTATTTTGGTTCAGCAGAAAGCAACAGACAGCTAAAAGAAATAGCTGAAGCTTTTGAAGAAGCACACAATCTGGGAATGGCCACCATCTTATGGTGCTATACACGGAACGAGGCATTTAAAACCAACAAGGAAGATTATCACGCAGCTGCCGATGTAACTGGGCAGGCAAACCATTTGGGTGTTACTATTCAAGCAGACATCATCAAACAAAAATTACCTACCAATAATTTTGGTTTCAAAGAGATAGGATTTGGAAAATATGATGATGAAATGTATAAAACCCTTACCACAGACCACCCTATTGACCTTTGCAGGTTGCAAGTAGCCAATTGCTATATGGGTAAAATAGGGCTGATTAATTCAGGTGGTGGTTCCAAAGGCAAATCAGATTTGTCCGAAGCTGTAACAACTGCCGTTATCAATAAAAGGGCTGGTGGTTCTGGGCTGATAATGGGAAGAAAAGCATTTCAAAAACCCTTTAGCGAAGGCGTGAGAGTATTACAATCCGTTCAGGAAGTGTATCTGGATAATAAAATTAATATAGCATAATCAACAGAATGTTTGACACAGAGATAAAATCATTAAAATCACTTAACCACTACCTCCTTAAACTGGTAGAAAGCCGTCTATGGCTTAAAGTAATCATTGCCTTGTTTTTAGGTGTTGGATTTGGTCTGCTATTGAGCCCACAAAATGGATGGATTTCTAAAGAAACAGCAGATATCGCGGGGAATTGGCTGGCATTGCCTGGTGTCCTGTTTCTGAAACTGGTTCAAATGATTATGATTCCGTTGATTGTGGCTTCCATCATTACTGGAATAGCAAGTAATGATAAGGACAGTCTAAAAAAATTAGGTGGTGGGGTTTTGTTATATTTTCTAGGTACTACGATAGTTTCGGTAAGTTTGGGTGTCATATTATCTCAACTTTTTAGACCTGGTCGCTTTTTACATCAACAGGCTCTAGCTGAACATAATGAAATTACAGCTGTTCCAACGGAAAATCCAGAGCTTTCCTTCGGAATTGAAACGATTCCTGATGCCATCTCAAACTTACTTCCCGAAAACCCGTTGGCATCTATGGTAAGTGGTGAAATGTTAAGCATTGTAATTTTCACAATCATTATTGGTGTAGCTGTGCTATCACTTGAAAATGCCTTACTGCGCCCAGTGAAGCTGCTTCTAAGTGCCATTCAGGAAGTCTGTATGACAGTAGTAAAATGGTCAATGCTTCTAGTGCCTATTGCTGTTTTCGGACTTATGGCGCAGCTTACCTCTAGTGTTGGTTTAAGTTCTCTTTCCGGTCTCACCTATTATGTTGGCGTCGTCCTGCTCGGTCTATTACTTTTGGTAATTTTCTATTTAGGGCTAATTGTGCTTCTTGGAAAAGCAAACCCTATGCATTTCCTAAAAAAAATAAGGGACGTTCAATTATTGGCCTTTTCAACCACAAGCTCTGCGGCCGTGATGCCACTTTCCCTTCAAACAGCCGAAGAAAAATTAAAGGTGGACAAGACCATTAGCAATTTTATCATTCCCATTGGCGCAACCGTCAATATGGATGGTACTGCACTTTATCAAACGATAACAACCCTTTTTATAGCCCAAGCCTATGGACTGGAAATGAGTTTACTCAATATTATTGTGGTCATTGTAACTATCGTTGCTGCTTCAATCGGCACACCTGCCATTCCCGGAGGTGGTGTGGTGATACTCGCTTCTGTTTTGGGAAGTGTCGGTATTCCAGCCGAAGGCATCATCATTATTATTGGTGTAGAAAGATTGTTGGGAATGTTCAGGACTGCTGTAAACGTAACGGGTGACCTCACAGCTTGTATGGTTTTTAATAGGTTGTATGGTATAAAAAACATTGAAATTCTTAAAAAAGAAGCTTTATAACTATGGATAGTACTATAAAACATATAGGTGTATTTACCTCTGGAGGTGATAGTCCAGGGATGAATTCAGCCTTGTACGCCATTGCAAAAACGGCTGAAGCAACTGGTATAAAAGTTAGTGGATTTAGAAAAGGATATGAAGGATTGATAGACGGTGACTTGGTTCAATTTAAATCACACGAATTACAAAAACTGACCCAAAAGGGTGGCACAATTCTAAAGACCGCACGAAGCAAACGTTTTCTCGAACTGGAAGGTCGAAAAAAAGCCCTGCAAACCCTAAATGCAAACAAAATAGATGCCCTGATTGCCATTGGTGGCGATGGCACATTTAAAGGACTACTTACTTTTTCAGAAATATGCGACATTCCGTTTATCGGCATTCCTGGTACTATAGATAATGATATTTCAGGAACAGATTATACCCTTGGTTTTGATTCCGCAGTAAATACAGCCATTGAGAATATTGATAAAATAAAGGACACTGCGGAATCTCACAATCGGGTATTCATTGTGGAAGTAATGGGCAGGGATTCTGGCTACATCGCCATTCATTCAGGACTTACCACAGGAGCAGATGCCATTTTAATTCCCGAGAGTGGAAAGGACTTTATTTATCTATTGGATAAGGTTAAAAATTACGATAGCGAAGATGCTTTTCTTGTCGTGGTTTCAGAAGGCGATGAAATAGGTGCCGAACTTGTTTCTTCAAAAATAAAGGAAGTCAACCCCAATGTCGATTTACGAATTACAAAACTTGGGCACGTACAGCGTGGTGGAAATCCTTCTGCTTTAGATAGGATGTTGGGTATTAGGCTTGGGGTGGAAGCCGTAAAATCACTTTTACAAAGTAAAAAGAATGTAATGGTCGGGATTTTAAACAATCAATTGCACTTAACCCCTTTTAGTGAAGTGGTCAAACAACATCAGGTCAATAAAGAATTGCACGAACTCTTAGAACTATTTGGAACATAAATTATGAAAACAACAATATACAGCACACATAAATTCGATAAGCCTTCCATTGAAAACGCTAATAAAGGAAAACATCAATTGAATTTTCTGGAATTTAGGCTAACAAAGGAAACCGCCTTATTGGCAGAAGGTTCAAAGGCCATAGCACTTTTCTCAAGTGACGATGCCTCTTCGGAAGTTTTGGATATTTTACACAAACTAGGCATAAAATTTATCGCATTACGTTCTGCAGGTTTCAATCACGTTGATTTATTAAAAGTAGCTGAATTGGATATGAAGGTAGCCCGTGTTCCTGCCTATTCACCTTATGCCATTGCAGAACACACAATGGCTTTGATACTTGCATTAAACCGCAAACTGATTAAGGCAAACAACAGGGTGCGCGAACACAACTTTTCATTAAACGGTCTCACTGGTTTTGACCTAAATGGGAAAACCGTTGGCGTGATTGGAACAGGAAAAATTGGGTCTGTACTCGTAAAAATACTTCACGGATTTGGCTGCAATATTCTTGCCCAAGATATAGAAGAAAACAAAGACCTGATTGATAAATATGGTGTAATCTATACTGACTGTGCAACGCTCTGTAAGCACGCAGATATAATAAGCCTGCACGCGCCATTAAAAGCTTCAACAAAACATTTGATTGATGCAAAACATATCGCACTTATGAAAACAGGTGTCATGCTCATCAATACAAGTCGCGGAGGGCTGGTCGATACCAAAGCGGTCATACAAGGTCTTAAGACGAAAAAAATAGGGTATTTAGGATTGGATGTCTATGAAGAGGAAGAAGGATTGTTTTTTGAAGACCATTCTGATGACATTTTGCAAGACGATGTGATTGCTCGATTAATGACCTTTAACAATGTTTTAATAACAAGCCATCAAGCCTTTTTAACAGAAACAGCATTGACCAATATCGCTGAAACCACCATATATAATTTGGATTGCTTTGATAAAGAAATCCTTTCTGGGAATGAAATATCTGTCAATTAGTTTAAATAATTAAAACATAAAAAAATGAAAAATATACTTGTACCCACCGATTTCTCTGAAAACTGCACAAAGGCAGCCTATTTAGGCATTAAAATGGCCAAACTATACGATGCAGAGATACATTTTTTACACTTGATGACAACACCTGTAGATTGGGTAAAATTGAGTAAACTCAAAGAAAAGCGCTATCCCGAAACTGTAAAGCAAATTGGTATTGCCAAAGCCAAATTGCGTGCGTTGGAAAAAGAGGCAGAACACGAAGGACTGAAATGCCGAACTTTTCTCCAATTTGATTCGGGACAAAAAGATATTCTGGAACATTCTGGTCATTTTCGTCACGACTTTATCATTACTGGGAGTAGCGGCACCAAAGGTGTAATTCGTGAAATAACGGGAAGTAACGTAGAAGAAATCGTTCGAAAAGCAAATGCTCCTGTCATTGTTGTAAAAGATGAAACCGTATCATTCCCGTTCAAAAATATTGTATTTGTTTCCGATTTTAAAGAAGATGTATCCCGCGCCTTTAAAGAAGTAATATCAATTGCCAATAAATGTAATGCACGTATCCACTTATTGCGCATTAATACCCAAACAGATTTCAACAGTATCGAGCTTGGTTTAAATCCAATTGAACAACTATTGAGCAAATTCCCCGAACTAAAAAATTACTCGATGGCAGTTTATAATGAGACATCTGTGGAAACTGGCATCAATACGTTTGTAAAGCAGAATCCTGTTGATTTAATCACAATGGTTACTCACGGAAGAACCGGTTTTTTAAGTCTGTTCTCAAAAAGTATCGCTGAAGGGGTTACTAATCATTCAGCTTTGCCTGTAATGACCATACATATTTAAAAATGGAAAAACCGATTAAAATAATAAAATACTCTGGAGACGTCGTTGAATTTGATGTGGACAAACTCATCAATTCCCTGAAACGGTCTCAGGCAAGCGATACTGTGGTTCAGCAAATTGTTGAACAAGTTGAAGGGCAACTTTATGATGGAATTACCACAAAAAAAATCTATCAGATGGCATTCAAAATACTTAAAAGTAAATCAAGGGTAAGTGCCTCAAAATACAAGCTCAAAAAGGCGATTATGGAATTGGGGCCATCAGGATTTCCTTTTGAAAAATTTGTCGGTAAGATTTTAGAGATGGAAGGCTTTAGTACAAACGTGGGAGTTATTGTTCAAGGTAATTGTGTACAACACGAAGTTGATGTAATCGCCGAAAAAGAAAACAAACACTATATGATTGAATGCAAATACCATAGCGACCAAGGTAGGTTTTGTAATGTAAAAATCCCATTATATATCCATTCACGGTTTTTGGACGTAGAAAAGCAATGGGAACACCAAAAAGGTCACGAGGCTAAACTTCATAAAGGAGCTGTGTACACCAATACGCGTTTCACAACCGATGCCATTCAGTACGGGAAATGTGTTGGAATGCTTTTAAGCAGTTGGGATTATCCAAGAGGAAATGGTCTCAAGGACAGAATAGATAAATCTGGGCTACATCCCTTAACCGCTTTAACAACACTTACTAAAGCTGAAAAAACAAAATTATTAGATGAAGGCATCGTACTCTGTAAAGAGCTTCACGAAACCCCAAAAATTTTAGAACAAGTAGGAGTGCCAAAATCAAGACACAAAAAGGTTCTCGAAGATTCAAGAGAATTATGTGGAATTCATTAGAGCACTACTTAAATTTTTAATCTAAATAAATAGGACAAATGAAAACAGAAGAACTGAAAGAACAGAACCGTATAGATTTAGAGCCATTTTACCAAGCATTGGAAGATGATTCTAAACTACTTGAAGAAGCCCTCGAAATATTATTGGGTATGGTACACTTCGAGCCTAAATCCGTAAAGAAGTTGGCACTCGTAATAAAAGAGGATTCCCGCAATCTATATAACGAAATAGCGGAATTGAGCAAATCGAACCAAGACAAAGGAAATACGCCTTCCTGTTGTGGTGGACATTAATAAATACTATAACGATGAAAAACAAAAAAATAAACATCCACTTTTTGGGAGCGGCAGGCACCGTGACTGGCTCAAAATATTTGGTGGATACAGGAGATAGAAAGATACTTATAGACTGTGGCCTCTTCCAAGGGTTAAAGGAATTACGCCTTAAAAACTGGGAGTATCCACCCGTTAATGTTGCTGATATTGACGCTGTTTTGCTTACCCACGGCCATATGGACCATACAGGATATTTGCCGAGATTGGTAAAGCAAGGTTTCAAAGGGCCCATTTACGGCACCAATCCCACCTTGGACATCGCAAAAATCATATTGAATGATAGTGCCAAAATACAAGAACAGGAAGCCGAACGTGCCAATAAAGAGGGCTATTCCAAACACAGTCCTGCTGAACCACTTTACGATTTAAATGATGTAGAAAAAACAATCCCTTACTTCAAAGGAGTACCACCCTCGCAATGGTTACCCATTCTCAAAGATGTGAAAGCAAGGTTTCAATACAACGGACACATCCTTGGTGCCACATACATTGAGTTAGATTTACGCGGAAAACGTTTCGTGTTTTCAGGTGATATAGGCAGAACAAACGATTTATTACTGTTTCCGCCATTAAAGCCAAAAAAGGCAGATGTATTATTTATTGAATCCACCTACGGAGGAAGATTTCATCGTGATGAAGTAGAAGCACTTCCACAAATTGAAAAATTGGTCAATGAAACCATTAATAGAGGTGGCAGCTTATTTGTCCCAAGTTTTTCGGTAGAACGCGCCCAATTGATGATGCTTATTTTTTGGAGGTTACTCAAGGAGAACAAAATCCCCAAAGTACAAATGATTATGGATAGTCCAATGGGTGCCAACGTATTGGAACTGTTTCATAGAACTCGGGATTGGCACAGATTGGAAGACAACGAATGTGACGAAATGTGCTCACACTTTACAGTTGTTAGCAGTTATCGTGAAACAATGGAATTAAGAACAGATTACAAACCAAAAATCGTGATTGCAGGAAGCGGAATGCTCACAGGGGGAAGAATGCTAAACTATCTTGAAACACAGGCACAAAATCCAAATAACACCTTACTTTTTGTAGGCTATCAAGCTGAAGGCACTCGTGGCAGAAAATTATTGGAAGGTGAAAAAGAACTAAAAGTATATGGAAAATGGGTGCCGTTTAAAATGCAAGTAGTAGAAATTGAAGGGCTTTCGGCACACGCAGACCACGCAGAACTTATGGACTGGATGGATAAGATAAAAAACAAACCCGAACGTATTTTCATTGTACACGGTGAAAAAGAGAGTGCAGAAGCATTGCAAAAAGGCATCAAGGAAACCTATGGGTGGGATGCAGAAATTCCGCAATTATACACCATCGAAGAAATAGAATAAATCGAAAAATCACAACAACCAATAAAATATGGACACACACTCAAACATATTAAAATATAAACATCTCGGCATCTATACCCAAAACGAAAATGTAGTGTATATGCGCGAAGATTGCCACGTCTGTATTTCAGAAGGGTTTGAGGCACTTACCCGAATAAGAATATCCAATGCAAATACATCAATCGTAGCAAGTCTTAATGTCCTGAATTCTGATATTCTGTTGCCTAATGAAATCGGACTATCAGATGCTGCTGCGAAAAAACTCAATGTTTCCCCAAACGATACATTATATGTTTCCCATTTAGAGCCTATTGAATCCTTAAGCCACGTCAGGGCAAAAATCTATAACAAAAAACTGGATTATAAGGCCTATAACAACATCATAACCGATATCGTGGAAGGCGATTATTCCAACATCCACCTTTCGGCATTTATTACTGCCTGTGCTGGCGACCGAATGGATATTGATGAAATATCCGACCTAACGAAAGCAATGATTGCTTCCGGAAAGCAACTGAACTGGAACAAGGATATCGTGGTCGACAAACATTGTATTGGCGGATTGCCTGGCAATAGGACAACACCATTGGTAGTTGCCATTGTTGCCGCGTATGGGCTTACTATGCCAAAAACATCCTCACGGGCAATCACTTCGCCAGCAGGCACAGCAGATACAATGGAAGTACTGACCAATGTTACGCTCTCTTCCGAGGAAATAAAGACCGTAGTAGAAAAAGAAGGCGGATGTTTTGTTTGGGGCGGTACAGCGCAGTTAAGTCCTGCCGATGATGTGCTCATTAAAATTGAAAAAGCCTTGGATATTGATAGCGAAGGTCAGCTCATCGCTTCAGTACTCTCTAAAAAGGCAGCAGCTGGTTCTACTCACGTGGTCATTGATATTCCCGTGGGAGAAACCGCCAAGGTTCGCAGTACCGAAATGGCAGAAAAACTAAAAAATCATATGGAAACCGTTGGAACTGCTGTTGGGTTGAATGTAAAAGTTGTAGTTACGGATGGCACGCAGCCTGTTGGAAGGGGTATCGGTCCAACTTTAGAAGCCATAGATATATTAAAAGTTTTGAAAAATGAGGAAGATGCACCTAAAGACTTAACAGAAAGAGCATTGCTTTTAGCTACTGAACTATTAGAACTTTCTGGAAAAGTAGAAAAAGGAAAGGGACAGGAAACCGCACATAAAATTCTCAAATCTGGAAAAGCATATGAAAAATTCGTAGCCATTTGTAAGGCGCAAGGTCAATTTTCAAAACCAGTTTTAGCACCTTATAAAATTGAAATTAAAGCTGAAAAGTCAGGCGTTTTGCAACGAATTGATAACCGTAAAATTGCAAAACTTGCCAAGCTTTCTGGAGCACCACAATCTAAATCGGCAGGGATTCTTCTAAATGTGCATTTGGGAGAACAAATCGAAGAGAACCAACTGCTTTATACCATATATGCTGAATCCAAAGGTGAACTTAATTATGCCTTGGAATATGAAAACAACCATAACGACATCATAACTATAAATTAAAGAACATACTATGAAAACAATATTATTCAGTCTTCCCGGAAATGAAGAACTCACAGAACTAATGGCTACAAAAATGGATGCTGAAGTGGGTCAAGCCACATTAAGGAAATTCCCTGACGGGGAATCATACACGCGCATATTGTCTGATGTTAAAGATAAATGTGTGGTACTGGTATGCACCTTGCACGAACCGGACGAAAAACTGTTGTCACTATATTTTTTAAGCCACACAGCCAAATCATTAGGAGCTATGTGTACCTGTTTGGTAGCACCCTATTTGGCGTATATGCGGCAGGACAAAGTATTTAATGAAGGAGAAGGAGTGACTTCCGGTTTCTTCGGAAAATTGATTTCTGGTTTCGCCGATAGCATTACCACAGTTGACCCTCACTTGCACAGAATTAGTTCGTTGGGAGAAGTGTATCAAATTCCAAATAAAGTGATTCACGCTGCCGACGCAATTTCAGAATGGATTAAAGAAAATATCGAAAACCCGGTACTTATCGGACCTGATTCTGAAAGTGAACAATGGGTATCAGAAGTCGCCAAAAATGCAGGAGCACCATTTACGGTATTACAAAAGGTGCGTCACGGTGACCGTGATGTAGAAGTCTCTGTTCCCGATGTGGATATATATAAAGATGCTACACCCATTTTGGTAGATGATATTATTTCCACAGCCCGAACAATGATTGAAACCGTACAACATCTTAAAAAAGCAGGAATGAAACCACCTATTTGTGTAGGCATTCACGCCGTTTTTTCAGGAAACGCCTATCAAGATTTATTGGATTCCGGAGTAGAAAAAATAGTGACTTGTAATACCATCCCACACTCTTCAAATGGAATAGATTTAAGTGATATTATGGCAAAAGAGGTAAAAAAATTAATGCACCATATATGAAAAAACAAGGCTTTATAGTACTAATCACTTTATTCAGCATCACAATGACTGGACAAACTGAAATGCTTATTGGGCAGATTTCAGGTAGAGTTGTTGTTCGAGAAAATTTTGATGAAGAAGGCTCTTTTTTAAACAAACAAACTTTTGAAGCTGGTGAAACAATAAAGAAAAATGGATACTATGAAATTGAGGTGGTTACGGAATTGTTCGATGAAGACAAAAAATCGACCGATAAATACACCACAACTTATCGTTGCAAGCCTGATGAAGCAAGTATAATGGTAATGGCTTTCCCGTTTTCCAGCCCAAAATCAAAGGAGACCGAAATTAATACCACCTCTAAAAAATTTAAAGACCTCTATGATTTGGACAATCTTGAAGATATAGAATTAGAAATGAGTTTTGATTCGGGCTTGTTGAATTTTTTTGGCTCAAAAAGTACCATAAAAATTTACGACCGAAAATTTAATAATAGCGAAAATAATATTAATTCAAAAATTAACATTAAGGCCTATGCCTTGGGAATTCGCATTAAGCAACTCAATTATACTGTTAACGAGAAATTAAATGCACAAGGTCTATTGACCTTTCAAAAATTTACCGAAGAAGACAACAGTTATTTTACAATGACTTATAAATAAAAATAAATGAAAAATTATAACACCCTTTCAGAAGCTATTAACGATTTGCAGACAAACGAATACCCTTATGATTTCAACTTAAAACCTGAATGTCTGGAATGTGCTTCCCTGAAAATTGAGATTCGACCAGAAGATTTTAAAGTGGATAAAATATATCGCTTTGAAGGAATGAGCAGTACCGATGATAACAGCATTTTATATGCAATATCTTCCAAAAAAGAGCTTAAAGGTCTTTTAGTAGATGCTTATGGCGTCTATGCCGAAAACATATCGGAAGCAATGAGAAAAAAATTACGATAACACTTAAACAAGACAATAATGGAAAATCACGAACACCACAATCACGAAGAAATGGACCATTCAAAAATGGACCACTCTAAGAAAAAACAAAAAAAAGCAGACCATTCTAAAATGAATCATGGAGATGGAGACCATTCAGGTCACAATCCGGGACACGGTCAAATGGGTCACGACCATCATAAAATGATGATTGCAGACTTTAGAAAACGGTTTTGGGTAACACTTGTGCTTACCATTCCTATATTGTTTTTCTCGCCAATGATTCAGGAATTTTTTGGTTATGAATTTTTACTTCCAGGAAATCCATATATCCTTTTTGCACTTTCCACTGTTGTATATTTTTATGGTGGTTGGCCATTTTTAAAAGGGTTTTGGTCTGAAGTCAAAAAAGGTGCACCAGGAATGATGACTTTGATTTCTATGGCAATTTCTGTAGCATATTTTTATAGTACTGCTACCGTTTTTGGTTTAAGAGGTGAAGACTTTTTCTGGGAACTATCAACACTTATATCCATAATGTTGCTTGGCCATTGGATAGAAATGAAAAGTGTGTTAGGTGCGTCAAAAGCCTTACAGTTGTTGGTGAGTATGATGCCTGCAGAAGCGCATAGGGTAAAAGGCGACACCATAGAAGACATCCCTCTCGAAGATTTACTGAAGGATGATGTGATTTTGGTAAAACCAGGTGAAAAAGTTCCGGCTGACGGAATAATAGTAGACGGTTCCAGTTACCTAAATGAATCTATGCTCACAGGTGAATCTAAACCTGTAAAAAAAGATGAAAACGATAAGGTTATTGGTGGTTCGGTAAATGGCAATAGTACCTTAAAAGTAAAAGTTGAACATACTGGAAAGGATAGCTATCTCAACAAGGTTATCAAAATGGTTGAAGAAGCACAAAAAACCAAATCCAAGATGCAAAACCTTTCAGATAGGGCTGCAAAATGGTTAACCTATATCGCTTTGGCTATTGGTTTTGGAACATTAGCAGTATGGTTGATTTTAGGCTTTCCGTTTGTCTATGCTTTAGAAAGAATGGTTACCGTTATGGTTATTGCTTGTCCACACGCATTAGGGCTTGCTATTCCATTGGTGGTTGCGATTTCTACGGCAGTATCTGCTCAAAATGGATTGCTTATTCGAAATAGAACTGCGTTTGAAGAGTCCAGAAAAATTTCAGCTTTGCTTTTTGATAAAACAGGAACACTAACCAAAGGTGATTTTGGTGTCACTCGAATCGAGTCTGTTAACGAGACTTATTCAACAGAGGAAATTTTAAGACTTTCAAGTGCATTGGAACAAAGTTCTGAACATCCAATAGCTGTTGGGATTATTAAAAAAGTAAAAGAAGATAACATAACCATTCCAAAACCTGAAAACTTTAATGCAATTACAGGTAAGGGTGTAGAGGCAAATGTTGAAGGCAAAGAAGTTAAGGTAGTAAGTCCTGGCTATTTAAGAGATGAAAAAATAGACATCCCAAAAGACGCTTATAGTGATGCCGCTGAAACTGTCGTGTTTGTATTAATTGATGGGAAACTGGCAGGTTACATTGCGCTTGCTGATGAAATAAGACCGGAATCTGCCGAGGCAATCAAAATATTTAAAAAGAATAACATTAAAGTTCTAATGGCAACTGGCGATAATGAAAAAACCGCTAAGGCTGTGAGTGAAAAACTTGGATTGGATGGTTACTACGCCGAGGTATTGCCACATCAAAAAGTTGAAATTGTAGAAGAGTTACAGAACAAAGGTGATTTTGTAGCTATGACGGGTGATGGTGTTAATGATGCGCCCGCTCTCGCAAAAGCCGATGTAGGAATTGCAGTAGGCTCAGGTACAGATGTAGCAGCTGAAACTGCCGATATTATTCTGGTCAACAGTAATCCACAGGATATTGCCAATTTAATTCTCTTTGGGAAAGCCACCTACAATAAAATGATTCAGAATTTGATTTGGGCTACAGGATATAATGTCGTGGCTATTCCTTTAGCAGCCGGTGTATTATATTCTTCAGGTTTTGTTTTAGGTCCTGCGGTTGGTGCGGTATTTATGAGCTTAAGTACTATTATAGTAGCTATTAATGCGCAATTATTAAAGCGAAAAATCGGTAAAAAATAAATGGACAAAAAAGAAAAACTCAACAGGATATCTTTAATCCTGTTGAGTTTATTTGTAGTGATGTTGGGTTATGGTATTTTATTGCCAACCCTTCCCTACTATACCGAAAGATTAGCTTTAGGAGATAACCTAGATACTGATTCGATTAACTTTCATATTGGTTTTTTGACCAGTATTTATCCGCTCTTCCAGCTTCTTTTCGTTGTACTCTGGGGCAGGCTATCCGATAAATACGGCCGTAAACCCATTATCATTGTTGGGCTAATCGGCTTTGTAATTATGCAATTACTTACCGGTCTTGCTACATCATTGACGATGCTATATGTTGCTCGCATCTTTGGTGGTATTTTCACGTCATCAGTTATTCCAGTTAGCAACGCATATTTGAGCGACATTACTTCTGAAAAACGAAGAACAAAAATAATGGGTTGGTCGGGTGTTGCCATTAGCTCTGGTGTTATTTTTGGCCCTGTCATTGGTGGCTTTCTGTCTCAAACTGACCTTCATTTAAAATATACGATAGGTCTGCTGCATTTAGACCGATTTTCAGTACCCTTTTTGTTTGCCGCTCTTCTAGGACTTATAGTCTTATTTGTAGTAGCAAAATGGTTAAAAAACACCACTCGCGTACATACGTTCACAACACAAAAAGCGAGCTTGCGATTCACATTTACCAAATATTTTGTCGTATTACTGGGTCTGTCGTTTGTCATCCAATTTGTAGTAACGCTGTTTGAAACTGTCTTTTCAATATATGGGAAAGATGAATTAGGATTTAACAGTAACCAAATAGGTATTGGTTTTATGCTATGTGGTTCAATAATGGCTGTTTTACAACCTTTGTTCGCTACTTACGGAGAGAAGTTTTTATCCACAAAGAAACAAATTGCATTAGGGTTGTTTATATCTGGATTATCCTTAATTGTCTTTCCCTTTTTTAAGAATGAATACTTGGTATATGTGTTAATCGTTGTTTTCGCTGCTGGAGGTGCTATGGTAACCCCAAATTTACTTTCTGCGGTCTCATTAATATCAAAGCAAAATACTGGCAGGAACATTTCTATTCAGAGCTCTACTAATAGCGTTGGTCAAATTCTAGGGCCTGTTTTAGGGACTTGGTTACTCGCAGGTGGTTTTTACTACCCTTTTATAATTGCTGGCAGCATTGTCTTGGCTGTTATTGGTTTTTTATTCTTTTTCAAAAATCCACCATAAGAAAATAAGCACATAAGCTATTAAATTTATCTGACGATCCGTAGGTTGGCCAAAGGCTGCCCGCCATTTACAACTTCTTTCTTTTCGTTTGTTTCCAGAACAGATTTTAACTGGGCCATATCCTTGCTTATCTTCTTCTCCACTACCCTTGCATACTTTTGGGTCGTCGAAAGTTTGGTATGCCCCAATAGCTTGGATACCGTTTCCAAGGGGACATTGTTCATCAGGGTAATAGTGGTCGCAAAAGTGTGTCTGGCCACATGAAAGGTCAGGTGCTTTTTGATTCCGGCATTGCTTGCAATAATCTTTAGGTATTTGTTTACTTTTTGATTGGAATAGACCGGTAAAAGGGTATGCCCATTTTTGACATCGGGAAAATCCGAATACTTATCCAATATCCCCTTGGCCTGGGATAGAAGTGGAACCCTCACCGGGGTCTTGGTCTTTTTCCGTTTGACATTGATCCACTCCTCCCCATCGATACCCGTTACAATATCGCCCCGTTTGAGGAGCTTGACCTCAATATAGCTGAGACCTGTATAACATGCAAAAAGAAAAATATCCTTTACAATGCCCTTGCCGCTATCCCTGATTCCAACAGAAGCCAAGCGTTGAATTTCGGCCTCTTCCAGAAAATCACTGTCGTAATCCTCAAACTTCATGTTGTACTGGTTGAAGGGGTTTTGGGGGATGCACCTGAACTTAAAGGCTATGCCCACCAATTTCTTGAACCGCTCCATGTGCTTCATGATACCATTGTTGGTCAGTGGCTGAGCCTTATTGATCGGAGTACAATTTCTAAGGAAATTCTCAAATTCAACAACGAAGGTATAATCGATGAAGGACAGCCTGATGTCCTGTGAGTTGAACTTTTTCTTTACGAACCGTTTTAGGTAGGTTTCCGTTGCCCCATAATTCTTAGAAGTGCCGGGTTCAAGTTTTGGCATTTCCTTGTCACGGTGGTACTTGATAATATCTTCAAGAGTCCTTAATGTCCTATCCTCTCCGAGATAACGCAGTTTAATGGCGTTGGAGGTGATTACCATACCTTCGGAATACAGTTGCCTATGGCAGTCCAAAAGTTTGGCATAGACATCATCAAGGTACTTGTTGATACCATTGGCCCCCTTTACCCTTGGGTTCAATCTATTTGATTTAGGACACCAATGATCTTCCAAAGTGGTGCGCTTGATACTGAGGTCCGAGGGAATCCCATCGACCTTGATCCGGGCATAGATGGGAACAAGCCCGTTTTTCCTTTTGGCCGTTTTCTTGAGCCAAAATCTGATACTGAATGTTTTAGAGGTTTCCATGTGTTTCGCTTTTAGTGGAACAATCCGTTAAGCGAAAGTCAAATCACACGAAATATCGAATCATGAACGTCAATATACGAAATCCATTCCGATTAAAATAGGACACCCTATAGGACACCTTTCTCCCTGGTTTCAGATGGGCACAAAAAAAACCAGAAAAAATTAATTTTCTGGTTTTCAATAATTTATGGTTTAATTTGTTGCTAAAAAAACCATTTCTGTCGGGGTGGCAGACTTAGCCACAAACAAACAACATATTGTTAATCAATATTTTACATCAAATTCTTAAATTTTGCACACCTGATTGCACAACAAAACCATGAAAAGAACTTCGGAGATATAATTTGCTCTCTTTTAGTTTCATTAAGATACAAAAATTGTAGAAACAATTTAATGATTGCCTCACAATGGTCGATTCTTTCAGTGATGGTATTTAGGATGTCCAAAACTTAGAATAACATTCATCCTTCACAAGATAAGACTCCTTAATTTGAATTGATTTCGTAATTTGAAACATATTATTTACAGTAAATGGCCCAGCATACCCTCAAGAATCTAAAAAATTTAGATGAAAACCGTAAAACTGATTCAAGGAAAACAAAATGGGGATAATGTTATTATCATTAACTTTTATGCCAATGAAACATTGGAAAACCATCTTATTCAACTAAAGGAGTTGAATAGAGACAATTCAAACGGCAAATTCTATATCAAGAACACAGGCCAGAACCTAAATCTTGTATTCAACCATATGCGCAAGATAAATTGCTATGTGGACTATACCGAATTAAAACAAAAGCAAACTGATAAACCTAAAAAGAAAGTAAAACTATATTTACCGCCCATTGATTCTCTGAACAAACAAAACTTGGATAGGTTCAGGAAGTGGTTGGAGGAAAAGAGATTGAGTCCCAACACTGTGAACACCTACGTTGAGGTTACCAATTTTTTTCTCAGGTACACCATCTTGAAAAATTCTAGAAGCCACTCAAGAAGGTTGGTCGAATCCTTTAATTATGAATTCATCGTACGAGAAGGAAAATCCATATCCTATCAAAACCAATGCATCAACGGCATAAAGAAGTATTTTTTGTTCAAGGGCATCGATATTGGTTCGTTAAACCTAACCAGACCAAAGAAAGAGAAAAAACTTCCTGTTGTCCTGAGCAAGGGGGAGGTAAGGTCCATCATCGATGCCACCCACAACCTAAAACATAAAACACTTTTGTCCCTCATCTACTCTGGAGGACTAAGAATAGGTGAAGCTATCAATCTCAGAATTGATGATGTTGACAGTAGTAGAATGTTGATACACATAAAGGGCGGAAAAGGAAAAAAAGATAGATACACATTACTTTCAGGCAGTTTTCTTGAGATTCTTCGGGAGTATTACAAACAGTTCAGGCCTAAATAATATTTGTTTGAAGGTCAAAAAGAATTAAAATATAGTGCCAGCAGTGCACAAAGCGTTTTAAAAAAAGCTGTCATGAGTGCGGGAGTACGGAAAAAGGTTACTCTTCACACGCTAAGGCACAGTTTTGCTACACATTTATTGGAAAGTGGAACCGATATCCGTTATATCCAAGAACTTTTGGGGCACAATAATCCTAAGACCACCATGATCTATACTCATGTAACCGAGAATAGTATCAAAAATATCAACAACCCATTTGATGACCTTTAATTATCTTTATATTGCATACCGAGAAAATAAAATATGGCAACTATACTGAAAAATAATTTGCAGAACTTGGGCATAGCCAACCAAATTGGCGGTATATACACAACAAAGTTCAGCATATAATCAAGTTGTGCAACATTTTGACCCGTCCTGAATAAAGGCTAAATATTTTAATGTCATAAAACTTGTCTAAAACAGCCAACGACAAATTATTACTGAAACACACACATCTTATGATTAGTTGAAGCATTCTACCTTTCATTTATTGAAATAATTGATGCAGTTAGTTTTAAAATTTATCATAAATAATTTCAGTTCTTAATTTACAGAACTAAAAAAACTTTGTATATTTGCACCATACTAATTCTTAATTAATATGGATAATTTAAAACAACGTGTTGAAGATATTGGAGTTGTTTATGAGCAATTCGGAAAAACACCTATTGCAAGCAGAGTATTTAGTTTCTTGTTATTGTCCGAACCTTCTCATAAAACATTTGATGAAATTAGAGAGTTTTTAAAGGCAAGTAAAAGTGCCGTTAGCAATGCAATAAACAGTCATCTACAAGATGGTACAATTAACTACAAAACATTTAGTGGTGATAGAAAAAGATACTTCTATCTAGATTTAGAGAATTGGAAAAAAAGAGTGGAGGAATATGCTAAAAAACTTTATGATTTTAACAATGTAATGGAAGATGTTTTAAAACATCGAAGCAATAGCGACATTGAATTTAACAGTAAGCTAAAGGAGGTCATTGATTTTCAGAACTTTTTAAATCAGAAAATAGATGAAGCAATTAGAAAGTGGGAAGAAAACTAAAAAAATTTATTCAACAAGTTCTTTTTGTTAAGAACTAAAATAACTATAATATCTATGCATTTTTTAAAACAAACAGTAAGCCTATTACTCATATTTGTTTATGGCTTTGGCTTTTCGCAAGAAGCTGTTCCTAAACAATATACCATAGACCAAATTGTTCAACTAGCGTTAGAAAACAATCAAAAACTAAAAGTCTCAAAAAAGTCGGTTGATATTGCCAAACAGCAGACCGAAGTTTATAAACAACTTCAACTACCTAATGTTTCGTTAGGTGCAACAGCAATGTATTTGGGTGATATTGAAATTTTGGACACCGATTTTTCAAACCTACAAACCGTAGATATGCCACATTTTGGTAATACCTTTTCCTTACAAGCCCAACAATTGCTTTACAAAGGAAACGCTATCAATAATACCATTAAGGTTGGAAATCTTCAAGAAAAATTGGCGAACTTAAATGTAGAAAATGATGAAATTGGCATTAAATCTTTGGTGATTTCTAATTATTTAAGCCTTTACAAATTGTACAATCAAAAGCAAGTCTTTTTAGAAAACATCAAATTGGCTCAAAAACGAATTGATAACGTAACTAGTTTCTACAATCAAGGTATGGTAACACGTAACGAAGTAATTCGTGGCGATTTATTATTAGCATCTTTAAACCAAGCCATAGTAACGATAGACAATAATATTTCAATTTTAAACAACCAATTGGTTATTGCATTAGGATTACCAGCAAATACTAAAATTATTCCTGATGAAGAAACGCTGAAACTTAATCCTGCGTTACAAAATATAGAAACATATCAAGACGAAGTAGCTACCAATCATCCACTTATTAGAACTATGGATACCCAAAAGGAATTAGCCGAAACGAGCTTAGATATTACCAAAGCAGATAAGCTACCTATTTTGGCAGGCTTTGCTGGTTACAATATGCAACGTCCATTAACCAATTCCTTTCCAATAAACGATGTGTACTTTAATAGTTGGCAAGTTGGTGTATCGTTAACCTATAATATTGAATCGCTTTACAAAAACAAAGCAAAAGAGTCATTAAACAAGTTAAAAGTAGAGCAAGTAACCGAAGCCAAAACGCTTACTCAACAAAATTTACAAGTGGCTACACAAGCAGCTTATTTAAAATACAACGAAGCGGTTTCGCAAAAAGCAACCTATTTGGAAAGCAAACGTTTGGCTGAAGAAAACTATAAAATTATTGAGAAAAAATATTTAAATCAGTTAGCACTTATTACTGAAATGTTAGATGCTAGCAACTCTAAATTAGAAGCCGAATTACAATATGTAAATTCAGAAATTAATATCCTTCAGGCATACTATAATGTATTAAAAACTGTAGGAACACTGTAACCATTACAAAAAGAATAAAAATGTCAGATAACAATTCAAAAACCGAAAAGAAAGCAGGTAAAAACAAAAAAACAGTGTTTTTTATCAATCTACTTATATTTTTAGTAGCACTAGTTGCCTTGATTTTTGTACTAAAACACTATTTCCATATTGGCGATAAAAACTTTACAAACGATGCACAAGTAGAAGCTTATATCAATCCAATAAACACCAGAGTTTCCGCTTATATTAAAGAAATTCGTTTCGAAGAAAACCAGAGAGTAAAAAAAGGCGATACGTTGGTGATTTTAGATGATAGCGAAATTAAAGCCAAAGTTTTACAAGCCGAAGCTGCTTATTTAAGTGCTTTAGCTGGTGAAAAAACAGCAAAATCAACAATTAATACAGTTGCTAACAACACGTCTATTATTGAAGCCAATATTGCTGGTGCAAAATCCAATTTAGAAAATTCTGAAAGAGACTTAAATCGTTTTGCTGCTTTGTTAAAAGATGAAGCGGTAACCCAACAACAATACGATGGTATAAAAACCAAGTACGATGCTGCAAAAGCAAAATACAATGCATTATTAGGACAACGCAAATCGGTAGATTATTCGCTTCGTGAAATGGATGGTAGAATTGAAATGAGCCAAGCAGGAATCAAGCAAGCCGAAGCGGCTTTAGACTTGGCAAAACTCAATTTATCTTATACTGTAATTACTGCACCTTACGATGGTTTTATGGGAAGACGTAAAGTAAACGAAGGTCAATTGTTAAACCCTAGTCAGCAAGTAGCCAGTATTGTAACCGATGATAAAAAATGGGTCATTGCTAACTTTAGAGAAACCCAAATGGAAGACATTACAGTTGGAAAAGAATTGACTATCGAAGTAGATGCTTTGGGAGGAAAAGCCTTTAAAGGCAAAGTAAGTTCTATTTCGGCAGCTACAGGCTCTAAATTATCGACCATTCCTGTAGATAATTCTACCGGAAATTTTGTGAAAGTACAGCAACGTATTCCGGTTCGTATTGATTTTACCGAAGATAAATCAGAAGAAGATTTAAACAGTTTACGTGTAGGAATGAATGTAAATATTATCGTAGAATAACCAATGTATAACCAAGGCCTTTTTAAAGATTGGGTGCCCAAACCCGCAATGCTATTGCTCATTATTCTATACCTATTTCCGTTATTGGTTGTAGGTGGAATTTATACAGCCAATTTTAGCAATATGATGAGTGATTTGGCACTTTATTCTGAGTATCTCTCGTTTGCAAACTATGCTTCCTTTATTGGAATGGGTACAGCCTTACCGTATTTGTTACGGTTTAAAATGCGATTTAGAAGCAAAGAGTTGATGATTACCAGTTTGTCGATGATCGCATTGTGTTCAATAGCCATTATAAGCACAGATAGTCCGTATGTTATTATTGCAGCAAACTTTGTCATTGGTTTTTTTAAAATCATTGCCATTATTGAGTTTGTACTTCCACTATTATTTATTCTAAGTCCAGATGGCGACCGAACCAAATTTTATACAGTATTTTATCCTTTAAGTATTTCAACCGCTCAAATAGGAGGTTATTTCTTTGCAAAAATTGCCTATAACCTACAATGGGAATCGGTCTATTTGGTAATGGCAATTATAATGCTTGTTTTGGTGCTTATCTCGGTTATTTTTATGCACGACTTACGATTTTCAAGAAAACTACCTTTATATCAAATTGATTTATTGAGTATGTTACTTTTTGTAGTGTCCTTTTTCCTATTAACCTATACCTTAGTATTTGCCAAACAACAAGATTGGTTTGCTTCAAGCTATATACAAGCTTCAACCATTGGCTTTATCATCACTATGATTCTTTTTCTATGGCGACAAAAAGGATTAAAACGACCTTATGTTCCGTTAAGTGTTTTTAAAAAGAAAAACTTTATTCAAGGCTTTATTTTATTGATGTGTTTAGGTATGTTTTTAGCTTCGGGTGTTATTCAAAACACCTTTACGGTTGGTATTCTTGGCTATGATTCGCTCACCAACAACCTATTGAATTACGCAATGGTACCAGGAATTATTATAGGGGCTATTTATGCTAGAAAGTGGTATGCAAAAAAATGGCCTACCAAATTTTTAATTATTTCAGGAATGATTTTTTACACCTTACACTTTGTAATGATGTATTTTTTAATCAGTCCAGAAGTAGACATCAACTATTTAATTGTTCCTTCTATATTAAGAGGGATGGGAATGGTTATCCTTTTTATAAGTATTTGGTTTTATGCCTTAGATGGTTTTGATATGGCAGAAACCTTAGCAGTTGCATCCTTGTCAATTGTAATCCGTTCATTGATAAGTGTAGCATTTGCTGGAGCCATTTACTCTTGGTTGTTTTACAAATTACAGTTGCAAGGGTTGGAAAACATAGCACATCATTTAGATGCAGTAAACTTATCACAATTTAGAGGTGGTGGACTGGCAATATATGGACGTTCGCGAATACAAGCTGTACTTACTGCTTCAAAAGCATTGTATGGTTATTCCATTATTGCAGGAATTATTATGATGTTATTTACCTTAGCAATACGTTTTGAAAACACCTATTACCGAAGATTAATATTAGTACGAAAACTGCTTAAAGGCGAATCGATTAAAGGATATAATGCAAGAGTAAGAGGAAATACTGTTGAGTCTATCTCTTCAGGAGCAGGTGCTGTAGGCGTGTAAAAAAAACATTGCACAACACTGGTAACCGTTGCACAAGCCATTGAAAAGCAAAAAAACGGATTCATATAAGCCTCTTTACGGGGCTTTTTTTATGTCGTATCAGAATCGAGGCACCAAATTTCGATGCTTTATGCAAGTCCCGAACAAGTATTGAAGCTCA
>JANSXF010000067.1 GCA_024743095.1 Flavobacteriaceae bacterium
CGTATTTATCTCGATGCATTGCAATTCTTTGTGGAATTGCAAAAGTTAAAATTGAAATCCGTTTAACCGAAATACCTCTGTAACTAACTATATTTCAAATATTTCAAAGAACTTTTTTAAACTTTAATGGGACAGCAATGTTCTGGTTTATTAGTTAACAGAACGGTTCCAGTCTTAAGGAAATATTAATAGTCATTAAGTCCTGTCACGGGAAGGAAAAAAATGTTGATGGTTAGTGTTAACTCCTTCCCTTGTCAGGCACAACAAATTTTAAAAAGCAAGATTTGATATAATTAATAGCAGCCTGAAGAAGGAAGGGAACTAAATTCTCCCTAATAATTGATTAACAGCACTTCTCTTCCTTAGTCAGGTAAAAATGGAAAATGAAAAAGAGAGGCTAATAAAAAAGTGCTTGATTATGGGAGGGAGGCCAATTTTTTGATTAATGGATAGAGTCTAACTCTCATTGTCAAGTGCTATTTAAAGAAGAAATAAAAATTTAATTTAAAAAAACGATGAAAGATTGTTGCAAAGATGGTTGCAAACAAACAACTGAAAAATCGGTTGCTAATAAATGGATTAATTATATAGTCTATACAATACTTATTATAATAGTTAGTGGTGCATTGGCACTTCAATTATTTAGTTAAGCAAATAAATAAAAATGGCTGAAGAAAACATAATAGAAATATCTGAAAGTACAGGGTTTTACAAACAACTATTTAAAAAGGTATTGTTTACTGCAAGTGTAATCACTGCACTATCATTAAGTTATACTTTATGGGCAGATTTAGATTCTGATAACCAGTTTCTTGCGCTTATAATTGTTGGTATGGCTTTGGTGAAAACGGTTTTTATTGTCAGGCTCACTTTTATACAGCTAAGTAAAATAATAGGCGAAAGTCATCAACTTACACACGTTCTAACATTATTTGCTGTGTTAATTATTTTGATTGTTCTTTCGTTTTCAGCAGACTACCAAGCATTATATATTTTAAGTTCGGAAAATTTTAAATCAACTACATCACTCAACAGATCATTTATACCTCAATTTTTCGAGTTTATATATTTCAGCTTAATTACTTTTTCATCGGTTGGGTTTGGTGATGTAGTACCATTAACTATTTCGGGAAAACTTTTAGTGATGATGGAAGTTTTTTTAAGCTTTTTGGTACTCGTATTTGGTATAGCCAACATAAATAGAATACACGTCAATAAATAAAACATTATAAAACCAAAATTATGAAAACACTAAAACTAACAACAATCCTAATGCTAATTATGTTTGCCACAGGCCAACTGTTTAGCCAAAACGCAGATTCAGGAACAGAGAAAGAAGCTGTTCTAAAAGTAATGAAATCATACAAAGATGCCCTGCAAAACCTAACGACAGAAGGTACGTTCGAGTTATTTGCCAAGGATTCCGAAGTATTTGAATCAGGTGGTATAGAGGGTACCTATGCAAACTACATAGAACATCATTTAGGACCAGAATTAGGGCATTTTAAGAAATTTGAATTTTCAGATTATGAAATTGATGCGGAAGTAGATTTGCCTTATGCATTTACTACTGAAACCTACATCTACACTATCGTGCTCAATCCAGATGAAAAAGGCGAAAGTAGAACGATAAAGAAAAAAGGAGTGGCAACGTCAATCTTAAAAAAGATGGATGGTAAATGGAAGATTATTAAAACACATTCTTCGTCAAGAAATACAAAGTAAAATCTTATGAAAAAAAATATCCACCTTTCTGTATTACTAATCGTTTTGCTAATCGTCTCTTGCAAACAAGATGTGAAAAAGGTAGTTGTTGAGGAAAAAGCCACAGAAACTTCTGCAGAACCAGATAAAAAGAAACCTTTGAGCCCACATACATCAACGATGGCAATGATAGGCGATGCCCATATTCATATCGATTATTCGTCGCCAGGCGTAAGAAATAGAATCATTTTTGGTGGGTTGTTGGCTTATGACCAGTTGTGGCAAGCGGGTGCACATATGGCTACCTGGATAGAAACTAATAAGGATTTAATTATTGATGGTAAAATGTTACCTGCCGGTAAATATGGGTTTTTTACTATTCCATCAAAAGAAGAATGGACCATAATTTTTAATTCAAATTGGGACCAACATGGCAAGGACGAGTATGAGGAGAAGGATGATGTCTTGCGCTTCAAAGTTAAACCCATCATTTCAGATGAAGTTACCGAACACTTGGAATATCAAGTGAACAAGATTAATGACAATGAAGGTGCAATTTCATTGAGTTGGGAGAAGGTCTCTATAAAATTCAACTTTAAGGTAAATCAGTAATATGGTAAATAGACATACAGCATTAAAAATAAGAAGAGTTCATCGCTATTTAGGTATTTTCTTAGGTATTCAGTTCTTGATATGGACGATTAGCGGGATGTACTTCAGTTGGACAAACATTGATGACATTCACGGCGACCAATTCCGTAATATGGAATATGCGCCAAAAACCTTTGACAACCTTATTAGTCCTTCACTTATTAAAGGTAATGAAGGCATTCGTGATATAGAAATCAGGGATATCAATAACGAACCGTACTATTGGATTAACAATCAGCAATTGTATAATGCGAGAACTGGCGAAGCGAAAAAGACTATTTCTCAAGATGAAGCCTTGTACATTGCTAAAAACCAGATGATGGAGAATTTAAAAGTGGCCAATATCCAACGGATAAGTGAAGTGGGTGACCATCACGAATATCGTGAAAAATTGTTGCCAGCCTATGTTATCTCTTATGATACGGATGAAGCGTTGAAAGCCTACGTTTCAATAACAGATGCAAAATTCCAAACGGTGAGGCACAGGGCGTGGCGCTGGTTTGACTTTTTATGGATGACACATACAATGGATTATGAAGGCAGGGACAACTTTAACACCATTGTTTTAAGAGCATTTTCACTTTTGGGCTTAATTACTGTTTTGAGTGGATTTTTGCTCTGGTATACGTCATCACCGACCATTAGAAAAATTAGTAAAAAAAATAAAAAATAAATATTATGAATAAAAACATCATTTACATAGGTGTTGCGTTGATTGTTGGCCTATTGGGTGGCTTTCTAATTTTTGGTGGAGATTCTGCTGATAGTGCAACAAATGAGGTTACGGAGAATCACAATCATTCAGAAGAAATTGCTTCTAATCAAATGTGGACTTGCTCTATGCATCCACAGATTATGCAACCAGAACCTGGTGACTGCCCAATTTGTGGAATGGATTTAATACCTGCTGAAGCAGGAGCAGATGGTCTTATGGCAGATCAGTTTAAAATGACAGATAATGCAATGGCATTGGCCAACATTCAAACATCCATTGTTGGTGAGGGTGAAATCGGGAATAATTTTCTAAAGTTATCTGGAAAGATAAAAGCCAATGAAGAATCCAATGCTGTACAAGTAACCTATTTTGGTGGTAGAATAGAACAATTATATGTTAATTCTACTGGAGAACGTGTTGGTGCAGGTCAACGCTTGGCCACCATATATTCACCAGATTTAGTTGCAGCTCAGCAAGAGTTACTTACAGCCTCATCTATAAAAGAATCGCAACCAGAATTGTATAAGGCTGTAAAAAACAAGCTTAAATTATGGAAACTTTCAGAAAAGCAAATTAATGCCATAGAAGCTGCTGGAAAAGTGCAAGAATATTTTCCGGTTTTTGCTACAGTTTCAGGAACAGTGACCCATAAAATGGTAGAAGAAGGTGACTATGTAAAACAAGGACAGCCCTTATATAAAATAGCCAACCTCAATACGGTTTGGGCAGAATTTGATGCCTATGAGAATCAGATTGCTTCCTTGAAAGTTGGTCAAACCATTAAAGTGACTACCAATGCGTATCGCAATGAAGTATTTGATGCAAAAGTTTCATTTATTGACCCTTTATTAAATTCTTCTACACGTACCGTCGTAGTTAGAGCAGTACTTAATAATAAGAACGACCTATTTAAACCAGGTATGTTTGTCGAAGGTAAAATTGAAGGTGCTCAAGAAAGCACTTCAAGTAAAATAACAGTTCCTGTTACAGCTGTGATGTGGACTGGTGAACGTTCTGTAGTTTATATTAAAACTAATCCTAACGAAGCTGTTTTTGAAATGAGAGAGGTCTTACTCGGTAATGCCAATGGAGACACCTATACCATAATTGAAGGTCTTCAAAATGGTGATGAAGTGGTAACTAATGGCACGTTTACAGTAGATGCTGCTGCACAATTACAAGGCAAAAAATCTATGATGAACACTGCTGGTGGCAAAACAATGACCGGTCACGAAGGGCATTTAGGTATGCAAGGAAACAATTCTGATGATAGTAAGGGGAATACTGACCATTCAGAAATGAAAGAAAGGATAGCTGTTTCAAACAAATTTCAAGGCCAGTTAAAACAGGTGTTTGAGGATTATATTCTTTTGAAAGATGCTTTGGTTAATGATGATGCCAAAAATGCACAACAAGCAGGAATGCAAATAATACAATCCCTGAAAAATGTAGATATGAAGTTGTTGTCTGATGAAAAAGCACATAACCATTGGATGACCATTCAGAAGGAATTAAATACTTCGGCAAATGCTATTTCAAGTAATACGGATATTTCAAAACAAAGAGGGCATTTTAAGCATTTGTCTGCGCATATGATAAGTAGTGTACAGCTCTTTGGGGTCAATGAAAATGTTTATATCCAGTTTTGTCCAATGGCAGACAATAATAAGGGAGCGTACTGGATAAGTTTAGAGGAAGAAGTCCGTAACCCATATTATGGCGAAGCAATGTTAACCTGTGGTGAGGTTAGAGATACGTTAAAATAATCAGGGTTAGAGTTAATTGGTAAAAGCGGATTCTTCAGCCTTTAATATTTTAAAGAGGAGAAAGATGATGAGTGAAAGTAGAAGAAATAGAAGAAAAAACAAGAAAAATACATATAAACAGAAAAATCCGATTACAAAAAAAGATAAGGTTATCGGAATTTCAGCGATGATAGGATTATTTATTGCTGCTGTAATACTAATCATATATCTAAATTTAGATTTTATTAGGCATTTGTTCAACCTAT
Organism: Flavobacteriaceae bacterium; assembly: GCA_024743095.1. Lineage (GTDB taxonomy): Bacteria > Bacteroidota > Bacteroidia > Flavobacteriales > Flavobacteriaceae > Flagellimonas. The sequence goes on from JANSXF010000067.1 coordinate 5,082, forward strand.
GAATAATACCATCCACATAAAAAATATGGTCTGTCCGAGATGTATATCGGCAGTTTCCCAAATTTTGGTAGGATTGAACATTGATTACAAAGCTGTCAAGTTAGGAGAAGTAGAATTGGTTTCGATGCTCAATGAATTCGAAAAAAAATCTTTGCAAAAAAAGCTACAAAATGCAGGATTTAGTTTGATTGACGACCGTAAAAGTCTGCTTATCGAGCAAATGAAAAATTTGGTAATTGAGAAAATACATTATTCCAATGAAAAGACCGAATTAAAATGGGCAGATATTGTTACTGGCGAACTTAACTTGGATTATAAATATTTAAGTTCCCTATTCTCGTCGGTAGAAAGCATCACGTTCGAGCAATACATCATCAACCAAAAAATTGAACGTGTAAAAGAACTTATTGTCTATGATGAATTAACCTTGAGTGAGATAGCTTTTCAATTACATTATAGTAGCGTTGCGTACTTAAGCAATCAATTCAAAAAAGTAACTGGAATGACACCTACGCAGTTCAAGAAATCTGTAGACAAAAACCGAAAATCCTTGGATGAGATTTAAGGTGTGTTTACCACTATTAAAGGGATATTTAAATCAATAGATGATATATTGATTTACCAATGAACCGAATTTAGATATCAAAATGAAATTAGACAGAAAGAAACATTGGGAAACAGTTCACGAAACTAAAAATCCAGACCAGGTAAGTTGGACGCAAGAAATACCAAAAACTTCACTGAAGTTTATACGTTCGTTCAAACTAAATAAAAAGGCAAAAATTATAGACATTGGTGGTGGCGACAGTAAACTTGTTGACTATTTACTTAAGGAAGGGTATAATAACATTACTGTACTTGATATTTCAGAAAAAGCAATTGCGAAAGCTAAAAAAAGACTGGGAGAAAAGGCAAGTAAAGTAAATTGGATTGTAAGCGACATTACCGAATTTGAACCAGATACATCTTTCGATGTTTGGCACGACAGAGCAACTTTTCATTTTCTTACAACAGATGACCAGATTAAAAAATATACTAACATAGCGACAATATTTGTAAGAGGTTATTTAATAATAGGAACCTTTTCACAAAACGGACCAAAAAAATGTAGCGGACTTGAAATAAAACAATACAATGAAGAGGAATTAACATCGGAATTAAAAAAAGGATTTGACAAAATTCGCTGTGTATCAGAGGACCACACAACACCATTCAACACCATACAGAATTTTCTGTTTTGTAGTTTTAAAAGACAATTAACTGTAAAGCCAGCAATACCTTCACCTACAAGCTAAAAGAACAGATGTACATTTCGGTAGTTTTAGTTTTTGCAAAACACAAATCAAAACAAAAGGAACATAATGATCAAAATTTACATATCATTCTTTTTTGTATTTAAGTATTTGCTTAAATAAGAAATAATTGTAACTTTGCCTTATGAAAAATAATTCTTGCATTAGACAACAGGCAGATATTGAACAGATAAACCGTTGTAAAAAGACAGTTTCAGAATTAAATGAATCGTTTGACTATTTGGCAAATGGACTTTCTTTAGTCGGAAATAATGTTCGGCTAAAAATTCTTTACCTACTCTTTGAGGAGAAACGACTTTGCGTTTGCGACTTAAGTGATATTCTCGAAATGAATATTTCTGCTATCTCTCAACATTTGAGAAAAATGAAGGACAGAAATTTATTGGAAACCGAAAGAGATGCTCAAACGATTTTTTACTCACTAACCCCTGAATATTCAACATTATTAAATCCGTTTTTTGAAATACTCGATAAAAACAAAGTTTTAGAAACGATATGAAAAGTGAAAACAAATTAATTGGTGCAGGTTTGTTAACTGCAATTACAGCCTCTTTATGTTGTATTACACCCGTTTTGGCTTTAATCGCGGGAACAAGTGGAATTGCCTCAACATTTTCTTGGCTTGAGCCTTTTAGACCTTATCTAATCGGGCTAACAATTTTAGTGCTCGGCTTTGCTTGGTATCAAAAACTAAAACCTCAAAAAGAAATCGATTGTGAATGCGATACGGACGACCTGCCTGCCGGTAAGGAAGGAAAATCAAAATTTATACAGTCAAAAACCTTTTTGGGAATAGTAACAGCATTTGCAATTATAATGCTGGCATTTCCATATTATTCATCCATTTTTTATCCGGATAATAAAAAAGAAGTGGTCATTGTAAACCAATCAAATATTCAAACTGTAAACTTTAATGTTCAAGGAATGACTTGTGCTGGCTGTGAAGAAAGCATAAAACACGCTGTAAATGAATTGGACGGTATTATAAATGTAACCCCTTCGTATGAAAAGGGAAATGCCATCGTAGAGTTTGATAAGTCTAAAACCTCTAAAGTAGCTATTGAAAAGGCAATTAATTCAACAGGATACAAAGTTATAAAAGATAAATAAACGCAAAATTACCCATTATGAAAAAACTATCAATAGTGCCTATTTTGGCTTTAATGCTGTTTTCTTTTCAGGCCAAATCACAAAGCAAGGAGGTTACAAATCAAGTTGTGGAAGTAGCTTCAAAGAAACACAATGCAACCACGGTGAAATTTAAAATTACAGGCATTACTTGTGCTGGTTGTTCCAATGCTATTTATAATGCATTAAAGGAAGTAGATGGTGTTTTGGAACATTCGGTTGAATACCCTGGAGATATTGCTGTTATTGAGTTTGATGGTTCAAAAACAAGTATCAAAGCCCTAAAACTTATCATAGAAAAGAAAGGGTTTAAGGCCGAAGTAATTAAAGGGAAGGTCTAATTTTTAATAAGTAAACAGTACCGATTTCAATGAAAAATACAGCTAAAATGAAAATCAAAATGCCTCAAAATAGAGAAACCATTACATTGGAAATTGAGGGTATGAACTGTGAAGGTTGTGCAACACATATCGAAAAGGATATGAACGCAACTGAAGGAGTTTTAAGTTCCACAGTTAACCACGAAACCGGAAAAGGCGAATTTAATTTTGATGCTGATAAGATGAGTAAGGCAAATGTAATAGATGCTATAAACAGCGTTGGTGATTATTCGGTTGTAAATAATGTCGACGAGGAAGAGGTTTCCGCTGTAAATTCCAAAGGCCAAAATCAATTCGATTTAATAATTATTGGTGGTGGTTCAGCTGCATTTTCAGCAGCCATTAAAGCTGAAGGTTTAGGGCTCACAACACTTATGGTAAATGCAGGATTAGATTTTGGTGGCACTTGCGTAAATGTGGGTTGTGTACCGTCTAAAAACCTTATTCGGGCTGCCGAAACGGTACGTCTCGCTACGCATTCCAATTTTAAGGGTATAAAACCTAAAGGAGCAGACATTGATTTTACACAAACCATAAAAGATAAAAAAGCATTGGTTGCTTCACTTCAGCAACAAAAATATATGGATGTGGTAAGTGATTTTGAAAACCTGATAATGCGTACAGGTTGGGCTGAACTTGTTGATAATAAAACAATCCTTGTGGATGGAAAAGACACCTACACAGCAACCAACATTCTAATGGCAACAGGAGCAACTACCAATATTCCAAATATTGAAGGACTGAATGAGGTTGGTTATTTAACCAATGTGACCTTGTTCGATTTAGAGGAAAAACCTGAAAGTTTGACCATTATGGGAGCTGGTTATATTGGTTTGGAAATTGCGATGGCTTACAACAGATTGGGTGTAAAATTACGTATCATTGAATTTACCGACAGGCCATTACGCAGTCAAACAAAAGATATTACAGATGTTTTGGTAGAACAAATGAAAAGTGAAGGGATTGAAATCCTTCCAAACTTTAGAGCGTTTAAATTTGAAAAGAAAGGTAACGATACAATTATTCATTGTAATTGTCCTGATGGTTCCACAACTCAAATTGTTGAAAAAGGACATATTGTGGTGGCTACAGGGACGAAGCCTAACACCTCTAAATTAGGGCTTGAGAATATCGGCCTAAAGTTAACAGTAAGCGGCCATATTATTGTAAATGAAAAAATGGAAACCAATATTTCCAATATTTATGCAGCAGGAGATGTCACCATTACACCGGCATTTGTTTATACAGCAGCAACCGAAGGTAGTACAGCAGTGCACAATGCGTTTTCATCAACAAAAACAAGTATTGATTATTCATCATTACCTTGGGTAGTATTTACAGACCCTCAAATCGCAGGAGCAGGTATAGATGAAATTGAAGCAGAAAAAAAGGAAATTCCTTTTGAAGTCAGTAAACTTGATTTAATTCACGTTCCAAGAGCCTTGGCAGCTCAAGATACCAGAGGGTTCATAAAACTGATACGCAACACTGAAACCGATAAATTAATAGGCGCAAGAGTAGTTGCACCTGAAGGTGGTGAACTGATACAACAATTGAGTATGGCTATTAAATTTGGAATCACTGTAAAAGATTTAGCAGAAAGCTTTTATCCATATTTAACTTTAGGAGAATCTGTTAAACTGGCAGCGATTACCTTTGGGAAAGATGTTTCCAAATTAAGTTGCTGCGCGAGTTAAGTTTGAGTTATGAAAGGAGAACAGTACAAATTACCTACTGATTTAATCTTGGATATTAAATCCAGATTAAAAACTTTGAGTGGTCAATTAAACGGCATTGTTAAAATGCTTGATGAAGGAAAGGACCCCGAACAAATAAACATACAGTTCAAATCCATTGATAAGGGGATTCAAAAAGCACATTACTTACTGCTGGATGAAGTCTATCGAAAAGCACTTGCTATTGGAATTGTAAAGGCCGTGGACTCTTGCCCAGGCAATTGTGGCAATGAAGATAAAATTGAATATTTAAAAAGTGAATTCCCAAACTTAGAATTATCCGATTTAACTAACAAGTTAAAAGAAATTCAAGCCATTGAAACTCGATTAAAAAACTACAACGAAAAAAAAGGTTAAAAAAAGTTTGGTGACCCCCTACCTAACGTTCTCATCTTTGTTCCATTATTAATTTAAACATAACATAAGATGAAACGACAAATTGAGATTTTTACAGCAGGTTGCCCGGTATGCGAGCCTGTGGTACAATTAGTAAAGGAGACAGCAGGAAAGGACTGCGAAATCACACTTCATAATCTGTCCGAGCAATGCGAAAGTAAAATCTGTGTTTCAAAAATGAAGGAATATGGGGTTACAAGAGTTCCTGCCATTGCTGTTAACGGAAAACTTCTGAATTGCTGCACCAACATCGAAATCACAAAAGATGATTTGGTAAATGCTGGAATAGGAAACTGTTAGGTATGGCAATTAATAAATTGAACAAAAAGGCATCTATGGGGACTGCTGTATTTTCAGCAGTTTCCCTTAAACTATGCTGCTGGGGTCCTTTGCTACTTACAAGTGTAGCTGGTATTGGTGGAAGCTCGGTGTATTTTTCTTGGCTTATTGCCTTGAAACCTTATCTGTTGGTTATAGCATTTTTGTCATTGGGACTGGCCTTTTATCAGGTTTATAAAAAAAAGAAGGTGGACGATTGTGGTAACTGTGATATGGCTAAGCCATCATTTTTTAAGTCGAAATTCTATTTGTGGTTGGTTACAGTGTTTGTTGTTGTAATGACATTGGTTTCTTATTATCCACAAGTATTTCATTCAACGGAGAAAGTAGGAATTGTTGCAACAAACAATACCGATATTCAAACTGTAAAGTTGAATATTGAAGGGATGGTATGCTCTGGTTGTGAAGAAAATATCAACCATTCTGTAAATAAAATTGACGGGGTTACAAATGTATCTACGTCTTTTGAAGAAGGGACTTCAATTATTGAATTTGATACCACTAAAACGAATATCGATGAGATAAAAAAGGTCATCCAATCAAAAGGGTATTTGATTACAAATACTAAAGACCGATAGACACGTCCCCATTATGATTATAAGAGACATAAATTATTCCAATTGGGTAGTATGTAATAATTCGTGAAGAGTAAATTCTACAAATCATTCAGCATATAACGTAACACATTACAGTCTTTTAATCCTGAAATTTGTAACATACAAATAAGAACGGATTTATGGAGACAATCAACATATTTGAAACCAAAAAGAAGAATCATAAACAGGGTGTGAAAGAATCATTTCCAGTTACGGGAATGACCTGTGCCTCTTGTGCAGCGAGTGTTGAATCTGTATTAAAACACACAGAAGGTGTGTTTGATGCAAGTGTTAATTTTGCCAATAGTTCCGTTCTTGTGGAATATGACAAGGAGTTGAGTCCAAATCAACTTCAAAACGCGCTTCGTGAGGTCGGTTACGATATTATAATTGATGCCGAAGACCCTTCGGAAGTACAGCAAGAACTTCAGCAAAAGCATTATCAGGACATAAAAAACCGAACCATCTGGTCGGCGATACTTACGCTACCCATTTTTGTGTTGGGAATGTTCTATATGCAATGGGAACCAGGCAAATGGATTTCATTGGTATTGGCCTTTCCAATTCTTTTTTGGTTTGGGCGCAGTTTTTTCATCAATGCCTTCAAGCAGGCCAAACACGGTAAAGCAAATATGGATACCTTGGTGGCGTTGAGTACCGGAATCGCCTTCCTCTTTAGTGTATTCAATACCTTTTTTCCTGAATTTTGGTTAAGTCGTGGCATCGAGCCTCACGTATATTACGAAGCGGCTACCGTGATTATCACCTTTATTTCCTTGGGGAAACTATTGGAAGAAAAGGCAAAATCAAATACATCTTCAGCCATTAAAAAACTAATGGGGCTTCAGCCTAAAACCCTTAAAATTATTGAGAATGGGGAAGAGAGGGAAATCCCTATTTCATCCGTACAGGTTGGTCAGACCATTTTGGTGCGTCCCGGAGAAAAGATTCCCGTGGATGGCGAAGTTTCCAAGGGAAGCTCATATGTAGATGAAAGTATGATTACTGGAGAACCCGTTCCAGTTCAGAAATCCCAAGGGGAAAAGGTATTCGCTGGTACCGTTAATCAAAAAGGAAGTTTTCAATTTACCGCTGAAAAAGTAGGTGGAGAAACCCTGCTTTCCCAAATCATTAAAATGGTTCAGCAAGCGCAAGGGAGTAAGGCACCCGTTCAAAAACTGGTCGATAAGATTGCCGGTATTTTCGTTCCTGTGGTATTGGGTATTTCCATTGTAACCTTCATTGTCTGGATGTCTTTAGGAGGCGATAATGCCTTTTCACAAGCCTTATTGACCTCTGTAGCAGTATTGGTAATCGCCTGTCCTTGTGCTTTGGGATTGGCAACACCTACCGCCATTATGGTGGGAATTGGTAAAGGCGCAGAAAATAATATCCTTATAAAGGATGCCGAAAGTTTAGAACTCGGTCATAAAGTGAATGCTGTCATTCTTGATAAAACAGGTACAATTACAGAAGGAAAACCTTTAGTAACTGATATATTTTGGAAGGATAAACTCGAAGATATCAACGAATACAAAAAAGTTCTTCTAGCTATTGAAGCACAATCAGAACACCCTTTGGCGGAAGCTGTAGTCAATCACTTAAAAGATGAAAATATTGAAAAAGCTGAAATTGCTTCTTTTGAAAGTATTACAGGAAAAGGTGTGAAAGCTCAAACAGAAAATGGTTCACCATACTATGTTGGAAACCATAAACTAATGCTTGAGAAAAATATTCAAATCGATGCTTCCTTGATGCAAACAGCAGAAAGTCTCGAAGAGCAAGCGAAAACCGTCATTTTCTTTGGCAATGAAAAACAAGTGCTGGCGATACTCGCCATTGCAGACAAGATTAAGGAAACTTCAAAAATGGCCATAGCAACACTTCAAGAACGAGGCATTGAGGTCTATATGCTTACTGGAGATAACAATAAAACCGCATCTGCTGTCGCAAAACAAGTAGGAATAACAAATTACCAAGGAGAAGTGATGCCTTCGGACAAAGCGGCTTTTGTCGAAAAATTACAGGCGGACGGAAAGATAGTAGCAATGGTGGGCGATGGTATCAACGATTCGCACGCCCTGGCGCAAGCCAATGTGAGTATTGCTATGGGCAAAGGTTCGGATATCGCAATGGATGTAGCAAAAATGACCTTGATAACATCAGATTTACAATCTATCCCAAAAGCATTGGAACTATCAAAAAGAACCGTGTTGGGCATACGTCAGAACTTATTCTGGGCATTTATTTACAACATTATTGGCATTCCAATTGCAGCGGGAGTTCTTTATCCTGTAAATGGGTTTTTGTTGGATCCGATGATTGCAGGTGCAGCAATGGCATTCAGTAGTGTATCCGTAGTTGCAAATAGCTTAAGACTTAAACGAGTAAAACTTTAATAATAAATAAATTCAATACTATGAAAACTTTAAAATTTAAAACAAATATCAATTGTGGTGGGTGCGTATCAAAAGTCACCCCTTTTTTAAACAAACAAGAAGGTGTAGAAAGTTGGGAAGTAGATACCTCTAATCCTGATAAAATCCTAACCATTGAAAGCGATGGTGTAACCGAAGAAGATGTAAAGGCGACTTTGCAAAAAGTGGGATTTAAGGCCGAACCTGTAGATTAATACGTTTTTAATATGGCTTATATTTTTATTTCGGTTGTGATTGTTCTTTTTGCTGTTCATTTTTATAGAAAAGCAAAACGTCATAGTGTAAAGCCATTTCCAGAACATTGGCATAAATTATTGACGGATAATGTGCTGTTTTATAGAAATCTATCAAAAGACGCACAGCTAATTTTTCAGCAAAAAATGATGCTATTTTTAAGTGAGGTCTATATCGATGCTGTGCAGTTTGAACTGGAAGAGTTGGATAAGGTTTTAATTGCAGCAAGTGCCGTCATTCCAGTTTTTGGCTTCAAGGAATGGCACTACACAAATTTAAGTGGCATCCTTTTATATCCTGATAATTTTAATGAGGATATGCAATTTAGCAGTAAGGATAACTCACGGAATATTGGTGGAATAGTTGGAAATGGAAGGTTCGAGAAACAGATGATACTTTCCAAGAAAGCATTGTACCACGGCTTTAAAAATACAACCGATAAAAGCAATACTGGCATACACGAATTTGTGCACCTTATAGATAAGTTGGACGATAGAACAGACGGTGTGCCAGAGCGGCTAATGGAACATCAATATGCCATACCTTGGTTAAACTTAATCCATAAAGAAATGGAAGCGATTAACGATAACCATTCAGATATTCGTAAATATGGTGGAACAAATCAAGCTGAATTCTTTGCGGTTGCTTCAGAGTATTTTTTTGAACGAGCGGATTTACTAAAAAGAAAACATCCAGAACTTTATGGGATGTTGGTGGAATGTTTTAGGCAAGAACCGAGCACTTGAGAAAATGAATCAGGCAAACTATAGAGAGTTCAGTTTACACAGGACTATCTCATAAAGTGTGTAAATAGAAAATTAGCGGGGGCATGCCCCCGCTAATTTTTTGTCTAATTTTAAATATTTGCACATTATGAAGTGGATGAGCCGGATGGTTGAGACCACCAAAAACGGAAAATGAGAGCCACCTAATTTTTGGATTTAGTGATTTTAAAATCAGGCTTTTGTGTTAGTCTTGAGTGGCTCAATTCTATCCGGCGAAGGTGGTATACCATATCCGGCGTTTCCACTATAACATTGTATCTTAATAATATAGGCTGCAGTTCTAAAATTGACATTTTTGAATTTCAAAAGTTATTTACAAACGGAAATTAAAGTACTTTCGATTACGAACTACGTCTACACCCAACAGTTAGGTGTATTTTTGACCAAAAAATAATCATTTGTACCAAAATCTTAACCAGACACTTTCGTTTTATGGTGTGGCTTGTGATAAGCCTTACTATATTTCTTCGGGGAAATCGATTTTTCAATTTCCCGAAAACTCGTTCCGCATGGATTTTTATTCACTATGCATCTGTACAAGTGGAAGAATGACAATGGAAATTGATGGTAACAATTATCATGTTGAACAAAATAGTTTTCTTGTTTCGGGACCATCTACCATTGTTCATTTTCGAAAGTTCAGTAGAGACTTCACAATGAAACTTCTTTTTTTTGAAAAAAATTTCTTGCTCAAGAACATTTCCAATCCATTTATCATCGAAAAAATCGGGCTCTTCCAAAATGGTAATTATTCCATGCTAAGCGCACAGCCAAAAACGATTGAACATTTACTTGGCCTACTTGAATATTTAGAGCATAAAACCAAGTCCAACGGAAATTTCACCGATGAAATTATCCGTAGTATCATTTTTAATGTTTTGCTCGAAGTAGCCGAGATTACCCATCTGTCTGTAGTCGAGATTCAAAACAAGGATAAAACCATCCCTATGGTCCATTTAAAGTTTCGGGAATTGGTACAAGAACATATTTTAGAACAAAGATCGGTACAGTTTTATGCCGAACAATTGCATATTTCCAATAAATATTTGATTGAAGTGGTAAAAAAAGCAAGCGGCAGGACACCACATGAGGTAATTGATGAAACTCTACTAAAAGAGGCATATGTTCTATTGGGAAACCCAGAATATACCATTTCGGAAATCGCATTTCAGTTACATTTCAATTCTACATCTGCCTTTGGTCGATTCTTTAAAAGGCATGCTTCCATTTCTCCTTCAAATTATCGCACAAGGCAAAATTTAAGTTCCTGAAAAATTAAGCACACAAATACGGAATTTCGGGATACATGCGAATTTAAGTATACAACTATCTTTGTTGTAAAATCTTGAAAACCAAAAAAAATGAAAAACATAACAGATAAGTTCGGTTCGTTTCTATCGAAATCAAAAGAATATGGAAATGTAAACCACGAGCCCGATTCGAGTAAGGAAGTACAATTGAACACCAAGGAAAAAACCATGCCTTTTTCGGATCAGATTGGAAATTATCAAAGAAATATCGGTATTCCCCCAAAATCCTATGAGAACAGCAAAGTATACATTGTAGGTAGTGGTATTGCGGGTATGTCGGCAGCATATTATTTTATACGAGATGGAAAGATTCCTGGCAGAAACATCATTTTCTTAGACCAATTGCATGTTGACGGGGGCTCTTTGGATGGTGCCGGAAATGCCGAAGACGGTTATATTATCCGAGGGGGTAGGGAAATGGATATGACCTATGAGAATCTTTGGGATATGTTTCAGGATATTCCAGCCGAAGAACTTCCTGAACCGTACAGCGTATTAGACGAATACCGATTGGTAAACGACAATGACCCCAATTATTCCAAAGCCCGTTTGATTCACAACCAAGGTGAAATTCGGGATTTCAGCAAATTCGGACTGGAGCGAAAAGACCAATTGGCCATTGTGAAATTATTGTTGAAGAAAAAAGAAGATTTAGACGATTTAACGATTGAAGATTATTTTAGCCAAGAATTTTTAGACAGTAATTTTTGGTTCTTTTGGCGCACCATGTTCGCCTTTGAAAATTGGCACAGCCTATTGGAATGCAAACTGTACATGCACCGTTTTCTTCACGCCATTGATGGAATGAAAGATTTTTCCTGTCTGGTTTTCCCAAAATACAACCAATACGATACGTTCATTACGCCTTTGCGAAAACATTTAGAGTCAAAAGGCGTACAAATTCAGTTGAATACTTTGGTAAAAGATTTGGACATTCACAGTAATATCCATGGCAAAGTGGTGGAAGGCATCGTTACCGAACAAGATGAAAGGGAAGTGAGAATACCAATAGGGAAAGACGATTATGTCATTGTGACCACCGGTTCCATGACCGAGGACACGTTTTATGGAACAAACAAAACCGCACCGATCATAGAAATGGACAACGGTTCGAGCGGACAAAGTGCCGGATGGAAATTATGGAAAAATTTAGCGTCAAAATCCGAGATTTTTGGTCGTCCCGAAAAATTCTGTGGCGATATTGAAAAATCTTCTTGGGAATCGGCAACATTAACGTGTAAACCGTCTGCCTTTACCGAAAAGTTGAAAGAATATACCATTAACGACCCGTATTCAGGAAAAACTGCAACGGGAGGCATTATTACCATTACCGATTCTGATTGGCTAATGAGCTTTACCTGCAACCGTCAGCCACACTTTCCTGACCAACCCGATGATGTTCTGGTTCTTTGGGTGTATTCATTATATATGGATAAAGAAGGAAATTATATTAAAAAACCTATGCCTCAATGTACAGGAGACGAAATACTGACTGAACTTTGTTATCACCTAGGCATTCTTGACCAAATTGATGATGTTATTGAAAACACCATTGTACATACCGCATTTATGCCCTACATCACTTCAATGTTTATGCCAAGGGCAAAGGGCGACAGACCAAATGTAGTTCCCGAGGGTTGTAAAAATTTAGGTTTGGTGGGACAATTTGTAGAGACCAACAACGATATTGTCTTTACCATGGAAAGTTCCGTTAGAACTGCCCGTATTGCCGTTTACGAACTGTTGAACCTGAACAAGCAAGTGCCTGATATCATACCGTTGCAATACGATATTAGACAATTGTTGAAAGCCACAAAATCACTAAATGATTATAGACCGATCCCAGGTGAAAGCATCTTGAGGAAAATTTTGAAAGACAGTTATTTCGAGCACATCCTACCCAAAGGAGAAACTTTGGAAGAAGAACATGAATCTTTCTTTCAAGAACAGTTCCATAAAATTCAAGAATGGATAAAGAACAAATAAAATGAATTATAAAAATATTACAATAGCTGGAAGTGGCGTATTAGGCTATCAAATTGCTTTCCAAACAGCATTTCACGGATTTAATGTCACCGTTTATGACATTAATGATGAAGTATTGGAAAAAGCAAAAGGCAAGTTTGAAATTATGAGTTCCGCATTTAAAAATGATTTGAATGCAAGTCAGGAACAATTGGAAGATACATATCAAAATTTGAGCTACTCATCCAATTTAGAAGAGGCTGTAAAAGATGCCGACCTGCTCATTGAGGCCGTACCCGAAGACCCACAGATTAAAATGGGTTTTTATAAAAAACTGGCAAAAGTAGCTCTTGAAAAAACGGTGTTTGCCACTAATTCTTCCACACTCTTACCAAGTCAGTTCGCTTCCTCTACTGGAAGACCGGAGAAATTTGTTGCCCTGCATTTCGCCAACGAAATTTGGAAACACAATACCGCAGAAATTATGGGGCACCCGACTACTTCGCCCAAAGTGTTCAACGATATGGTGGAGTTTGCAAAAAGAATTGGAATGTTGCCTTTGCCATTGCACAAAGAACAACCTGGTTATATTCTCAATTCTTTACTTGTACCTCTTTTAGGTGCTGCACTCGATCTAGTTGTCAATGAAGTTGCCGACCCACCAACCGTGGATAAAACCTGGATGAAGGCTACAGGTGCCCCCGTAGGTCCATGTGCCATATTGGATGTTGTGGGCATTACAACAGCTTACAACATAAATAAAATGGCAGCCGAGAAAACACAGGATGCCGACAAGATAAAAGTGGTGAAATATTTAGAAGAAAATTTCATAAATAAGAATAAATTAGGCGTGGCCACTGGTGCAGGATTTTACACATACCCAAATCCGGCTTTTCAGAAAGAGGATTTTTTGAAGTAGAAAGAATAAATCGATTATAGGGAGGTTATATTGTGTTGTCTTGGAGTTCGTCGACCAACAATTGGAATTTAGAATAATAAGGATATAGAGGCTGGATGAGCCGGATGGTTGAGTCCACTAAAAACGGCAAATATGGACCATCCAATATTTTATTGTAGCAGGTTGTTTGTCAATACTTTATTGGTTTTTTTGCTATGCTCACTCTTTTCCGGCGAAGGTGGTATACTATGTCC
>JANSXF010000075.1 GCA_024743095.1 Flavobacteriaceae bacterium
CCCCGGTTCCGTCACCATCGGTATCGGTATCCTCGGAATCATCCTTGGGGAAGGCGTCCTCTGAATCGGGCGTACCATCGTTGTCGTCGTCATCATCTTCATTGTCCCCGGTTCCGTCACCATCGGTATCGGTATCCTCGGAATCATCCTTGGGGAAGGCGTCCTCTGAATCGGGCGTACCATCGTTGTCGTCATCATCATCTTCATTGTCCCCGGTTCCGTCACCATCGGTATCGGTATCCTCGGAAGGATCCTTTGGGAAATCATCTTCATCGTCAGGTGTGCCATCCCCATCATCGTCCTCATCATCCTCATCGGGTATGCCGTCACGATCAGTATCCTGGGCGGCATTGATACCCGCCGTGTGCGTAGTCGAGCTTAGGGCATGATCCCCATCCTTTACTTTGAAGGAGAAGGAAGTATAGTGATCCCCGTATCCACCATTTGCCGTAGTAAAGACAAGTTGGGTTACATCATCGATCATATCATTTGCTTGAACGGGGGAGCCGTTGTATGTCAAAGTACCCTCCGTTGGAAGAGTAATGACTTGGATACCGTTGAATGTATCCCCTTGATCATCATCGGAGAAGATAAAGTCAGTTGTTTTGAAGGTGTATGCTGCATCTTGAATCACTTCCAGGGTAACATCCCCACCTTCGGGCGCGTCGTTCACATTGGTAATGTTCAATGTGGCCGTAACGGTTTCCGAGAAGGAAACGGCATCTTCAAAATTATAGGTAAAGCTATCCGTGGCCGATTCGTCGCCGTTATGCTCATAGCTGAACGTACCATCCGCGTTAAAGGTAAATGAGCTTGCGTTGGATGGGTTGGTCATGATATGATAGATTCTTTCATCACCGTCCACTTCAATATCGTTGGTGGATACATCCTCGTTCAAGGTGGCATTTTCATCCAAAGTGAAGGAATCCGCTACTGCTGTTGGGGTATCGTCCACAGCGGTAATGGACAAGGTAAGTGTTGCGGTTACCTTGGTTCCTGCATCATCCAATTCATAAATAACGGCATCACTTCCATATGCATTCGCATTTGGGGTATAGACTATCTTATTGTTTTGATCCACCACAGCGGAACCTTTGGATCCTTGGGTAATGATGCTTACCGTTGGTGTATTGTTGGTATCGTATACATCATTGTACAGGACATCGATAGGGTCGGACTCGGTATCCTCATCCAATACGGCCAAATCGTTCTTGGCACCGACCACCAAAGCGAGGTCAAACGGACCATAGGAGGCGGTCCCTATGTTTCCAGCGTTGTCCTTCGCCTCTGCATGGATGTACCATCCCGTACCACCACTGGAAAATGAAGTGGTTTTGGATTGACTGTTGCTCCAAGAGGACCAAAGGTTGCTATCCGTTGCGGGCGGGTTGCCATCCTGGATCAATACATAACGCTGGACGTCAAATCCACTTCCATCATTTTCGTCTTGAAAGGTCAGTAAAATATTGGTGTCCGTATCGATAGGTCCGTTGTTCGGCGTGGCCGATAAGGTAGGTTCAGTGGTATCGTGGGTAATGGTCAATGTTCGGAAGAACGGCTCGGACCAAACCCCTGTATTGGTCTGTACGCGAAGGCTAATGATGTATTCTGCGGTTAGATTGTTGTAAGCCGAGAAATCCGTCATCTCCATGGTGGAGTTATGGATTTCGGTATCCGTCGGGTTTCCCTCGCTATTGTATACTCGTTGTGTTACAATCCACTCTTCATTGGAAAGCGTTCTTCCGTATGGGTCGATGGAGTTGTTTTCTATATTGATGTTCATGGAGCCAGAGTAGGTGAACAACGCATCTGGCTGAATATTGAATTGTGCCACCGGGAGATCTTCGCTGGTCGATGAACCATTGCTGTCCACTAAGATGTAAGCACTCGATGGGCTACTCCATACCCCTTGATGGTCCCGTACGTTCAGCATCACCAAATATTCTCCATCGGTAACGGAATTCTTATCGAACATTCCAGTGTTCCAGCCAGCGGTCGAGGCTGCGTCAACAGGTTTCCATTTCCACTCGGTCTGTGCAATGCCATTGTTGGCACCGCCATCCAAATCGTAAGAGGTGTCGTTGAACACGCCCGTATCCGAACTGTAGGAGAAGCTCGCTACTGGTTTTCTATGGAAGTACAGGGTAGTGGGAGAGGTGGGAAGGTCTTCGAAGGTAAAGGAGTATTTTCCTGGTTTTTCATAGAATTCCGGTACGTCCTCCAAATAAAGACCGCTCCAGGAAACCCTTCCCTGGTTATTGGGGAAGAAGGTTTCATCATGTGTTATCCTCCATCTACCACTGGGGTAATTCGCATTGGCGGTACTGGTTTTCATTTCGGAGGGATCTACAGCGATTTCAACGCTGGTCCCAGCAATAAAATAATCCCCTTCGGTCACGGTAAGAAACTGGTATTGCTCATAAATATATTGGGCCATATCATCCATCCAGGTGGACCAGCTTCCCATATCCCGGTTTATAAAGGTTCCCTTGTTGTTGTTTTGTTGTACAAAGCGCTCGAACTGGGTTTGGTTATCGTTCAATCCCCACCCGATATAGTGAATGTCCTCATTGATGGTACGCATCAGTATTTCTGCCAGATCTTGGTCATTGTCGAAATCGGCAACCTCCTGATCGTCCAGGTTCACATTGAACCGCATGGCGCTGTTTCTCCATTGGGGTTCCCTAAGTACGTCCTTGAACTTTTTAAGGCTCAAGGATGTCACTTCAATGTTTTTAAATGTGGCATAGGGTTGACTATTGGAGAAGAACCCATAACTGCCACCGATCTCGGAAGGAGCTGTAAAATCGATCAACAGGTTATCGTCCAACCAAATTTTGGCCTTGTTGCCCTTTACCTCCAATTTTAGATGGTACCATTGGTTTGGGGTAAAGATTACGGTATTGGCTGACTCTAATCCTTGAATATAATGCTGGGGATTGGAGCTTCCATTACTTTTGGTGATCTGGTATAGACCCGTTGCAAAACCGTCTCCCGGAATAAATTCATTGGTGTTGAAACCTCTAACTTGTCCCGAAAGGTTGAACAGGTAGGCACCTATCGGTGAGTTGGGAATACCGAAGTTGATTCCCATATCATCATTATCATTATCGGTTGTCCTAAAGTCCACTTCCATGGTATAGTTGGACGAATCAAAAACAGGATCGTAGAAACCGGCCAATTTATCGTTGTTGACCCGTCTGATGACCTTGTCGGCATCTACGAACTCCCAGGTCTCCGGGTTATAGCCCCAACGGGTCCAATTGTTGAAGATTGCCGCCGCATCCTCTGAGTTGGAAGAGATGGTGGTCCGTTCAAAACCCTGTACATAGAGTTTGTCAGCGGGGATTCCCTTGCTTTCCAAGGCTGCTCCAAGGTCCTCTTCGAAGGTATCTATATTTTCATCGGTAATACCTACCGTCAGTACCACATCAATATTGGGGCCTTGCTGTACTTCCATGTTAACCGATTGGCCTAACATGGACCCCCATCCCAGACCAAAAAACAATATGGCGGTGAAATAGGAATAGTGAAGGTTGATTTTCTTCATTTTGGTCAAATTTGTATTTGGATATTGGTTATGTTAATCAAAAATGGTCTTGGTAGTGTTCAATGGCCTTATGGAAAAATCAAAGGCCAGTTCTTCGCCCATATCGTCACAGTTTGAGCTGGAGGCCACATTGAATCCTGTTCCCGAAGCTATATTTTCAAGGAGGGACCTACCTTCAGGGTTCTTGGCCAATGTACAGGAGTACACGAAAACGGTCACATCTGTGTGGGTTCTGAAATCCGATGGGTTCAATTGATCTCCGATAGCTTCAACGGTGTAGGATTTCCCACCTAAATTGATGGATGCATCTGTCGATGGTGCAAAAAAATGGATGTTTTTGACACTTGGGTTTGCCCTTATGGCCTGCTTTAGGGTTTCGGCCAGGGAGGCAGAGGTTTTGGCTTGGATCAGTGTAACACTTACAGGTAATGAAGCGATAAGCCCTCCACTGTTGGGAAAGTCGGAATCAACGATGACGGCATGATCCGTTTGGGCTATGGAGACTCCTAAGCTCAACGAAAAGAAGAGCAGGAAGCTCAGTACGGTTCTTTGGTTAAAAATGGTTTTCATTTGAGAATCTAGTTTAAGTTCTTATTGATTTTAATGTTGTTTGAAAAAGGCATAGGAAAGTCAGGCCGCTTGGTTGCAGCTTTTTTCTTCGCCTTGGATTTAGCTTTGCTAAATCAGGTCACCAATAATAATTGCGTGAGAAATTTTTTGGGTAGGGAAACGTATTTTTATGTCATATTACAAGTAAACTGGTTTTATTTTTTTGAGAGGATCTTTCAATTATTATAGATAATATCCAAAACCAATCGTGCACAATTTTTCATCATTTTGCTATAAGGAACGGGGGGTGTTTTTTTTTAGTATTAAAAAAAGTTCCGGAAATTGACATATATCAATTTGATGTCATTTTCTGACAAAAAATGCAGGTAAAAAGGAAGAAATTGACCCAAATAGAGATGGAGGAATACCTTTTTAGATGAATTGTCCTCAAGGATTTATTGATGGCTTGCAAAGTAAGAGGCAAGGCTTAATTTCTTTCCTTCAATAGTCTGGACAAAGTCTCTGGTCTTATGGCAAGATAGGAGGCTAAATGTTTTCGCGGGATGCGTTCGAGAATGTGGGGCTTCATGTTCTCCATGTAGTAGGCCAATCTTTTTCGTGCATTGGGAATTCTTGCTAAATAAACTCTTTGTTCGGCAAGAATGTAATATTCCTCTAATAGTATGCGATTGATCTGCCGCATTTCGGGAAAATTATTTAGGCAATACTTATAGTCTTCATATGTCAAGTAATCACAATGGGTTTCTTCCAAGCTTTGTATGTTTTCTTGGCAAGGTTGATTTCTAAAAAAACCGGTAATAGAGGTGAATACTTCATTTTCGGTGTCTACCCAAGTTGTCAATTCCATTGCGTCACTTACAAAATATCCACGAACCATCCCCTTTTTAACAAAATAGAGACGATTACAGATTTCTCCAGCTTTGCAAATGAACTGGTTTTTCAGGAAGGAACAACTTTTGATATGCTGAAGAAGATAATTTTTTAAACTTGGACTCAAAGGGTAGATCGAGTTGAGGAATAAAATTATCAATAGATTTTTCTCATTATTGTTTTTGGGCAACATGTAATAGATTTGTTTGGGCCTTAAAAATAAGAATTGTAATACACATAACCTTGGCCCTGTTGCATTGGTCCATTGCAACGCTATAAAACCAATCGAAATCTGTAGGCGCCCCGATCTTTAGGACAGTTTTGAGAAATACATTTTTCAGTTCGCTTTCGAGCTATTTTTTCTTGCCCGTCGTCTTAACTATCCAAGCTTTCCCGGGGCATCTGCTGATCAATTGAAACGGATAAGTGTCGAGGCACTGGACTCCCTTTTTTTAGGGTCGACCTGTACTTGATCTGCATAGGTGCCCCAATTGCCCACCACGGAGTGTATATGCTCCACAATGCCCTTAGAATGTTTGATGTTCATGGACTTGCCCACGGTCAATAGGTCCTCCGTTAAAATCTGCTTTCTTTTTCCATTGATGCTCAGGGCATGTTGGCTTACCCAAACACTGTCCGGGCGGTAGGCATGGCAGATGTCATAGGCCGGGGCCAGTTCCCATTTGCCCCCTTTCTTGAGCCGGAAAGCAAAGTTCTTGGTATGGTCATCACAATTGCGGGCCAGCACGTTGAAGACCATACGTCGGTACATTTGTTCCGCCTGCCGGTAGTCCAACCGTAATTCCCGCATGGTCTCGAACAATTGTTCATAACTGTAACTGGTCACCATGTTGAAATCATAGTGCTTCATCGCACAAAGGGTCTGTATATGGTGCTTCACATTTCCTTCTTCCCGGTCAAACCGTTTGGTCATAAAGTGGGCCCTTCCGTGTTCTTCCAACAATCGGCAGGGCATCATATCCAGGCCTGCGTCCTTGGCCATGAGGTAATAGGCCATTTCCACCCGCCCATAGCCTTGGGTGTCGCCCAATTGCACCTGGCTCACCCCGTCCAGCTTGATGAGCCAATGACCAAATCCCTTGGGAACATTGGTCTGACCGGACCGGACCTCTCCCGTCCTTTCATTGTATGCGATTACGGCCTTTGGCCGAGCTCCTCCGGCAGAAGTTCCTATGGTGATCAATTTACGGACGGCCTTCTCTTCCTTACCTTGAAGGTTCACGTGGAAGGCTTCCCGCTTCTCCAATATTTTTCGGGCAATGTTCACCAGACCATCAATTTCCAGTTGGACCGTGTTTTTCCTTGGCTTCATGACCTCGGGTTCAAATTCCAGGGCACCCATGCCGCGGCTTCCGATAAAGCACAATTGCTCCACTGGGTTCATGCTGTTTTCAGGACGCCCTTGCTGTGCGAGCCAAATATTGATCAGTTGGTTCCCATAGGCATCGGGAAGTATATCGGCAAGTAGTCCGGGCAGTCCCTTGAACGTATCATAGCTGCTGTTGCGGTCGGCCCTGAGTTTTGGAAAACTGAATATGCCGTTGCCCCCGGTCAAGGGCATCTTTAAGGGGGAGAGTTCCCGGTCAAAATCCTTGGCATATTCAAAAACACCCAAACCTTGGTCTGGATCCCAGGCCACGGCACCTGCCAATTCTCCCCAAATTCGAACAAACGCACTGGTGGCCATTACCAATCACTTTCCTGTTGGCCCTTATGGGGTTTTCCCGAGGCATGTTTGCGATGCTCACGCTCCATCTTGGCCAACTGCATGGGACTGATTTGGGTCCTTACCTCAAATACGTCCATCACATGGAGCAGTTCCAAGGTACGGAGAACCTGTAAAAAGGTAGACACCGTTACCGTTTCCCCCCGTTCCAATAAACTCAAAGTGGAGCGGCTGATGCCCGCACTATGGGCAATTGTTGCTTGGCTCAAGTTCTTCTGGAGACGGTGGTGCTTGATGAAACGGCCAATGACTTCGCGTAAAGCTTTGTCGCTCATTGAATACCAAGAATTGTGTGATATGTCAGTCATAGTACTTTAAAATTATATGTTTTGTATGAAAAACAATACAAATGTAATATATATTTATTTTTCTCATTTAGATTATGAATGATATTTCATTCATAATAGTGTTTAGTATTATATTTTGAATGAAATATCATCCAATATAAAGTACTTAAATCGGTGACTTGAACTTAATTTGATAACAGGGTTGCATTTTATAGGTAAGGTCGCCTCCTCCCATAATGAGCATGTGGATACAAGGGCTGTATCGGTATGATTTGTTTGTCTTGAGGAGTGCGGCGGAAGGCACTTTTTTGAGAGAATAGAGCAACTGGTGCCATCCCGGTTTTAAATCCCAAAAAGCATTGGAACTTGCGGTATTGGGCAGTTAGCACGGCTTTTATAAACTTTCTCATTCTTTTTCGTTATAAGTGCATTGACCTATACAAGAAGATGGGAAACAGGTGGGAAGTATGCCATGTAATTTGAAACATGTATATTTGAACCTCTATTATTTTGTAAAACATTTCGTTTATTTTTTTAGTAAAAATATGACAATGGAGAATTGAGCAATATAATGGAGAAGAAACCATACCAAATCTACCTAAATGAAACAACCTAGCCTTCACGGTCGTGTATTGCCCAAAATCATTTTATTTTTTTTTTCTTCTGATAGGCTTTCATGCAATAGGGCAGAGCTTTACCGAAACTTTTGATAGTGGGCCGGATTTTGTGACTAATTTTACCAAAACGCATCATGGGGTACAATTTCTTTTTACGTTCACACCTGATGGAGGGGGAGGGGACTTTGTGCACAATGAAGCCGATGGCGATTTAAATACCCTTTCTTTAGATACCAATGACGGTACGATAGAACGAGTGACGATTAAGCGAAGTGATGGCAATGGGTTTGTCTTTAACAGTATCTACATAGATAATTCTGGTGGCAGTAATGCCTCACACAGTGTCAATGTGACCGGGAAATTAAGTGGCGGGGATGTGGAAACCCAAGTTATGTCTTTTGGGAACAGTGGAACCTTAACGTTCAATGGCGGTATCGGTATTGCCGTTGATGAGATAGAATTGACCGCTGGTGGTTTTGAGCCGATATTCATTGACAATTTTTCAGGCACGGTCGCAGCAGTTAATACGCCACCCACAGCTTCCAGCTTTACAGCTCCCAATGGCCCATATGAAAATCTGACCTATACCTTCTCGACATCTGATTTTGGTTATAGCGATGGTGATGGGGATATCTTGGACCATGTGTTGATAGAATCTACGCCAACTGCCGGGACCCTTTTTGTGGATGCCGATAATGATGATGCTTTTGATGGAGGAGAAGCTGTGAGTGTCAATGATCATATAAGCAAAACCGATCTGGATGCAGGGAATTTACAGTATATCCAAAATGGCAGTGTCAATACATCTTTCCAGTTTGAGGTAAGTGATGGAACGGAGAGCAGTTCCGGAAACTATGTGGCTATATTGAATGTAGCACCTGTACCTACGGTGACCTTAAGTCTTTCCCCTACATCCAAATCTGAAAGTGTAACAACCAATTCAACGGTAACTGCGACACTCTCCAATTTTTATGGTATGAACACTTCTGTGGGGTTGGGCTTTAGTGGGACCGCTACCGGTTCGGGTGTCGATTATTCCGTTAGCGGAACATCGATTATGATACCGGCGGGAAGCACGACGGGAAGCATAAGTCTAAACAATGTGCCAGATGCCCTTTATGAAGGCAATGAAACGGTAATTATGGACATTATTTCAGTTTCAGGGGGTATTGAAAATGGTACCCAACAGGTTACCTATACCATCACCGATGATGATTCCCCGCCCAATGCAACATTGGAGGTATTGCCAATTTATAATCCCATAACCGATGAGAGCGGTGGAGAGGCCTATGTCAGGGGTAAAATAGATGCAGTGGCCGGGGTCAACGTGTCCATTCCTTTAAGTTTCTCAGGAACGGCCATTGGAGGAGGGACAGATTATAGTGTTACAGGAACGGTCATTACCATTTCCCCCGGGCAAGTGATGGACAGCATCCGGGTCACTTCTTTATTTGATGAGATCGAAGAAGGGGATGAGACTGTGATCATAGATATGGGTACCCCTACCAATGCGGTCGAGGATGGCACACAACAAGTCACCTTGACCATTAAGGACGAGGATGCCACACCGCCTTCTGGATATGCAGTAGGTATAGATCAGACTTTGATCAATATGTCCAATGAATCCGCTGTGAGCTTTACTTTTACAGGAGCAGAGGTAGGGGCCACTTACAATTATACAGTTTCCAGTTCTGGTGGAGGAACTACTGTAACAGGCTCTGGGAGCATAGCCACGGCTACTGGCCAGATTGCGGGGATTGACCTCAGTGGCTTGGGGGACGGGACCATCACCCTTTCGGTTACTTTGACAGATACTTTCGGTAGTACGGGCATTGCTGCGACCGATACAAAAAGTAAAGATACAGCGGCGCCTTCCGGTTATAGCGTTACCATAGATCAAAGTGGGATCAATGCTTCAAATCAGTCTGGAACGAGTTTCACCTTTGCAGGAGCTGAGGTGGGCACAACATACAATTACACCTTTTCCAGTTCAGGCGGAGGGACCAATGTGACCGGTTCGGGAACTCTTGCGACCGCCACGGACCAAATTACGGGGGTTGACCTTAGTGGGTTGGGGGACGGGAATATTACCCTATCTGTGACCTTGACGGATACTTTTGGTAATACGGGCAGTGCAGCAACGGATACGCAAACGAAAGATGCCACGGTCCCTTCCGGTTATACGGTGGCAATGGACCTGTTTGGTGAATCCGTGATCAATGCAACCAATGAAAGTATCCTGGAATTTTCAGCAACAGGTCTTGAAGTGGGGAGTACATTACATTATGCTTTTAGCAGTTCAGGGGGAGGCACTCCGGTAACAGGAACTGAAACGGTAACTTCCTTATCGGAACAATTTGATAATGGCGGAGCGGGCTATGACCTATCCGGTCTGCCCGACGGAACGGTCACCTTAACGGTATACTTGAGCGATCCAGCTGGTAACCAAGGTGCAAATACGGTGGATACAGCTTATAAGGGAGCTTTGGTCGCCACGATTACCGATCAAAGCGATGTCTCCTGTAATGGTGGAAATGATGGGGGCCTCACCGTCGAAGTGACCAATGGAACGGCCCCTTATAATTATGTTTGGAGCAACGGTTCGACAACCAACAGTTCCTCTTCCACTTCGAACACGATAACAGGGTTGCAGGCAGGGAATTATACGGTTACCGTAACCGATGGCAATGCACTGGTGGCAACAGCTTCCGTAACCGTTGCAGAACCTGTGGCCCTGGCTGCTACCATAACCTCCCAGACCCATGTAAGTTGTAGTGGGGGCTCAGATGGAGAGGCGACCGTAATGGTCACAGGAGGCACCGGTCCTTATGACTATGTTTGGTCAAATGGGGCAAATACCGCAACAGCTACAGGATTGTCCGAGGGCACATATGGTGTGACCATAACGGATGATAACAGTTGTACCACTTCGACATCCGTTACCATTACGGGAACATCAGTTACCGTACAAACCAGTGCGGCGGCTTCCGTAAATTTTGGTTCTGCGATACTGGGAGGGGAATTATTGACCGGATCGGGATGTGCGCAAGAATCAGGTGTTGTTTTCGCTACCACTACAAACCCTGACCTATCGGATAGCAAACAAACCATGGCTTTGGTTGGTGACGTTTTCAGTGGCACGGTCAATGGCCTAGAGATCAATACCACATATTACGCACGTGCTTATAATACCAATATCAATGGGGTGACCAGTTATGGAAACGAGATAACATTTACAACAGCTCAAAAAATATTGGACATAACGGTAACGCCGAACCAGACCAAGGTATATGGAACCACAGATCCCGTATTGACCTATACCGCAGACGGTTTTGAGGGAGGTGATGACATAACCATTTTAACCGGCACCCTTTCTCGGGCAGTAGGGGAGAATGTAGGGGCCTATACTGTTGAACAGGGAACGTTGGATGCCGGATCAAATTATGTTATACATTTTATCAGCGCAGATTTCCAAATCACGCAAGCTGTGCTGACAGTGACAGCAGATGATAATTCAAAAACTTATGGAGAAACAGACCCTGCCTTGACAGTAAGTTATTCAGGTTTTGTAAATGGTGATGATGTCACTTCATTGGGGGGAGCACTGGTCGTTGATCGGGCATCAGGGGAAGACGCGGGGAACTACGCGATTACAGTTTCAGGATATAGCTCTTCAAACTATATGGTTGATTATGTTGCCGGTGACTTTGAAATTTCCCCTGCGGTAGTATCGATTCTGGTCGATTCCGGTCAATCAAAGCTGTTTGGTACGGCAGATCCTGTATTTAGCTATACGGCCTCAGGATTTACCAATGGAGACTCGGAAGGGATCTTAACGGGCACGCTCCAGAGAGCGGTTGGTGAGGATGTCGGGACCTATCCCATAGAACAGGGCAGTTTGGATGCGGGACCAAACTATAGTATAAGTTTTATAGGTGCCCTCTTTGAAATTACTTCTTCCCAACAGCAGATCACATGGGACCAAGAATTTAATTTTGATTGCGGTGCAGCGGAACAAATAATTCTTACGGCCACATCCGATAGTGGGCTGCCGGTACGTTACAGGGTTGCAAATACCGAAATAGCCACGGTGGAAGGCAATATACTTACGGTACATGGGTCCGGAAGTACCACCCTTACGGCCTATCAAGAAGGTAATGATACTTACAGTGCGGCTTCAGAGGTTGTAAAAGCCCTTTCGATAGGTGAACCCGGGTTGATCCGCCGGCAGTGGGACGATGTATTGGTGTTCGATAACAGCAGTGAGCGCTTTGTGGCCTGGCAATGGTATAAAAACGGAAGTCCGGTTCCTGGGGCCACAAAACAATATTATGCCGAAGAAGGAGGCGTGGACGGAACATATTATGTGGAGGCGACCGACAGGGACGGTAACAGGCTCACAAGTTGCCCTTTGGACATCAGTGGCCAGGGGTATGGCCGAAGTATCAGCATAGTGCCCAATCCGGTCAAAAGGGTAACGGATTTCACTTTACAAGTGGATTTTGATCAAGCGTGGCTGGAAGGGGCAAGTATAAGTATCTACGACCTGACCGGAAGGGAAATCTCAAGCACCGATACGGTCACTCCACAGACAATGCTCAAGGCGCCACAGCAGCCAGGGATATATGTCGTGATTCTAAATCTGCAAGGCAGGGGGTATAAAACGGCCAATCTATTGGTCAACTAAAAGCGGGAAACATTGAAGAAATTAAAATCAAACTTGCGATTAAGTATTTGTCTTATAGTATGTATAGGAGGGATGAGTAAAATTGGAACGGCCCAAGAAGTAACGGTAAGCCTAGGAGGTGGACTGCAGGGTGTGCATCATCAGGGCGATCAGGTCAATGGGGATATAAAAGTAGGTGGAGGCCTTGGTATTGGGTATACCTACTTTATCTCCAAAGAATGGGGAATGGCCACAGGTGTCGGTTTGGATATGTACCGTACCAATTTGGGGATAGGGGACAACAGGGTGATACGTTCCTTTGAAGTGGATGATACCACTTCGGCGTTCGAATATCGCGTCATACCCACAGGTTATAGCGAGGAACAAAGGCTGTACAGCCTTTCGGTTCCCATAATGCTGACCTATAAATCACAACATTCCGGCTCTGGAAAAGTCGGTTTTTATGCAAGGGCCGGAAGTAAAATAGTGTTTCCATTGCGGCAAAATATTGATGTACGGGCGGAACGGCTCGAATTGAGAGGATATTACCCGGACCTAAACCTTGAAATTGATGATTTGCCCAATCATGGTTTTGGCACTTTGACGGATCTTTCGGGTGAATCCCAAAACGAATTGAGCACTGTTGTCCTTACCGCCAGTATAGAAACCGGATTATATTTTAAACTGAAACCAACTATGGACCTGTACACGGGCCTGTATGTTGATTATGGACTTAGTGACCTGCGGGACAAGGACAGAAATTCCAACATTGTTGGTTATGGCCCCACGGGAACCAATGACATCAGTGCAAAAGGGGGAATGGCAAATAATGATCTTATGGATAAAAGCAGATTGATGGCTTTGGGGCTAAAGGTAAGGGTCGGCTTTTCTTTGAATAAAACGCAAGAGGTGCCACAACCGGAGGATAGGCCCATACTAACGGACACAAAGGAACCGGTGGAAGATGTTATTGACGAACCTGCTCCCCCAAAGGAAGTTGTCACCTCCGAAGAGAAAATGGCCGTCCCAACGTTAACGGACAAAGAGGTCGAGACCATAACCTCCCCAATGGCCTTTGATACTATAGACAATGTTTCCATTACCCCTCAATTGGCAAAAAGATTGGATAGGGTAGCACAGATTTTACTTGACAATGATTCCGTACATGTAATCATGAAAGGGTATACCTGCAACCTGGGAAGTGAACAGGTAAATCAGCGTGTCGGTCGTCAAAGAGCGCAATCCGTAGCGGATTATCTGCGAGCCAAGGGTGTTGATGCAAATCGAATGGAGGTGATTTCAATGGGAGAATCCAGTCCAGTGGTGCCCAATACTTCATCTGAAAATAGAAGAAAAAATCGACGGGTCTCCATTAGTATAGACAAAGAGGCAAATAGGTAAAAGGAATATCAGTACAGCTGCCTCTCTACATACAATCGTTTATGGGCAAAATAGTTGGTTGATTTGATTGGAATTTAAGATTTGAACTTATCATTGTACTATTTTCAAAAACTGACATATAATAGGTTGGCATACAGTTGTTTGGTGTTGTGTGTTGAATCCTGCTACCCTTAAATGCATCTCTCAATGCCTCTACTTTGCTTAAATGATTATCGATTACTTCAACCACTTTTGGGAAGCAGAACTTTTCAGATTTCTGAACAATGCCTTTACCTTTTCGTCTATCATCAAGAGTTTTTTATCACGTTACTCCTGTAGCCTTTTAACTAAAATGATATGGTTTTTGTATTTTTTAGTTTGATTTATGTGGTTTAACGGGTTTGACGCCTACTTTAGGATCATTCAGTACTCTACCTGTTCCTTTCTATCTTTATTCTATTGATTTCGTTGTGTTTTTTTGTCTAAAATGGTTTTACTATTAAGAGTTTTTTTCTATTAAACCTTTACGAATTACACCGGTATAGTTTAAATTTTTGGCAAACTACTACTCTCTAGGTGTTTAATTTCGTTGGATGACGTTAAAGTTAGCCCCATATCTTTTACATCTTTGGATAGAAAATCATCAAAGGCTATCGTCCGGTCAACAAACTTGTCAATCATTTTTTTCTCTTCCAATAACTTTTCTTCATATTGGCTTAGACCATATATTCTGGCCCTTAAATTTTCTGGAGCATCGGTTAGCCATATAGTATTTACTTGGTTTGAAAACGTATGGTCTATAAGTTTTGGCAATAGTGCAGAGCCTTCAATAATGAGATTGGTATTTTCATGAATACACAGTCTTATTTCATCTCTAATGGTTGGCCATAATTTTTGGTAGTGCATTAAGACACTTGCCATCATTTCCTTGGTCGAAAGTTGGGAGTAATAATCTTTTACGTGTTCAGGTATATTGTTGCTAGGTGTTTCTTTCCAAGGTCTGCCAGGGTGTTTGGCAAGACTATCGGTTGAAATTAACTTGATGCTCTGCTCCACAGATATTCTTTTTGCCAATGTCGTTTTCCCGCAATGGGATGTACCGCCAATTAAGATGATTTTTCTGTAATATTGGCTATTTTCATGTATTGGTACCACTATAGAGCTTTTATTCCAAATTTAATTGCCAAGAAACCCCGAATCTATCCTCTACAAAAGCAAATTGTTTGCTAAAGCCGTAGTTGTCCAACGGCATTTTTACATCTCCGGATTCTGATAGTTTTTCAAAAAGATGGCTGATGTCCTCTTTTGTTTCACATGCTACCCAATTTGAAATAGCAGGTGTAAAGTTCCATTCGTGTTGGATAAAACTGTCGCTGCAAATAAACTGCTTACCGGTCAGTTCAAAAATTGCTTTTATAATCGTTCCTTCTTTGCCAGGGCCGTCTTTACCGTATCGTTGTACCTCTATTACTTTGGAATTGTCGAACAAATCAATATAAAAATTCATGGCTTCTTCAGCTTTGTTATCCTGAAATGTCAAGAAGGTTGTGATTTGTTTTTTCATAATTGCTTGATTAGTGTCTTTAAAGAAAGATTGTCCTATAAATTAATTGCCTGCTCTACCTATTCCCAAAGATTGTTAGTCACTTTTTTCAATAAGTTCCAAAACAAAATTCATTTGAGTATCTTTTTGCGCTATAAAATCGTCTAACCGGGGCCAAACTTTATAATCAGGTATAACTCCCCTGCCTTCTGGCTTCGGTATATAATAAAGCCCAGAATTTACCTTTTCCCTAATGCCCTTAAATACCTGTAAATCCTTGTGCATTATAGGGTTATATGTGTTAAGGCTATCTGTTGGCGTCCTTATTGTAGATTGTGCGGGACAAACAAATGTGTGAAAAAGAAAAAAGACAGTAATACCTAATAGTTTGGTACTGTTCATAAAAGATATTTGGTAAAGCAATATTTTAATTCAAAACTCACGATCTTGATAAGGCAATCCTTTTTGGTCTTCACAATAGGTCTTCAGGCTAAATAAAAACATAGCCCAATTATAGTTGCACCAACCGTAAAATTCAGTGCGTGCTCTCCAGTCATAATGTTTAAGTATAACTGTTGTAGAGCTATCTTTTTCAGTTAGTTCAAAAGAAACTTTAGTTCCTGTCCATTCTTCATCAGAAGCGATACACTCCCAAACAATTTTATTGTTTTCTTCTAATTCAACTGTTTTGAATTTGGTGATGTATCCTTCATCAAAATCAAACTCATTAACAAAGCCTACTTCAGGTTTTACCTTAAGTTTTTTTGTCCATACGTTTCCCAAACCTTCTTCTGAGGTAAGTGCCTGGTAGACTGCTTCTATAGATGCTTTGATATAGTTTACATGTTCTATGCTTTCCATATTTATCTGTTTAATTCATCGAATGGAATCCAATGGAGTTCCCTTCCGTATCTTTTACAATAGTAATAAAGCCATGCTCCCCAATGGCCATTTTGGGTTGGATTACCTCACCTCCATTTTCTGCCGCCCTATTTTCTAATACATAACAATCCTCGCAACCAAAATAAACTAGACTACCATTGGTGGAAGGTTTTATTTCTTCCATTTTCACCAAACAGCCGGCAGCTCCGTAATTTTCCATATCGCTCGGGAAACCTTTCATTTGGACAGATGAATTTGTTGGGTCGCTCATATCCTCCAATGTAACCTGAAGCACCTTTTCGTAAAATTTTGCAGCTCTATTTATATCGTTCACATAAATTTCGAACCATACCACGGCATTGTTTTTTTTCATTTTTTTAATATTTAAAATCATTGCTGTCCCATTAAAGTTTAAAAAAGTTCTTTGAAATATTTGAAATATAGTTAGTTACAGAGGTATTTCGGTTAAACGGATTTCAATTTTAACTTTTGCAATTCCACA
>JANSXF010000098.1 GCA_024743095.1 Flavobacteriaceae bacterium
GGACATAGTATACCACCTTCGCCGGAAAAGAGTGAGCATAGCAAAAAAACCAATAAAGTATTGACAAACAACCTGCTACAATAAAATATTGGATGGTCCATATTTGCCGTTTTTAGTGGACTCAACCATCCGGCTCATCCACCTTCGTTCTCCTTTTCGAGATAGTTGACAAAGTCCCGGACACTGCCCCGAAAATTATCCCCCAATTGTTGTCGTGTGATGGCGATGTACATATTTATGGCTTTTTAAGTTTTGTTCGATATTTTTCAATGGCCTCAGGATTGAGGTCCAATTTGAGATGGTCCTTGCCGAAACGGTTTTGGAAAACACTCACATGGTCCAGCACATAGGCAAAATCCACTTTCAGTTCCTCCATTTGTTCCTCTAGGCGGTCATAACGAATCTTGGGCACGGTGACCTCCCCATCAAAGGGTTCCGGTTCCGAAGGCTTCCTGGTCTCGGTCAACTGCTGTTCGATAAAGTCAAAATCGTTGTCCCATTCCTCCCCATCGGATTCCAGTTCCTGTTCAAACAGCGCCTGGATCATACTGACCGTGGGCAGGGTCTGTTCCTTCTCGATGCTGCGCATGATGGCAACCATCGCATTGAAACGGTGTTTGATGAGATATTTGAGGCTAGCAATGGTCTCATGCATCCGCTCATCGGGGGATATCCCGTTGTGCTCAAAAAACTCCACCATGGCCAACAGGGTCATGGAATGGGATTTTCCTTGACGTTTGGAAAAGCCTTTGAACTTGGCAAGTATCGATATTTTGATGCACACGGTCCGAAACGCTTCTTTTTCGTATCCTTTATCCATTTTTAGCTTAAAAATTCCTTGGTTTTACTGGCCTCAGCGCATTTTTACGCTAAAAACGCCCACGGCCTTAATTCCTAACATCCTTGTAACTCCCTTAAACAGGGGCCTTGCGGAGCATTGATAATCGGTAGGACGCGCCAGCGTGCTACCCTCTTGCTTCTCCTTTTTGCGCCAAGGGGCCAAAAAGTATCGCACAACATGGGTCAAGACCCAGTTGCCTATGCTGTGAAAGTCAAATCGATGGGTACGGAACAAGGAAAGTCAAACCGATATGCTAGGCATATCAAAAGATTTCCGCACTTTAAATGCTGTTGAAAACCAACCCTTTAAAGATAGGAAAACCAAGGTTCAGGACATAAAAAAAGCCCATCATAATGGATGGGCTTCGATGGTTTGTTTTAGGGTCCACATATTGAACACAAAATCATAATTGTATAGATTTCGCATGGCTTCCCTTCGACTCCGCTCAGGGCAGGCCTCAATGGGATATCATGATCCATACCATGATTTTGGCAAATTGGCGCAATTCGGTCCCGGAACGACTTTCCACATCTTCCTTGGATACGGAAAGCAAGCGTTCCTGGGTTTCGCCATCGAGGTTGGTAAAATTCAAATAGACCATAATTCAATGCTAAAGAAATTCATTGTTTACAAATCATAAAGGCTAGGGTCAAATCCATCGGGGTAATCCCCAAGGTCAAGTTGCCGTTCCGTCCCTAATTCGAAAATCAGGTATTTCTGTATTCGCTTCCATGACCATTGGATTATATGATCCCGTTATCTGCAAAACTGTAGTACCGTCCATCAGGGGCAAGGATGATATGATCCAACACTTTGACATCAAAAAGCTGTGCCGCCTCTTTGATCTTTTGGGTCAATTGTTTGTCTTGATAACTAGCCTTAAGTTGACCAGAGGGATGGTTATGGGTCAAAATGATCCCCACGGAAAGGGTCTTTAGGATAATGGCAAAAAGGATGCGCAGATCTACCAAGGTTCCCGTGATGCCCCCATGGGATAAGGGGTAAATGCCCTTGACCTTATTGGATTGGTTGAGCAGCACGATCTTAAAGGTTTCGTGCAGGCCTATGGTCTTGTTGTCCCAATTTTGGAACAATAGATTCGCCACCTCGTTGGAATTGGTCACGGAAAGGGATTTCAGGGTACTGAGCTTTTCCCTATAACTGATCTGTATTTCATTGACACGGTGTTCCATTTCAAATGTTTTAAGGATGAAAAAAAAGGGATGCCCAAAAAGGTGGACACCCCTATCCATTTTACTCGGTGGTATTGTTATCACCACCACCCAAAAGCAGGATCTCACTGGCCACTACTTCGGTCACATACTTCTTATTGCCCTCTTTGTCCTCATAGGAGCGGGAGGTCAATTTCCCTTCAATGGCAACTTCCTTGCCCTTGGTCACGAACCCTTCGATGATGTCCGCCAGTTTTCCCCATGCGATGATGGTGTGCCATTCGGTGTTGGTCACCCGTTCCCCTTCGGAGTTCTTGTAATGTTCATTGGTGGCCATGGTGAACCGTGCCACACGTTTGCCTTTGTCAAGGTCTGTAATGGTAGGTTCCTGCCCCACATTTCCGATCAACTGCACTTTGTTTCTCAATGTACTCATGATAAAAAGTTTTAAAGGCCTTCCGTCTTCCAGTATGGCTAGATCAGCAAACAGGGTTAAAAATTTCCCCTCTGTTTTTTTGGTCTTTGTTTCCCAAATTTTAAGGGGCGTTTGTTTGCTTCTTACGTGCGTAGCACAATAAAAGAAGGGGGTTCTGTCAAGGCTTTTGGACTGAAATCGGGAGGCTCAGCGACGTAGCAAAACCTTTAGGTTTTCAAGGAAGTGGAAACCCTATTTCTGGCCAAAACCTGTCTTGGCCTTGACAGGTTCGATACGGGCCCTAGGAATTCCATCTGACCCATTGGCAAGGGAGTGTACGGGAAGTTAAGCGACCGCAGGCGATGGTGTCCTGATAGGAAGTCCTTGGGCCCTGCCCTGTTTTTCGATGCCCCGAAAAACAACAAGGGCTTCTTTTATTAAGGACCCCTTAAAATTTGATGGGCGGACGGACGGATTTGCGGCCTTACAGGCAAAGCCCCAAGAAGGGTTTGCAAAGGAAGGCCGCACCAAAAATCCGTTTGGACGACTTCCGTATTGGCCAAATGACAATACAACAACTATTGCGATAGTAATGGGTCAGTAATCCTAGAACTTGGTTTCTTTTTAGTCTTTCTGGAACAGCTCTGCCTGATCGTTAGGGGAAGGTCCGCTCAATTTGGGCGTTGAAGTTTTCATACTGTCCTTTAGGGCTTGTCGCCGTTTCTCATAGATCCAGACCCTTAACCTTTTCAAAAGGCCCATCTCATATTCGGACAGTTGTTGGGGTGCCACTTGCTCCATGGCCTCGATTTGTCCATCTTTCTTAAAGGTCTTGGCATACTGCAGCCCGCACCATGTGTAGATGTTCTCCCATTCACTGGGCATGGGAGATTCGAAGGTCCTGGGCATCATATAGGCCACTACCTCGGTCAAGGAGGCCATGTGTTCCCCACGCATCTGGGTCAACATCCGGGCCATGCTGATATTGTTTAAAAGGTCTTTGGGCACGGCATCCTGCCATTGTGATGGGTAGACAATGATGGGACTTTGCAATAGGTCCATAAAGTCAAGGACAAAATTGGATTTGGCCTTTTTGAGGGACTTAGGATTTGGGGTTGGATTCGGTGTTTTCGTTGGCTCCATTTCAAAGCCAAAATCCAGTTGCACTACGTTTTGTTTTTCCATGATCTGCGTTTTAAATTGAACAATAATGGCAGACCGCCAAACGCAAGGGAAAATTTTGGAGAGGGAAGGAAACGGAATAAATCTGCCGAAGGCAGGAGATGGCAGTAGGAGCGGTTTTATGCCGTCCCTTGTCCGAGAAATATTTTCCGGGTTTATCTTTGGGCAGTATTGATCGGAATACGTTCCACTCCCTTTTATTTGGCCAAGAGTGCTCCCGTTCCCACTTGTCTGGGATCAGGTTTTAATGGTTGTTTGAGGGTGGTAACCACCTCCAGACTGAAATGCCCGAACTCTTCGGTCACTGTCCCGTGGCACAGATAGATCCCCTTTCCATGGATGGGTGTGGATGCCATCGTTTGGGGAAAGTGGACACAGTCAAAAAAGTGACCTTCCAGATCGAACATGGTGGTAAAGCGCATGGTGTCCCCTTTGGATGTGGTGTTCAACCGGGTATGGACCATGGAGCCATATATCCATATCTTTTGGTTGACATGGGCCTCAAAATCCCTGGCGGTCAACCGGCTCCTTACCTTGCCGTCCATAAGTTCATAATACCCACATAGTGGAAACCCCAAAAGTTCCATCTGGTCATAGGCATCCTCAATGGGATGGGAAGGCAAGTTCGGCAATGTAAAATGCCGGTGGTTGGGTTTAAAGAGCAATTTCTGGACCGTATCCTTTCGATGAGCCTTGGTCTTGAACACGGCCTGCCAAAGCACTTGCTTCTTGGGCACGCCAAAGACACGAAAGGCATCGATGCGCACCAGAATGGTCAA
The DNA here is from genome assembly GCA_024743095.1 of Flavobacteriaceae bacterium. Taxonomy (GTDB): domain Bacteria; phylum Bacteroidota; class Bacteroidia; order Flavobacteriales; family Flavobacteriaceae; genus Flagellimonas. The sequence goes on from JANSXF010000098.1 coordinate 4,390, forward strand.
CTGTTCTATGGAGATGGGGACCCGGTCGATAAAATCATCAAAATCCCTGAACTTGCCATGGAGCTGCCTTTCGTTGAGGATGCGTTGGATGACCAATCGTTCCAAACTCCGAAGCTGTCCCAGTCCCAAATAGATGTGCTTCCCATAAATGGCATTGACATGGTCACTGCGGTTGATACAGGGCGGATGGATGACCCCGCCCCACATCTTGGTCTCATGGACATAGAGTTCGGTATCGTAGAACCCTCCCCCATTGTTGAGCACGGCCACCATGAACTCCAAAGGGAAATAGCATTTTAGGTAAAGACTTTGGTAGCTTTCCACTGCATAGGAAGCGGAATGCCCCTTGGCAAAGGCATAGCCCGCAAAACTCTCGATCTGTTCCCAGACCATTTGGGTCAGGGCGGCATCATGCCCCCTTTGCTTGCAGTTTTCAAAAAACTTCAATTTGACCGCTTGGAATTCCTCTCGGGAACGGAATTTCCCACTCATCCCCCGCCGCAGCACATCGGCCTCCCCAAGGTCCAGTCCTGCAAAGAGATGGGCTACCTTGAGCACATCCTCTTGATACACCATGATTCCATGGGTATCTGGCATGATCTCCAGTAAAGCGGGATTGGCGGCCTTCCTTCGTTCCGGTTCCCGTTCCCTACGGATGTATTCATCCTTCATCCCCGAAGAGGACACCCCTGGACGGATCACGGAACTGGCCGCCACCAGTCCAAGATAGTCATGGGTCAGCAGTTTCTTCATCAGCCCCCGCATGGCCGGGGATTCCACATAATAGGCCCCTATCGCCCTCCCTTGGCTCAACAGTCGGTTGATATGGACATCTTGTTTCATGGCCTCCACGCTCTTCATATCCAAAAGTACGGCATCCGTTCGGTTGCCCTTGATGATCTCCACCGCCTCCTTGATCTTGGCCAATCCCCGTTGCCCCAAAATATCAAACTTGAACAGGCCCACATCCTCTGCAATGATCATATCGAACTGTACCGTCGGGAACCCTTTGGGTGGCAGGGTCGTGGCCGAATAGTAATGCTCGGAACGGTCCAAGATCAATATCCCCGAGGAATGCACACTGATGTAATTGGGCATCCCATGGATATAGGTGGCATATTTGAGCACCAATCGGGCCAGTTCGTCCAATGTGCCCTTTTCGTACCGCCCCGCACTGAGCTTATCGATTTCTTCGGTGGGCAGACCGAACACCTTGCCCAGTTCCCGAACGGCGGCCCGGTACTTAAAGGTGTTATAGGTGCCCAAAAGCGCCACATGCTCGAAACGTTCAAAAATATAGGTCGTGACATCGTCCCGGTCCCAGGTGGAAAAATCAATGTCAAAATCCGGGGGCGAGGCCCGAAAGGGATTGATGAACCGTTCGAAATACAGGTCCAGTTCAATGGGATCCACATCGGTGATCCCGATCAGGTAGGCCACCAGACTGTTGGCCCCGCTCCCCCTGCCCACATAGGGATAACCCTTGGACCTGGCATAGGAGACAATATCATGGTTGATCAAAAAATAGGACACAAAATCCAGTTCTTGGATGGTCCGCAGTTCCCGGAACATACGTTCCTTGACCTTATCCGTAGGTCGGGCATAGCGTCGGGGCAGTCCCTCCAAGGCGAGTTCCCGCAACCGTTCCACATCCGCTTGTTTGGATTCCAAAAAACGGGACTGGTTTTGGGAAACCCTATCACTTCCAAACCCAAAGCCAATGGCACAGGAATCCATGAGCTTTTGTGTATTCTCCCAGATATGCGGGTAATCGGCCAAGTCCTTTTTCAGTTCCGCTATGGACCGAAGGGTATCGGTGGGCCTGGCCTCCTCGGACTGGGGCAATTTGCTCAACAGTGTGTTCAAGCCTATGGCCCGGAGCAAGCGATGTGTATTGAAGTCCCTTTTGCCGCGAAAGCTCACGGGCTGTAACAGTACCAATCTATCCTTGTATTCCCGATATAGCGAGAATCGTAACTTACGCAGCTCTTCCACCGAGACCCCGATGTATTCATAGGACTTGAAATCCGTCCGTTCCTCTTCCTGGATCTTCTCAAAGGGATAGATCACATGGACATGTTCAAAGATCGGTGCCACTGCTGGAATAGGTGTCCCTTTGTGCAGGTGCTGGGAAAGAAAGGCATTGATTTCCCGAAACCCCTCATTGTTTTGGGCCAGCCCCACGAATTCCTGCAGGTTCCCATTGCGAAAATCGATGCCCAGAATGGGGCGTATGCCCTGCTCATGGGCCAAGCGCACAAAGTTCATCCCCGCCGAACTGTTGTTGATATCGGTCAGGGCCAGTACTTCCATCCCATGGGAACTGGCGAGGTCCAAAAGTTCCGTTTCGGAGAGCACCCCATAGTTCAAGGAGTAATATGTATGGCAGTTCAGGTACATTATTGCTGTCTATGGGCCAATAGGATGGGCGGTTGTCCGTCAAAGGGATTACCTCCCCTTCCTATACTGTGAGCGCCCAAGGCCGAGGCCCGCATCAGACTGGACTCCCCAAAACGGCTGCGCACCCGGTCCATGGCCTGGTAGAGGTTGAGCAGCTTTTCATCATCGGCAAAAAGGTCGATCTGATAATGCCCCCC
>JANSXF010000055.1 GCA_024743095.1 Flavobacteriaceae bacterium
GGGATGTGGACATAAGGAAAACGCCGATGTGAATGCGGCAAAGAACATACTGGCAAGGGCAAGGGCCAGTACCCGCAAACGTAAGGCAGCGGCCTAAGCGTTGGGTAATAATCCCCTAACTTTAGGTGGGGGAGTTGTCAAAAATGTTATTTTAACGGGTCTTAAAGACAAAATCTTTTACAAATTCAACCAAACCTATTTTCATTATCCCAACAACTATATTGGAAGGAATGAAAAAAGCCCAGGTCCAGCTATGACCGGTACCTGATTTGGCACGAGATCAAAGTGAATGGATCATTTTTAACGATTATTCTGGGGAAGCGGACGTATTTACCTGAAACGTCCCCTAGATTTTACCCCAGGGGTTCGGAATCGAATTATTAAAATGCCTTGTAGCTAAATTTTTGCCCCCCAACCGAAGCGTCCGCCATTAATCCAGCTTTTGGCAATGCGAAAACGGCTACACCATCTTTATATTTGGCATTAAATGCAATACCCGATTTTAAGGCAACCGCAGATGTTTCGGCAGCAAATTGGAACTTTTCTGTTTTAAAACGTTGCAAGTCCACATCGGTCTCAAAGAAAATAACCTCTATGATGGCCTGTCCACCAGCCTGTAAGCCAATGTTCAATTTTTTTAGGCCGGCCATGCCAATGGCGGCACCATTCTCATAAACCACACCGTTGCCGGATGCACCACCGATGATAAAACCTCCTTTTCCAACATTGGGGAAGATTGCATAACCGGCAGAATTCTCAAAAAATCCATCAAGATTGGGAGCCGCTTCCAATAGAGTTGTCTTGGCCTTTTCGGCATCGGCCATTATTTTTTGGTCTTTTCTGCTTTGGGCCGATATGGAAATTGCGAAAAGAAAAAGGGCCAGCGCTACAACTGATCGTATATGTTTCATTGTGTTTCTTTTTTTGTTACTCAAAATTAAAGAAACAACCCTTTCCAATCTGGAAAGGGTTTGCTAATTATTGTTAAGGAAAGCCTATAGTTTTCCCATTACATTTCAGGAAAATCCTCGTCTTCCATAACCTCTTCCATCTGTAGCACGTGCCTTTCCATATGTCCTGCAATAAAAACGATGAGCTGGGCGGCGTCTACGGTACCAAAAGGTAGTTTGGCGTAACGGTTCCTCAAATCATCCTCTGTGGTTTCAACATATTCCATAAGCTCTTGGCGAATGGCAAGCAATGCCGCTAACGTTTCTTCGGTAGACCCGTACTGACCACTTGGCTCAAAGGGTTCGGAGGTCTTGACTTTCTGGCTTCTATCTGCAATCATGGGCATGATCTGTTCATCCTTAAATACAAGGGAATCTTTTAAGGAAGGATTAGGGCCGTCAGCAACACTTTTATGTACCGATTCAATGAACATTTTTTCGGTCAGTGCCAAGTGTTCCACATTCTCGGCGATGGACCAGGAAGTTGGATCGGGTTTATAGTCGAGCTGTTCATCAGAAAGTCCATCGAGCACTTGTTTCATGTGTTCCCGTGTTTCCGTCAAATGTTTCACGATCCATTCTTTGTCCTTTGGGTCGAGTTGTGTTCCCGAATCCTTGGTAAAACTGAAAAATAATAGAATGGCCAAAGGGAAGATTAATTTTTTCATTTGTAATAGTGTTTTATGTTTTTAGTACAGTTTCCTAATAGTTAGTACTTTAAAGATACTTCAAATAGTAATATCAAATAATAAATTAACGAATGCACAAAGAAATCCTTAAATTTAGGTAAGCGTAAAAGCGCACCTGATATAGATAAGGATTAGATATCTTTAAAATAGATAACAGTTATTATTTAATAGTATTTTAATATCGATTATCTATTGTTTAGGCGATGAATCTTATAACTTTACAATAGCTATTAATTAACACACAACTATAATATCATGAGTAAAGAATTGGCTAACGGAGCAGATGAGGGCATGTGTCCCTTTCTGAATGGAGAACTAAAGCAAGTGGCCGGAAGTGGTACACAAAATGAGAATTGGTGGCCCAACAGGCTTAAATTGGAGCTTTTGAGCCAGCATTCGAACAAAACAAACCCGTTTGGAGAGGAATTCAATTACGCGAAAGAGTTCAAAAAACTGGATTATGAGGCATTGAAGAAAGATCTCTTGGATGTGATGACCGACTCTAAGGATTGGTGGCCGGCAGATTTTGGAAGTTATGCCGGTTTGTTTATTCGCATGGCATGGCATAGCGCAGGGACCTATCGTTCCGGAGATGGTCGCGGGGGAGGAGGCCGCGGTCAACAGCGTTTTGCTCCACTTAACTCATGGCCCGATAACGTGAGCTTGGACAAAGCACGTCGCCTGTTATGGCCCATCAAACAAAAATATGGTCAGAAAATATCTTGGGCAGATCTTATGATATTGGCAGGGAATGTAGCTTTGGAATCTACAGGTTTCCGCACTTTTGGTTTTGCCGGAGGCCGTGAGGATGTTTGGGAGCCAGACCAAGACGTATATTGGGGAAGCGAAACGGAATGGTTGGCCCTGAGCGATACCCCAAATAGCCGTTACTCGCACAACAAAGAGGAGCGTGATTTGGAAAATCCATTGGCCGCCGTGCAGATGGGGTTGATATACGTAAACCCTGAAGGTCCTGATGCAAACCCCGACCCGGTAGCTGCCGCACACGACATTAGGGAGACCTTTAAGCGAATGGCCATGGACGACGAAGAAACCGTGGCGCTTATAGCCGGTGGGCATACCATTGGTAAAACCCATGGCAATGGAGATGCGGAATTGGTAGGTGCAGACCCCGAATCAGAAGATCTGGCATTGCAAGGATTGGGATGGGTCAACAAAAATGGCTCAGGAAAAGGTTCCCATGCCTTCACTTCAGGACTGGAAGTAACATGGACTTCTACTCCGGTGCAATGGAGCAACGATTTCTTCAAATTCTTGTTCAAATATGAATGGGAATTGAGCAAAAGCCCTGCTGGAGCTCACCAATGGGTGGCAAAGGATGCAGAAGCCATTATTCCCGATGCTTTTGGAGGGCCTAACAAAAGACCAACGATGTTGACTACCGATCTATCATTGCGTTTCGACCCTGCCTATGAAAAAATTTCCCGTAGGTTCATGGAAAATCCCCAGGCCTTTGCCGAGGCATATGCCCGTGCTTGGTTTAAGTTGACGCACCGTGATATGGGACCACGTTCCCGTTACTTGGGGCCAGAGGTGCCAAAAGAGGAACTGGATTGGCAAGACCCAATCCCAGCTGTAGATTATACCTTGGTCGATGCCTCTGATATAAAGGCGCTGAAGGAGAAAGTATTGGCTTCCGGTCTATCAATTTCTGATTTGGTTTATACCGCATGGGCATCGGCCTCCACCTTCCGTGGTGGCGATAAACGTGGAGGTGCCAACGGAGCTCGCATCAATCTTGAACCCATGAATAGCTGGGAAGTCAATAAAGGCACTGGAAAAGTGATTAAGGCACTTGAAGGCATCAAAAACGAATTTAACGAAAATGCCGGCGGAGGAAAGAAAATTTCTTTGGCCGATATGATAGTCTTGGCCGGTAGTGCCGCTATTGAAAAAGCTGCGAATGATGCAGGTTCTTCGATTCAGGTACCCTTTAATCCTGGACGTAACGATGCAAAACAAGAACAGACCGAAATTGAATCCACAAACTATCTTGAACCAAAGTATGATGGTTTTAGGAACTACGTTAAGGAAGGAGTAAAAGTACATGCAGAACATCTATTGGTGGATAAGGCTCAATTACTCACCCTCACTGCACCCGAAATGACTGCCCTAGTGGGTGGTTTACGTGTGTTGGGTGCCAATTTTGATGGTTCGGAGAAGGGAGTGTTCACTGATAAAGTAGGCGTGTTGAGCAACGATTTCTTCGTAAACCTATTGGATATGGGCACGGAATGGAAAGCCCTGAATGATGAAAAATCATTGTACGAGGGAAGTGACCGTGAGTCTGGCGAAGTGAAATGGACCGGTACACGTGTAGATTTGGTATTTGGTTCCAACTCTATTCTACGGGCCGTGGCAGAAGTTTATGCATCTGAAGATGGAAAACAGAAATTTGTTGCCGACTTTGTAGCTGCATGGACCAAAGTAATGGACCTAGATCGCTTTGATTTGGATTAAACCGTTCAAAGCAAAAAACAGAAAAAGAAGATTAATTGCAATTACTGCCATAACCAACCTGGTTATGGCAGTTTTTTTTATAACTTTCAATTACCTATGAGCAACAAAGTAGAACTCTTCGACCAAGTACGAAACGGGAATTCTCAAACCGTTGAAAACCTATTGGAAAACAACCCGAAACTTTTGGAGACCAAAGACCAAAGGGGCTCTACCCCATTGTTGTTGGCCGCTTATTATGGTCATCGGGGCATTGTGGAGCTTCTATTGAAAAAGGGAGCACAAGTGGATGCCTTGGATGGCTCGGGAAATACCGCATTAATGGGTGTTTGCTTTAAAGGATACACCGATATTGCCAAAAAATTGATAGATGCCGGGGCCAATGTAAGTCAAAAAAACGCAATGGGCGCCACCTGTCTTATCTATGCCGTAACCTTTAACCGGAAGGAGATTGCCGAACTATTATTGGAACATGGCGCAGATGCCACCCTTAAAGACGCAAGGGGAAAAACAGCCATGGACCTGGTAGTGGAACAGGGAAATACAGAATTGGAAGAACTTTTAAAAAAATATTAGATGTCCGCCACTTTGAACCTTGCTTTGATTCAGACCGATTTGTACTGGGAGGATCCGGTAAGCTGCCGAAAAATGTTTGAAGAAAAGATTTCAGGCGTTTCCGAGAACGTCGATTTGATTGTACTTCCCGAAATGTTCACCACAGGTTTTACCATGGAACCTGAGAAGATTTTACTCTCCGAAAGTACGGGAACACTCGATTGGATGAAAAAAATTGCCCAACAGAGCAATACAGCTCTTATTGGGAGCATTATTTTTCAAGAAAACGGAAAGTTTTTCAACCGGTTGCTCTTTACATCACCGAAGGGAACAGTTGAAGCTTATGACAAAAAGCACACCTTTACACTGGCAGGTGAAGATGGGGTGTACCAGGCCGGCCAAAAAAAACTCATATTTGAATACAAAGGATTCAAAATTTGTCCAATGATCTGTTATGATCTTAGGTTCCCGGTTTGGTCCAGAAATGTTGAGGACTACGATGTATTGATCTATGTGGCCAACTGGCCAAAAAAGAGAATCAATGCTTGGGATGCACTCCTTAAGGCAAGGGCCATTGAAAACATGGCATACTGTATTGGGGTAAACCGAACCGGTACGGACGGTTTGGATTACGAATATCCGGGACATTCGGGCGTCTATGATGTGCTAGGTGAGCCTCTGGCCTTCTCCGAAAAAGAAGAAACTCTGTATGCCACCTTGAACAAAGCGCATGTCATATCTACCAGAAAACAACTAAAGTTTCTCGAAGACCGGGACCGTTTTAGTTTGATAGGATAAAGGTTTCCTCTTTTTCCCAGTTGGCCCTGATTTCAATTGTTCCGGGATAGTAGCTGATTTCTTCAGGCTGTCTTTTTTCAAGATAATTTCCCGTATCCAATTTTCCATTTCCATTTTCATCAAAAATAACTCGGGCCACATAATTCCCAGGATTCAGATTGTTGAACTCAAAACGTTGGGACTCGGTAGCAAAGATCTCACGTTGCACCTCCCCCTTTTCATTGGTAAGCTGAACAATCACTGGGTAATTGACATTGCCGCTCAATATCATGGTTAAATTGCCATAATCCGCATAGCTACTGGTAGATAGATTATAGGCCAAAGTATCGTTTTGTACCCCAAAGAAATCCGTTATCGCACCCGGCAAAAACGAAAAGGAATAGTTTTGGTTGGGCTCCGTTTCAAAATCAAAATCTATTTTGTTGCGGAGGGTATCCAGTTCGTAGGTATATGCCGCAGGAATGGAATCGCTTACCATTAGCGATATATTGCTGGTGTCCATCGCTGCGATCGGCGTATTGGCCAAAATGCTAAAAGTATCCTCAAAATTGAGTTTTCCGTTCACCGAGGGCGATACCTGTAGGGAATCCATGGGCAGATTGCGCATTTTTACGGTAAAAGTATCCAACACCTGAACTTTGTCGTTTTTTACCGTAAAAATGATGGAATCCAAATCCGTTGGGGTAAACCAGTAATTTAGGGTGTCCTTGTCCCTTTCTTTCAATATGGTCGTACTCACCGAGTCGGGCAAGGTCGTCAAGGTTTCGATAACCATATCCCTATAATCGCCCTGGTAACCAAATATGATTTTGTTGTTCGCCGCCAAACTGGGTACCGAAGGTTTATAATTCAATTGCTCAAGGAACAGGTTCAGGCCATAAATGGAATCGGTCGGTAGGGTGATGGTATCTTCAATAAAACCAATTTTATCCTGCCCTTGGTCGAACATATTGTTTTTGTTCACATCCTTCAATCCGAACAGGGCATACTTTCCTGCCTTTAAGTTCCTGAGCTCAAAAAACGGAAGGCTGTCCCCCGTATTGGTAATGTATAAGGGTGGTTGTTTGTAAATAGTGGAATCTGTGTAGGCACTATCGATTTCATACAGCATGACACTGATAAACTCATCTGCTTTCCGGTTGATGGCATCCTTTACTGCTCCGCTCAGGGTAAGGGAATCCAAATAATCGCCGGTGGAGAATACGTAGCTCAAAAAACTATTGGGGTTGCCCTCGTTGTTGTCCACAATACTTTGTCCAAAATTAATGGTGTAGGTCGTGTTCTCGCGGAGTGTATCCTTGATTACCACTTCAATATACCTGCTTGGAGCACCCATGGGCGTTATGGTAGCGGGATTTTTAAATGGAGGTGATACCACTAGTTGGTTCTGTACATCTTCCAGTTTGATCAGCTCATCAAAATAGAGGCGTATTTTTGTCGCCTTAAAATTAGTGCTGAAGTTTTCGGGCTCCGTCCTCACCAATTCAGGAGGTGTAATATCCTTGGGCCCACCGCTCGGAGAGCCTCGTTTGGCACATTGCCAAAGGGCAAGGACCATAAAGGCAACAAAAAGAAGTCCCAACAGTTTTTTTAAGTACACCATGCCTAAAAAGAATGAGGAACAAAGAAACAACTAATTTGATAACTGGGGTGCCGCATTAATAAATTTTAACCCTCTGGGACAATGGCCATGCTCAACACGGAAACTTCGGTGTTGTTTTGTTCAAGATTCAATGGCAGCTCCTGCGGTGATATCATTGTCCACCAAGAGCACATGCCTAAAACTCCGATGGTTCGATGCATTGGCGCAAAAGCATTTTTGGAGCTTTTCCCTACGTTTTTCAGTTGATCATTTTCTGTTAAAAGGGCACCGCACCATTCACCAAAAACGCTCCCTATCTGTTCCTGATTTTTGTATTTCGGCCAATGCAATAAATTTTTAACAAGGCCATTTTTCGAGAGAAAAACAAAAGGAGCAGCTTTTTTTGTCGGAATTCTTCCATAAAAGATACGGTTCACTGTGTTTTCTTCCAGGCAGTTATGATCGGTGAGCGGCACATCATGTCGATAAACGGTACACAAAATACGTTCTCCACTAAATAATTGGGTATTACATCCAAAACATGCCCTGGGCAATAGGATGTTGTTAATCTCGTTTAGTATCTTAGCCAACCTTTTTGGTATCAAATCTTATACATTGTTAGAGTAGTCTGTCAACCCCATGAACTCCCAAGATAACAATTTTAACTACAAAATTATCTTTGCCGCTATGGCAGCGGTCATCGTGGGTATTCTTATTGCCTTTTATTACAGCTACGCACAGTCCAAAAACCAAATGATCTATCTGGAAGAGGAGAAAGGGCTTTTGGTAAAAGACTTGACCTTAATGCGTGCTGAGGTCGACCGATTATCGGGACTTAACGAGGTGAACGAAATCGAGCTGCAAACCTCACGTTTTCGGGTCCAGCAACTTTTGGACTCCGTGGGAAGGTTGAACTTCAGTATCACCAAACTGAAGGACACCAGAAAAGAACTTCGAAAACTGGAACTACGTTTTGATAGCCTCAAGTTGAAGAACAACTTTTTGCGCTACAACAATAGTTTATTGGCCAGCAAATATGATGAGACCATCAAGCAGTTGGAAGAACTTCGGGGCAAGGCAAACAATATGCAGCGGACGGAATCCTTGCTGCGCGAAACCAATAAGGAACTCACCCGGGAGCTCCGCATCAAAAGCTATCTCAAATTACAGGATGCCGAGGGCAGTGGATTCAGATTGAGGGCGGGCAGGCCCATCAAAACGAACAAGGCCTCTGTAATCGAAAAATTGAGAGGATGCGTCACCATCTTGAGCGAGGCCGGCTCCAGAGGGGACATTAAGGTGCTCTACCTACAATTTTTGGACCCCAACATGGCCATTGTGGAAGATAATGCCAATACCATTTCGGTCAGTGGGAACACCTATAGTAAAAAGGTAGAGATCGTGTATACCGGGAAAGAAATCAGTATTTGCGATGCCATTACCGTTCCCGAGGGCTCTTTGGCGGAGGGAATTTATACCCTGAATGTGTTCGAGGACGAAAGATTGTTGGCTTCGACGGAATTTCAGCTGAAATAGCATACTACTTTTTGGGTAAAATTCTATTTTTGCCCAATGGCAAATCAGGAAGACATTTTTAAGAAGGTTATCTCCCACGCGAAGGAGTACGGTTATGTATTTCAATCCAGTGAGATCTATGATGGACTCAGTGCAGTTTATGACTATGGTCAGAACGGTGCCGAGCTAAAGAAGAATATTCGCGAATATTGGTGGAAGGCCATGGTGCAGCTCAATGAGAACATCGTGGGGATCGATGCCGCCATATTTATGCATCCCACCACTTGGAAGGCCTCTGGCCACGTGGATGCCTTCAATGACCCATTGATAGATAACAAGGATTCCAAAAAAAGATACCGTGCCGATGTCCTTATCGAAGATTATGTGGCCAAAATTGAGGCCAAAATCGAAAAAGAGGTAACCAAAGCGGCCAAACGGTTTGGTGAGAGTTTTGACAAAGAGCAGTTTTTGTCGACCAATCAGCGCGTTGTGGACTATCAGGAAAAAGCGGATGGCATCCTAAAGCGTATGGGTAAATCCCTTGCCAATGAAGATTTGGCAGATGTAAAGGCATTGATCGAGGAATTGGAGATTGCCTGTCCACTTTCAGGGTCTAAAAATTGGACCGATGTAAAACAGTTCAACCTGATGTTCGGCACCAAACTTGGAGCTTCGGCCGATAGTGCCATGGACCTTTACCTTCGCCCTGAGACCGCACAAGGCATATTTGTCAACTTTTTGAACGTACAAAAAACCGGAAGGATGAAAATTCCGTTCGGGATTGCCCAAACTGGAAAAGCTTTCCGTAACGAGATCGTAGCACGTCAGTTTATCTTCCGTATGCGGGAGTTCGAACAGATGGAGATGCAATTCTTCATAAAACCGGGCACCCAAATGGAGTGGTACGAAGCCTGGAAGGAAAAACGAATGAAATGGCACCTTTCCCTTGGAATGGGCGAGGACAATTATCGTTTCCACGATCATGAAAAGTTGGCCCACTACGCCGACGCCGCTGCCGATATCGAATTCAAGTTCCCGTTCGGCTTCAAAGAACTGGAAGGGATACATTCCCGTACCGATTTTGATTTGGGCAAACATGAGGAATATTCCGGTAAAAAGCTCCAATATTTCGACCACGAGGAAAACAAGAGCTACACACCATATGTGCTGGAAACGTCCATTGGATTGGACCGTATGTTCTTGGCCGTGTTCTCCAATTCCTTGCAAGAGGAAGAACTGGAAAACGGCTCTACCCGAACCGTGCTTAAGATTCCAGCGGTGTTGGCACCGAACAAAGTTGCCGTTCTGCCATTGTTAAAACGTGACGGATTACCAGAGGTGGCCCAAAAATTGGTGGACGAATTGAAATGGGATTTCAATGTGGATTATGATGAAAAGGATGCCGTAGGCCGTCGCTATCGTCGTCAAGATGCAGCGGGAACACCTTTCTGCGTTACCGTGGACCATCAAACATTGGAAGATGATACGGTTACCATTCGCCACAGGGATACCATGGAGCAAAAGCGCGTGAAACTTTCAGGGGTGAAGGACATCATCTCCAAAGAAGTGGATATGCGATACTGGTTACAAAAAATCTAATTTGTTAAATTTCGTAAAGGTTGTCAGGTCGAGCGCAGTCGAGACCTGTTTTTTAGCAATTAGGGCAATGACCTCTCGACTTCGCTCGAGATGACATTTTTGGAATATAGATAGTTAAAACAAGCCGGTAATTTCGCCATCATCGTTTATATCGATACCTTCGGATGATGGGCGTGTTGGTAATCCTGGCATACGCATGATGTCTCCTGTGATAGGGATTAGGAAGCCAGCTCCGACCGCTATTTCAATTTCCCGAACGGTAATGATAAAATCTTTGGGCCTGCCCAAAAGCTTTGGATTATCGGATAATGATTTTTGCGTTTTGGCAATACAAACTGGTAGATGATCTAGTCCTAAATCCGTTATTTTTCTCAAATTAGCTTTGGCCTTTGCGGTATAGTCCACATGCTCTGCTCCATAAATTTCGGTCGCAATAGTGGCAATTTTATAGGTTACGCTGCTATTCCAATCGTAAAGAGGTTTAAATGATGATTCTTTGGATGATACGATATCGACGACCGCTTTGGCCAAATCTTCGGCACCTTCACCGCCCTTGGCCCAGACATTGGCCACGGCAACACGAATACCCTTGGATGCGGCCAAATCCTTGACAACTTCGATTTCCTCATCCGTATCCGAAACAAATTTATTGATGGCTATCACGGGCACTACCTTAAACTTGGCAATGTTTTCCAAATGTTTCTCCAAATTGGGCAATCCTTTTTTCAAGGCCTCCACATTAGGATCCGTCAATGATTTTAAGTCGGCGCCCCCATGATATTTCAACGCCCGAATAGTCGTGGTAAGCACAACGGCCTTTGGCTTCAAGTTGGCACTTTGGCATTTGATGTCGAAGAATTTCTCGGCTCCGAGGTCAAAACCAAAACCGGCTTCGGTAACCGTGTACTCGGAATGCGTCATTCCCATTAAGGTTGCAATTACCGAATTGGTCCCTTGTGCAATGTTGGCAAAGGGCCCACCGTGAATGAGAGCCGGATTCCCCTCAATGGTCTGTACCAAATTGGGTTTTATGGCATCTTTCAATAGAGCGGCCATAGCTCCTTCGGCTTTTAAGTCTTTGGCATAAATGGGCTCTTTGCCGTAGGTGTAGCCCACAAAAATATTTCCCAACCGCTGTTTAAGGTCTGTCAGACTTTCGGCCAAACACAAAATGGCCATAATTTCGGATGCCGCAGTTATGTCAAAACCGGTTTCCCTGGGCACACCGGAGGTAGTACCGCCCAGACCTACGATGATGTGTCGTAACGAACGGTCGTTCATATCCATAACGCGTTTCCAGCCTATGGTCCTAGGGTCCAGTAACAACGAGTTGGTCTTACTTTGAATATTGTTATCGATAATGGCCGATAAGAGGTTATGCGCCTTTTCAATCGCAGCAAAATCACCTGTAAAATGCAGATTGATATCTTCCATGGGCAAAACCTGTGAATATCCGCCCCCAGTAGCGCCACCTTTTATTCCGAAAACAGGTCCCAACGAAGGCTCGCGCAAAACCACGGTCGATTTTTTGCCCAAACGGTTCAACCCTTCGGAAAGCCCAATGGACATGGTGGTTTTTCCCTCGCCAGCCGGAGTCGGCGAAATGGCCGTGACCAAAATAAGGTTGCTTTTCTCTGCCTTATCTCGATTTATGGCCTCTATTGGAAGTTTTGCCTTGTATTTTCCGAACATGTCAATGGTATCGGGTTCGATGCCAAATTTTTCTGCGATGATGGAGATGTGATTCAACGAAACACCTTTGGCGATTTGTAGATCGGTCATAGTTTAGTTTTTATGTGCACAGGGAAAGGAATTCCCAAAAATGTACATACAAGATACTATAATCAAGTGAGTAAAAACATGATATTTGTGGCTGGAAGAGACTATTTCACTCGTTTGCCCTCGGTGGTAAATGAGAGTCCTTGCTGCCCCGAAGTGGAAATCATTACCCCTTCAAAATAGGGTTCGTGCGAAGTGGGCTTAATGGACCATTGGAATAGAAAGTTGGCACCTGTTCCCCCGGAACGGTCCTTTTCATCGATAACGATTTCCACGGTTTCCATCGGTTTTATATAGATGGTTTCATCAAAATAAGTTCTGATGGGACTGCCCTTGGTGTCAAAGTATTCAGCTTTGTTAATGTAGATGGTATCCTTCAGATTGGTGTTGCGCATACTTATAGTGCTCGTAAGATTGTGTGTTCGGTGTTCCGTTTCACTATAGATCTCGGAATACACCGAAAGGTACGAGGCACCGTTGATCAGGGAGTCCTGGGCTGAAATCGTTGCGGTTCTATTGCTCCAGTTTACCGGGTCAATGGAACTGACCTCTTTTTGGGCTTTTTCGCCACAAGAGAAAATCAATAGTAAAAACAGGTATGGGAGCGGCTTTCTCATCATTTCTAAAACAATCGATAACTAATATACGGATTAGTTGGAAAGACTTGCAAGGTATATCCCATTTTGATGGAACATACATTTGTTAAACTCCTTGATAGATCGAGCCTATGTTAAATATTCAATCTATTTTACTTTAACCCATACAATGCCTTACCGGCTTGCTCATATTTGTCACCCGAATTCCAAAATAATTTGTCCGTGGTGTTGGCAATCAACCGGCCGGAATATACGTAGCCTTGGTAAAATTTAAGAAGATAGTCGTAATCCAAGCTGTCCGCTTCATCATCCGCTTGGTGATAGTATTTCATGATTTCATCATCAAAACTATGGAAACCTGTGGAGTAGGTGGGCGCTGGAATTCCTTTGGCTGCGAAGCTAACATTATCGCTACGGTCAAAAAGACCTTGCTCGGGTGCGGGATCGCCAATGGCCTTGAGCCCAAATGTGCCTGCTCCTTCTATGATCAGTTTCTCTGCGGAGGTTCGTTCCAGTCCAATAATTGTCGCCAAAGAGGTGTCGTTATAACCGCCGCCATCTGTGTTAAAGCAAAACGAAACGTTATCCAATGGAATTAACGGGTTATCGGCATAGTATTGGCTTCCCAGAAGACCTTTTTCTTCCGCTGTGAACAAAATAAACAATGCCGAACGTTTGGTGGGATACTTACTGAGGTTTTCCAGCATGGAAAGCACGGCCGTTACACCAATATTGTTGTCGCGGGCCCCGTTATATATGGAATCGCCCTCGGCATTGGGTTGGCCAATGCCGACATGGTCGTAATGAGCGGAGTAAATCACATATTCATTTTTAAGATTGGGGTCGGAACCTTCGATAACGCCCACTACATTCTGCGTATCCATGGATGTTTTTGCTTTGCCGTCGGATTCAAGGTTTACAAGAAGGTTTTCCCCTTTTTTAAAATCAGGGTTATTTTTGTACGTATTCACCCACGTGTGAAAAAATGTAGCATCGTTTTTATCGTTCGATCCTGTTTTAACTTTGGTGCCCGAACCCACATAATGTTTTAACCTGGTCCAAAAGCCTTCTTCAAAATCAACCAGTTCGATCAAACCTACCGCACCTTTATCTTTGGCCAGTTGCATTTTTAAGGCTCCGCCTCGAAGCATACCATTTGGACTTGGGTCCTCACTGGTACCGGCAAGTACCACAACGGTTTTACCGGAAACATCAACGCTTTCAAAATCCGCTTCGGAACCATAGCCCAAGAACACTGCTTTGCCCGAGTACTTTGTGGCTGGCATTATAAAACTGGCCGTAAGCGGATAGTCCACATCTTTTAGGGTAAGTTTTACATAGCTGGCAGGTGTTGATCTTTCCAACTCGAATTTCTGAAAATAGGAGCCAGACAATGGTTGCGCACCAAATCTCAATAGTTGATTGGCCAGATAACTTGCCGCTATTTTGTTGCCCCTGGTACCTGCTTCACGTCCTTCCAATAAATCGTCCGATAAAAATCCGATATGGCTTTCAATGGTGTTCTTATTGACGGTTTCGGCCGCTTTTTCCTTGTCTGTTTGTGCAATGGTCATAAACGAAATAAGGGCAAAACTAAAAGAGAAGAATAGCGTTTTTTTCATTTTGTATAGGTTTTAAAGGAAGGTGTTGGTCAGTAAAATTATTGTTGTGATACCAGAGCCTAGCTCTTTTCAAATATAAGACTTAAACCCAAGGCATATCGATTAAAATACAGTGGGGGATTTTATTTTTTCTTGATCGGAACCCAAAACTCTTCTTCCGATTCAGGGTTTTCCCCTTTGTATTTTTCGCCCATAAGTGCAAAATAGGGCCTATTGTCCATTTCATATCCCGAATTTGGGAGCCATTCTCCATAAATATATCTGAAAGTCTCCATGGCTTCACTGGGTTTTCCTTTGTATGGGAACACGGCATATAATCCCTCGGGAACGGTCAAGGTATGAAGACCCTCAGGTATTTTATCAATTTTGGAGACAGCAATGGCGGCCCACTTTTCAAATTCTTGGGTCGGGTCAAAATTCTCAAAGAACATGGTGGTAGGGTAGATTTCTACGGCGTAGAGATCATTGCTGGTGAGGTGTTCTATTTCTTTTTTACGAGGAGAAAAACGCTGCCATAGTTCAAAGGTGTTGTTACGGGCATAGGAGGTAATTGATTTTTTTCCGACCAACTTGGTTTGGGGAAGTGTTGTTATTTGAGGTGGCATGCTATTTTATTTTGATGCAGAATTCTGGTCAACTCTAAATCGGACAATTTTTTCTATCAGGTCAAAAGGTATGGGTTGATTCAATGGAAACTGTACCGACCCTTTACCTTGTTTGTAGATCGACATTTGTTTTTGAAATGCTTTGTGCCCCGATGGTGTTGCGTAAAAACCAATGTGATTTTTATATCCGGCAAAATATACCAAGGGCTTGCCATTGGTCTTATAGCCAGGCATGCCGTAGGCCAATTGTTCAATGGCCTCTGGCGCAATTGTTTTAATGATGGCCCTTACTTTTTGAAGTTGCTGTTGGACTTCTTCGGGAAACTTGGAAATATATTGGTCTATTTTGTTCATTTTCAGTTTATTGTTGGTTTAAAGATAGACCATTCTATTGTGAGGTGTGTTTAAAAAACATAGCTTAATTGTAGTCCTCCAAAATAATTGCGTCCATTGCCGGGATAATAAAATCTTGGTTGTGCGCCACCAAAACCTACCGCATTGATCAAAACAGATTGTGCATAATTGGTGTCAAAAATATTATTGATTCCAGCATTTAGACCTAAACCAATATGTGATGAAAGTGATGTTCGGAACCCCAGTTTGGCATGGAGCACATTAAAGGAACCACTGTTTAAGGAATTGGCATCGGTCAAAGGAATTTCATCTACGAACTGATGGGTAAGGTTCAACCGTAGGCCATTGGAGTGCCGAAAATCTATTCCCGAGCTCAATCGGTTTTTTGGGACCCCTGTAAGTGGATTGCCCGAATAATCGTTGTCACCGTCCATAAATTCCACAAAACTATGGTCATTGAGCGTATAGCTCAAATAGGGGGAAAAAGTGATTGTTGGTGAGAGTTTTCCCCTGTACTGCAGGTCGATTTCCATACCTTGGTGGCGTGTTTTGCCGGCATTTTGCCCAATATATTGGTCCTCGCCGACCCTTTGGGCGACCAAAAGGTTTTTCACCTGCATTCGATAAAGCGAAACGTTGGCGGAAAGATGTTTGTTGAACAGCTTCCATTCGGTCCCCAGCTCATAGTTTGTCCCCGTTTCCTGGGCAATGTCCGGGTTGATGACACCTCCCGGGGTAAGGGTTTCTTCCAGACTCGGATTGGAGAAGCCCCTGCCTACATTGGCATAGATGTTTCCATTTTTCAATTGATAGCTCAGCCCAAGGTTTGGCAATACTATAGCATCAAAATCTCGTTCTGCGGAGGCGTTGTTCTGCCCTTGATTGAACAAGTCGTTGAAATCGTAGTTGGTTTTGTTCAGGTTGATGCCCAATTGGGCCGTTAGCCTGGTTGTGAAGGGATAGCTCAGCGTTCCAAAAAGATTGAACTGTCTTCTGAACTCCTTATTGTTGCTCAGTTGCTCCCCTTGTAAGCTTCCATTGCCATTATTTTCTTCGTAAAGGTTTTCAAAGGTGCCCCAGTGGTACTCGTCCTTATAAAGCTCACCACCAAAGCTGAAGTCCGCTTTTCCCCAATGGCCAAAAAACCTGCTGCGCAGGCCAAAACCATTGGTGAACTCGTCCAGAATGTCAAAAGGCCTCGGTTCATAGTGGTCAAGATAGGTGTAGAAGATGCTGGTAGTGTTCTGTAGCTGCTCCGAGAATTGATATGTGTGGGACAGGCCCGTCAAAATATACTTATTGGCCTCGTACCCCTGTGATTCCAACCAGTTTGATGGTGCCGTTGTGGGATCCTCTTCAAAATCGGTTTGATTAATGGAGCTTGGGATATGCGCTGTATAGTCGATATAGTTTACCAAAAGGGCCATGCTACTTTTTTGTCCTGTCCGGAATTTTGTGTTCAAGAGCAGTCCATCACGCTGGAATTGGCCATTCTGCCGATAGCCATCGGATTCCAAGTGGTTGTAGCTAAGGGAAATATCAAGACCATCTTCAGAATGGGAAAATGTTAGATTGTCCTTGAACATGGCATAGGACCCCATGGTGAACGAATTGATAAGCTGTGTCCTATCCTTGACCGATGCTTTGGTATCCAGTAAAATTGCACCGCCCAGGTTCGCCCCGAAGGCCGTGCCTTTTGGTCCTTTAATGACCTCCACGGCACCCAAGTTCTCAAAATCGTAGGCCTCGATGGCAGAAGATCCCGTGCCATTTGTAACGGGTATGCCGTTGAAGTACATCCGCAATTTGTTGGTGCCGTAGGGCGTCCTTGCCCCAATGCCCCGAATGGTAATGCGATTGGTGTTGATGGCTCCCGAAAGAATGTACACTCCCGAAATCTGATTGATGGCCGATGGGATGTCCGTAGGGTTGAACCGCTCAAAGGTCTGTCCCGCAATTTTGGATGAGGATGTAATGCCAGTGGCTTTTTGGGGAATGGCATCCTGGGTCAGCACTACCTCGTCCAAACGGGTAATGGAATCGTTCTGGGTATCTTGTGCTATCATATCTGCCATGATGAGCAGAAATAGTGCGCAGGGTAGATATTTCATGGAATTTAGGGGAATCGTTAACAAAATAAATTATTTTTCGAGGAAGATCGTAACTCCTTTTTCAGCACTTTTACGAGCTGCATCTAAAATTTCAATGACCAGCATATTGTTTTCTAAAGAAGAAAGGTCAAATGGTGCCATATTGATAGAGCCTTTCACTACGCCTGCCAAAAATGAGAAGCCATCAGTATAAGGGGCAGGTCTTTTGGGAAGGGTCATTTTCTCTTCTTGAAAACCATCATACCCTTCGGCCATACGAATCCTTAGGTCCTTGCCGTTATCTGCATAAATGGCTCCCGTTAGTCCGTAGAGCTCCATGTCTTTTCTTCCTATGGGCCAGTTCCAAGAAGGCTCCAAAATGGCCTGTGAGTCATCGTAGGTGAGGATGATGGTGGCATCATCATCAACTTTTGGATTGTTTTCCGATTGCATTTGCTGTGTCACGGCGGTAACGGTATTGGGTCTTTTCCCTTTTTTTAGCCATGTCACCAAATTGGCTCCGTAACAACCAAAGTCCGTTATGGCACCTCCCCCGTTCAAAATAGGGTCTTGGAGCCACTCCAAAAACTCTTTGTTTACACCAATTTTTACTGGCCCTCGATGCCCATCACGAACAATTACTTTTCGTAGTGCTCCAATTTTTCCATTGTCCAAAAGGCTTTTCGCCTTATGGTTGGTAGGGTACCATGTGGTTTCGTAATTGGTGAGTAAATGTATGTTGTGTGCCTCGGCCAGGTCTTTCATTTTTTTTGCATGTTCCATACTAACGGCCAAAGGCTTTTCCACCATTACATGTATTCCTTTTGGTGCGCAGATTTGGACTACTTCCAGATGATCATATATGTTGCCAAAAGCGGTCACTGCCTCTGGCTGGGCGGCAGTGATCATTTCTTCCAAACTGTTGTGGACCAAATCCATGGAAAGCCCATATTGATCGACATATTTTTTAGCAAGCTCGTGATTGGGCTCGGCAATGCCTACAATTTTTATATCCCCAATATTTTCACGGCCTAAAATGGAATGTACATGGGTGTGCGTGAGTCCCGAAATCCCAATTTTAAGCGGTTCTGATTGGCCAAATAGGGATGTGTTCACAAAAAACGAACAAGACAAAAAGAAAAGGACTAATCGTGCCATATGGATTTCGGGGGTTTTTAATGCCATAAAAATAGTAACTATTTGTTAAGTTCAAGTTCGTCCAACAAGGTGTCGGTGTCCATTATCGTTGCAAATTCATCTTTTAAGTTGGCGAGCTCCGAATGAAAAATCATCTCTGCACTATAGATGTTGCCATCATACCCTATTTTATCAAAGGCCGCTGTGGCATCGGAAACCAAAATCACATGGAAACCCAGATTGGAAGCCATTCGGACCGATGTGGAAATGCAGTGTTCAATGGTCAATCCTGCAATTACCAGATCTGTTATGTTCTTTGCTTTTAGGCTTGTCTCCAAATTTGTTCCAATGAATGCACTGTTCACATTTTTTTCAAAAACCGGTTCACTGATCAACGGGCGTACCTCGGGGTGGAAATCGTTTCCTATTTTGTTGGGATAAAGAGGGGAATCGATATTTGTGGAATTATGCTTTACATGAAAAATCGGCAATTGCTTTTTTCTGAATGATTGCACCAATTTGCCACAATTTATCTCAGCATCCATGTTGTTTCGCTCTGTGCCGTAAAAGGATGTTTCTTGAAGCCCTTTTTGGACATCGATTAAAACAAGTGCGGTCATGAGGATGAATTTTGCCTAAAATTACGGGAAAACTTTAAGAAAAGCGGTCTTGATTTTTAATGTTGATATGCCCATTGTCAAAATCAATTTTAGGGAGCCGCCCACAATAGCTATTTTTGAACAAATTATAAATACATGAAAATCGCATCATACAATGTCAATGGAATCCGCGCCGCAATGAACAAAGGTTTTGTGGATTGGTTGCAAGCTGTTTCACCGGATATTATTTGTCTTCAGGAAACCAAGGCCATGGAAGAGCAGGTGGATACCCATCTTTTTGAGGAGGCCGGTTATCCCTACCACTATTGGTTCAGTGCCCAAAAAAAAGGGTACAGCGGTGTTGCCCTATTATGCAAAAGGCAGCCGGATCATGTTGAATTTGGAACAGGAATCGATTATATGGATTTTGAGGGAAGGAACATTCGTGCAGATTATGGAGACCTTTCCATAATGAGCATGTATTTGCCATCCGGAACCAATTTGGCACGTTTGGACCATAAGTTGATGTACATGGCGGATTTTCAGAAGTATGCAGATCAACTACGAAAGGAGCGCCCGAATTTAATCGTTTTAGGGGATTACAACATCTGTCATGAAGCCATAGATATCCATGACCCTGTCCGAAATAAAAACGTTTCCGGATTTTTACCGGTGGAACGGGAATGGATAGGAAGTTTTATGGATAGTGGTTTTATTGATAGTTTCAGACATTTCAATAAAGAGCCGGACAACTATACATGGTGGAGCTACCGGGCCAATGCAAGGGCCAATAATAAAGGATGGCGTTTGGATTACGGCATGGTGGCACAACCTTTGGCAGAGAGGTTGAAACGGTCCGTGATCTTGTCGGAGGCAAAGCACAGTGATCACTGCCCCATTCTATTGGAGGTGGATCAATAACAATGGTGCAATGTCCGATAGTTCCGTTTGACTATCTTTAAGGGTCCTAAACTTGTAAAAAATGAAATATACCAGAATTCCTCATACCGATATCCGAATATCCAAAATTTGTTTGGGAACCATGACCTGGGGACGTCAGAACAATGAAGATGTAGCACACCAACAGATGGATTACGCCTTGGATGAAGGAGTGAATTTCTTCGACACGGCAGAACTATATCCAGTTCCCGCAAAAAAGGAGCTGTATGCGGTAACCGAGGAACTTATCGGGAGCTGGTTCAAAAAAACAGGAAATCGGGACAAAGTGGTATTGGCCTCCAAAATTGCAGGACCTGGCCATGCCGCAAAGCATATACGTAATACGGGTTTTAGCAAGGAATCCATTATAGGTGCGGTAGAGGGCAGCTTGAAGCGGCTGCAAACGGATTATATTGATCTATACCAGCTCCATTGGCCGGAGCGGAACACCAACTATTTTGGGCAGCGCGGATACAATGCCCACGCTGTTGATCTTTGGGATGACAACATCCATCAGGTCTTGGAGACGTTAAGAGACTTGATTGCGGAAGGAAAAATCCGCCATGTGGGATTGTCCAACGAGACCCCTTGGGGCACTATGCGGTACTTGGAAGAAAGCAAGGTGCACCAATCCTTGCCCCGAATGATGACCATACAGAATCCCTATAACCTTTTGAACCGTTTGTTCGAGGTAGGGCTTTCCGAAATTTCCATGCGGGAGCAGATTGGGCTTTTGGCGTATTCTCCCCTTGGATTCGGAACATTGAGCGGAAAATATCTTACCGAGATTCCTCCGAGAAAGGCGAGGGTGACCTTGTTTCCAAATTACAGCAGATATAGTGGCGATACAGCTGTTGCCGCAACGGAACAATACGCGCAGTTGGCCAAAGAAAACGGGTTGAGCATGGCCCAAATGGCATTGGCCTTTGTGAACACCAGACCATTCTTGACCAGTAACATTATCGGTGCTACCGGTATGGAGCAGCTTAAGGAAAACATTGGTAGTATCTATGTGGACCTCTCCGATGAGGTGTTGGAAGGCATTGAGGAAATCCACAATGCTGTTCCTAATCCAGCGCCATAATTATTCCAAAGCGTAGGCACGGTATTCATCACCGGAGTCCGTGCCCATTTTTCCACCTCCACAGGAAATCACTACGTATTGTTTGCCATCAACTTGGTAGGTAATCGGCGTTGCATATCCTCCCGTGGGCAATTGATCTTCCCAAAGCTGTTCCCCAGTTTTCATGTTGAACGCCCGAATTTTCTCATCCTTCGTAGCTGCAATAAAAAGCAGGCCGCCTTTGGTGAGAACCGGCCCACCATAATTTTCAAGCCCTGAAACGGGAACATTGGGATCGTTCAAACTTTCTTCATGTCCCAAAGGTACCGTCCACAGGTATTCACCGGAGTTCAGGTCGATGGCATTCAAAGTCCCCCATGGCGGTTTTACCACGGGATACCCCCTGTCATCCTTAAATCGTGCAAAGCTTGAAATGGAATAGGGCACACCTATCTTTGTCTCTTCGACCCTATGGTCTTTGGGTTTCTCCATGTCCATTAAAAACGCGGTGATGGCATCTGATTCCTCTTCGGAAAGATTCGGCATGCCGGGCATGGCACCTCGTCCTTTATGGATAATGGTTTTTATCGAGTCGGTTTCCAACCTAAGCTTCACATTTTGAAGCTCGGGGATTCCGTTCAAACCTTGCAGATCGCCACCATGGCATCTGGCACAATGGATTTGCGCCAAACTTTGTCCAATACTGGAACCTTCCGGCCCGCCACCAACTTCTTTCATTTTAATGATCCAAGCCATTTCGTTGGCGTTTACATACATGACACCATCGCGGGGATCAAGTGCGGCCCCGCCCCATTCGGCACCACCATCGGCACCCGGAAATAGAATCACTCCAGTGGTATCCATGGGCGTAAATTGCCCTTGTGATGTAATGGAATTGAATTTTTCAAGCACGGTGGGTGCTTTATCGGTTTCGTTGCCTGGCACCAAATCATCCACAAAGGCGGTCCGGTCCGGGGCATATAAATTGTCTTTTGTTAAAATCTGTCGTGCAAATGGCGCGGGTTTTAATGGCAATGGTTGTGTTTCAAATGCTTTTTCTCCAATCAACTTGGAGCTTGGATAGGCTTTTTCCTCGATGGGGAACAGAGGTTCCCCTGTAATTCGGTTAAACACGAAAACATGACCACTCTTGGTAACTTGAGCCACGGCAGGGATGGTCTCTCCGTCCCTGACAATGTCAACTATATTGGGAGGTGCGGGCAAATCCCTATCCCAAATATCGTGGTGCACCATTTGAAAATGCCAGATTCTTTCCCCAGTGTTTGCGTTGAGTGCCAATAGGGAATTGGCAAAGAGGTTGGACCCTTCACGGTCGCCCCCGTACCAATCAAACGCGGCCGAACCGGTGGGAATGTAAACAATGCCTTGCTCGTTGTCCAATGCCATGCCGGGCCAGCTATTGGCGCCGCCCACCTTTTTATATGCCTCGGCAGGCCAAGTGTCGTAACCAAACTCTCCGGGTTGTGGAATGGTGTGGAAGGTCCATAAAATTTCGCCCGTGAGCACATCGTAGGCCCGAATGTGTCCCGGAGAAGAGCCGGGCCCTTCTCCCACTCGGGTGCCCTGGATCAATATGTTTTTAAAGACTGCCCCTGGAGTATTGGAGACCACGGATAATTTGCTCGGGTCCCTTCCCAGACCATCACGCAGGTCTATGCTGCCACTATTGCCAAAATTGCCAATGGGCCGCCCCGTTTCGGGATTGATGGCATATAGTTTTGATCCGGATGAGAAAAAGATGCGACTTGGACCTGTGCCATCAGATTTCCAATAGTTCAATCCGCGGTTGAGTCCCAAGCCGGATCCATCCTTGCTTTTTGGTGAAAACTTCCAGATTTCCTCTCCTGTTTTGGCATCGATGGCGAAGAGCTCAATAGCTGCATTTACCCCGTAAAGGACATTTTCGACCATTAAGGGGCTCGTCTGTATCTGTGTGGTTCTACCTTCTTGCAGCCCTCCACTTTTATAGCTCCAGGCCAGTTTTAATTGGGAGATATTTGTGGTGTCAATTTGGTCAAGGTTGGAAAAATGTGTCCGTTCGGGGTCTCCCAAATAATGCTCCCATGTGGTGAAATAGGCCTTGTCCGTATCAGTTGGATTTGAATCGTTACAGGAAATGAGAAGGGATAGGGGAATCAGCAGTATATATTTTTTCATGCGAAGTTTGAATGTTCACTAAATATAGAAAGAAACCCGCAATTACTGGTTTATCCGAACAGATGTGCCACCACATCTTCAATCTTGGAGACTTTTTGAATCTGGATACCCGACTGTTTCAGTCCAATCTTGTTGTTTTTGGAGACAAATATTTTGGAAAAGCCCAGTTTTTCGGCTTCAAGAATACGCTGATCCACGCGTTGTACGGATCTGATCTCGCCTGCCAGTCCCACCTCCGCGGCAAAGCAGATGCCTTTTTCAATGGCGATATCGGAATTGCTGGATAGAATGGCGGCCATAACGGCCAAATCGATAGCAGGGTCGTCCACGGAGATTCCCCCTGTAATATTCAGGAAGACATCTTTGGCCCCCAATTTGAAACCTGCGCGTTTTTCCAGAACAGCCAGCAGCATGTTCAAACGTTTGGCATTGAAGCCTGTGGCAGAACGCTGAGGTGTTCCGTAAACAGCTGTGCTTACCAGAGCTTGAATTTCGATAAGCAAGGGTCGCATTCCTTCCACGGTGGCTGCAATAGCGGTCCCGCTGAGATCTTCGTCGTTTTTGGAAATCAGAACTTCAGAAGGGTTGTTCACTTCGCGTAGCCCGCTTCCCTGCATTTCGTAAATGCCCAGTTCAGCGGTGGAACCAAATCGATTCTTTAAAGAACGTAGAATACGGTAAACATAATTCCGGTCACCTTCAAACTGTAGGACCGTGTCGACCATATGCTCCAAAATTTTAGGTCCGGCAATGGTGCCATCCTTAGTGATATGCCCCACTAGAATAACAGGGGTGTGACTTTCTTTTGCAAACTTGATGAGCTCGGCGGTGCACTCACGTATTTGGGAAATGCTCCCCGCAGCGGATTCGATATAATCGGTGTGCAGGGTCTGGATGGAATCGATGACCACTAAATCGGGCTCAATGGTCGAAACCTGCTGGAAAATATTCTGTGTTTTGGTCTCGGTAAGGATGTAACAGTTTTCGCTGTTGGGCCGGATACGGTCGGCACGCATTTTTATCTGACGCTGACTTTCCTCTCCCGATACATAGAGGATTTTATAGGGTAGTTTCAAGGCTATCTGGAGTAGTAAGGTGCTTTTTCCGATACCGGGTTCGCCTCCTAACAAAGTTAGAGATCCTGGGACAAGCCCACCGCCCAAAACACGGTTGAACTCTTGGTCCAAAGTATCCAAGCGGAGTTCCTTTTCCTGAGTGATTTCCGAAACCCGAAGGGGTTTATTGGCCTGTTTGGCGACCTTGTCGGCCTTCCAACTTTTTTTATCCTCCTTTTGGACGACTTCCTCCACAATGGTGTTCCACTCCTTGCAAGAGGAACATTGTCCTACCCACTTAGGAAATTGGGCTCCACAATTCTGACAAAAAAATGCTGTTTTGGTCTTGGCCATTCAAATTAAATGAGGGGCCTAAAGATATGGATTTAGATGATGGATTGGATGGTTTTTTAGATTCTTGGATTTTTGGACCGATAGATTTTTAGTCAAGTCGATCCAAATATCGGATCAATCCAATAATCCAAGGTTCTAGTATCCAAAGTCCGCTTTGAGCGCATCAATTTTTTCCAGGGCCATATCCTTGGTCAAAAAGTCGATTTCTTCCAATTGGAATGCTTTTTCGAAGGTTTTGAACGCTTTTTTGGGCTCTCCTATGAACTCATAGTGTTCGGCTTCAAAATAAAAGCCCATCATGGTTTCCGGGAATTGTTTTTTGCAGAGTTCTGCCAATGGTTTTAAGGATTCATAGTCTTGTTTTTTCAGACAGGCCGCATAAATGGCCATGATATCGTTAAGTTCCACCGGCTTTTCAAAACCGAACAGGTTTTCAATGGTTTGGTAACGATCCTCCAAATAATTGTAAACCGGTTCTTCCGATGTCAATATGTCGGATTTGTATTCTTCCGGTGTAATGGGCCTATAAATTTGGAAGACGTTATCAAATGCTTTGCTTATACCATAGGCTGCAATGGAGGTGTGGTCTGCATTTTCGTACTCATCAAAAAAGTAATGCAATGATTCACGGGTAATGGAGTTGATGCTTGTGTTCATTTGAAGAACACGTTGTCTATCGTCCGTAGGTTGTTTTTCCACAATCAAATTGTAAAAAATGGTCTGGTCCAGCTCGGATAAACGGGCGGGAACCCTGCTTTCCATTTCGGTGGCGAGTACTGGCGAAATACTGATATAGGAGTTAAAGAAGGATTGGTCTTTGAACAAAAAGTAGTTTCCAAAATTGGCCGTGATATCATAACCAACGAACATTTTAAAAGGAGCAATGTTGTAAGTGGTGGCCAAGTAGGGAATAAGTTCGGTTCCCAAAAATTCGTAGAACATTTTACCCTTTTCGGTGGGCAGCCCGGAGACTTCTTCGTAGTCGCAATCTTCCCAGCGTAAATCGTTTTTTAGTTGATCAACACCCACTACAATAGCTTCGGGCATGCGGTCGAACCTGCTTTGGAACTTTACATTGGCCACAACAAGGTCGAACAAATATTCCGCGTCCAAAACAACAATTAGGGGGTAGGTCTTTTCTTCAGAATAATCTTCTGGGAAATAGTAGGAAACATCCCTTCGTTCTTGAAGTTTGAAGGACTCAAATATTTCTTTTTTTACCTGAGCGGTAAGGTTCAAGCAAGTAAGGCCTATCAGTAGAAATAGACATTTTTTCATTGGTTAAGATTTAGGCGGTCGGGGTTTACCGATTTCTATTCAATAACGGTAATACTAGGAAGGATATTGTACCGAAAACTACGACCATTAACGTCTGTGCGATCCACATGATCCAACCAAATGCATCCCCAGAAATAGAACTGATACCATAAATGCCCAAGGCTGCACTTACCGCAATAGGGTATAGGCCAATTCCGCCGTTGGTAGTGGACATGGCAAAGGCTCCTGCCACAAAGGCGACCAGCAGTTCGCCAAGGGAGAGTGGAATGGTTTCTTCCACAGTGTATTTTATGACCCAGAACATGCCAAAATAGGCTGCCCAGATAAA
>JANSXF010000085.1 GCA_024743095.1 Flavobacteriaceae bacterium
TGTAGTGCCGGAACCAACACCGCCAAGTGTCAAACCGTTGATCTCGTTGTCGGTCGCAATGGCAACACCACCGTGACGGATGGAGATGTACTTAAGAGACCCAGAATTGTCGGCGGCATCTGTACCACCGTACTGTCCGTAGTCCTCATCAGCGGGAAGGCCTTCGATCTGGGCAGTCTCGATATCGCCGTTCACGGAGATAGGTGCTTTGCCCAAAACAATTACACCTCCCCAAAGACCTGTATCGGCAGTGGTCAGTGTTCCTGTAGTCTCACCCGGTTCAATACCATCAAGTACAGAAGTGAAGATAATAGGTGCACTGGGAGTACCTTCTGCCATCAATGTACCACCTTGGTCAACCACAAGGGCAGAGGCAAGGGTCTCCTGTCCTTCTTCACCTTTAATAATGGTACCGGGCTCAATAGTTAAGGTAACACCATCGGCAACGATTACTTTTCCATCCAGGATATATACATTCTCAGCTTCCCAAGTTTCGTCTTCTGCAATATATCCGGTTTTAGTGATTTCTTCTCCCGTCTCAGGAGGAGTTGGATCGTCGTCAGTAGGGGTTGTACCTCCATTGTCGTCGCTACTGCAAGAGCTAACAGCAAATGAAGCAATGGTAAGTAAAGAAAAAAGAATTTTTTTCATAATCTTTTTGTTTTGTCGTTTAAATAAATCAAGTGTTTTCACTTATGTTACGGTTGCAAATAACGATATGGGTTGTAAAAGCCGTGTTAGTTGTATGTTAAGTGTTTATTTCAGTTGTGTTACAATAAGGTTACTAGATTAAATCAACGTTAAGCGTTTATCCCGTAAGTGTATTATCTTTACATTTGGGCGATTAACACAGAAATACCATCCCATGAAAAACAAGGACATTAAGATTCTATTGGTAGACGATGAACCTGATATTCTGGAAATTATAAGCTATAACCTTTCTGCGGAAGGGTATGAGGTCTTCACGGCCAAAAACGGCGTGGAGGGCGTGGCCAAGGCCAAAAAGAAAAGCCCCCATCTGATTATTATGGATGTTATGATGCCGGAAATGGATGGTATTGAAGCATGCGAGGTAATCCGGAACACTCCCGGATTGGACCATACGATCATAACTTTCCTGACCGCGCGCGGTGAAGACTATTCCCAAGTCGCCGGTTTTGATGCCGGGGCAGACGATTATATTACCAAACCCATAAAACCAAAGGTATTGGTGAGCAAGGTAAAGGCATTGCTCCGAAGATTGAAAGATGACAAGAAGGAGGTAGAGGATATCGTTAAAGTAGGTGAAATTGTCATCAACAGGGAAGAGTACAAAATTGTGAACGATGGTGAGGAAATGGTACTGCCAAGAAAAGAGTTTGAACTTTTGTCGCTGCTTACATCAAAACCCAACAAAGTTTTCAAGCGTGAAGTGATCTTGGACAAAGTTTGGGGCAACGAAGTGGTCGTGGGAGGTAGGACCATTGACGTTCATATTAGAAAGCTTCGCGAGAAAATCGGCGACCACCACTTTAAAACCGTTAAGGGTGTGGGGTATAAGTTTGTGCTCTAATGGCCATAAAACTAAAGAAATCATACAAATTTGCGCTTCGATCTTCTTTGGTTATCACCATTTTGATCACTCTGGTATTTATAGGATTTCATATGGATGTTGACCATATAGATTGGTCGCATACCCTACTTTTTGCCTTGATATGTTTTGGTATTTGCTTTGCCATTATTCAAATCCGTGTAGAACGCTTCATTTATAGGCGAATCAAAAGAATTTATGATGATGTCTCCCTTTTGGAGTCCTCTTCCTTCTCCTCAAAACCTGTAACCACCGATATGCGCACCTTGGTACAGGAAATTGAAAAATTTGCCGAAGGAAAGAAAATAGAGATAGATACCCTTAAAATCCGTGAAGAATACCGAAAGGATTTTCTGGGCAACGTTTCCCATGAATTAAAAACACCACTATTTACCGTCCAAGGTTATATTCTTACGCTTTTAGATGGTGC
Organism: Flavobacteriaceae bacterium; assembly: GCA_024743095.1. Classification (GTDB taxonomy): domain Bacteria; phylum Bacteroidota; class Bacteroidia; order Flavobacteriales; family Flavobacteriaceae; genus Flagellimonas. The sequence goes on from JANSXF010000085.1 coordinate 2,001, forward strand.
CATGAAGGATAAAAAGCTGCGAAAAAAATATCTGCAACGCGCCAATAAAGGGGTGGAAAGGCTCATATATATTGTAAAGGACCTAGATCTTATCACCAAACTGGAAGCAGGTGAACTGAAATTGGAAAGAGAGGATTTTGATATCATCGAGCTTATACAGAACACCTTTGACCTATTGGAGATGAAAGCGGCCAGAAAGGAAATCTCCCTGACCTTTGATATGGAATACCCCAATCCTGTCTACGTCAACGGGGACAAGGAAAAAATACAACAGGTAATAAGTAACCTTTTGGTAAACTCTATTAAATATGGGTTGCCCAAAGGAACCACAGAGGTAAGTGTGGAAAACCTGATTAAAAATAAGGTGATCGTTCGGGTAACGGATAATGGAGGGGGCATCCCCAAGCAACATATTCCAAGATTGTTCGAGCGTTTTTATCGCGTGGACCAAAGCGGTAGCCGGGCCGAGGGCGGTTCAGGTCTCGGATTGTCGATAGTAAAGCATATCGTGGAAGGACATGGTGAAAAAATTTATGTGGAGAGCGAGGTCGATGTAGGTTCCGAATTTTCTTTTACGTTGGAGAAAGCTCCGGTTTCCGTTGAAGAGAAAACCTCAAACAAGGAAGAATAGTCAGAGGTCGGTCCAAACTGAGCCAAACCTGGGAAATCCTTGATTCTGGATAGATCCTCCAAGGTGATATCTTCCTGCTTGGAAAAAGGTACAAGTCCCTGATTTTGCATCCGTTTCGCCAAATATTCTTGCTCATACTGACCTGGTGTTGGGATAAAAAATGCCTTCTTTTCCAATTTAGCAAGATCCATGACCGTGGTGTACCCCGATCTACATAGAATTTTATCGCTCTGGTTTAGGGCAGTTTCCAGTTCGGCGGATGTCATAAAATTATAGTGCCGTATTTTTCCTTTTGGGGTTTGGATCTCTTCAATGACCTGTTCGTCCTCTATTTTGCCCTTTACAAAGAGAATATTGCCTTCAAATTGCTGCAATTCGCTCAGTAATTTTTCTTCCAGCATTGTTCGTTGCGGTTCCGGACCGGACAGTAAAACCATCAAGTCGTTGGTAATGGCAAATTGTCTTTTTTCAAATCGGCTCAATGGACCCAAATACACAATGTTCAATTTGGATTTTTTTAGATGTCCCAGCTTTCCTGTCAAATTGGGTTTCGCTTCAACATCGGGCACCCAGCAGGCATCAAACTTTTTTATTATTTTTTGATGTGCCTTGGAGCTCATCCAAGTCGTATTGCCCGATAACACATTTAACTGATGGGTCATAAATACACAGGGCACTTTCTTATAATGGGCCCCCAATCTGTTATCGGAAATAATTCCGTCCAGGCCGTGTTCCTTCACCAATCGCTTCACAGCTTTTTTCTCCTTGGCCATGGCCTTGAGCACTTTTGGTGAGTCCCAAATCATTTTTATTTTGAAGTTCTTGGCCTTCTCTGCATACGAGATCTTGTATGATGGCAATTCAAATGCGGGTAATTCTGGAAATTCCTTTTTCAAAAGGGACAGTGCCACACCGTCTGATGCGATATAGGGCCGATGACCGCGCCTCACTAATTCATCAATAATAGGTATGCACCTGGTAGCATGTCCGAGTCCCCAGTTCAATGGAGCGATCAGAATACGTTTGGAAGAATTCATGACAACAAAAAAACAAAATGCAAATTGCTTTTAGATTTCCTTAGTTTTGCCAAATCATTAATTTTTTGCTCAATAAAACACCAAAGTGGGAAGTAAGAATAAATTAAAAAGGTTCAAGGAGAACGAAACATTTGCCAATGTGGTCCAACCATCACGGGAAGATGTCATGGCCGGATTCGAGTACAAGGGCAGGTGGGCTTCCTTTTTTGGAAACAACAACCCGATCGTATTGGAGCTGGGCTGTGGTAAGGGTGAGTATACCGTTGGGCTTGCACAAATGAATCCGGACAAGAACCATATCGGGGTCGATATAAAAGGAGCAAGATTTTGGAGAGGGGCAAAAACCGCTTTGGAAGAAAACTTGGACAATGTTGCCTTTTTGCGCTCTCAAATAGAACTGGTTGACCATGTATTTGCGAAGGGAGAGGTCAGCGAAATCTGGATAACCTTTCCGGACCCCCAAATAAAATACAAAAGAACCAAACATAGAATGACGAACCCAGAGTTCCTGGATCGCTACAAAAGGATTCTTGTTCCAGGAGGATTGGTCAATCTAAAGACCGACAGCGAGTATATGCACGGCTATACATTGGGGCTTTTGCAAGGTTTGGGTCACGAAATTTTGTATGCCAACCACGATGTATACAAAAATGAGGGAGCCCCTACCGAAGTTCTTAAAATTCAGACTTTCTACGAAAATCAGTATCTTGAAAAAGGAAAACCAATTACCTATATCCAATTTAGGATCAGCTAACCAATGACCCACGTACTCATCCTCTTTTTTTCCACATTTTCGGCAGCTTTTATGGCTACCGTACCACCGGGGTTGCTCAATATGAACGCAGCCAAGGTAAGTGTGGAAAAAGGAAAGTTGAACGGGATTATTTTTAGCCTGGGGGTATCCAGTACTATAATGGTGCAGGCATACATTGCGGTTTATATCTCCAAATTTTTGTACCGAAACCCCGAGGTTATCGATGTTTTGTTCAAGATTGCAGTAGCAGTATTTGCCTTTTTTGCCATCTATTTCTTTGTTATGGCCAAGCGCAACAAGGCTCAGGCCAAAGCCATAAAAGAAGTTAATCTGAGCAAGAAAAACAGCTTTTTTAAAGGCGTTTTGTTGGCAACGCTCAATTTGTTGACCATTCCATATTATAGCGGATTGAATGCTATGTGGAATGAAGCCGGGTGGATCAAGTTCGAAGCCAAGGACATTACTACTTTTGTGGTTGCTGCAGGGGCGGGAACGTTTTCCGTTTTGTACCTCTATACTTTTTACTTTGATAAGATGGAGACCAAGACCAACCGGTTTTCCAAAAATTCAAACTATATTTTGAGCGCTTTGATGCTCTTGCTATTGATCATTACACTTATTCGAATTATGTATCGCTAACATGGAAGAAAAAAGCTTTTTCGATAAGGTTTATGAAGTTGCCAAGGAGATTCCCTACGGTAGGGTTACTTCGTATGGAGCGATAGCAAAATATTTGGGAGCAGCGCGTAGCGCGAGAATGGTGGGATGGGCCATGAACAATTCCTTGGCAAAAGATGTACCTGCCCACCGCGTGGTAAATCGAGTAGGGGTTTTAACCGGCAAGCATCATTTTGATGGAAGCAATATCATGCAACAGCTTCTCGAAAATGAAGGCATTGCCGTGAAGGATAATCAAATTGTCGATTTTCAGAACTATTTTTGGGATCCTGCCCAGGAACTTTGATCAATACCCTGGAGGGTGCATTTCATCAAAAGAAGTATGGTCCTGAAAGGCTTTTGCCAGCAACAAAATACTTGCCTCATCATATAAATTGCCCACAAATGTCATACTGGTCGGATGGTTTTTGTCATCCAGACCCGTAGGAACTGCAATTACCGGGTGACCTGTAAGGTTGGTGGCAGTGAGTTGGTCGTTCCCAAAAGAAGGCGAAATCAAAACATCATAGTCTTTCATTAAATCCTGCATTTTTTGAATGAGGACCTGGCGTTGTCTATTGGCCTGAATATACTCGACCGCTGGGATAAACCTACTTTGCCTTAAGGAGTTGGCCCGAGAACGCTGGTCTTGTTCTACCATGATGTCCACTCCGCCCGAACGCACCAATTCATCAAAGAAAGCTCCAGCTTCTGCCCTCAAAATAATATCAAATCCACGATAGGGTACTTCATCTGGCATTTCAACCTCGATGGGTTTGACGCCCAATTCTTTAAGTGAAGCAAGTGCCTTTCTAAGATTATCGCCGGATTCTGTTGTATCTTTTTCAATATCTTTTTTCAAATAGGCCACCCTTAGATTTTTGATATCCTTTTTCCAATCAACTCCAAAAGGAAGGTCAACGGTGGTCAGGTCATTTTTATCCTTCCCTTGAATGGTTTCAAAAACAATGGCGCAGTCCTCCGCATTTCTGGCCAGCGGACCTACCTTGTCCATGGACCAGCTCAAGCTCATTACCCCGTGTCTGCTTACCCTTCCGTAAGTAGGTCGAAGCCCAGTTACTCCATTTCGGGTACTGGGCGAGGTAATGGACCCCAATGTTTCCGTTCCCAACGCAAAAGGTACTAGGCCTGCCGATGTCGCGGAACCGGACCCTGCGGAGGAACCACTGGCTCCTTGCGTGGTATCCCAGGGATTTTTTGTCTTTCCATCAAACCAAACGTCGCCACGGGCCAATGCCCCGGATACCAATTTGGCCACTAAAATGGCACCAGCCTCTTCCAGTTTTTTAACAACAGTTGCCGTTTGGTTGATCATTTGATCTTTATATGGGGCAGATCCCCATGTGGTCGGATAACCGGGAACGGCCATCAAATCTTTGGTGCCGTAGGGGATGCCATGAAGTATTCCGCGATAGTTGCCATTTTTTATTTCCTGATCGGCACCCTTGGCCTGTTCCAAAGCTAAATCTTCGGTCAAGGTAATGGTGCATTGTAGGGCAGGTTGATATTTCTTGAGCCGGGCCAGAAAAAATTTGGTTAGTTCTGTGGAAGTTATTTTCTGGTTCTTGATGAGTGAGGCCAGTTGAGGAATCGAATAAAACGCCAATAGATCGTAGGGTTTTGGAATCTCCACATTGTCCGGAATCCCCCACTCGGTTCCATTTTGTTGCTTCGCCATAGTGAATCCAAATGGTGTTGGGTCAAAACGCACAGCGGGAAAAACATCATTTCCCAACGGGTATTTGCGCAACGAATCAAAACCGCTCCGGTTTCTTTTGAGGTAGGGGTAAAGCGTGTCGATATCTTTATCGGCAAAATGAAGGCCTATCAATTTTTCCGACTTTTTTACATCTCGTTTGGTGAAGGTGTTTTTGTTGGTGGAGCATGAGAGCCATGTCAACGAAATAAAAAATAGAGCAAGATGGGGGATTTTGGTTTTTGGCGGCATGTTGGTCGGTTATTTCAAATAGTAGCTCCTAAGCTACATTTTTTCAAAAAAAGAACACAATAATCGCATGAATTTAAGTTCGTTGGATAGATTTATTCCATATCCCCATAATTCAACAGATGATTTTTTTTAAATTCATCAGTACAACTTCTTAATCTAACGCCAACACCGTATCTTTGTAGTTTAGAACCAGTTCAAACAAATGGTTTGAAAAAAATTGATTCATGAAGTTGAAAAAAACAGATATTCTAAAGGCGTTGGAAAAAATTTCAGCACCGGGTGACGGCCAAAATCTGGTGGAGAGTGGTGCAGTGACCAATGTCCAGGTATTCGGTGATGAGGTAGAAGTGGATGTTACGATAAAAAACCCAAGTCTTCAGGCTAAAAAGAAGACCGAGGTAGAAATATTGAAGTGTATCCACAGGGAAGTATATGAAAAAGCAAAAATAAAGGTGAACCTAAAGGTTGATGCCCCAGCTCAGCCCAAGGTCAACCAAATTAAAGGGAATCCGATTCCTGGAATTCAAAATATTATTGCCGTTGCTTCCGGTAAGGGAGGTGTGGGAAAATCTACAGTGACGGCAAATATCGCAGTGACCTTGGCCAAAATGGGCTTCAAGGTGGGCTTGTTGGACACGGATATCTATGGACCGTCCATGCCCATTATGTTCGATGTGGCAGCGGAAAAACCTTTGTCCATTAATGTGGATGGTAAAGCCAAGATGAAGCCCATCGAAAACTATGGCGTAAAATTACTTTCCATAGGATTTTTTACCCAGCCCAATCAGGCGGTAATTTGGAGAGGACCTATGGCGGCAAAGGCATTAAATCAAATGATTTTTGATGCGCACTGGGGCGAATTGGACTTTTTGTTGTTGGATTTGCCACCGGGAACAGGTGACATCCATTTGAGCATAATGCAATCCTTGCCGGTAACCGGTGCCGTAGTGGTAAGTACACCGCAAGAAATTGCACTGGCCGATGCAAGAAAGGGAGTGGCCATGTTCCAACAAGAGGCGATTAGTGTGCCTGTGTTGGGAATCGTGGAGAATATGGCGTATTTTACACCTGCGGAATTGCCGGAAAATAAATATCATATTTTTGGTGAGAACGGGGCAAAGAACCTGGCCGAAGATTTAGAGGTTCCATTTTTAGGGGAGATTCCATTGGTTCAGAGCATCAGGGAAGCAGGGGATGTGGGAAGGCCTGCAGCCTTGCAAACGGCCACCCCGACCGAGGAAGCCTTTGAGGACCTTACAAAGAATGTGGTTCAAGAGTTGGTGAGAAGAAATACGGACCTTCCCCCGACCGAAGCGATAAAAATTACAACAATGGCTGGTTGTTCCGCTGTTAAAAAGAAATGAGTATGACAACAATGACATCAGAAGAGACAAGGAGCAATGTAGAGAAGGCGTTGGAAGAGATACGACCTTTTTTGCAGAGTGACGGAGGAGATATTACCTTGATATCTATCGAAGATAATACGGTAAAAGTACGTTTAGAAGGCAATTGCATCGGATGTAGTGTAAACCAAATGACCTTGAAGAGCGGTGTGGAAATGACGATAAAAAAGTACGCACCCCAAATTGAAGAAGTCATCAATATCTCCTAACTGATTAAAATCATTATTCCTTTTTGGGGCATGTACTAAGTTGCGCGCCAAAACCTCTTTTTTATGATCAAAACAGATATTCTGATAATTGGAGCGGGACCTACGGGTCTCTTTGCTGTTTTTGAAGCAGGCCTGTTACAACTCAAATGTCACCTTATCGATGCATTGCCCCAAGCTGGAGGTCAGTGTTCCGAAATATATCCAAAAAAACCCATTTATGATATCCCCGGATACCCCGAAGTGTTGGCTGGTGATTTAGTGGATAACCTTATGGAACAGATCAAACCGTTCCAGCCCGGTTTTACCCTGGGAGAACGTGCCGATACCATTGAAAAACTGGAAGACGGGACCTTTATAGTAACCACGAACAAAGGCACAGAACACCATGCGCCGGTTGTGGCCATCGCAGGTGGTTTGGGGAGCTTTGAGCCAAGAAAGCCATTATTGGAGAACTTGGAAAAGTTTGAGGACAATGGTATTGCCTATATGATCAAAGAACCGGAGGTGTATCGGGGCAAAAAAGTGCTGATCGCAGGAGGTGGTGACTCTGCTTTGGACTGGTCCATCTTTTTGGCCGATGTTGCCAAGGAAGTAACCTTGGTACATAGGAGAAATGAGTTCAGGGGGGCATTGGATTCCGTTGAAAAAGTGCAACAGCTCAAGAATGAGGGTAAAATCAATTTGATAACCCCTGCCGAGGTGGTTGCCCTTAAAGGCGAGGACCATCTGGAAAAAGTAACCGTTAAGGACACCGGCACTTCAGAAGAAAGGGATATCAAGGTCGATAATTTTATTCCTTTGTTTGGCCTATCCCCCAAATTGGGACCCATTGGAGATTGGGGGCTTGAGATTGAAAAAAATGCCATTAAGGTGGACAATACGTACGATTATCAGACCAACATTCCCGGAATTTATGCAATCGGTGATGTAAATACGTATCCGGGCAAATTAAAATTGATTCTTTGCGGATTCCATGAAGCGACTTTGATGTGCCAAAGTGCCTATCAAAAAATATTCCCCGACAAAAAATATGTTATGAAATATACGACCGTTGGCGGGGTAACAGGATTTGACGGAAGTAAAAAAGAAGCGCCAAAAGCTGTAGTGAAGTCAATTGATTAAGAATAAAACAAACATTTAATCGTTAGGAAGCTTGATCAAGCTTCAAATAGGTATGAGCGATATTAAAATAAAAATTATAGACCGAGAAGGTGTTTCACATGAGGTGGATGCCCCGACCGATATGAACATGAACTTGATGGAAGTAGTACGTTCCTACGAACTTGCTCCAGAGGGAACTATTGGAATTTGCGGGGGAATGGCCATGTGTGCGTCTTGTCAATGCTATGTGCAATCCGACCATGAACTTCCTGAAATGTCCGATGACGAAGAAGCAATGCTGTCGGAGGCGTTTAATGTGAAGGACAATAGCCGTTTGGGCTGTCAGCTCCATATTACCGAGGATTTGGACGGTCTACAAGTGGAATTGGCTCCGGAAGAAGCTTAAATCCTGGCCTGATAGGTAAACAGATTGAAATATCTTCCTTCGGAAGCAATCAAACTTTCATGGGTCCCCTGTTCCAATATATGGCCATTCTCGATCACTAGAATTTGGTCAGCTTTGCGAATGGTACTCAGTCGGTGGGCAATAACAAAGGTTGTCCTGCCTTTGGTAAGTTCGCCCAAGCTTTTTTGTATCAATGCTTCCGATTCCGTGTCCAAACTTGAGGTGGCCTCGTCCAACACCAAGATTTTTGGGTCGGCCAAAATGGCCCGGGCGATGGCAATACGCTGGCGCTGACCGCCCGATAGTTTAACCCCTCGCTCCCCTATCAAGGTATCCAGACCTTTGTCGAACCGATCCGTGAATTCGTCCACGTAGGCAGCTTTTACAGCATCCAATAATTTGTCCTCACTGGCATCGGGCCTTGGGAAAAGTATGTTTTCCCTGATGGTTCCTTCGAATAGAAAATCATCTTGCAAGACAACGCCCAAATGTTGCCTAAAACTGTTCAAATTTACTTTGGAAAGGTCGTGTCCATCAATGGTGATGGTGCCGGAGTCCGGGTTTAAAAAGCTGGCCGCCAAACCTGCTATGGTAGATTTTCCTGAACCAGAACTTCCCACTAAAGCTATTACCTGACCGGGTTCCACATTAAAACCGATACCGTGCAGGACTTCTTTATCCTTTTCATAAGAAAAGTGGACATCTGAAAACGACATTTTACCAATTACATCTTCTAGAATAATGCTACGGTTCTCCTGATCGGATTCCTCTTCCAAGTTCATCAACTCCTCTGTTCTGTCAAGACCCGCAAGAGCTTCCGTTAGTTGGCTCCCAACGCTGCTCATTTGGACAATGGGCGCGATCATAAGGCCCAATAACACTGTAAACTCCACAAATTGACCCACTGTAAGGGTGTCCTGGATTATTTTGTATCCACCAAACCCCATGACACTTGTGGTGGCTACACCCAACAAAAAGGTCGAGGAGCTGGTCATAAATGCAGTGGTCGTCAAGCTCTTTTTTACATTTTGATAAAGTCTTTCCACCCCTACCTCGAATACTTCCTCTTCCTGTTTTTCGGCATTGAAGCCCTTGATGACCCGTATGCCTCCCAAAGTTTCCGTTAAACGGCCTTTTACCTCGGCATTTATTTTCCCCCGGTTCCTGAATATGGGTCGGATGATCTTAAATGCCTTTAGAGCGATTATGGCAAAAATGGTCAAAGGGATAAACGTGAAGAGCGTCATAAAAACACTGATCCTCATCAATAAGGTCAAAGAAACAACCGCAGTGATAATACCGCCGACCAATTGAACCAAACCGGTACCAATAAGGTTTCTAACACCTTCAACATCCGACATAATTCTGGAGACCAATGCACCGGACTTGGCGTTGTCAAAAAAACGAACGGGCAAGGCCAATACTTTTTTCTGGACCTGTGCCCTAAGTTCAGAGATAAGGTATTGCGCCTGAACACTTAATATTTTGGTCAATAAAAAAGAGGTGACGGATTGTACCAAGATTGCCAACATGACACCGGCAACAAGGTATTTGAGCATGTCAACATCTTTTTTTACGATGACCTCATCAATCAGATATCTCGAGGCAATGGGAGCAACAAAGCTTGCCGCCTTGCTCATTGCAATCAATAATAGACCAAGAAATACGAGCTTGCGCTTAGGCCAAATAATGGTCTTGAACGCGGTGAGGATGCTAACTTTTTTATCGGGCATATCAATTTTAAGAAAGAGCCTGCAAGTTACGGCAAATTAAAAGGATACCGAATCAAAGCTTTTTTGAACTTGAAAAGATTACAAACACTATATTTAAATCTTTGAATTGTAAAATGGTTATGTTAAAAGTACAATGGTTCGGTTTTATGTTTTTGATATGCTCGTTGTGTGCGGCAGGGCAAGCAAATCAAAAATTGACTGAAATTGTTGCTGATAATGCCGAGATCTTTACCCCTTCACAACTTGATGGGCTACGTACCAAGCTATATCAATTTGAATCCGAGACGACCAATCAACTGGTGGTCTTGACCGTTGATGACTTGGCAGGGGAAACCATTGAAGCATATGCGTTGGAAGTTTTCAATAAAAATAAATTAGGACAGGAAGGGAAGGATAATGGTATTTTGATTCTCTTCTCCAAGTTCGATAGAGAGGTCCGGATAGAGGTAGGTTATGGCCTTGAATCCTACATAACGGATGCCGTTGCTTCACGCATTATCCGAAATACCATGATACCAAGGTTCAAGGATGAAGATTACTTTGAAGGGATAGATATTGCCACGGACCAGATCATTGAGTTTTTGAACGACCCTGAAGCCTTGGAAGAATTCAGGGCAGATATAGATGCCGAAGCTGATATGCCTTGGTGGCTATATATAATTATAGGGTTGTTCCTACTCATGTTCGTGGCCGCGGGAGGATTCGTTTTTTATAAGGGCTATTCCACGCTTATTGAAATAATCCGTGGCATTTTTATTGGAAAACTGGCTGTGGTTCGAGGGGTGTTTATGGGAATTTTTATGATGTTTCCCTTGATCTTTGGATTGGTTTTTATGGGTATGCCCTTGTTTTTTATGGCAATGCTGGTCGGTTTAGATGATGCGTTGAATGGATCGGTAAAAGACTTTACTTGGGTAATATGGGTAATTCTTGCATTTATAGCGGTCACTATATTGTTGGCCATCCTAAAAATCAGGAGAAAAGGGGACAAGGATTTTAAGCTTTCGTTTTTTAAATCGGACAAGACGTACATGAAGAAAACATTTTCCTCTTCAGGTACCCATTCCTTTGGGTCCAGCTCAAGTTCTGGGGGAAGTTCCGGCAGTTTTTCCGGTGGCGGTGGAAGCTCTGGCGGAGGAGGGGCCAGCGGAAGTTGGTAATTCTTGCCGAATTCCCGTATTTTCACACAAACTAACGAAACCAATCCCCGAGATGAGAATTATTGTCCTTGCAGCATTTTTTCTAGTTGTTTCCTGTTCCAAAAAGCCACAGACCGAGGTAGAGCAATGGGAAAGGCAAGTTGAGAACATTACCATAA
>JANSXF010000013.1 GCA_024743095.1 Flavobacteriaceae bacterium
AGTATTTCACTGACCGACAAAACGAATCTTCGCGACCTTTTTACAAAAACTAAATTTCAATATGACAAAGAACGAAATAGTCTTAATGGGCAAAATTTATTTAATTTTTAATCCGTCCCAATTTTTATGGGACACTAGTGAGTCAAAATCAGAGATGAAAAATGAATAATCTAGCTTTTTCTAAAATAGGAGAGCTTAAAATTTGAATTTTCAAACGTTATACTTGCTAGGTATAAAATGTTCCAAAACCTTTTTGTGATCTTGATATAATCATGAATCTTGTTCAAATAAATAGCATTGTACTATTTTTGGGAAAAGTCATAATGCTTTATGCTTTCAAAAAAATCAAAATATGCCATAAAAGCTCTTGTTTTCATTGCCGGGAACAGGGATAAGCAACCCGTATCGGTCAGGACCATTGCCCATGAAGAGAACATCCCTTTGAAATTTCTGGAATCCATATTGGCCGAGCTCAAGAACGCCCGTGTCCTCAAGAGCACCAAGGGCAAGTATGGGGGGTATTCGCTGAACAGGTCCCCGGATGAGATTCATATGGCAGAGATAATGCGGCTCTTCGATGGAGCGATTGCCCTTTTACCATGTGTATCCGAGAACTTCTATGAACGTTGCGAGGAATGCAGTGACGAATTGACCTGCGGCATCAGGCAGGTGGCCATGGAGATCCGAAGACAAACGGTGGCCCAATTGCAAGGGGCTACATTGACCAATATCCTGGAACGCGAGGCACAGCTCGACAAGGGGAGTTGATTTTTTTATTTTTAATTCCTATTAATTTGGTAGGATTAATATGTTTTATATTTTTGCCTTTAAATCATACCAATCCTATAGGAATAATATATTATGAAAAACAGACTATACCTTTTGACTTATTTCCCTTTTTTGTGGACCACTTTTTCAAGTGCCCAGCAGGTGCTCAATGGGGCTGTATATGATGCCTCGACATCCGAACCATTGGTCGGTGCAACGGTCCTGGTCCAAAATTCCGGTAGCGGTACCATTACCGATACCGAAGGGAGCTTTTCCCTAGAACACGGCGGGGCATACCCCGTTGTGGTGGAAGTATCCTATCTGGGCTACGAGGCCCAAACGTTCAGGTTGGCCGCTCCACAACTCTTGGAAATATACCTTACCCCCTCCAGCACTTCCCTTAACGAGATTATCGTGACTTCCCGTAGGCGGAGCGAGGCGGTGCAGGAGGTGCCCATCCCCATTGCGGTCATAGGGGCAAGGGAAATCGACAATTCCGTTTCCTTCAATGTGAACCGTGTAAAGGAACTCGTGCCATCCGTGCAACTCTATTCCTCCAACCCGCGCAACACCACCCTGAACATCAGGGGACTGGGATCCACCTTTGGGCTGACCAATGATGGTATCGACCCCGGAGTCGGCTTTTATGTCGACGGGGTCTATTATGCCCGGCCCGCTGCTACGACCCTTCCAAGCAGATCGAGGTGCTCAGGGGGCCACAGGGTACCCTTTTCGGAAAGAACACGACTGCCGGGACCTTCAACATCACCACTAGGAGGCCGACCTTTACCAATACCCTCAATTTCGAGGAATCCTTCGGCAACTATGGCTTTGTGCAGACCAAAGGGTCCGTTTCGGGAGCACTGGTAGGGAACATATTGGCGGCAAGGCTGTCCTTTAGCGGTACCCATCGTGACGGGACGATCTATAACCAGCGTACCGAAAATTATACGAACACCGTGAGCAACCAAGGCATCAGGGGGCAATTGCTATACCTTCCCGGTGACGGCGTGAGCATCCTGCTCTCAGGCGACTATACAAGGCAACGGCCGGATGGGTATGCACAGGTATATGCCGGTACGGCACCTACCCAACGGGCGGATTTCCGCCAGTTTGAGAATATCATCGCAGATCTTGGTTACGACCTCCCCAGCCGCAATCCATTCGATCGTGTCATTGACCATGATACCCCATGGAGCTCGGAACAGGATTTCGGCGGCGTATCGCTCAATGCTGACATCGAGATGGGGAAGGGCACCCTTACCTCCACCACGGCATGGAGGAGCTGGAAATGGGGTCCCTCCAACGATAGGGACTTTACGGGCCTCTCCGCCATTGCCCGCTCCCAGGCACCTTCCATCCACCACCAGTATTCCCAGGAGCTTCGTTATGCCGGGGAATTCTCCGACCATCTGAACGGTACATTGGGGGCATTTGCCTTTTACCAAAAATTGGATGCTATCGGAGCCCATATCCTTGAAGCGGGCCCCGATCAGTGGCGCTTTGTCCAGAACGACCAAGACCCCCTATGGGAGACCCCGGGACTTTTGGACGGACTTACCCAAGAGACCAGGCCCGGTTTCCGAAATTTCAGTGGGGCCCTTTTTGGGCAGTTGGATTGGAGCCTGACGGAAAAGTGGTCACTGTTGCCCGGTTTCCGCATCAACTATGATCAAAAGGAGGTGGACTTTGAAAGGACGGTCACCGGAGGGCTTGAAACGGATGATCAGGAACTCATCGCCCTTCAAAATAGGGTATTCACTCCCATTTCCTTCCGGACCGACATCGATGATTGGAACCTATCCGGACAGTTGACACTGGGTTACGATACTGTGGAAAATCTAAGGTTTTACGGAACCTACTCCCTGGGCTTCAAACCGGTCGGACTGAACCTGGGCGGGATTCCTTCCGAGGATGGGGAGCCCCTTTTGGAACTGGCCGTGGTAAGGCCGGAAAAAGTGCACCATTTTGAATTGGGCCTCAAATCCGAGCCCTTCACAAATGCCATCCTGAACGTTACGGCCTTCCACACGGACATCAAGGACTACCAGACCAATGTGCGCTCGTCCCAATTGGGTGTTACCCGAGGGTATTTGGCCAATGCGGAAAAGGTCAGGGTGCGGGGAGTGGAACTGGAGACCTTTTATGAGCATCCCGGATATTTCAGGTTCAATGCATCGGTGGCCTATACCGATGGAGAATATGTATCCTTTACCAATGCACCGGTACCCTTGGAGGAGACAGGCGGCGGGGATTTTAAGGACATTTCGGGCGAAGTGCTCCCGGGCATATCCAAATGGACGGTCACCGTTGGCTCTGAAATCCATGGAAAGGGAAACCTGTTCGCAGAAAAAGGGGAGTTCTTTCTCGGGGCCGACCTGTATGGCCGTTCTTCGTTCTCATCGAGCCCCTCGGCCTCTCGTTACCTGAACATTGGCGGATATGCCTTGGTCAACGGCAGGTTGGGCTTCAGGGGCAACAAAAGCTTCTCCATCTTTATCTGGGCCAGGAACCTGTTCAACAAGGACTATTTCGAACAATTGCTGCCGGCAGGGGGCAATGCTGGACATTATGCAGGAGTGCTCGCAGACCCCGCTACCTATGGTATCACCACACAGTTCAAACTGTTCTGAAAAGTTAAAATATGCAAGCATTATCGAACCTTATCGAAATCGACTCTTTTTGGGGAGTGATGGCCATTCCCTTGTTCCTATCCATGTTCTTGGCCGTGAACATGGGAGGTAGTGGTACGGCCCCGGCCTTTTCCGCTGCCTATGGGGCCGGGGTGATCAGAAGGACGGTAATCCCGGCGCTCTTCGGGGTCATGGTGCTTATTGGGGCGCTGTTGGCGGGCGGGGAAGTCTCCCTTACCTTGGGAAAGGGGCTGTTGGAGCAGTCCCTGTTCACCCCCATGGTCACGTCCATCATATTGCTGTGCATCGGACTGTCCCTATTGGTGGCCAATCTATTGGGCGTGCCCCAGTCCACGAGCCAGTCCACCGTTCTGGCCATAGCAGGGGCGGCCACGGCATTGGACGGCCTGAATACCCAAAAACTTTTCCTGGAGATCTTGTCCACATGGTTCATTTTGCCGTTGGTATCGTTCCTGCTCATGTTGGCCCTGTCCAAATGGGTGTTTCCCTATTTGAAGGATCGGTTCTTTACGGACAGTTACGACCATTTAAAGGAACACAAGGGGTTGAAGGTGCTTTTGGTGGCCTCATCGCTGTACGTGGCCTTTTCCATTGGGGCGAACAATGTGGCCAATGCCGCCGCTCCCATAGCGTCCTTAGCGGTCAATCAGATGGGGGAGACGGATCTGTCCAGGGTCATTTTGTATTCCATGCTGTTGACGGCACCTTGTTTTGCCATTGGGAGTTCGTTGTTCGGGCACAAGGTGACCAAGAGGAACGGAAAGGAAATTGTGGACGTTAACCCTTTTTATGCCTGCGTGATATCGATCTTGGTGGCCAGTCTCTTGCTGATGGCCTCCATGACCAAGGGCATTCCCACATCCTTGGTTCAGTTGAACGGCACCGCTTTCATTGCACTGGGCATCACCAAGAACGGATTTAAGGAAACATTTTCGAACCGTACAGTGAAGCGGTTCTTCACCGTATGGGCATTTGCCCCAATCTTTGCCTTTGGTCTGGCCTTTTTGCTGATCCGCCTATTGATATGACCTTGCTTCAAAGACCGCCACCCCGTGACTGAGAGGCTAGGTTAAGCTCTGCAAAAGCTTTTACAGTGGTTCGAATCCACTCGGGGTGCCTAATAATCGTCGATTCTTGAACAGGGAGGTCATGAACAGGGAGGTCATTGGAAAGGATGGCATGGTCGAGGGACCATACGATCGATATAGCGTTGGAATATGTTAAGGCGAGTACGAACATTGTTGAAGTCCTGGTTAACAAGGAAAGGAATTTTATGACCAGGGAGATCTTGGAGAAACTGGAACAGGGTCCCTATCATTTTGAGGAAACAATCGAAAGAATAATCAGTTATATTAAAGAGTGCTGGACTTTAAAAGGTGACACCTCGTTATCACACATTTTTGCCCATTACCAATGGGCAGGACCTTTATGTCCTGTATACCCAATAATTGTCGAATGAAACAAAAATGAGGTCATTGACCCCAACAAGGGATTGTCGTTGTCCGGATCTGTTGGATGCGGCAAGACCAGTTTGATGCACTTGTTGAATTACTTGGAGCCCCATCAACGGCCCTATACCCTTATTCCGATCCGGAACGTAGTGTTTGGCTTTAACCATATTGGATTTAAGACCATTGAAAATTATGGTAACAGCACTATTTTTGTTTTGATGACCTTGGGGTAGGACTTATGGGCCGGTATTTTGGAAAGGATTGTAACATTCTGGGCGAAATACTGCTTTTCAAGATATGATCTTTTTGTCAACCATGAGATAAGGACCTATTGCATGACCAATCTCAATGCCGGGGAACTGGAGGAACGTTATGGGAAACGGGCGCGGAGCCGTATGCGGCAGATGTTCAACTTGGTGGCCTTTGATAGAATGAGCAGGGACAAAGAAAGTAAATGATCTTAAGGTAAGTATTTTGCGCTACACAAAATAATAAGTAAATATGGTCAACCCTTTTCCCAAACAATTTTTATGTAGTATGAATGCTTTTCCTTTGTTCGAAAGTAGAATTCCAAGATAATCCCATAGGGTGGTTGGCCATTAAGACGTAAGTCTTCATACGGATATCCAAAACTGGAAAAAGATCTATTCTACACCGGATAGCCTAGAAGCACCATGAAACGTATCAGAATTTAATTGCCGCTAAGTGGCCATACTCGGCATGTCACATTCCCTTGTATTCCATATAATGGCTGTTGGCAGTCAGAAACAAGGATATAAGGGATATCATTGATTCTTTAGTTAAGCCCATCATCCGGATTCCCTGTTTTTTAATCTACGTTGGGTTTGTGCTGTCAAGCCTTTTTATATCCATGACCTTACTTTCAAAGACATCTCGAAACTTTGATTTGCTCTTTAATCGGGTCTTATAGGAATAAACAGTATTTATCGATACATCCAAAAACTCAGCGACTTGTGCATTATCCTGGATCCCTAACCGATATAGGGCATAAATTCGTAGCTCGGTACTGAGCAGGTCTCCTTTTTTTACAAAGACTTTTTCGTTTTCGGGAAATAACCGGTTAATGCTTTCAATGAATGAAGGGAACAACTGCAGGAACACTTCGTCAAATTGATGAAAAAGTTCATCTCTTTCTTTTTTGGCACTGTACCGTAGCATTACATCAAGAATCTCTTCCGTTTTTTTTGTCCTGACTTTTAAAATAGTATTTTTTTGAAGGGCTACCATTTTATTGATCAATTGTGAGGTCGCTTTCAAAAAATAGGTGATGTAGTCCTGTTTTATGGCGTCAGACTCCATTAGGCTTAAATTCATCTGTTGGAGCCTTTCGTTGCTGTTGGAAATTGCTTTTCTAACCTCTTTTTTGTCTTTCAGCTGCTTAAAAATGACGGCAAGCGAGACGAGAATGACAATGGAAAGAAGGGTCAGTAGGACCACGGTGTTTTTGAGACTTTTGTTTTTTTGCTCAAGTTTGTAGAGTTGGGCACTCTCTATAATGGGCAGGATAGCGGATATTTGGTTTCTTCTATGTCTGGCATTATAAAGCTCCGCATCTTTAAAGGCTATCCTAACATATTGGTTCGCTTTGTTCAGTTCCCCGTTCTCATACAATTGGATGGCCAGATTTCTCAAAGCTGTGTTTTCTTGAATGGAGTGCTCTATATCAGAAATAGCGGCCATGGCAAGATAATCAAGGGCTTTATGGGGCCTGTTCAATTGACTGTAAACAAAACTAAGGCTGGAAGTGGCCACACCGTACATATCAGGAGAAAGTTCGCGATTTAATAACTCTAGATAAACACGCCTTGCCCTATCCCAATTTTGTTGCTTCAGCTCTTTGAGTCCTGCGGCTTTTAAAAAGTTATCACTATTCTCTGGCGCACTTTCAAGTGCTTTGTTGAGGAGGGCAATACCTTTTCGAATATAATTTATTCTAAACCTTTCATCATCGTTGTAATCGGTCAGATCAAAATAGGCCCGTGCCAAATTGTAATAAAAGTCATATTTATTGGTTGGGTCAAGATGTTTTGTGTTGATGCTGTTCAGGGTGTCAAGGGCCTCTGTAAATAGCCCCGCTGATATAAGGATAAAGCCCTCGTCAATTTTTGTTTCCGCTATTAAGGAGCTATCCTTTATTTTTTGGGCCAGTGCTTTTGCCTTTTCCAGGTAATAGTAGGCAGAATCGTACCTAAAAGCTCTATAGCCTTCGTATAGATGAATGTAGGCCCTGTGAATATCCTTTGTACCGGAGCTCAACTCTTTTTTGAGCGCGATTTGTTTTAGACTGTCAAGTTGGGCATGCTTCTGTTTGGTGTATTTGGTGCGTAGTTCAATAGCCCCGTCCAATGCAGAGATGATACTGTCGTGGCTTGTATTTTGAGCATTTACAACTGTATATAATATACATGTTAGCCATATAACAATGTTGGATTTCATGTCGTTATGATTTTCTAATCACTAAAAATAGTTGTAGTTGATTGTTACTTTCCTAAAAAGAAAGTTGTAAAATACAATAATCCTCAAAAGTACAGTGTGTATTTTTTTAAAAATAATCTTGATTTTTTTATTTTTGTTATAGTGTTAATATGTTGGTAATCAATATTATGAATTGATTTTGTAGATGTATTTATATTGATTTTTTACTGATTTTTTTTAATGATTCAAGTTCATTGATAGTTTTGACGGTTGCATATAATATGGAACCTCATCTGGCTCTGGGATGAGAGATGAGTTTAAACTAAAGCAAACTAAATGGACAAAAAATTATTAGGAAAATGGGTCGGTCCCTATGTCATGGAGCCAACCTTGTACTTAGTGGTATTCTTTACCCTAATGTTATGTTTTACAGGTCATGCATCAAGCAAAGATGATTGGGCCTGGCAAAATTCACAAATTCAAATCAGCGGAAATGTTGTAGATGATCAAGGCGTTCCAATGGCTTTCATAAATGTAGTGGAAGAAGGAACCCAAAATGGCGTTACAACGGATATGGACGGTAATTATTCGATTATGGTATCGTCACTTGAAGCTGTTTTGGTTTATTCCAGCATTGGTTTTACTACACAATCCATTCCAGTGGGAAGCAAACGGACAATCAATGTGATCATGCAGGAATCTGTTTCCAATCTGGATGAAGTTGTGGTCATAGGTTATGGTACATCCTCCAAGAGGGATGTTTCCGGAGCTGTGGCTACCATATCCGATGAAGATTTTAATAGTGGGGCCATTACCAATCCGCTGCAACAGATCTCGGGCAAGGCTCCGGGTGTTATAATTAACCAACAAGGGAGTGAACCGGGGTCCACACCGAGTATCAGAATTCGCGGAATCGGTTCTTTGATCGGTGGTAACGACCCCTTGGTTGTGGTAAATGGAGTTCAGGGAAATATGGGTCTTTTGGATCAGATTCCGCCCAACGAAATTAAATCCATCGACATCTTAAAGGATGCATCTGCCACGGCGGTATATGGTTCCCGAGGTGCTCCGGGTGTCATTATAGTGACCACCAAGAACAACAAGAATGGGCAATCTACTTTCGAATATACATCAACTGTTGCAGTTGATGTATTGTCCAATAAACTGGATGTGCTGGATGCCCAACAATGGTGGGAACAGGCCCAATTGTATGGGGTTCCGGCATCTGCCAATCACGGTTCCACTACGGACTGGTATGATGTATTGACCAAATCCGGGTTTACACAAAACCATACCATTTCGTTTGGTGCGGGCACCGATACTTTTAATTACAGAGCTTCCGTGAGTGCTATCTTGCAGGAAGGGGTGGTCGTCAATTCCAAGAACGATAAGTACATCGCCAGACTTTCTGCCAATCAAAAGGCATTGAACGATCATTTGAACCTTACGATGAATATTAACACGGGTGTCATAGAGACATCGAACAGTATTCAAAGTATCGGAAGCGTTGGGTTTACATCCAACTTGGTGACCAACTCTTATTTTAAGAGACCCACGGATCCAGTTTTTGATACGGATGGCTCATACTATACGGATCCGAACGTTTTTGAATATCTAAACCCATATGCAGTTGCACAAACAACGGTGGATGAGCGGGAGAACAACAATTTGTTCGTGAGCTTGGATGCCGATCTGGATCTGTACAAAGGAATCTCTTTGGGATGGTTCGGGAGTTGGAGAAAGACCAATAACACGGTAGGGTTCTATCTTCCCGTAGCTTCAACCGATGCCAATGCGATCAATCAAAATGGCTTTGCCAATATCAACAACAGCAATGAGGATGAAAAATTGACCAATGTAAGTTTATCCTATAAGAACACTTTTGGCGACCATAAAATAGATGCATTGGCCCTTTATGAGTGGCAACAACAGACGTATCAAGGTAATTTTGCCCAAGCTCGCGGGTTTTTCAATGATGAGACCACATACAATGCATTACAGGGCGGTGACCTGTCCGATGTGAGGTCGGGTGACATCTCATCCTATAAAAATGACCGTAGTTTGGTCTCTTTTTTGGGAAGGATAAATTATACCCTGTTGGATAAATATCTGATTACCATGAGCTATCGTAGGGATGGTTCCTCGGTTTTTGGTGATGAGAACAAATGGGGGGATTTCCCGGCAGTCTCATTGGCTTGGAGGATTGATGAAGAAGGCTTTATGAAGGACGGGATTTTTGATCAATTAAAGCTGCGTGGGGGATATGGAATCACAGGGAACCAGCAAGGCCTGTTCCCGCAACAGTCCCTATCATTGGTCAGTCCAAGCGGAGTAACCTATTTTGGAGGTACGGAGATAAGCAACTTCCAAATTTCCCAAAATTCCAATGGTAACCTGAAATGGGAACGCAAAAAACAGGCCAATGTCGGGTTGGATTTTAGTTTGATCGATTACCGCTTAACGGGATCTATAGATGCCTTTACGGCAACAACGGACGACCTGTTGTTCAATTATACCGTTCCACAACCACCGTTCCCTTACAATACGATAGCCGCCAATGTGGGAAGTATACGAAACCGCGGTTTGGAAGTTGCCCTTAGCTATGATTTTATCAGGAACGAGGACATGCAGCTGACCCTTGGCGGTAACCTTTCCTTGCTGGACAATAAGGTGCTCAATCTAAGTGGTGCCATCGAGGAAGTGGAATTGAATACCAATTATATTCCATGGGGGACCAATTCGTTCCTGATCGAGGGAGAGGCCATAGGTACGTATTCCATCCTCCAGCATTCAGGAATCAATGAAGTAGGGGCCGAAACCGTTCAGGATATCAATGGCGATGGCGTTATTGACCAAGGGACCCGAAGCCCTGATAGGGTATTGGAAGGCTCTGCCCTACCTACGTATAATTTTGCCATCAATCCAACCTTCAGATATAAAAACTTCGATTTTTCCATGTTGTGGAGAGGATCAGGGGGCAATAAGATATACAATGGCCTCAAGCAGAACTTAAGTCGTATGGAAAGTTTGGGGAATTCCAATGTTTTGGAAAGCGCTGTTGATTTAGGCCTGTACACCTCACAATATGGTTCGGACCTATGGTTGGAGGACGGTGATTTTGTACGATTGGAGAATGTGACCGCCGGTTATACTATAAATACCGATAAGCTTGATTATATCAAATCGTTGAGAATATCGCTTACAGCAAACAATTTGTTGTTGTTTACGGATTACTCGGGTGTAGACCCCGAACTTAATTTTAATGGAGCCAATGGGTTCGGGGGAGATTTTGGAATCTATCCAAGAACTTCGAGCGCAGCTTTGGGACTACAAGTAAAATTTAAATAAGAAAAGATGAAACCAAGATACACTACACTTTTAGGATTAATTATTACGCTTTTCCTTTTTTCTTGTACGGATGATGTGGAGGAAAATGTTTACGATAAATATCAAGCCGATGAATTCTATTCCACTCCTGAAGGGGCGGATGTAGCCTTGGCCGCTGTTTATGCCAATGTAGTCGGTAATTGGGGAGGCCTTGGTTATGCAGGTGCCGACAATGGTTGGTACGATTTAAACTGTATGACGGCGGATGAGCAGGTGATACCCCATAGGAATACAGGCGATTGGCAATTGGATTTTGCCAGATTGTACAAACACGAATGGCTGCCATCCGACCTGATTGTCAACAACACATGGAATTGGCTCTATCGGGCCATTTTTAGTGCCAACCTTGCCGTTGAACAATTGGAAAATGCCGCAGCGGCCCAGACAAAGATTTCAGAAGCCAAGGTGTTGCGTGCCTTTTTCTATTACCTGTTAATGGACGATTATGGGAATGTGCCCTTCTACACTGAAAACAACATTACTGTAGAGGAATTGCCACAGGCAAGTAGGCGGGAAGTCTATGATTTTGTGGTGAAAGAACTCGAGGCCAATGTTCCCAATCTGTCCGACACCAAAGGAGGGGAATATTATGGAAGGTTCAATACATGGGCGGGATACGCGCTATTGGCAAAAATATACTTGAATGCAGGAGTCTACACGGGAACCCCACAATGGCAAAAATGTTTGGATGCCATTGAATCAATGGAAGCGGGAGGATTTTCACTGCATCCCGGAGCAGCAAACGAATCCAGTCCCAATGGCTATCAATATTATGAACTCTTTGGAGACCAACTTCCAGAAGATGAAACTATTCTGGCCATGTTTGCAACAGCTAACGTAGTATCCCGAAACATCTATGCCATAAGAAGCCTTAGTGGGCCACATGCCATGGAACTATTCGGCGTAAGCGGATGGAACGGGGCCATTGTTCCCGAAGATTTTTATAATGGTTATGACGATGCCGATATCAGAAAAGCACAGTTCTTGGTGGGCGAACAACCTGGAGGTGTAACCTATGTACCCGAAGTGGGGTCATTGGACAATCCAGGTGCCGATCCTTTTGCAGGGGTAAGGAACATCAAGTTTTATCCGGCTACACCTTTGGATGGCGGGGGAGCATCGAATGATTTTCCGATTTTCAGGTATGCCGATTTTATGTTGATGAAGGCCGAATGCCTTGTCAGGCTTAATGATGCCCCTGCGGCCAAAGCTTTGGT
Source organism: Flavobacteriaceae bacterium (assembly GCA_024743095.1). Classification (GTDB taxonomy): domain Bacteria; phylum Bacteroidota; class Bacteroidia; order Flavobacteriales; family Flavobacteriaceae; genus Flagellimonas. Next base: position 11,914 of record JANSXF010000013.1, read on the forward strand.
CGATGCTATAAGACAACGTGCCGGATTGGATGCGTTATCAAACAATCCTACTTTGGAGGATATCTATCGAGAAAGAGGATTTGAGCTGAATTGGGAAGGTCACCGAAGACAGGATATGATTCGCTTTGGAACATTCTTGGAACCCAATGATTTCAGGGGACAATCGGATGAGTATCGAAAACTGTTTCCGATACCGACATCAGCTATTGATGCCAACCCTAATCTGCAACAAAATCCAGGATATTAAAATTTAGCAATATGAAAATTATCAATCACAATATAGTGTTCGCATGGATCGCCTTTCTAGGTCTGGGCTTGACCAGTTGCGAAAATGAAGATGACGCTTCAATGTATGTAAACGATGAACTGACCACATTGAAGGAAGTAAACTTTGAAGGAACACCACAAGTATCCCCAAGGGATATCGTTTTGACACAGGAAATGCAGGACGAACCGGCCATAAATGTTTCTTGGAACAAGGTGGTTTACCCTATTGCGGAAGCTCAGGTGGAATACACTTTGCAATTTGATGTGCCCTCGGACACCTTGGGAGAAACAGCATGGCAGAATGCGACCAATATCATTGTGGGAAGCGATGTACTTGGAAAGCAAATGGACGTAAAGACGTTAAATGCTATGGCCAAGAGTTTTGGTCTTCAAGCAGACATCAAGGAAACCCTAGTTTATCGTGTGCAAGCCTATATGGACAGGGCCATTTACTCCAAGGCAGGATCGTTTAAAGTAACGCCCTACGACCAAACGGTAAGTAGTGCTGTAGTTTATGTTCCCGGCACCTATCAAGGTTGGGATCCAGCAACAGCGGCTACCTTGTCCGAAACCGGCCAATCCGGAGTTTTTGAGGGCATCATTACTTTTGATGATTCCGCGGCTTTGGACTTTAAGTTCACTACTGGCCCTAACTGGGACGAAAATTATGGAGGCGATGGCAATGGAAACTTGGTTCAAGATGGAGACAATGCATCTGTTCCCTCCATCGGTTCCTATAAGATTACGGTCAATTTGGACAACCTGACCTGGATGGCCGAGCCCTATTCCTTCGGAATTATTGGAACAGCCACTCCGGGAGGATGGGACAGCGATACTGATATGACCTATAATTACCAAGAAGGCCTATGGGAATTTACGGGCGATTTGGTAGCAGGTGCACTTAAGTTTCGATTGAACGATGAGTGGACAGTGAATTATGGTTCGCAGAACAACACCGATTTTGTTGCCTATCTGGACGATCCTGGAGCACATAATGTGGAAGCCGCAGGAACCTATCGCATTACATTCAGGATAGACAGTGAAGATGCAAGTGTGGCCTATTACACGCTGGAAGCTCAATAACGTTGAAATCGTGGGAGTGTGCCTTGCAATGGCCATTCCCATAACAATTGACAATCATTTTGATTTTCAAATAGAATCTAATAAAAAAACAATGGTACAGGGGTGTGGAAACAGCCACATCCCTTTCAATAAAACATATAAAATGAGACATTTTATTTATCTAGTTCTAACCTTGTTCGTTTCTGTGGGTATGGGTGCTTGCGATCAATCGGATGATAACGATAGCGTTCAAACGCCAATGGATTCTGACTATAAACAATACGGTACCCTATTTCGCAATGTGCCGGCACCACAGGATATTGTAATTTATCAGGTCAATGTAAGGGCTTTCAGTGAGGCTGGAACCTTAGCGGCCGTAACTCAACGGTTGGCCGATATTAAGGCATTGGGAGCCAATGTCATTTACTTGATGCCTATCTATCCCAATGGAATCGAGAATTCGGCAGGAGGTTTGGGGTCGCCATACGCTGTTAGGGACTACAAAGCCGTAAGTCCGGAATATGGGGACTTGGAAGATCTAAAGGCTTTGGTGGATGAGGCCCACAATCTTGATATGGCAGTGATTCTTGACTGGGTGGCCAATCATACGGCATGGGACAATACTTGGATATCCGAGCATCCGGAATATTACGAAACCGATCAAGAAGGAAACATGATCTCACCACCGGATACGGGCTGGTTGGATGTGGCCCAGCTCGATTACGGCAATCAAGACCTACAGCATGCCATGATCGATGCCATGGCTTATTGGGTGTACAATGCAAATATAGATGGGTTCCGGTGCGATGCCGCAGACTTTGTGCCCGAAGGTTTTTGGACCAAAGCTGTTTCAACGATAGATCAAATCAAAGACCAAGAAATGCTCATGTTGGCAGAAGGGGGAGAGCAAAGACATTTCAATTCTGGTTTTGACTTTATTTTTGGATTCCATTTTTTCGAAACATTGAAGGCTGTTAACAACGGAGAGCCAGCTACAGAACTTCAAGCGACTCATGCGGCCGAATATCAAAATGTGTACGATCAGGATAAACGTGTTGTACGCTATACTAGCAACCATGATGTGAATTTGAGCGATGGAACACCAATTGACCTTTTTGGGGGGATTGAGGGCTCTATGGCCTCTTTTGTTGTTGCGGCCTACATGAAGTCCGTTCCCATGATTTATAATGGACAGGAAATCGGTTACGATCAACGCTTACAATTTTTTACCAAAACACCCATCGATTGGACGCAGGCCAATAATGAACTTTTGGAGGAATACAAGCAAATCATCGAGTTCAGGAAAAATAGCCCTGCCATCCAAAATGGTACCTATGCAGGGTATGGCAGTGATAATGTTGTGGCCTTTACCATGGAAACCGGCAATGAGTCTGTCTTGGTACTATCCAACCTAAGAAATCAAGATGCATCCTACTTGGTACCATCAAAACTCAAAGGCGAGTGGGAAAATGCCTTTGACGGTTCATTGGTGAATTTAGAAACGAGTGTGAGTCTATCACCTTATTCTTATCTGATTTTAAAAAAATAGGGAAGACAGGAAGAAGGCCAACTTTGAAGAACAACCTAAATCCAATTACGATAAAATAATCATGGTAAAAACACCGAAAAACTATTTATGTATCCTTGTGATGATGCTCTTTATGGGACTAATGTCAGCGCAAGAATTAAAATCGCCCAATGGTGCGCTTCAATTGAAAGTTACATTGACCTCCGAGGGCATGGTTCAATATGCATTGGATTTTGACGGTAAAAAGGTAATAAGGCCCAGTACTTTGGGTTTGCAATTGAAAAATGTTCCATCCATGCTCAAAGGCTTCCAGATTGAGGAATCCCTTGCCAAGGCAGTGGATGAGCATTGGAACCCTGTTTGGGGAAAGCAGAAAACGGTAAGGAACCACTACAATGAACTGGAGTTGAGATTGGTACAGCCGGAGCACGATAACCGGTATATCCGCTTGCGCTTTAGGTTGTTTAATGATGGTCTGGCATTTCGGTACGAGTTTCCAAAGCAAAAAACACTCAACTATTTTATTATAGAAGAGGAAGAAACCGAATTCGCATTGACAGGGGACCATAAAATATTCTGGATTCCTGGGGACTATGACACACATGAATACCCGTACACCACCTCCAAAATATCGGAGATACCATCGAAAATGAAAGATGCCACGGTGTACATCAGTGCCCAGACCCCAATAGAGGAATTGGCGGTTCAAACCCCTTCCATGATGAAGTCCGAAGATGGTCTTTACATCAATATTCACGAAGCTGCCTTACAGAACTATGCCGCCATGGAATTGAACGTGGATGCGGACAATTTTCTGATGAGTTCACATTTGGTGCCAGATGCCGTAGACAATAAAGGATATATGCAGACCAATACACATTCCCCATGGCGCACCATTATTGTAAGTGATGATGCACGGGACATATTGGCCTCCAACATGATCATTAACCTGAATGAGCCAACTGATTATGAAGATACTTCGTGGATAGAACCTATGAAATACATCGGTGTTTGGTGGGAGTATTTTGTAGAGGGAAAAAGTACGTGGGCCTATGGTACAGAGACCAATGTGAAGCTAGATCAAGATTTTGGTAAATTGACCCCCAACGGTCGCCATGGTGCCACAACACAGCATGTCAAGGATTATGTTGATTTTGCCGCTGCCAATGGTTTTGATGCCGTACTGGTGGAAGGTTGGAACATTGGCTGGGAAGATTGGATCGGAAATTGGAAGGAGAATGTATTCGATTTTACTACCCCTTATCCCGATTTTGATGTGGAAGAGGTAAATGATTATGCACATGATAAGGGTGTTAAAATCATGATGCACCATGAGACCTCCGCTTCGGCCACAAATTATGAGCGAAGATTGGATCGGGCATTTCAGTTTATGAAAGATTATGGGTATAATTCGGTGAAAACTGGGTATGTTGGTCGGATCATCCCCCGTGGCGAGCATCACGATGGTCAGTGGATGGTGAACCATTTTACCCATGTGGCAATGCGTGCCGCCGATTATGGAATCATGATCAACAGTCATGAAGCTGTTAGGCCAACCGGGCTGCACCGTACCTATCCCAATTGGCTGGCCCAGGAATCCGCAAGGGGGACAGAATTTGAAGCCATGGGCGGACTTGCGCCTGAGCATGCCAGTATTTTGGCCTTTACGAGACTTATAGGAGGGCCTATGGATTACACTCCTGGGATTTTTCAAACCGACCTTTCATATTACGGAAACAATAAGCAACGGGTAAATACCACTTTGGTAAAACAATTAGCGTACTATGTGACTATGTATAGCCCTTTGCAAATGGCTGCCGATCTACCTGAAAATTACAAACGTTTTCCAGATGCGTTCCAGTTCATCAAAGATGTGGCCGTGGATTGGGACAATAGTTGGTATTTGGAAGCGGAGCCAGGTGATTATGTGACCATAGCCCGTAAAGCTAAGGGGGAGGATGAATGGTTTGTAGGCAGTATGACCGATGAAAACGAGAGAACGGCCAATATTGATTTTGGGTTTTTACCAAAAGGAGAAAAATATCTTGCCACCATTTATGCGGATACTAAAGATGCCAATTGGAAAGACAACCCACAAAAGTATACGATCAAGGAGGTTACCGTAACCTCAAAAAGTAAGTTGAAGCAATACATAGCTCCCGGTGGAGGTTTGGCAATAAGTATTACGAAAAAACCATAAGATTCTGAAGATGGTAAAGACCAGTTTTGTTTTTATTAGATAGTAGTGCATCTATAAAGGAAGCCGTCTCATTATCAAAATGAGGCGGCTTCATTATCTATTGTTTTGATGTGTTTTGGTGGAGCCGGAGGGATTCGAACCCTCGTCCAAACAAGCAATAACCATGCTTTCTACATGCTTAGTATCTGATTGATTTTCGATGCATGCCTGACCAGATACGGCCTAACATACACTTATCTTCTTTAGGTTTTAGAGGTGTCGCCAAAGCGAACGGACACCCTTGTGTTGACTTTTTTGGTGCTCCTAAACGAATCGCCGTCAACAAGGGCTATTCAGGAACATCTCGCTTCCCTACCTTGTAGGGACGAGGCAAATCTTACTATAATTCAGATTATGCGGCAAGAGCGTAATTATTTTCGCCAATTAAAAGTGTGAAACATGAGATTAACGAGCTGTATCCCAGCGCTCGGCATGCTTACATCGCCATTGGTCTTGCTGTCAAAACCGGTCGGCCCCATAGTGAGTTAGGTAAGTGTTACTGACCATAAACGAATTATGTCCTGAGTACTTCGTCTACGTTTAGCATAAACTATGTCGAAGGACTTTAACAATACTCACTTTTTTATCAAAGAACTTGGCCTGCACTGAGCCCAGTCGAAGTGTGGGCTTACCCCAAATATTGCTCCGCAACATTTTGGTCGGGCCATCGGCCGTATACGGTATCTGCCTCTATCCCCAACGCGGTCGGCAAAGGTAACGCATATCCATCAAATAATAAAAAGTTTGCTTGCCCTGCCTTTTCCCCTTATTTTGGTCAATAATTATACCAAAATACTATATGAAGTTCGGAATCATCAGAGAGCGTAAAAATCCACCCGATCGTAGGGTTGTGCTGTCACCAAGGGAATGTCAAAATGTCTTGTCCAAATTCCCAAAGGCCGAGATTGTGGTGGAATCATCTCCAATTCGAGTGTTTTCGGACCAAGAGTATACAGGTAAAGGTCTACCGGTGGTCAAGGATATGGAAACCTGTGAAGTACTTCTTGGCGTAAAGGAAGTTCCAATAGAAGTATTGATTCCCAACAAAAAATATTTTTTCTTTTCCCATACCATCAAAAAACAGCCATACAACAGGAAATTGCTTCGAGCCATTTTGGAAAAAAATATCGAACTGTACGATCACGAAGTCATCACCAACCCCAAAGGAGCTAGATTGGTGGCCTTTGGCCGATATGCAGGGATTGTAGGTGCCTACAATGGCTTTAGGGCCTATGGGCTAAAGTATGACTTGTACCGATTGCCCAAGGCCGAATCTCTTCTGGACCAACAGGCTTTGATTACCGAGCTTAAAAAAATAGAACTGCCAAACATAAAAATATTGGTGACCGGCAAAGGTAGGGTGGGCAATGGGGCAAAGGAAATGCTCGATGGTATGGAATTAAAAAAAGTGGGTGTTTCCGAATACTTGAACGATTTTTTCGAAGAGCCCGTATATTGCCAAATAGACGCATCCGAGTATAACAAAAGAAAGGACGGCACTCGTGGTAACAAAGCCGATTTTTTTGAAAATCCAGAAGCCTATAAATCCAACTTTTTCCGTTTTGCCGAAGTTACCGATTTCTATATTGCGGGACATTTCTATGGGGACGGTGCCCCATATCTCTATACCAGGGAAGATGCCAAACAACCTGATTTTAATATTAAGGTAGTGGCTGATATCAGTTGCGATATAGATGGCCCGGTCGCATCCACCATTCGTCCATCCACAATTGCAGACCCCATTTATGGCTATGATCCCGTATCCGAAAAAGAAACCGATTTTATGGCAGAAAATGCCATAGCCGTAATGGCAGTGGATAACCTGCCCTGCGAATTGCCAAGGGATGCCAGTGTGGGCTTCGGTGAGGCATTTTCCAAATATGTGATTCCCTCTTTTTTCAATAGCGATAAAGACGGAGTTCTGGAAAGAGCCCGTATGACCCAAAACGGAAAGTTGACCGAAAGATATGCCTATCTGCAAGATTATGTTGACGGTAAAGAATAGTCCTTTGTCCAAAAACAATAGCTAAAAGTTGGCTGCGGTTTGTTTTTTAGTATATTGTATGTCCTAATTCTCATAAAACAGTGAAATTCAATTGGGTATTTTCTGGAGATGACAATCCAGCAATGCAACGGATCTGTATCGATTTGGAATACAGTCTCAGACCAAGGATCATGAGATTCTTGCTGTCCAGATTGGATGTTGATACTGATTTCTCCAGCTTTCATTTTACTGTAGATGTTGACAATAAACGAGTTTACATAGCAGATAAAACCCCTAAGGAGTATACAATTCAAATTTTGCAAGGTTTTGACCAAGCTATCAATGGGTCTTCTTTTTCTTCTGTTGCTTAATATTGCCATTAACCCTTTTTCCTACACATCACAATTAATAAATATTTAAGGTTGTTATAGTTGCAAAACGTAAATTCCTGTTTAATTTTGTCGGTTTAAAATCTCAGTACGTTGCACAAAGATTTGATCATAGCAGCACTTTGGAGTATTTCCCCTTTTGGTGAGGCCAAGGTTGGCATTCCTTACGGAATGTACCAAGGAGTTAACGAGTACACCGTATTCATTGTTTGTTTTTTGGCCAACGTAATGGTATTTCCGCTAATGATGTTCTTTTTGGAGTATATCAACCGTCATTTGATCAAATGGCGTTTCTATAAAAAGTCAGCTGTCTTTGTGGGACAAAGGGCAAAAAAAGGTTCTGGAAACAAAATACAGCGTTTCGGGTTCTTGGGCATAGTGTTGTTTGTTATGATCCCCCTTCCTGGCACCGGGGTCTATGCAGGCAGTATTGCTGCATATCTTTTCAAGATGAAAAAACGCGAAGCCTTTGCAGCAAACACCATTGGAATCTTTTTCTCCTCTGTAATTATTTGGGTGGCTACATATATGTCTATAGAAGGCGTTTAAGACAATAGTTTTTTTGATTTTTACCATTGTTAAGGTTGGATTTGTTTATTTTGCCTTGAACAGATCGTTAACCTAAAAAGATTTCTATGGCTTCTGGTTTTTTTGCCGTTTTGGATGATATTTCCGCACTTATGGATGATGTGGCAACGATGAGCAAAGTTGCCACAAAAAAAACAGCAGGTATTTTAGGTGATGACTTGGCGGTGAATGCCGAAAAGGCGACAGGATTTTTATCCAGCCGGGAAATTCCCGTACTATGGGCCATTACCAAAGGTTCTTTTTTGAACAAGTTGATCATTCTGCCCATAGCATTTTTGTTGAGTGCCTATCTGCCCGTTGCTATTACAGTTATCTTGATTTTGGGAGGTGTCTATCTGGCCTATGAAGGGGCCGAAAAGGTGTACGAGTACATTTTTCATAGAGGGGAGGAAGCCCATGACCCCGATCCCACCGAAATTCCCGAAGAAGATTTGCCGGAACTGGAGAAACAAAAAATAAAACAGGCCATCATAACCGATTTTATCCTTTCCATTGAAATTGTGATCATCGCCTTGAGCACTGTGGTAAACGAACCATTGACCATACGGATAGCTACGGTATCTGTTGTAGCCTTGTTGGCAACAGTTGGTGTATATGGCATTGTTGCCTTGATTGTACGAATGGACGATTATGGCTACCGGCTTATTAACTTAAATGAGGAGACCGACAGCTTTTCAGATAAGGTGGGCATGATATTGGTGAATGCGCTTCCCAAAATAATTAAGGGCCTGTCCATTGTAGGTACATTGGCCCTATTGTTGGTTTCAGGTGGTATTTTTACCCATAACATTGATTTTTTTTACCATTTGTTCCCAAGCCTCCCCAGTATGCTAAAGGATTTTATTTTTGGGCTGGTCATCGGATTCGTTGCGCTTCTTTTGTTGAAGTTGGTCAATAAGCTGTTCAAACGCAAATCCTAAGCAAGTCATTTTTATGAATCCAGCCGAAGAGTATATCATCAACCAGACAGAGCCTTACAGAAGCATTTTATTGCACATAAAAGCTGTAATCGAGTCTATTGTTCCTGATATTGACATGAAATACAAATGGAACATTCCTTGCTTTTATGCAGGCAAACAGCCCATTTGCTATTTAAATGTTTCCCGAAAAAAGAGGTATGTGGACATTGCCTTTTGGAATTCGGCCCATCTAACATTGCATTTGGATAAAATGGTCAATGAAAACCGAAAGGTGGTCAAATCACTTCGCTATTTTTCGTTGGAAGAAATCGACCAAGAGGTGTTGGTGGAAGTTTTACAGGAATGCTATTCGCTTAAACATAAAGGATTTTACAAAAAGTAGATTTAGGAAGGTGCGAGTTCTTTTTTAGAGGTGTTCAGTTTAAAGAAAGCTATCCAGAGCGATACAATTCCCAATATCAACCAGAGCAAATCTACCAAAAGAATGTGCTGGTGTCCATTTTGATACGCAATCCACATCCAATTGCCCGTTGCAACTCCATTTGCAATCGGAACCAACAATCCTAAAATACCACCAGAGATCAATGTCCATTTATTGGTAAAGGCAATATTCTTTTTAAGGATAAAGAAAACAGATGCAGCTAACCAAACAAGAAAATAGGTTTGGTACAAAAAGGTGCGGTTGACTTCTGTTGCAAACTTTACAACAATAAACTCTAAGGCAGTAACAGGAAGTAGGGTAAGGCAGATGGCCATATACCAATTGGCTACTTGCGCATTGAATTTTCTACGTTTTTCCGGGATATTCTTTTTATCACGGGCCACGAGCCAGATCATAATCCCGGATAGGATAACAAAACAGGAGACCAGTCCAAGAATAAAGGATATTAAACGAAGCCCGATGCCCGCATAATCACCAAAGTGAAGACGGAACATCATATTTTTAACTCCATCCAAATATGAATTGTTCTTGGCGGGAACCTTTTCGTCTACGATGGAACCATTGGCCATATTGTAGATTCGGTATCCAAGACCATTTAATTTAGTTTCGTAACCAAGGTATCCGCTGATGGCAGCATGCATGTTTTTGTCCCCGTAATTAAAGATGTGGGTTTCGGTCATTCTAAAACTGGGCCACTCCTCCTTCATTTGGTCCACAAGTTGATCAAGATGGATTTCTTTGTTCAGTTTTCCGTTCTGAAATTCATATACGGGATGATTGTACTCTAGGTCTTCGAATAGTTTGTTTTGGTCCCCGCCGTACATGCCCATCACCACAGGAAGAATCAAAACGCCTTTCAGCAAAAAGAAAGCTCCGGTAACGGCATACACAAATTGAAAAGGGAAACCGATTACTCCTAAAGCAGTATGGGCATCCGTCCAAATAGTTTTGATCTTGGCCCAAGGTCTGAAGGTGTAAAAGTTGGAGACAATCTTGTTCCAATGCACCAAGATTCCCGTAATAATGGCAAATAAGAAGAAGAAGGCCACCAATCCCGATAAATATCTGCCGTAGGGATATGGGATTTGGTCCAAAAAGTGAAGGCGGTACAAGAACTCGCCCAAATGGTAATTGCCCTCGTAGCTTCCTTTGGTATTGTCCACCGTATCCAAATAAAAAAAGACGCGGGCTTTGTCTTTTTCAGCAGCAAGAGAGTCTTGAGAAGCCCCAATGCTTACGGAAATATTCCTTTCATTATAATAGTGGCGCAGCTCCACATCACGCCCATAAAGGTTGTGTTCTTTGGAGAGTTCGTCAAGATATTGGTCCACGCTTCCAGATATTGCATCTTCCTGGGTCACGGAATGTCCGCGTTGCCAATTGGTAATTTCATCCCTGAAGAAGGAGAACGAACCTGTAAAGAAGATAACGTAAAGTGCAACGCTGATTACGATACCGCTTACGGTATGTGTGTGGAACAATATATTATAGATGCGGTTTCCCATGGTTTTAAACAAGTGGATTGGTTTGGTTTCCAAAATAAAAGATCACAAAGAGCACAAGGCTTGCCAAAAGATAGATACTCCAAATTTTCCAGCCATTTTTGCCCAAAAAAGCTACAACCATTAAAATGGCCCATAGAATAAAAGCGGAAAACGTACTGGTGATGATCACGGTAACGTGATCAAACCAGGCGGCCAGAGCCATATGGAAAGTTACGGCAACGATCAAACCGCCCAAAATGGCAGCGGATATCTTGGCAAAACGTTGCGAGGTCGACGGAGTCAGGTATTTTTTGTTGGCGGGCATAGTTTAAAACAAAAGAACTTCAAAAATAAATGAACAGGTAAAGGTCAATATTAAAAAAGTATAGTTCAGCAATCGCAAAGGGGCCAATAGTATAACTAAACTGGCAATCGTCATTAAAATGATAAAAAAGGTGAAGGTTCCTGAACCTATGCCCCAATAAAAGCAACTCAGCCCCAATGATAAAATCATTAAGGCCAAGCCAATGTATTTGGATGCTTTTTCGTGTTCCCCGATCGACTTTTCAAAGCCCAGATTCCCAACGGCCGACATTTTTTTTGATGTACTGTACAGCAGGTAAAAGGAAATCAAGGTTAGAAGGGAAATTCCCGTGAACATGGTTATTGTTTTATACAGTAGGTGGCACAATGCCAGATAAACTCATACTCTTCGTCATTGTAGGTGCCTGGAATCTCTTCTTTGGTCGTGGTCTCAACAATGTATTTTGTATCCCAAGGCAAAGCAAAGGAAACTTCACCGTTATCATCGGTATACAATGTTTTGGACCATAGGTCGGAGACATAGACCTTAAGTTCGTTTTTGGCTATGGGATCGCCCTTGTACAAAACTTGGAGTTTGATTTCTTTCCCGTCATTTTCCAATTGTTTTACCACGATTCCTTCTGGATTTTCCGCTTTGGTGTCCCCATTTGTCCCTACTTGAACCTTTGCAGTGGAATGATAGTGGGTTTTAAAGATTCCGAAGTCATATTGGGTATAATCGATCACATCGATTTCATTGTTGTTCAAGGCAATGGTATAAACACCGTTTTGTGATGGGGTAAAACTGGCCAAGTAATGGTCTTCCTTTGGTTCTGTCTTAAGTTCAGTCTTTGAACCATCGGGACCGATTGCCCAAAGGGTAAATTTAGAAACTGCGGGAAAGGCCTCACCTTCTACTTTTTCAATGACGCCGTAAGTGTACTCACCATAGTGTACACGTATTTCTTGGGACTGACCAAGTTTTCCGTTGGCATTGGTCTCGATCCATAGGTAGTGTGCCTGGGCCGTAAGGGTCCCAAATAGGCAAGTTAAAAAAAGAATGAATTTTGTTTTCATGATCATGTACGTTTAAAGGCCCATGGTATTTTGCATGGGCCTTATTTAAATTGGTTAATGTTTAAAAACTATACGCTACTGTTAGCCTTCCATTGATGCCGGGCTCTGATTGCCAATATAGATAAGAACCATAGTTGGCACCGGAATATAGATATTCGTCCAAAATATTGTTGATGTTCAGTTGAACCCTGAAGTTGCTGTTTCTCCATGATAGGGCACCATCCATTCTAAAATAATCTGGAAGGTCGGACTGGTTGTCAGCGGCCCATGCCCAAGTAGATCGGTCTACTTGGTATTGATAGCCTAAGGAAACACCGAATCCGTTCAATGATGATGTTTGGGCGAAGTTATAATTTAACCATCCATTGGTTACATGCTTGGCATGGCCCGCCACTCTAGTGCCTACAATATCCGGGTTGGGGTCCTCGGTTACCTCTACCTTGGTATTGGCATAGTTCAAGATTACATTTAGCTCTGGGGTAATTTCACCTTGAAGGTCGAATTCTATACCCTTTGACTGTACTTCGCCCAAATACATGGAGAAGTTAGGATTGGATGGATCTGTGGTCAAAATATTCTCCTTCGTTATTTGGTAAACCCCTAAAGAAGTTCTTAACCGTCCATCAAAAAAGCTCTTTTTAATACCACCTTCTATATCGTTGGCGTCTACAGGGTCGTTCAAAGGTTCCATATCGACACTCATTCCTGCTTGAGGCAAAAAAGATTGGTCATAGAGTCCGTAAACGGTCAAATCGGGCAAAATATCAACGCTCAAGCCAACACGTGGTGTAAATACGTCATCGTTTTCCGTTTTTCCTTGAGTGTACAAGTTGGTATACCGTCCGGCCAAGGTCAATCGAATTTTATCATCCAAGAAACCAATCTCATCTTGCAGGTAATATCCTCTTAAGGTATTTGCACTATATGGAGCACCTCCATTTCTGTATTGAACATTTACAGAACGGTCAAACTCAGGGAATGTGACACCATACTGAGGGTTATATATATTGAATGGTGCAGCAGTGTCCACTGGAAGGGTAACCGAGAAATCGGCCCAATATGATTTTTCGCTAAAATCGAAACCTCCCAAGATTTTGTGTGAAACGGCTCCGGTATTAAAGGCCCCGTTGATATATAATTGGGCATATTTACCTACCGACAGTGCATCCCATTGGGATATTGTCCTAACAACATCTCCGGTATCGCTATCAAGTCCCGCTATCCATGCAGAACTTCCAATCTGATCATATCTTAAATAAGCCATTTGACCTTCAACGCTCCAGTTATCGGAGAATTCGTGTTTGGCGTTCAAAAAGAAAGTAACTTCTTGAATGTCGGTTTTTGGATAATTGGTGTCAACAAAGTTGAAATCCCGAGGTAGGCTTGCATACCCATCTTCCACAGGCGCAAAAATATAGGCAGACCCTAAGAAGGATTCGGCATCCTGTAAGTTCATTTCTGCAGTTACGGAGGTTTTATCGCTAAACTTATAGGTTAGGGCAGGAGCAATGCCAAACCTATCGGTTTGCTCATTTCCTCTATGGCTATCCGTAGTTTGGTACATGGCGTTTAAGCGATAGAGCAATTTTCCATTTTCGGAGGCTTTGCCGCCCACATCAATGGTGCCACGATAAAAATCAAAGCTACCTGCTGTGAAAGATGCATTGGCAACAAATTCTTCTGTAGGTTTTTTGGTGACTACGTTGTAAAAACCACCAGGCTCGCCTGCTGACATCATGAACCCGGCAGGGCCTTTTACAAACTCAATGCGTTCCACCGTGTTCATGTCTTCGGCCAATGGCCCCCAACTGTCCTGAACGTTTACTCCGTTCCTAAAAGCTGGTAAACGAAAGCCACGCATGTTGATCCGGGCAAATTGTCCCCAATGTTCCAACATGGTAACACCACTCACATTTCGGGTGAGTCCGTCCATTATGGTGGTTACTTGCTGATCTTTTAAGAGTTGGTCGCTGATAACCTGTACATTTTGTGGAAGTTTTACCAGTTCCGTTTTTAGCCTCAACGAGGTTGAAGGCTCTCTTTCGAGATATTTGTTCTGATGGCCCTCAACGATCACTTCGTTGAGCTGCTCTTGTTTCTCCACCATTTTAACCGTTGGAACCTGAGTGGTTTGACCGGAATTGATAGTGATTTCTTTAACTTGCATACCATATCCCACCATGGAAAAGGTAAGGGTGTAGGATCCTGGGGCAAGATTGTCAATTATATATGCTCCAGATGTATCTGAAATTGCCCCCAGACTAGTGTTGGATAGCATAATGTTTACATCTGATAGGGCATTGTTTCTTTGATCTGTCACTTTTCCTTCCAAACTTCCAGTTTGGGCCTGTGAAAAAGAAAAGACAGCTAGGCTGAGGATGAGTACTATATTTTTCATTAGTTATTTGTAATTAGTCTAAATAAGTTTTCGATTGCAAATGTATGTTCCAACATTTAATCAGACAAAAAATATTTAGACTAATTATAAATAAATCTAAAATTTACATGTAATTATCTTTAAACCAGGGTGTTGATTTGTTAAAATTGTAATTTATTAAAAAATTATAGTGAGTTGATAGTTTTTCTAATCGCAGTCAAATCTGTTAAAAGCTTTTCCAATAAACTTAAATCCAGCATGTTGGCGCCATCACTTTTGGCATTTGCAGGATCAAAATGAGTCTCCATAAAAAGTCCATCTACACCAGCTGCGATCCCTGCTCGGGACATTGTTCCTATCAGGGCAGGCCTTCCACCAGTAACTCCAGAGGATTGGTTGGGCTGTTGAAGGGAGTGTGTAACATCCAGTACAACAGGGGCATATTGCTTCATGGTTGGAATACCACGGAAGTCTACGATCATATCTTGGTACCCGAACATGGTTCCACGATCGGTGATAATGGCCTGTTCATTTCCGGTTTCCGTTACCTTGGTAACTGCATGCTTCATGCTTTCAGGGCTCATAAATTGCCCTTTCTTCAAGTTGACGACCTTACCTGTTTCTGCAGCTGCTACGACCAAATCGGTCTGTCTGACCAAAAAGGCAGGAATCTGAAGAACGTCGACATATTCAGCAGCCATGGCGGCATCGGATATTTCGTGGATATCGGTAATCGTCGGAACTTCAAAAGTCTCGGAAACCTTTTTTAGAATTTTCAGTGCATTTTCATCGCCAATTCCTGTAAATGAATCTATACGGCTACGGTTGGCCTTTTTAAAACTTCCTTTAAAAACGTAAGGAATGTCCAGTTTGTCCGTAATGGCTGTTACCTTTTCAGCGATGCGCATGGCCATATCCTCGCCCTCGATGGCGCAAGGGCCTGCCAATAAGAAAAAATTATCGCTGTCCGTGTGTTTTATCTGTGGAATTTTGGTGATGTCCATTTCTTAAAGTTTGCACAAATATAATATTAAACCATGGTATCCTTTTTAGATTTATCGATACAAACCATCAACCATGAAAAATAAATATGTTCTTATTTTACTTTGTTTTGTTTCAACTTTCGCAAACGCTCAATGGCAAGAAAAGGGCAGGGCATTTGATTTGGCCCATTTGGAGCGGCATCAATTTAAATTGAATTTGTTGAGCCCGGGATTTACCTATGAACTTGGTATTTTTAAAAATCAAAGTATTTCCACAAACTTGGGTTTGGCCACTGCCACTTACGAAGAGGGCTATGTGTTCGGTTTGGCGATGAACAATCGTTACCGGTATTATCATAATTTTCATAGAAGGGAAAGACTGGACAAGAATACCTCTGGTAACTCTGGGAATTATATTGCCGCCGCCCAAGCTATTTTCTTTTCACAGCTGCGAATTGCTACCGATGTGGAAGGCCCTGATGATTTTAACTTGGGGTTTTACGGAATGGTCTATGGCATTCAACGCACGTATGAAAAAGGGTTTAATTTTAATTTGGAACTAGGTGCAGGGTACTATAAGGGGGATGGTGTCCCTGATGGTTATGGGCCCTTGATTAATTTTACCTTTGGATGGGTAGCCACCAAACGAAAGAAAAAAGACCCCTATCTTGACTAAAAAATGGCGTCAAAGCATACTATTTTGATAAAGATGCGGTTATCATACTACCAAATTAACCTACAATGCGTCGCTTACTACTTTTAGCTTTCCTTTCGATAGGATTTCTAACCCGGGCCCAATATGGGACAAATTGTGAAATTCGGCAGTTTAAGTTGAATGCCTTCAACCCGGGTATTGAATATGAAATGGCCCTTGGTGTCAACAGTACCTTGGATATCCGGGTAGCGTATCAGGCCGCTTTGGAACCAGCTAGTTCCCAACCTTTGGAAGATTTTGATTTTTTTCCCGCTATTACCATCCAAAACCGATATTATCACAACTTGAACAGTCGAGAAAGGCGAAGAAGGTCTATCTATGGAAATTCTGGTAATTACATCGCACCTTCCGTAGCTGTTTTTTCTCCCGGAGACCGTGCGGTAGAAGGTCGGATAGTGGATGGCATACATGGCTACGGCGGTCTTGTATATGGTGTTCAACGCAGTTTTGATTCTGGTTTTAGTTTCTCCATAGATGCAGGTGCCGGCTACTATGTAGGGCCGTTCAAAGGAGCCATTCGGCCCGTGGTAAACTTGAGTATTGGATGGATTATCAGTGAAAAGCGCTGGTGTGTTGGTCTGTAGATTTGGAACTATCACAAAATCAATAAGATAAAAATAACATTTAGGTGTGCTAATAAGTGAAAAATAGCAGTATCTTTGCGGGCTTAAAATTTAGGGTATGTCCAAAATCAAAAACATTGCAATCATTGCACACGTAGACCACGGTAAGACTACCTTGGTGGATAAAATTATGTACCATTGCCAGTTGTTCCGAGAAAATGAGAACAAGGGCGACCTGATATTGGATAACAACGACCTGGAAAGGGAGCGTGGGATCACCATTGTTTCCAAAAATGTTTCCGTTGTTTACAAAGACACAAAGATTAATATTATAGATACCCCTGGTCACGCCGATTTTGGTGGTGAGGTAGAGCGTGTTCTGAACATGGCCGATGGGGTTTTGTTGTTGGTGGATGCTTTTGAGGGACCTATGCCGCAGACACGATTCGTGCTTCAAAAGGCTATCGACCTTGGTTTAAAGCCTTGTGTGGTCATCAACAAAGTGGATAAGGAAAACTGTACCCCAGAAGAGGTTCACGAGAAAGTTTTTGATTTGATGTTCGAATTGGGTGCAGAGGAATGGCAGTTGGATTTCCCGACCGTTTACGGTTCTGCAAAGAACAACTGGATGGGCGAGGATTGGAAAGTACAGACCGAGAACATTGAGCCATTGTTGGATATGGTCATCGAGCATGTTCCAGAGTTCAAACCTCAAGAAGGTACCACTCAAATGTTGATCACCTCTTTGGATTACTCGTCATTTACTGGGCGAATCGCCATTGGAAGATTACAGCGTGGTAAACTTCGTGAAGGGCAACAGGTTTCTTTGGTGAAAAGAGACGGTGCTATCGTAAAAACCAGAATTAAGGAACTTTACACTTTTGAAGGTTTGGGCCGTTTAAGAGTGGAAGAAGTGGTTGCTGGGGATATTTGTGCCATTGTTGGTATGGAAGGATTCGAGATAGGGGATACCGTTGCCGATATCGAAAACCCAGAAAAATTGAAGACCATTGCTATTGATGAGCCTACCATGAGTATGCTTTTTACGATCAACGATAGTCCGTTTTTTGGTAAGGATGGAAAGTTTGTTACTTCCCGTCACATCAAGGAACGTTTGGAAAAGGAATTGGAAAAAAACTTGGCGCTTCGTGTTCAACAAACGGATAGTGCCGATAAGTTCTTGGTATTCGGTCGTGGTGTATTGCACCTTTCCGTATTGATCGAGACCATGCGTAGGGAAGGTTACGAGCTTCAAATTGGTCAGCCACAGGTTATCATCAAGGAGATTGATGGTGTTAAATGTGAGCCGGTGGAGCACTTGACCATTGACCTGCCGGAAGAAGTTTCAGGAAAAGCTGTTGAAATGGTATCCATCCGTAAGGGGGAGATGACCAGTATGGAAGCAAGAGGTTCCCGAATGGTGTGTGAATTCGTTATCCCATCCCGTGGAATTATCGGTCTTAGAAACCAATTGTTGACAGCTACAGCAGGTGAGGCCATTATGGCGCATAGATTTTTTGAATATCAGCCTTTGAAAGGGGATATCGCCCAGCGATTGAACGGTTCTTTGGTCTCCATGGAAAACGGAACAGCAATTCCTTATTCCATCGATAAACTTCAAGAAAGAGGTAAATTCTTTATTGATCCGGGAGAGGATATCTATGAAGGGCAGGTTATCGGTGAAAATTCCCGTCAGGATGATATGACCGTGAACGTTACCAAGACCAAAAAGCTATCGAACGTTCGTTCCTCGGGAGCCGATGACAAGGCAAAGATTGTTCCTGCTATCAAATTCTCGTTGGAAGAAGCCTTGGAATACATTCAAAAAGATGAATACGTTGAGGTAACTCCAAACCACTTAAGACTTAGAAAAATATACCTAAAAGAGGTGGATAGAAAAAGAAACAAAGTAGTTTAAGACATTAATTTTACATTTGAATAAAGCGAGTGGGGAAACTAAATCTTCATTCGCTTTTTTTGAAAGAAAGTGAGGTGGTCATGGTTCTCATTCCTTTGGGGCCATATCTCAAAAAAGATTAGTGCAAATGTCCGTGGTGTTGCTCACGTAAACATGCCACGGCAGCTCCAATAATACCGGCGTGGTTCATAAGTTCCGCTTTCACTACCTCGGTCTCAATGTCGATGTGATGACTGAATTCTTCCCAGTTTTTTGAGGTTCCCCCGCCAACAATGATAAGGTCCGGACAAACGATAAGCTCCACCAGTTTTAGAAATTTATTGAAGCGCTTGCCCCATTTTTTAAAACTGAGCTCTTCCCGTTCCTTTGCCGAAGCGGCCGCCCATTTTTCAATCTTTTTGTGCTTTTTGTAGGGAATCTGGCCCAGCTCAAAATTTGGGATGAGCACACCGTTATAGAAGGCACCGCTCCCAAGTCCTGTTCCGATGGTAATCATTACTACAAGACCATTTTTGCCTTTTCCAATACCATAGTTCATTGAGGCATAGCCTGCTGCATCTGCATCGTTGAGTACGGTAAATTCATGTCCCGTATATTCGGTGAATAATTCGTCGATATTGACACCTACCCAACTTGGGTGTAGGTTTCCGGGTGATTTACACACACCGTTCTTTACTATGGAAGGGAATCCACAGCCCACAGGCCCTTCATAATTGAAGTGCTCCACGATTTCGGCCACCACTTTGGCCATATCTTTGGGCTTTTTTGATTTTGGGGTTGGAATTCGGAAGCGTTCTGTCAACATCTCACCAGTTTCGGCGTTCACAAGGGCACCTTTGATGCCCGATCCGCCAATATCAATACCAAGAATTTCCATAGAAAGGAATCAATGTTAGTTTGAACAAAGTAACAAAAACTTTTGTTGACCGAGTAATTTCAGTGGAAATCAATCTGCTAGAAGGGTGTTTTGAGTGTTATATCGCTTTTTGGATTACCTCGAACACTTTGCTGCCATCACATTTTAGGGTTTTATGCGGATATTTTAGGATCAAAGCGTAATCGTGCGTTGCCATAATGATGGTGCGCCCATTTTGGTTGATGTCCTGAAGAACTTTCATCACCTCCACACTGGTCTGTGGGTCCAAATTTCCTGTTGGTTCGTCGGCCAAAATAAGTTCTGGGTCATTTAGTAGGGCTCTTGCGATGGCAATACGCTGTTGTTCGCCGCCCGATAGTTCGTGGGGAAACTTAAATCCTTTGGTCTTCATACCAACTTTGTCCAACACTTCTTCGATTTTGTCATCCATTTTCTTTGGGTCTGTCCAACCGGTCGCCTTGAGTACAAACCTAAGGTTGTTGTTAACATTTCTGTCCGGCAGCAATTTAAAGTCCTGAAAAACGATGCCCAACTTTCTTCGCAAAAAGGGAATGTCTTTTTCTTTCATCGTTTTTAGGTCAAAGTCCACTACCTGTCCATCACCCTGCTTCAAGGGTAGGTCGGCATAAAGGGTTTTCATAAAACTACTTTTTCCACTACCTGTTTTGCCAATTACATAGACGAACTCCCCCTTTTTGACTTCAAGGTCAATATCGTTGAGAACCATGTTCTCATTCTGGAATACGGCGACGTCTTGTAATTTTACTATGGTTTCGGACATAATTTTATTTCAACAGCTTACACAAAAGTATTTGAAAATATGGTAAGCCCAATCAAAATAAAAGGTTAATCCCAAATTTATTTTGAAACTTCCACAGATTCGTTTTTTTTCAGATTCTTGTGTTCAGGTTTAAATCTTCCACAATGCCAATGGCTGCATAAATAGTATCGTATATCTTTTCAAAAGCATGGGAAAATCAATAAGTTTTTTTCTTGTCAAAACATAAAGACCATATGGATACTGTATGTCCAAGTACAATTTTTTTTCTGATCAAGTTGTTGTATAGGAAAACACAAAAAATATGATCAGGATAAGAATAATTGTAAAATAGGTCATCTCAACATAAGATGAATTAGACAATGGGACAAATCCAAGGATTGTCCCTTTTTTGTAATCGTAAAGCCAAAAACGACTTTATATGCTGAGGTTTGGGATTATTGCTATTGAAGGGGATAATAGAGAACTTAAAAATACTATTTCGTACCAATAAATCAAGTTCAGGTTCGTAATTTTCGGTAAATGACAGGTTAAATTATACTTTGGCCTTAAATTTGACGTTATGAGTAAAGTCAATCGAGAAGAGCGTAGAACACTATGAATCGAAAAAACCTCCTTTTAATTCCCATTTTTATGGGAACTTTTTTTGTGCCGTTCGCACAGGAAACCAAGATATTTACCCACGAAAACAAAGCCTATCAAGATGCCTTGGCGCTCTACAATAATGAGCAGTACCAAGCAGCACAGAACATTTTTGAGTCCGTGAAGGCCAGTACCAAGGATGGAGAAACCGAAGCGAACAGTGCTTATTATGCGGCCAACGCCGCAATTCGGTTAAACCAGCGCGGGGCGGATAAGATGATGGAAGATTTTGTGGAGCGATACCCTACATCAACAAAGCGAAATTCGGCATTTTTGGATGTTGCCGACTACTATTTTGAAACGGGGAAATATCCGTATGCCTTAAAATGGTACAAAAAAGTGGATGAGAGTTCCATGCCCTATTCGGAGCGTGACCGATATAATTTCAACAATGGGTATGCACTTTACGCATCAAAACGACCGCAAGAGGCGGAACGATATTTGAACAAGGTCACCACCTCCCAGAAATACGGGTCACAGGCCAAATATTATTTGGGATATATTGCCTACGAACAGGACGATTACAATTCTGCCAGTGCGCGGTTCGACCAAATCCAAGACCCGGAGCTATTGGATGAAAAGTTGACCTACTATCAGGCCGACCTTAATTTTAAACTGGGCAAGTTTGAAGAAGCCATTTCCTTGGCCAAAAAACAATTGGCTAAATCCAATCGACAGGAAATTTCGGAACTCAACAAGATTATTGGCGAAAGCTATTTCAATTTGGAGCAATATGCCGAAGCCATTCCGTATTTGGAAGAATATAGGGGCAAGAGGGGCAAATGGAACAACACGGATTATTATCTGTTGGGATATAGTCATTACAAACTGGGCGATTACCAAAAAGCCATTCAACAGTTCAATAAAATTATTGGGGGCAACAATGCCGTTTCGCAAAATGCGTATTATCACTTAGCAGAATGCTACTTGAAATTGGATAAAAGATCCGAAGCCTTGAATGCGTTCCGAAATGCTTCACAAATGGAGTTCAGTCCGGATATCCAAAAGGATGCTTGGTTGAATTATGCCCGTTTGAGCTATGAAATCGGAAATGCTTACGAGCCGGTTCCCCAAGTATTGACCACTTATTTGGAAAAACATCCGAAGGACCAATACCAAATGGAAATCCAAGAACTTTTGGTGGATTCTTATATCACCTCCCGTAATTTTGAAGGAGCAATGCAACTTTTGGAAGAGAACCAGAACTACGCTACCAAGGAAACCTATCAAAAGGTGGCCTATTATCGCGGTATCGAACTTTTTATTGATGGCGATTACGAAGGGGCTTGGGAACGATTCGATAAATCCCTAA
Source organism: Flavobacteriaceae bacterium (assembly GCA_024743095.1). GTDB lineage: Bacteria > Bacteroidota > Bacteroidia > Flavobacteriales > Flavobacteriaceae > Flagellimonas. The sequence continues at coordinate 34,362 of JANSXF010000013.1, forward strand.
AAAGTGCAGCCAACCCTGATTTTGAGGCACGGGCGCTTTATTGGAAAGCAGAATCGGCCTACAGGTTGAACCGTTTTGAGGAAGCTTTGGTCGATTTTGTCAGGTTCCAGAACTCGTCAGCGGCCCAATCGCTTCAAGAGTATGAACATTTGGATTACAATTTGGGGTATTCATACTTCAAACTAAAGGATTACAACAATGCCATATCCTACTTTCAGAATGTAGTGGGCTCCAATACCATTGATGACCAAAGAAAGAACGATGGTTATTTACGTTTGGGCGATAGCTATTTTGTGAACAGTAAATATCAATTGGCAAAGAAGGCTTACGGTACGGCATCCAGCATGAACGGTCCCGAGCGCGACTATGCGGCTTTCCAAAAAACACTTTGCGATGGCTTTTTAGGAAACAATTCAGCAAAAATCGATGGTCTCAATGAATTCTTGAGGATGTTCCCTACTTCATCATTACGCGATGATGCCTTGTTTGAACTGGGAAATTCCTATATCAACAATAACCAAGAAAGTTTGGGGCTGCAAACCTACGACCGAATCGTGGCCGAGTATTCGGGCAGTAAATTTGCCCCTCGTGGATTGTTGCGTTCAGGACTGGTATATTACAATTCCGGCCGTAACGACCAAGCATTGGGCAAACTCAAAGAAGTGGTTCAAAAATATCCGAATACCCAAGAGGCCAAACAAGCCGTGGCCACGGCCAAATTGGTCTACGTGGACGAAGGCCGGGTGAACGAATACGCTGCTTGGGCGAGAAACTTGGATTTTGTTGAGGTGACCGATACGGAGTTGGACAATGCCAGTTTTGAATCTGCAGAAAGAAAACAAATCGAGGGCAAAACTCCCGCAGCCACTCGTGGATACGAGGATTATTTGAAGCAATTCCCGAACGGACTGCATGCCCAGAACGCCAATTTCGCTTTGGCACAATTGTATTTTGCCAACGGGGAAAAGGATAAGGCTTTGCCAAAATACAAGGCTGTTGCCGATGGTGGGAATGGTGAGTATACCGAGCAGGCCTTGACCCGTGTTTGCGAAATTTATGTTGATAAACAGGATTACACTAGCGCGATTCCGTATTTAAAAAGATTGGAAAGCACAGCGGATATTTCAGAAAATAAAACGTTTGCACAGTCCAATTTGATGAAAGGGTATTATGGTCAAAAGGATTACTCACAGACCATTGCTTATGCTGAAAAAGTGTTGAAAGCTCCCAAAATCGATGACCGCATCAAAAGTGATGCACAGATTATGATTGCACGTTCGGCCATTGCCACGAATAATGAGAACTTGGCCAAAACTGCTTACCAAGATGTAAAACAAATAGCATCGGGTGAGCTAGCTGCTGAAGCTTGGTACTACGATGCCTATTTTAAGAACAAGGAGCAGAATTTTGAAGCCTCCAACGAGTCGGTTCAAAAATTGGCGAAGGATTATGCAGCTTACAAGGAATGGGCAGGAAAAGGTTTGGTGATCATGGCCAAGAACTTCTATAATCTGGGAGATGCCTTCCAGGCCACCTACATTTTGGAAAGTGTGATTTCCAACTTTTCTGAATTTGAGGACATCGTTGCGGATGCGAAGAGTGAACTGGCCACTATTAAGGCCAAGGAAGCAGAGAGCAATTCATCCGTAGACCCCAACCAAAATTAAACGAGACACAACATGCAAAAGAGAACCTATATATTTTCATTACTTTTTTTGAGCCTTTGTGGAATGGTTATCGCCCAGGAAGAGGATAACATTGGTACGGAAACGGTGACGGTGGTAAAGCCGTATTCCCCGACCGTTTCGGATGCCTTTAAAATTAAATCGTCCCCAAGCTTGAACGATTCGATTGTGCTCCAGAAGAAGAAAATCAATTACAGTATATTTTCGGTGCCTGTGGCATCTACATTTACTCCGGCCAAAGGGAAGGCTTCGGGAGTGGAAAGAACACCGCCTCCAACCTTGTATAATTCCTATGCGTCCATCGGGTTGGGCAATTACAACAATGCTTTGGTGGATTTTTACACAAGCCGTGAATTTAATCGGGGCGAGGACCTCTTGGATTTTGGTCTGACCCATAACTCGTCCCGTGGGGATTTGGATTCCACCCCCTTGGAAACCGATTTCTATGATACCAAATTGAATGCTTCCTATGCCAAAAAGGACCGTTATATGGATTGGGGCGCTGCGATAGGATTACAGCATCAACTGTATAATTGGTACGGAATCCAGAGCGAACTGTTCAGCGAGGATGAAATCAACGCTATGGACGAGCAGCAAAACTATTTTAATGCGGAGGCAAAGGCCCATTTTAATATGGAGGATTCCTATTTTAAGAGTGGTGAGCTTTTATTAAGACGCTTTTGGGATGCTACCAAATCTGCAGAGAACCGCGCAGTGATCAATCCAACTTTTGAGCTTCCCGTAACCGAGGAATTGATCACGATTTCCGCTAAGGTCGATTATGTGGGAGGTAGTTTCGAAAATGGCTCCATTACGGAAGGAGTGAATTCGGGAGAGAAAAAGTATAGCAATCTTCAGGCAGGGGTAACGCCGAGCTTGCTTATCCTTCGTGATGATTTGACTATCAATCTAGGGGCCAATATTGTCTACGGACTGGATATGGAGAACAGCGAGAACAACTTCTATATCTATCCGGCTGTTACGGCATCGTATCGAGTTCTGGATGAAAATGTAATCGCTTACGGTGGAATAGAGGGGGAGTTGAAACAAAATTCCTATTACGATTTTGTTAATGATAATCCTTTTGTTTCTCCGACGTTGGATATTATTCCGACCGACCAACAATACGAAGGGTATTTGGGTTTGAAAGGACAGTTGACCTCCAATGTGGGATACAATATCAAAGGTTCGTATATGGCAGAGAACAGGAAGCCCTTGTTCTTTCATAATACCATCAATACATCGAGGGATGATGAAAAAAGTTATTACTATGGCAACTCTTTTCAGGTGTTTTATGATGATGTGAAAACCTTGGGTGTGTTCGGTGAAATCAATGTGGATGTGAACCGTAATTTTTCGTTGGGAATCAACGGGGAATTTTATGATTATGATACCGAGACCGACAATCCAGCGTGGAACCTGCCGTCAATTAAAGGTTCCGTGTTTATGGACTACCAAATTACCGATCAATGGTATATGGGTGCCAATCTGTTCTACGTAGGGGAAAGGGATGATTTATTGTCAACAATCAGTCCGATAAATATAGTAGACCCGCCTGTAGTGTACACACCGGCCACTTTGGACGGTTTTTTTGATGCCAATGCACACGTAGGATACCGATTTAATGAGCAACTCTCCATTTTTGTCAAAGCATCAAATATTGCCGGCAATAACTATCAGCGTTGGGCCAACTTCAGGGTGCAAGGTTTCCAGGCCTTGGCAGGGGTATCCTATAAGTTCGATTTTTAATTCGATGAGTAGGGAAAGTTTTTTTAAAAGAAAGTTGTTAAAATTAAAAACCCGTGGGAGAGCCCACGGGTTTTTTTGTTGCATATGCTTTTAATGGTCTGGATAATTACCAACCTGGGTTTTGCTGATCTGCCAGTGTTGGGTTTGCGTTGATCTCTACTTGAGGAATCGGCCAAACAAACTTGAAGTCTGCATACGGCACAGCAGGTACACCGTAAGGACCATCGTATGGAGTTCCCAAAGTATAGGAATCCTCAGGAGGTGTTCCATTGGCTACCTTTTGTGGTATTCCGTTGATCGGTTGAAGATCATCTCCTTGAAGTCTGTGGATGTCGGACCATCTTCTGCCTTCCATCAAAAACTCGATTCTTCTCTCTTTAAGGATCGCGCCAACAAGTTCTCCTGCATTTGCAAAATCACCGGCCACATAAGCTTGGGTGCCTGGGTCTGCAAGAGATCTGTTTCTTACTTGATTCAATAGGGACAAGGAAGCACCTAGGTCGGCAGCTGCTCTTCTAGCTTGTGCTTCGGCCATATTCAACAATACTTCAGCATAACGGATAACAGGAGAAGCATCGGTATAGTTCACCCCATCTTTATATTTTAGGGTGAATTTTGCGCCTCCAGCGGTAAATACCATTCCGGTACCTACTTCGGTTTCAGTTGAATTGTCCTCACGACGCAAATCGTCAGCCAACCAGCTAGGATCTCTCCAAATGATAGGACTAATGGCGACCAACCTTCTTCTGTTGTATTGTGAAGCTAAAGCAGCGTTCACGCCAGGGTTCATGGTTGCAGCCTGTGTCAATGAGAAAATAGACTCGGAGTTTCCATAACTATCATTGAAAGGTCCATTTGGAGAATCTTCCAATGTGTATTCGCCAGTAAGCTTGTTGCCTTCGGCGATAACACCATCCCAATCTCTCATATGCAGATACACCCTCGTTTTAAAGGCAATGGCTGCATTTGGAGATGCTTTTGTCAAAGAAGTATTGGTAATCAAGCTCTCGGCATCGTCCAAATCCTGCAATACTTTTTCGTAAACTTCTGCTACGGTATTTCTACCAAGAACGATTTCAGAATCGATTTCAGCTTGAGTATCAATACCCACCTCTCTGTAAGGAACTCCAGGATGCGAAGCACCGGCAGAAAAGTTATAGGGTCTTGCGAAGAAGTTTAACAACTCAAAGTGGGTTATGGCACGCAAAAATTTTGCTTGCCCAATATAATCATCGGCAACAGCTTGGGTAATGATACCTGCTTCGGCTGCTGAGGTAACTCCCTCTATAACCAAGTTGGCCCTGTTGATCAAACGGTAACCATCTATCCAATAATACACGTTGTTCGCAGTGGTTGGGTCATATGTGGCCGTATAGGTCAACTGGTAAAAGGTAGCGGTATTTACCACATCTTCTCCTCGGTTGTCCCCTTGTTGTACGAAGGCGGCGCCCCAGATATATCCACGACCACCGTTGGGGCTGGTCGAGTTATATTGGCCAATGGCCGCGGCATTGTACATCCCGTTTACTGAACTCTCGATCAAAGATGGGGATGAAAAGGCATCGCTCAACGAGATGTTGTTGATTGGACTAAGGTCCAGAACAGTTTCGTCAGAACATGAGATCACACTAATTCCAAAAAAGGAAAGGGTGATGTATTTGAATATCTTTTTCATTTTTAAGAATTATAGATTAACATTTAGACCTACGGATAATACTTTTGATCTTGGTGTACCGTTAATGTCAACACCACTGGATTCCATTTCTGGGTTCAAGCCCTTATAGTCGGTAATGGTCAATAGGTTTTGTCCTTGGATAAAGAACCTCACCATGCTAACATTCAATTTGTCAGTCACCAAAGAAGGTAGTTTGTACCCCAAAGTGATGTTGTCCAAGCTGATGAAATCACCTTTTTCCAAGAATCTGGTTGTGGCATGCCCGGTTAGGTTGGTAAAAGTATTGCTACTTGCGTAAAGCCTAGGTGTGATTCCATCCCCTGGCTCGGAAGCACTTTGCCATCTTCCCAAGATCTCGGTAGAGTTATTGTTGAAGTTTTGGGTCACCAAATCTCTACGAGTAGCATTGAATACATGGTTTCCACCGCTGTAACGGAACATAAAGCTAAAATCGAAGCCTTTGTAAGTGAACCTGTTAATCACGGAACCATAATAAGTAGGCAAGGAGTTTCCAAGAATAAACTTGTCGTCCGCAGCACTCAAAGAGGAAGCTTCTGATACGTCTCCGGGGTTGCTGGGGTTGAATACGAAATAGGTTTGTGTATCCAAGTTTCCTTGTACCAAAGAGCCATCGGCCTTATAATAAACCGGGTTTCCGTTGGCAGGGTTTACGCCCCAATACCTGTGTCCATAGATGGAGTTGATGGATTCACCTTCCCTAATGATCAAGTTGGGGGCGATGTTGGTATTGGTAGAAGTGCCTCCGATGATATCCTGTCCATCAGGAATACTGGTTACTCTGTTTTTATCCAAAGTCAGGTTGGCCGAAACATTCCAGCTGAAATTCTCAGTGTTGAAAGGAGTATAGTTTACGGCAAATTCAAAACCTTCATTCACCATAGAACCGATGTTTTGCTTGATTCTGTTGTCCGGGACCCCTAGTGAGTGCGGTACAGGAACATCAAGAATCAAACCGTCGATATCATTTTTATAATAATCAACGTTTATGGTCAACTTGTCGTTAAAGAAGCCCAAATCAGCACCAAAATCGGTCTTTTTACTGGTCTCCCACAACAACTGATCGTTGCCAAATTGTGTAAATGCAATACCGTTCAATGTACCGTATTGGGAAGCCGAGGTCAATCCCAAGTAGGGATAGCTACCAATGTCTGTGTTTCCTACTTCAGAGTACGATCCTCTAAGTTTGAAAAGGGAAATGGTTGGATTTAATGCGCTGAAAAATTCTTCGTTGGCAATGTTCCAACCTGCAGAATATCCGGTAAAGTTGTTCCAACGTGTAGCTTCGCTCAACTTGGAAATACCATCTCTACGAATAGATCCTTGAAGAAAATAACGTTCCTTGAAATTATAGCTTAAACGACCTACGTATGAACTGATACCGTTTTCCGTTACGCTACCTCCTGAAGTTTGCGTGCCATAGGCTCCTGTCACTAAGTTTTTGTTATAGAACTCATCCAAAAGATCGGTACCGGTTCCAAAGAAACTTTTGTACTTATCTTTTTGAAATTCCATAACAGCAGTAACACCAATGTTGTGGGCATCTGCAATGCTGGTGTTATAATTTATGATGTTCTGGGTGTTCCAACGCAAATAATCCTGATTGTTGTTTTGTAACCTTCCGTTGGACCCCCTGCCGTCACCATGGATAGGGCTGTAATACAAAAATCCATTGGTAAAGGTATTATTGGCACTGGCCTGGAACCTGTAGGTTAGGCCTTCCAATAGTTTTACCTCTCCAAAGGCACTGACCAAAGTATTGTTTGTAATGGACTGGAATTTATTGTTGGCCAGCACATAACCAATATTGGAAATATTGTCACCAACAGGGTCTGTGTTGTCCCACTGACCCACAACGCTTCCATCTGCCGATAGGTTAAAACCAGTAGGGTTGTTTAGGTCGTAAATTGGAATGTTGGGAAGTTGTCTTGTAGCATTGAAAATGTTTCCTGAAAGTGAGTTTCCTCCCGTATTCAATCCATTTAATTCAGTTCTGGTAATCGCAAGGTTACCACCAACGGTCAACCAATCAAGAACATCGTGCTCAAGGTTGGTCCTGATGCTGTGACGCTTCATATTGTTCGAGACTGCAACCCCATCCTGATCGGTAAAACCTAGGGACATGAAATACTTGGTCTTATCGGTTCCGCCATTTACGGATAAGTTGTGGTCCATTTGTAGGGCATTTGAATTAAGTACTGCACCTTGCCAATCGGTATCATAGTCATTTCCAATGGCCCAGGGAGCTTGCCCTCTGTTTGTACGCTTTTCATTTGCAGTTTCCAAGAACTGTGCTGTGTTCAACAAATCAAAGGTTTTGATCGGTGACGCAAAGCCTGTCACCACGTTATAGCTCACCTGGGTAGAACCTTTTTTACCTTTTTTGGTGGTAACCAAGATAACTCCGTTGGCAGCTCTCGAACCATAAATGGCAGTTGCAGCACCATCTTTTAAAATTTCAAAGGATTCAATATCATTGGGATTGATACTGTTCAGTGCATTGGTCGATGCATATCCACCAACATCCCCGGTAATGATCGGAATACCGTCCACAACTACCAAGGGATCCGTTCCGGAACCTATGGAGCCTAGACCCCTGATCCTGATTCTTGGGGCTTCCCCGAGTATACCGTTATTGGTGGTGATTTGCACACCAGCGGCCCTACCGGCCAATTGGCTTTCGAAACTGGGTGTTACAAGGCCTTGGATGTCCCCTCCGGAAACACTGGCAATCGCCCCAGTGATTTCCTTCCTTTTTTGAACACCATAACCGACCACTACAACTTCTTCCAACGCTTGGGCGTCTTCTTCCATTTGAATGTTTATGACGCTCTGTGCGCCAACTGTCGCTTGGGTCTCTTTTTGGCCCAAATAGGTAAATACAAGCGTTTGGCCAACCTGTGCCTGTACATTATAGTTACCATCAAAATCGGTCTGGGTACCTTGTGTGGTTCCCTTGATAACAACGTTTACGCCAGGTAACGGCAATCCGTTCCCATCAGTTACTGTACCACTTATCATTTTTTCCTGTGCGGAAGACAGATGCACAACAAATGCCATCAAAAGTGCCAGTAATACTTTTGTTTTTGTTCTCATTTAATTTGAGTGTTAATTAATAGAATCATTTTTTGAATTAGTTTTTTGACTAAGAAAAGCCGGTCAATTTTTTGGTGACTAATCCAAATAAACAAATGGGCCAGTTAGACTACATAATGTTTTGAAATATGACCGGGCTAATCTTAATCAGTGGATAAAATAAATGAGAGGTGATGGGATGGGGATTATTACCGACCTAGATTTATGGTTTACCGACGAATATTAACCTTTACTTTTTTGTAAATAACTGTTTGTTAGGTATTTGAAAATGTGTTAATTAATTATGGTGATCAGGTTCAGATGCTTGAAATAATTAAAAAAACTACCTATTCAAGGCTTTGATATACTGTGCCGGGGTAACATTTTTTCTTTTCTTGAAGGCATTGTAGAAAGATACCTTATTGTTGAATCCAGAAGCATAAATGATGTCCGTAATGGAATCCACTTGATGTGGGTTTTCATCGATATATGCCAAGCATTCGTTGATACGGTAATCATTGATGAATTCGTAAAAGTTTTTGTTGAACTCCTGATTGATGACTTGGGAAAGGCTGTAACGGTCTGTATTAAGTTTTTTGGCCAAGATTTCCAAGGATAATGTGTGGTTCAAGTATACTTTCTCGTCCATGGAAGCGATAAGTTGTGCTTTTAATGTTTGGGACATGGCAATGGTCAATCCGGAGTTTTGATACTTTTCCTTGATTTGATCTTTGTCCAATCTTGGTTGTAAGGGTTCTGTCACGATTGAGGGAAACAGGTAAAGCAAGAATGAAATTATGATAATGAATACCGAAAAGAAGTAGGCGATCATATATCTAGTGATATGGATAAGTGAAAATTCATCTTTAAATAAGGCACCTATTATGGAGATCAGAAATATGGAAAGGAAGAACAGGACAAGGGTTCTTAGCCAATTGCGGTCCATAATGTCAATCCGTTTTCTATACTTCACATATTGTTTGACGATCAGGATTATAAATATGCCAAAATAAACACTTTTAAGATAGTAGTTGTTCAAGAATTGCACGCCCAGTTTCCTGAGTCCATTGCCCGGGAAGCTATTGTTGGTATTGGTCAATACGAGAATCAACAATAAACTTACAATAAAAACACTAAAGAAAAGTGCCGTTACAGGTGTTTGCGTTTTTCTATGGGGATAGACCTTCCTTTCGATATATAGAAAAAGTGAGGGGCCCAAAAGAAACGAAACACTTGAATAAAATGGGATTTTGGGTATATGTAACATGCCATCCCACCATACTAAGGTAAGCTCAAGAAGAATGGCGGCCATTGCTGCCATAAAAATCCCCATGTACACATTATGTTTCTTTAAAATAATAAGGTAACTGCCGACTCCAGCGCCCAAAAGGGATATTCCAATGAATATAAAATGAAGTAGATTGAGTTCGCTGGGGATGGCGGTCTCGATACTATTTAAAGGCAGTATAGCCTTTGTCCAAAAGGAAAAAGCCGATACGTCCTCCATGGTGAATTAGCTATCAAAATGTTTCGAAAATTAGTGATAATAATGAATCGAAACTCTTAAAATTTAAATTTTTATGCATAGCCGAAGTATATTCAACAGTTAAAATATTGAGGGAAAGTACAGGGCGTATTTTAGGGGCCAAGGACAGTGTGTCGCCCACATTACCTTTTTGGAGATGCACTGACTAATTTTAATTGGGCAAACGCGATTCCGTTACTCCTGCTTTTTCTATTTTTGATGGAAACCAACAGAAATGAAAAAAATCTTTTTAATCATTCCCGTCCTTTTGATTTTTTCTTGCAATACTAAAGAGGGCGTGGACCTTATCGTTACCAATGCCAATATTTATACCGTGGATGCTGATTTTTCCATAGCCTCCAGTGTGGCCATAAAAGATGGGAGGTTTGTTGCAGTTGGCGATTCCAATGAAATTTTGGAAAAGTATAATGCACCAGAACAGATAGATGCCGAGGGCAGGACCATTGTCCCGGGTTTAATTGATGCACACTGTCATTTTTACGGTTTGGGACAGAACCAACAAGTGGTTGATTTGGTAGGTACACAAAGTTTTGATGAAGTTGTGGAAAAGGTAGTGGCTTTTCAAAAAGAACGACCATCAACCTTTATTTTGGGAAGAGGATGGGATCAGAACGATTGGGAAGTAAAAAAGTTCCCTACCAAGGATAAACTGGATGAATTGTTCCCTGACATTCCTGTGGTATTGGAGCGCATAGATGGCCATGCCTATCTTGCGAACCAAAAAGCATTGGATATGGCGGATATAAACATTGATACCAAAACTGAAGGAGGCGAAATAGTTAAGGAAAATGGAGCCATTACCGGAGTTTTGGTAGATGGCCCAATGAGAATGATTGACAATGTGATGCCAAAAGCCAGTTTAGAACAAAAGATACAAGCGCTTAAGGATGCTGAAAAAATTTCATTGAATTATGGTCTCACTACGGTAAACGACGCAGGTCTTTCTAGGGATATCATTGAATTGATAGATAGCTTGCAGCAGGCTGGCGAAATGTCCATTCGTGTATATGCCATGGTATCCAATTATCCTGAAAATCTGGATTATTTTTTAGAAAAAGGCATCATCAAAACGGAAGGTTTGAATGTTCGTTCGGTAAAAGTATATGGCGATGGAGCTTTAGGTTCTCGGGGAGCGGCATTACGAGTACCCTATTCCGATATGCCAGGGCATTTCGGGGCAATGGTGACCCCTGTTGACCAAATTGAAGCCTTGGCACAAAGAATTGCGGCCACCGAATATCAAATGAACACCCATGCCATTGGGGATTCGGCCAATATTGTTGTGCTTCGTGCTTATGAAAAAGCATTGGAGGGCAAAACCGACCGCAGATGGAAGGTGGAGCACGCACAGGTCATATCGCAATCCGATTTCGATTTTTTCAAAAACGGTATTGTTCCATCCGTACAGCCCACCCATGCAACTAGCGATATGTACTGGGCCGAGGACAGGTTGGGTGCTGAACGGGTTAAAGGAGCATATGCCTATAAGGATTTATTGGATAAAGCAGGGTTGGTGGCTTTGGGGACAGACTTTCCCGTGGAGCAAGTGAACCCATTTTTAACATTTTATGCAGCCGTGGCGCGTCAAGACGGGGAACAATATCCCGAGGACGGTTTTCAAATGGAGAATGCCTTGAGCAGAGAGGAAACCTTAAAGGGTATGACCATCTGGGCCGCGTATTCCAATTTTGAGGAAGATGAAAAAGGTAGTATTGAGGTCGGTAAGTTTGCTGACTTTGTGCTATTGAGCGATAACATTATGACAATTCCATCCGAAGAGATTCCCAGTGTCGCTGCCGAGCAGGTTTTCTTGGGCGGCCTCCGAATGAAATAATGTCTGAGATACGCTGGACATAAACATAATCAATAAAAAAAGCCCCAAAAAATCCGGGGCTTTCCTATTATAAAGATTTTCTAATAGCTGATAGGTAAGGTAGCTCTTGTAGTTCCCCAGCCCATTACCAAATTTCCGTTATCATCGAAAGCAATACCAAAAGCTTCCAATTCTTCGCTATCCGTGGAAGTGGTTGCTGTGGCTCTGACCACATCGCTATCACTGTCATAGGAATAAGCTCCCCACTGATGCAAGTTGCTGTTCAAGATTACCGTCCACTCATCTTCACCGGGTATGGTGAACAAGGAATATGAACCTGCTTTAACGGTTTTTCCATCAATTTTGGCATCCTTGTAAAACGTAATTTCCGATGCTTCGTTCGCACCTGTTCTCCAAACTTTTCCCACGGGGGCCAATTCAGCAAGACTACGTCCCTTCAACTGAGGACGGCTATAAATAACACGTGCAGCCTTAACCGTTTCCCTTGAGCTTGCAGGATAATATGCAATGTCCGCAGGGCTCTTGTCCAGTCCGCTGAATTTTTGGGCAACGGCATCTGTAGAGAACACCAATCCTGTACAAAGCACTAAAAGTAATACTGTTAATTTCTTCATGATTGTGATTTAAGTTTCTTTCAAAACTAGTTAATTAAATGTTGTTTAAACATACAGACGGAAAAATTAAGCAACCTTACAATAGGGGGCGGGTTAAAAACATAAATTATAATCATATTACAAAAAAGTATTTATTAATACTTTTTTGTTTTAATGTGTAATTTATATTGACTTGAGTGTTTTGTTTTTTAGTATTTAGGTTCATTTTTGTTTCAAAATTGTTATTAAATTTATTTGTATGTGTGGTATTGTTTGCGCATTTGATGTGAAGGAAAGTACAGAGGTACTTAGGCCCCAATTGTTGGAGATGTCGAAGAAGGTAAGGCACCGTGGGCCGGATTGGAGCGGTATTTATTCCGATGATAAAGCTATTTTGGCCCATGAGAGATTGGCCATTGTGGATCCAGCTTCAGGAAAACAACCGTTGTTGAGCGCCGATGGTAAATTGGTGCTTGCTGCCAATGGAGAAATATATAATCATCAAGAGCTCAGAAAGCAGTTCAATGGAAAATATGATTTTAAAACGCAATCCGATTGCGAGGTTATTTTAGCATTGTATCAGGAAAAAGGACCTGATTTTGTGGATGAGATGAACGGAATCTTTGGTTTTGCCATTTATGACTCGGAAAAGGATGAGTATTTCATTGCCCGTGACCATATGGGGATTATTCCCTTGTATATCGGTTGGGACAAAAACGGGACCTTTTACGTAGCCTCCGAATTAAAAGCTTTGGAAGGAACATGTTCCAAAATCCAATTGTTTCCTCCCGGACACTACATGCATAGTTCCGATGGTGAGTTTGTCAGATGGTACAAGCGTGATTGGATGGAGTACGATGCCGTAAAGGAGAACCAGACCAGTATTCAAAAAATAAAGGATGCCCTAGAGGCGGCGGTTCACCGTCAATTGATGTCCGATGTACCTTATGGAGTTTTACTTTCAGGTGGGTTGGATTCGTCAGTGACATCCGCAATCGCAAAAAAATATTCCCAAAAACGTATTGAGTCTGGAGACACTGCTGATGCTTGGTGGCCACAACTGCACTCATTCTCCGTAGGGTTGGAAGGTTCGCCCGATTTGGCTGCAGCCCAAAAAGTAGCCGATCATATCGGAACGGTACACCACGAAATCAAATTTACCATTCAAGAAGGTCTTGATGCGATAAAAGATGTTGTTTATAATCTAGAAACTTACGATATTACAACCATAAGAGCCTCAACTCCAATGTACTTAATGGCAAGGGTAATCAAATCCATGGGGATCAAGATGGTGCTCTCAGGTGAAGGGGCAGATGAATTGTTCGGTGGATATCTTTATTTTCACAAAGCTCCAAGCCCAAAGGATTTTCATGAAGAAACCGTGAGAAAACTGGACAAGCTCCACATGTACGACTGTCTCAGGGCAAACAAGTCGTTGGCCGCTTGGGGTATTGAGGGGCGCGTACCCTTCTTGGACAAAGAGTTTATGGATGTAGCAATGAGCATCAACCCAAAAGATAAGATGATCAATGGCGAGCGCATGGAAAAATGGGTAGTACGCAAGGCATTTGAGGATTACTTGCCAGAAAGTGTGGCCTGGAGACAAAAGGAACAATTTTCGGATGGTGTCGGATACAGTTGGATAGATACCTTAAAAGCTGTTGTGGCCGAAGAAATAACGGATGAGCAATTGGAGAACGCACATTTCAAGTTCCCAATTCAGACGCCTACATCGAAAGAAGAATATTATTATCGTTCAATTTTTGAAAGTCATTTCCCCTCGGATGCGGCAGCCTTGAGCGTGCCACAAGAGCCATCGGTGGCCTGTAGTACCAAAATTGCCTTGGAGTGGGACGAAGCTTTTAAGAACATGAACGACCCATCGGGAAGAGCTGTGGCTAAGGTTCATACCGATGCGTATGTGAAATAACCCCCGTTTAAACCAACCAAACGATATGGAGCAGTTAATCTAACTAGTTTCATTTTTTAATTAGTCCGAAAAGCCCCTTGTCCAAGGGGCTTTTTAGTTGTCTGGAGCAGTAGGTGGATATAAGCTCTTAACCAAGTCGTTTTCCACAGTTTTTGTTGATAACTTAGGGTGTCCAATAAGCAGTTTAAGGCCATTTGCACAGGGTATTGATTATATTTGTAAGATTTGAATTTTTGAGGCAAATACAGAAAATATATGAGCGAAGAAGCTAACAAGAAACAATACTCCGCGGATAGCATCCAGGCCCTTGAGGGAATGGAGCACGTACGTATGAGACCTTCCATGTATATTGGAGATGTAGGGGTCAGGGGATTGCACCACTTAGTGTATGAAGTGGTGGACAACTCCATAGATGAGGCGATGGCCGGTTACTGCGATAAAATCGAGGTGACCATCAATGAGGACAACTCCATAACTACGGAAGATAATGGTAGGGGTATCCCTGTGGATCTGCACAAAAAAGAAGGTGTTTCCGCCCTTGAGGTGGTAATGACCAAAATTGGAGCAGGTGGTAAGTTCGACAAGGACTCCTATAAAGTGTCCGGTGGGCTCCACGGTGTCGGTGTTTCCTGTGTCAACGCATTGTCTTCCAGTTTAAAGGCAACGGTATATAGGGATGGAAAAATCTGGGAGCAAGAATACGAAAGGGGAAAAACCCTTTATCCGGTTAAAAGTGTAGGGGAAAGCAAGGAAACGGGTACCATAGTGACCTTTGTTCCCGATGATACCATTTTTACCCAGACAACCGAATATAATTATGAGACCTTGTCCAATAGAATGCGCGAGCTTGCCTATTTGAACAAAGGAATCACCATTAAGCTTACGGATAAAAGGAACAAGGACGAAAAAGGAGAGTTTATCTCAGAAACTTTCCACTCCGAAGAAGGTCTAAAGGAATTCATCAAATTCTTGGATGGAAACAGAGAACCTTTGATTCAGAACGTAGTTTCCATGGAAGGTGAGAAAAATGGCATTCCTGTAGAAGTGGCCATGGTCTACAACACGGGATATTCCGAAAACCTTCATTCCTATGTAAACAATATCAATACCCATGAGGGCGGTACACACCTTTCAGGTTTTAGAAGAGGTTTGACCACTACTTTGAAAAAGTATGCCGATAATTCCGGGATGTTGGACAAATTAAAGTTCGAAATATCCGGGGATGATTTCCGTGAAGGATTGACGGCCATTGTTTCCGTGAAAGTCGCAGAGCCTCAGTTCGAGGGTCAGACCAAGACCAAACTGGGTAACCGAGAAGTGACCAGTGCGGTAAGCCAGGCAGTTTCCGAGATGTTGACTGATTATCTGGAAGAAAACCCAGATGATGCCAAACAAATTGTGGAAAAGGTAAAGCTGGCTGCACAAGCAAGGCATGCGGCGGCCAAGGCACGTGAGATGGTTCAGCGCAAAAACCCAATGAGTGTTGGTGGATTGCCAGGGAAACTATCCGATTGTTCCGAACAGGACCCGACCAAATGTGAAGTATTTCTTGTAGAGGGGGATTCCGCAGGTGGAACGGCAAAACAGGGAAGGGATAGAAATTTCCAGGCCATATTGCCATTGCGTGGTAAGATTTTGAACGTGGAAAAAGCTATGCAGCACAAGGTTTTTGAAAATGAGGAAATCAAGAATATTTATACCGCTTTGGGTGTTACCATCGGAACCGAAGAGGACAGTAAAGCGTTGAATTTGGATAAACTTCGTTATCATAAAGTGGTGATCATGTGTGATGCGGATGTCGATGGTAGCCACATTGAAACTTTGATTCTTACTTTCTTCTTCCGTTATATGAGAGAGCTGATAGAAGGTGGACACGTATATATTGCCACTCCGCCATTGTATTTGGTGAAAAAAGGTGCCAAAAAACGCTATGCGTGGAACGATAAGGACCGTGATGCAATCAATGCAGAAATGGGTGGGGGAGCAGGTATCCAACGTTACAAAGGTCTTGGTGAGATGAATGCCGAGCAGCTTTGGGATACCACTATGAATCCAGATTTTAGAAAATTGCGTCAGGTGCAGATTGACAATGCAACGGAATCCGACCGAATATTCTCCATGTTGATGGGGGATGAGGTGCCACCAAGACGTGAATTTATAGAGAAAAATGCTGTCTATGCCAATATAGATGTATAGATAACAAGCGTTTCACAACAAAAACTCGCCCTACCAAGGCGAGTTTTTTAGTTTTGGGTAAAACATCAACATCATGAAAAGAATAATTTTAGGAATAGCACTGATTTCTGTTACTATGGGCAAGGCCCAGGACCTGAACGATATTTTTGTTTCAGGTGTGGCGGATGCTGAACGATTTGCCAATGCATATTTGTCTCCCGTTTCTGAAGGGGCCATTTACAGTATTTCCAATGGATGGTACAATACTGCGGACGCCAAACCTTTGGGTGGATTCGAAATTTCTATTATTGGAAACATGACCGGTTTTAAGAACAAGGATGATAAAAAAGCATTTTTGTTAGATCCGGCCGATTATGAAAATTTGGATTTTGTGGACAATTCCGGCCAACCCAGAATGGTCTCTACTGCTTTGGGGGACATTGAGGGGGTAGGGGTCTTTGTTGAGGACCAAAGCGGTGTCTTCCGCGAGGACTTTGAGCTTCCATCGGGGCTTGCTGCAGAAAACCTTGATTTTATCCCATCGGGATATATTCAGGCAAGTGTTGGTTTGATCAAGGGATTGGAAGTGAAGGCTCGTTTTTTGCCAAAGATCAAATTTGATGACGATGCAAAACTCGGGCTCTTCGGGGCGGGGCTACAGTACGATTTTACCAAAATATTGCCTGCCGATAAAGTGATGCCCGTTGCTATTTCAGCAGTAATAGGATATACCAATTTAAACGGCGAATACGACTTTACCGATTCATCCACCATTGAAGGTAACAATCAACGGATTGATGCAAACTTTAAAACTTGGAATTTTAGCGCGGTCGTTTCCACCAAAAATATCCCGGTAATCAATTTTTATGGGGGACTTGGGTATATCACAGGTAAATCGGATATAGACCTTTTGGGGACCTATGAAGCGAACGGACCCTTCTTTTCGGAAACCGTTATAGATCCCTTTACCGTATCCCAAAACGCAAGTGGTGTTGCCGCCACTTTGGGCACCAAGTTGAAATTGGGCTTTTTTAGGCTTAATGCAGAATATAATATGGCCGAATTCAGCACCTTCACTTTCGGTGTCAACTTTGGATTCAGGTAGAAAGAAAACAAATCAACCGACCGAAACGACCGAAATAAAGAAGGCCCCGTAATGGGGCCTCCTATTTTCATATATGTAGTCTTCACGTCATTCCCTGGTGGCGAAGACCGAGCCATTATCCAAGGTCAATATCTCCGGTTTTTTTGCTTTTTCCAAGCTCACGGTAATATCGGTCACTTCGGGATCACCGTACGTAATGGAATACGTCCCGTTTTCCTCGGACCATTTAAAGTCGGTATAAAAAATTAATTTGGAGTTCGAATACCTTTGGTACCTGCCTAGGTATACATCATTAAAAATCCATTCTTCGCGAAGGGTGCTGGAATTTTTGTCCTCAATACTGGAAGATTCAATTCTTGCCCAGATGCCCAGAATAGGGTCGTGGTTCTCTGGTACTCGGGTACAGTTGCTTATGGCGATGATGCCAATAATGGACAACAATGAAAAGAGCTTTTTCATAGGTCAAGTAGGTTACGTTAAATTTGGGACTATAAGAACGTGGCATTGTAGGAATCTATTGTATAAAATTTATAAAATATTTCTTTTTTTAGGTGCAACCTGGTGTATTCGGCTTTTCTTCGCTACAAATTGACTTTTAGATGGTATAATTTGATGTAATTGGCTCGCTAAAACTGGTAAAAGTCAGCTTCTTTCTGCGTCAAATGCATTATTTTTGAAGACTAAAATTTAAATCTTTACAAATGAAAGTTACCGTAGTTGGAGCAGGCGCAGTGGGAGCAAGCTGTGCAGAATACATAGCAATGAAAAATTTTGCGGCAGAAGTTGTTTTATTGGATATCAAAGAAGGGTATGCCGAAGGTAAGGCCATGGATTTGATGCAGACAGCCTCTTTGAACGGTTTTGATACCAAAATTACAGGGAGTACAAGTGATTACAGTAAAACAGCAGGTAGTGATATCGCAGTGATCACCTCTGGCATTCCACGTAAACCGGGTATGACGCGCGAGGAGTTGATCGGGATCAACGCTGGCATCGTAAAAACCGTTGCAACAAGCCTGATCGAGCATTCTCCAGAGGTAACAATAATAGTAGTGAGCAACCCAATGGATACCATGACCTATTTGGTGCACAAAGCAACTGGACTTCCAAAAAACAAGATCATTGGTATGGGTGGGGCCTTGGACAGCGCACGTTTTAAATATAGGTTGGCGGAAGCCTTGGGAGCTCCAATTTCCGATGTGGACGGTATGGTGATAGGCGGACACAGTGATGTGGGAATGGTTCCACTAATCGGTCATGCTACTAGAAACAGTGTAAAAGTTTCCGAATTCCTGTCGGAAGATAAAATGAACTGGGTAGTGGAAGAGACCAAGGTTGGAGGAGCTACCTTGACCAAATTGTTGGGTACAAGTGCTTGGTATGCCCCAGGTGCTGCCGTATCCGGATTGGTACAGGCCATTGCTTGCGATCAAAAGAAAATGTTCCCATGCTCAACACTATTGGAAGGTGAGTACGGATTGAATGATATTTGTATCGGTGTCCCAGTTATTTTGGGCAAGAATGGAATCGAAAAAATCGTTGAAATCGAATTGTCCGATACGGAAAAAGCCAAAATGCAAGAAAGTGCGGAAGGCGTTAAAAAAACCAATGGACTATTGGATGTCTAAATTGAATAAACCATAACCAACTAAAATGTCATTTCGGACGCGACCTCAAAGAGCTTTACCATCAATTTGTATGGAAATTTCAAGGTTTGTCCGGAATGACGTTTTCATTTAGACAGCATAACCATCGACCGTAATTGCAATTACATTAATTTCTATTGTCAAATCTTATCGGAAATGATATATTTGCACGCTGTTTAAGAAAACTTCTAAAAAATTAACAATCAATGCAGAATAAAGGACTTATAAGGCTTTTCGCGATCCTTTTTGGCTTGGTGAGCATCTATCAGTTATCGTATACTTTCATCACTAACAAGTTGGAGGGAGACGCTGAAGCATACGCAGTTAGCCAAATTTCGGAAGCTGAGGAAGATTATGTTGCAAAGCGTGAAGCTTTAGAGGCATCGTATTTGGACTCTATCAGTGACAACACTGTTTTGGGCTTTACGAGCTATGAAGATGCCAAGACGAAAGAGTTGAACAAGGGATTGGACCTCAAGGGAGGTATCAATGTTACCTTGCAGATTTCCGTTAAGGATATCTTGAAAGGTCTGGCCAACAATACCAAGAACCCAGTTTTCAACAAAGCATTGGCCGATGCCGACGAAGCATCCAAGAATAGTGATAATACCTATCTGGAGCTATTTTTTGAGGCTTTTGACCAAATTAAGGGAGATACCAAATTGGCATCACCGGATATTTTTGCAAATAAAGGTCTTAGCGATGATATCAACTTTCAAATGACGGATGATCAGGTAAAGCCTATCATCAGAAGAAAGATTGATGAATCCATTGTCTCTGCATTTGAGGTGCTACGTGAGCGTATCGATGGTTTTGGGGTAACCCAACCCAACATCCAAAGGGAAGGGAATTCCGGTCGAATCTTAGTGGAGCTTCCTGGAGCAAGGGATATTGCCCGTGCACAAGAACTTTTGTCGAGTACCGCACAATTGGAGTTCTGGGAGACTTATCCACAGAACAACAATAGTATAGGGAACTTTTTGGTAAGTGCCAATGAGCGCCTTAAAGAAATTTTGAAGCCCGAAGCCAAAGAAGATACGGAAGCGAAGCCTGAGTCCGAAATTGATTCGCTGCTTTCCGATGTTTCACAGGATTCTTTGGATATGACCGCTCAGGCCAATCCTATTTTGGGCAAGTTGATCCCTGCCAATCCAGGTAGCCACGCCATTGCAAGGGCCATGGTCTCCGATACAGCTGAATTGGGCGAGTATTTGAGAATGCCAGAGATCAAAAGATTGTTGCCAAACGATATTCAATTTACCAAGTTCCTTTGGGAGCGTCCGGGACAAGATGTAGAGGTGGTTGATTTGTATGCATTGAAATCCAACAGAGAAGGAACTCCTAGAATTAGCGGAGATGTGGTTTCCGATGCACAGGACACCTTCGACCAATTCAATAAACCTGCTGTTAGTATGACCATGAACACTCGTGGGGCAAAAGAGTGGGAAGAGTTGACAGGTGATGCATACAACAACCAAACCGGTATCGCTATCGTTTTGGACAACAAAGTGTACACGGCACCAGGCGTTTCTTCAGGACCGATTTCTGGAGGACGTTCCGAGATTACAGGTACATTTACCGTAAACGAAACCAAAGATATCGCCAACGTTTTGCGTGCAGGTAAACTTCCTGCTTCCGCTGATATTATCCAATCCGAAGTAGTTGGGCCATCCTTGGGACAAGAAGCCATTGATAGTGGGTTTATGTCCTTTGTCATTGCCATGGCCTTTGTTTTGGTCTGGATGATTTTCTATTACGGTAGGGCAGGTGTGTTCGCGGATATCGCATTGGTATTTAACATTCTTCTGATTTTCGGGGTTTTGACAAGCCTTGGGGCTGTGTTGACATTACCGGGTATCGCAGGTATTGTATTGACCATTGGTATGTCGGTGGATGCCAACGTACTTATCTTTGAGAGGATAAAAGAAGAATTGGCCCGTGGAAAAGGAAAGGCCCAAGCCATTGCCGATGGTTTTGGAAATGCCTTGTCTTCCATTTTGGATGCCAACATCACTACTGGATTAACGGCAATTATCCTTTTCATCTTTGGGTCTGGACCTATTAAAGGTTTCGCCACTACATTGATGATAGGTATCGTTACTTCCTTGTTCACGGCCATATTTGTGACCAGATTGATGATCGAGGCCTATACAAGCAAAAAAGGACGCCGATTGGATTTCAGTACAGGGATTACAAAGAACCTGTTTGCCAATTTGCACATCAATTTCTTGTCCAAGCGTAAGATTGCCTACATTGTTTCTGCAATCTTGGTAGCTGTAAGTGTATTCTCGTTACTTACAAAAGGACTAAATCAAGGGGTTGACTTTATCGGGGGGCGTTCATATCAAATCCGTTTTGAAAAAGCGGTAAGCTCTTCAGAAATTGCTTCTGAACTGAATACCGTATTTGGTAGTGGAACCATGGTGAAGACCTTTGGTGATGCCAATCAAATTAAGGTGACCACACCGTACAAAGTGGACGAAGAAGGTGTAGAGGTGGATGCGGAGATACAGAACATGCTTTATACCACCTTACAAAAATATTTGCCGGATGGTACTTCTTTTGAGAATTTCACCGTTGGAGCATCCGAAAAGTCAATTGGAATCCTACAATCCGTTAAAGTAGGGCCCACCATTGCGGATGATATCAAGAAAAATGCATTCTTGGCCATTATCGGTTCCTTGGCGGTAGTTTTCCTATACATCCTATTGCGATTTAGAAAATGGCAATTCTCCTTGGGTGCCGTGGTTGCGGTATTTCACGATGTAATGATCGTCTTGGGTATCTTCTCCCTAACAGGAAGCATTATGCCATTTAATATGGAAATCGACCAAGCCTTTATTGCGGCCATCCTTACGGTAATCGGGTACTCACTGAATGATACGGTGGTAGTATTCGACCGTATCCGAGAGATTACCGCTCTAAAAGGGTTTAACGATGGGGAAAATATCAACGTGGCATTGAACAGTACATTGAGTAGGACGTTGAACACCTCGCTTACCACGTTGATCGTGTTGTTGGCCATCTTCATTTTTGGAGGAGAAAGCCTAAGAGGATTTATGTTTGCAATGATCGTAGGTGTGATTGTAGGTACATACTCTTCCGTATTTATCGCAACACCTGTGATGTTCGACTCATTAAAGAAGAAAATTGCTGCTGCTACAGGAGCATAGTTTTTCGTTTTTTTACATTACACTTTATAACAAAGGCCCTCAATTTGAGGGCCTTTGTTTTATGCTTTGTTTGCGGATAATGTTCCCAGCCACGATAATAGTTGACTGAACAGAGTAAAGTTCTGGATGACCCTGAGCTGACCATTAAAGCCCCATTTATCCCTTTCTTTTGGGTGATTGAGCATATAGGCCAAGGTTTTGGATAACCCCTCAATATCGGTAGGGTCCGGATTTATTTGTCCTGTTTTATTTTGGACCACTTGAAATTTGAGTCCTGCTGCATTGGATACCAAAACCGGCTTTCTCTTCCACATGGCCTCCGTTGCCGTAAGTCCAAACCCCTCTTGGATGGAATTCTGTACAATAATGCTCGATGAACGCTGGAGTGCATTTACAATCAATGCATTTTCTTTTGGGTTGTCCAAAGGCAGCAACAAAATTGCGATATCATTTTGCATACTGCTGTCCACTTTTTTGTAGGTCTCCGTAAGTTCCTGTAACACCTCTTTTCCTTCAGGGTCGTCCGATACAAAAGCTGGGTCAGGCCCACCCATCACCAATAATGTCATCTCAATACGTTTATACTCCAGACTTTTTGGGTCACCATGTTTTCGATTGTCCATTTTCATTTTGATGAAGGCCTCCATCAATTCCTTAAAACCTTTTAGACGGTCCCATCGTGAAATCTCGGTAATTATAGGACGGTAGATCAGATTTAAGTTTTTGCCCGCTTCCAAAATATCAAAGGAGCCATCGGGCATCACTTTTCTTACCAAATGTTTGTACCTATGGTACAGTATGGCCTTATGGTCGTCCAATATCCCGGATTGATACAAAATACCGATACACTTGTGCAGTTGCAGTTCCCGATTCTTATGGCTCAAGGGATCTATTGCAGGAGGTATAATGGATGTCCGGTTTTTTAATGGCTTTGGAACATAGGAAGGTAAGCTAAAAACGAAGTGGTCATAATCGTTCGTATAGGGTTCCAAGAATTTCCAAACGGCATCGGTAACTTCTGTATCTTCTTCTAGACCGATATGGCATCTCCATATAATTGAGACCTTTTTTTCTTTTTTGATCATCGCGGCCAAGGGCATGGGTTGGGGATCGTGTACCACAACAATATCACCATCATTGATCAGTTCCAGGGCTTTCGGTAGATTGTTTTGGTTGACTTCCTCGTAAATTTTTCGGTCTTCTTCTGTAAAAACACCGTTTCCACTTCCGTGAATGGCATTGTGTATACGTTTGGTCAAATCAAAAAAGGCTTCTTTTTTTGCCTCTATAACGAGCCATTCAATGGAAACGCCAAGTTCCCGTAAAATTCTCATTTGACTGGGCAGCATTTCGGCCACGCCGCCACCAATGGCAGTGGAGTTTATCATCCAAATGGTTCGTCCTTGTAACGATTCAATAGGTTCTTTGGACTGTTCCGTAAAATCGAGAACGGAAGAATAGAGGGAGCCGTACGCCTTGTAATCCACAAGTTTGGCGCCTGGCTTTACAGTGATTTTTTGCATGTAAGGGAGTGGTTAAATGTTGAATTCCCTATAAGATAGCAAAAAAACAGCTGATTTGTTTAAACTGTTGTTTATGGGTTAATTAAATGTTTGATGCCATTCCTTTTGAGCCATTTTCTGATGGATGAAGCTCGAAAATATATTCAGGGTCTAACTCTGGCTCTTTGCGATGTGAGACAAAAACAATGGTGGAATCACTTTCCTTGGCTATTTTGTTTACCAAGGCTACAAATAAATTTGCGCTGGAATCATCCAAACCGGCGGTAGGCTCGTCCAAAATGAGTAGGGGAGGGTGTTTTACCATCGCGCGCGCCATCATTACCAAACGTTTATCACCCACAGATAGGTCTCGAAAGTGGTCATTCTTTCTATTTTTTAAGTTTAAAAGATGTAGCCATTCATTGGCCAATTGTTTTTCACTATAGGTTGGCTGAACATACAGTCCTATGGAATCATGGAGTCCTGATATGATCATGTTCTCCAAGCTGTGATAGCCTCGAAATTTATTAGTGATGGCAGGCGTGTAGTATCCAATTTTTTGTTTCAAGTCCCAGACACTTTCACCACTTCCTTTTTTTTGTCCAAAAATGGTCAAATCTTCACCATATCCTTTGTGGCTATCACCGGTAATCATCGACAAAAGTGTAGACTTACCACTGCCGTTAGGACCAATGAGTTGCCAGAACTCTCCTTTTGTGATGGTCCAATCGATTTGATCAAGTACTTTACATCCATCAAAACATACCGATACCTTTTTGAAGCTGACGAGTTCCTTTAAGTGAATGCTGATAGGGGATAACGGTGAGGGTATTGTTCCGTTAAAATTGATGGATTCAGTTTTATTTTCTTTCCAAAAATCATCTGTGGACTCATATTGATGCAAGCTCTCTCCATCCAGTTTAAAAAAATGCGCCGTGTTGGGCAAAATATCATCCAGCCTGCTTACCAAGTGGACCAATATTTTGTTGGAAGCGATATCCTGAAGTTGTTCCTTGAGTTGGGCCTGGGTGGCCACATCCAAATTATCATATGGATTAACAAGGATGATAAAATCAGGGTCCTGCTGTAATAAATAGTTGAGCAACGCCTTTTTTTGTTCACCACTGCTCATCGTCTTTAAGGCTTGTTTGCTGTCCTTTGTCAGTATTTTGATATCATGTCGTTCCTCCTCGTCCATATATCTATTGATTTCTGAACGGGAAAAAAGAAGACCGTTTAGATGTTGTAATTCTGTCAACCCTGAAATATCATAGTTGCCGAGCAAATCTTGAACCAATTGGTCGGTGTTCGAATTGTTTTGGGTAAGGATGGCGTAGCTTTTGGGTAGCTTCATAAGGTACAAGTAAGACGATAAAATTACGATTATCCTCTCTTTACCCGAAAAATATGGACCGGATTATTCTTGTAAGTAGTGGTCTTGTCCAAATACATCCCATTTTTTTGAGCTACTTTTTGGGAGGGTATGTTATCTACATGAATAATGGAAATCAAAGAATCTGAGAAATTGTTTTCGAAAGCAAACTCCTTACATTTTTGTGCAGCTTCAAACGCATAGCCCTGCAACCAAAATTTGGGTAGAATGGAGTATCCAATCTCCAGTTCCTCGATATTATCCACCATCTGGACAAGCAAACCGCAAATCCCGACCAGTTCACCTGTTTTTTGTGAAATAAGGGCGTTCATTCCGCCCAAGTCATTTTCGTAACGTTCAAAGATCCTATCAAATTGAGACGTGCAAGCTTCAATCGGGTCGCTAGGCAGACCTTCCCAATATTGGGTGGATTTTGGATTGTGATAAAAGGGGAGCCACTCCTCAAAATCCGCTTCTTCCAGCTTACGAAAAATCAGCCTTTTTGAAGTTTGGTTTTCTAGGAGGTATTTCGACATTTAATTGCGGGAAAAGGAAATGCTGTCGCCAACTTGAAGTCCCAATTGGTCGGAAAGCCCCGCATTGATTTCCAATACGTACTTTGCCGGTGCCCTGGAAGGTAGGCTGCTCTCATCCAGGGGTTTTGCATTTTTTTGGAAGCTAACGATTTTCATTCCGGAGTTGATATAAATAATATCCAGAGTGATTTCGGTATTCTTCATGTAAAAATTCTGCTCAGCTTCTTCTGGTTGGATGAACAACATTCCCCGGTCTTGCTGCATGGACTTTCGGTACATGAGCCCTGTCAGGGTTTCGTACTCCGTTTCTGCAATCTCGATATCAAAATTGGCTTTAATGGAGTCTGTTTCCGATGATAGGATGTCAAGCTCACCTTCTTTGGTGAAGGAAACATTTTCCGTTTTGATGGATTGTTTGGGCTCCGATTTGCACGATGCTAAAACAATGGCAAAGGCCAGGAGCGCTATTTTTACGATTTTTCCCATACAGCTATAGTTCTACGGGTTCTGGTTTAATCATAAAATACACCCCGATTAGAATCATGGGGATACTGAGCCATTGCCCTGTGGAGAGCATGCCCAATGTATCCTCGAACCCACCTTGACTCTTTTTGTAGAATTCCACGAAGAAACGTACCACGAACAACAGTACCATAAACAATCCAAAAAGGAAACCAGGTTTGTTCTTCCAATCGGTTTTCCAATACAGTAGATAGAGCGCAATAAATACAAAGACGTAGCAAAAGCCCTCATACAATTGTGCTGGATGACGGAAAGGAATGGATTGTAGCACTTCGGAGAATTCCGGATTGTGCTGAATGGCTTTATAAGCCGCATTGGGGGTTTGTTCCTTGGTCAGGGCCATGGCCTGATATGCTGGCATATCATCCGAATCACGGATAAATCTTGTTGCTAAAAAATAGGACTTGTCGACTACTTTTCCATTGATTTCTGAATTGAAAAAATTACCGAACCTAACAAATGCAGCACCTATGGCGGAAGGAATTACCAATCGGTCCAATAACCAAAGCATTTTAATGTCTTTCCATTTACGGGTATACAGCCAGATTCCGATGATGGCCGCTATGGTAGCACCATGACTGGCCAGGCCGGTGAAACCTGTAAATTCATATCCGTTTATTATACCAAAAAGATTGCTGTTTGCACTTTCTCGTATGGGTAACAGGATTTCCGCTAAATGGTCTTTATAATAATCCCAATCATAAAAGAAAACATGGCCCAAACGGGCGCCCAGCATAATGGAAACCACGGTGTAGATAAAAAGGGAGTCCAGTTTTTCCATGGATTTCTTTTCGTTCAGGAAGATTTTCTTCATGATGAACCAACCCACAACAAAGGCGGCAATCCACAATAAATTGTAATATTTTATCTGTATGAAACCCAATGTAAACAGGGTTCCTTCGGGGTTCCAATCAAATCCGAGAAAGTACATTTATCTAAATTTTGGACTAATATAACTACTTTGGATGGTTGCACGGGTTAATTAAAGTGCAATTTTTCAGGGTACAGGGTCGTAACCACTTCCACCCCAAGGATTACAACTGACAATGCGTTTGATGGAAAGCCATCCACCTTTGAACAATCCGTGTTTTTTTAAGGCTTCCAGAGTATATTGAGAGCATGTAGGCGAATAGCGGCAGGTTGCGGGAAGCATAGGGGAGATAAAAAGTTGGTAAAACCGTACCAACAGTACAAATGGCGCTATCAAAATTTTCTTCATGTGAACCTTAAGTGTAGAATAGGGGCAAGGTAGCAAAAAGCCCCGACAAAGTCGGGGCTTGGACTATACTTCTTCAGCAGATTGGACCGGTTCCAAATGTTCCCGCTCCTCATCTGTGTAGAGTTTTGACTTGATGACAAAACGGAGTCCCAGCGGAATTTCCAGACTAAAACTGGCACCACGCCCTGTGGTTACATCAACTGTAAGCTGCGTGTGCTTCCAGTATTCGAATTGGTCCTTGCTCATAAAAAAATCACAGCCATGAATGGTGCCCAATTTTACATCGTTCCCATTGAGCATCAACTCACCTTTGGGAAAGCACATGGGGGAGGAGCCATCACAGCAGCCCCCGCTTTGGTGGAACATAAGTTCTCCGTGGCGCTCCCTTAATTGGTCAATGATTTTTATGGCATTGTCCGATACCAACACGCGTTTTATCAAATTTCCCATCCTAAAAAAAGCCCAATTTGTTCTTGTCGTAGGAAATCAGCATGTTTTTGGTCTGGGTATAATGGCTGAGCATCATTTTATGATTCTCTCTACCGATACCCGATTTTTTATACCCGCCGAACGGTGCATGGGCAGGGTAGTTGTGGTAGCAATTCACCCAAACCCTACCTGCTTCTATCTGTCTCGATATTTTATAGGCTTGGTGCATGTCACGTGTCCAGACCCCAGCGCCCAATCCATAAAGTGTGTCATTGGCTATTTCCAAAGCTTCAGCTTCATCTTTAAATGTGGTTACACAGACTACAGGTCCAAAAATCTCCTCTTGGAACACGCGCATCTTGTTGTTTCCTTTTAAGATGGTGGGTTGAATGTAGTAACCACCTTCCAGGCCTTCATTGTAAGCAGCCTCGCCACCGGTCAACACTTCACATCCCTCTTCTTTGCCGATTTGGATATAGTTCATGATTTTCTCGAACTGATCATTGGAGGCCTGTGCGCCCATCATGGTTTCCGGGTCTAACGGATGTCCCAGTTTAATAGCTTTGGTGCGCTCTACAACTCGTTCTATAAATTTGTCATAAATACTTTCTTGTACCAATATTCTGGATGGACACGTACATACCTCCCCTTGGTTCAATGCGAACATAACGGCACCTTCCAAACATTTGTCGAAGAACTCATCATCGGCATCCATAATACTTTCGAAGAAAACGTTGGGGGATTTACCGCCAAGCTCTAAAGTAACGGGTATGATGTTTTTTGATGCATATTGCATGATCAATTGACCCGTTGTGGTCTCTCCCGTAAAAGCGATTTTTTTGATTCGAGAACTCGATGCCAAAGGTTTTCCGGCTTCCAGACCAAATCCGTTGATGATGTTGAGTACACCGGCAGGTAGTATATCCTCTATCAGTTCCATCAGTACCAAGATTCCAACTGGTGTTTGTTCCGCTGGCTTTAGCACAACACAGTTTCCTGCGGCCAAGGCAGGGGCCAGTTTCCAGGCGGCCATCAAGATAGGGAAGTTCCAAGGTATGATTTGTCCGACCACACCAAGGGGTTCCATAATGTTCATCGATACGGTATTGCTGTCCAATTCACTTACCGAGCCTTCTTCTGCACGGATTACACCTGCAAAGTATCTGAAGTGGTCTACTGCCAATGGCATGTCCGCGGCACGTGTCTCGCGTAACGCCTTACCGTTGTCCCATGTTTCTGCACGAGCCAATACTTCTAAATTTCTCTCCATGACATCCGCAATCTTTAAAAGAAGGTTGCTACGGTATGTTGCCGAGGAATTGTTCCACTCCGGAGCTGCTGCCCAGGCGGCATCAATGGCTTTGTCAACGTCTTCTGCTGTGGATCGCGCAATTTTGGTAAATGCGTTGCCGTCTACTGGGGAAACGTTGTCAAAATATTCTCCTTTTGTCGGCGGGGTCCATTTGCCACCGATGTAATTTTCATACTGATCTTTGAACTTTGGTTTTTCCAAAACACCGCGTTCAGTAGTTTGTACATTGCTCATAATACTTGTTGTTAAAGTTAATTTTATGTTCGTTCACACTTTGCTCAAGTGACTGATTCTAAAAGTATTGATTTTGAACGCTGCACATCTGACGTATTCTATTAATGACATGACCGATTCTCTTTGTTTTTGTTTTTTTAACAAAATATCACATCATATTTTTTATATTTAATAACTATTTGCGTAATATATTAAGGAGTAAGTATTCAATATGCGATTGCCGGATAAATTCTATAAAGAAAGAAAGCTGGAGCATTTGGTCGAGAACCAAACTTCCTACACTTTGAACAATGCCTCAATGCATGTGTTCGAGACGCATTTGCAGGCGGAAAAAGTACTCCTTCAATTTAATCAGCCTGTATTGGCCTCCATGTTGATAGGAAAAAAGGTGATGCATCTTAGAGACAAAAAATCTTTTGATTTTCTACCCGGTGAATCTTTGATACTTCCTTCCAATGAGGTTATGCGCATCGACTTTCCGGAAGCCAATGAAGAGAATCCGACACGTTGTTTGGCCATGGCCATTTCCGATGAAAAAATAAATAAGGTCATCAATTTGATGAACGAATCGATGCCCAAACACGATGGTTCGGAATGGGCCTTGATGGATTACAATTACCATTTTACCAATGATGCCAGTATTTACGGAATAATTCAGCGATTATTATATCTGTTCACGGAGAACCATCCGTCCAAGGACTATTTTGTAGATAATATGCTCCAAGAGCTGATTATTCGTATCCTGCAGGGGAATACCCGTGAAGAATATACACAGAACGCCTCTAAAATAAGTTCCAACAACCGATTGGCCTATGTAACTGAATACATCTCGAAGCACCTTCACGAGCCATTAACAGTAGGGGAGTTAAGTAAAAAAGCATACATGAGCGAGTCTCACTTCCATAAAACCTTTAAGGATGAACTAGGGGTTACCCCGATTGATTACATCAACAGCGAACGTATTAAGATGGCTATTAATCTCTTAAAGGATCCTGATAGGAAAATAAAAGAGATTTATATGGAATGTGGGTTTGAGAACCGTTCTTACTTCAACCGGCTTTTTAAGCGAAAAATCCATGTGTCGCCTGGAGAGTACCAATCAAAATTTGTGAAACACTAGTTTACGCTAAAGGTAGTTCCATCCTTGCCATCTTTTATTTGGATGCCGAGTTCCACCAATTGATCTCTGATTTTATCGGAAGTGGCAAAGTCTTTTTTGGCCCTAGCTTCGTTTCTAATGTCAATCAATAAGTCCATCACTCCATTTAGAGTGCCGGAATCATCTTTGGACATAGCTTGATTTTCGATACCAAGGACATCATAAACAAATGCTTTTAAGGAGCTTTCAAGAAATTCCCTGTCCTCTGCGGAAATACTTTCCTTGTCTTCTTTGATCAGGTTGATGTGCTTTACGGCATCGAACAATTGTGCTATTAAAATAGGTGTATTGAAGTCATCGTTCATAGCGTCGTAGCATTTCTGCTTCCAAGCGGCCACATCAAAATCGGACTTTTCACCTGTTTTTAATTTATCGATACTGTCGAGGGCATCCATTAAACGGCTGTACCCTTTTTCGGATGCTTGTAAGGCATCATCACTTAAATCCAAAATGCTGGTGTAGTGGGCCTGCATCATAAAAAAGCGGACCACGGAAGGTGGATATGGCTTGCTCAATATGTTGTTGTCGCCACTAAAAATCTCTGATGGATAAATATTGTTGTCCGTGGATTTGGACATTTTTTTACCATTCAAGGTCAACATATTGGCATGCATCCAATAATTAACGGGAGATTTTCCGGTGCTGGCCTCTGCTTGTGCAATTTCACACTCGTGGTGCGGGAATTTAAGGTCCATTCCTCCACCATGAATATCGAACGTTTCGCCTAAATATTTTGTGCTCATTGCTGTACACTCCAAGTGCCATCCCGGGAAACCATCGCCCCAAGGGGATGGCCAACGCATAATGTGCTGGGGTTCCGCTTTTTTCCATAGGGCAAAGTCCTGTGGGTTTCTTTTTTCGTCCTGGGCGGTAAGTTCACGGGTGTTGGTGATCATGTCCTCCAACTTTCTTCCGCTCAATTTACCGTAGTCATGGTCCTTATTGAACTTGATCACGTCAAAATAAACCGAACCGTTGGCCTCGTAGGCCAATCCTTTCTCAAGGATGTCTTTTATGATTTCAATCTGCTCTATAATGTGACCCGTGGCCGTGGGCTCAATGCTCGGGGGCAATAGGTTGAACTGTTGAAGGGTGTTGTGGAAATCAACCGTGTAACGCTGTACTACCTCCATCGGTTCAATCTGTTCCAGTTTTGCCTTTTTTGCAATTTTATCCTCACCTTGGTCCGCATCGTTCTCCAAGTGTCCCGCATCTGTGATGTTACGTACATAGCGCACCTTATACCCCAGATGTTTGAAGTACCGGAAAATCATATCAAAGGACATGAAGGTACGGCAGTTGCCCAAGTGTACATTGCTATATACCGTAGGACCACAAACATACATGCCCACATGGCCTTCGTTTATGGGATCGAATACGTCTTTATTTCCAGTAAGTGAATTATGGATTCTTAAGGTTTGGTCTTTATAAAGTTGCATTTAAATGGTCGGTGTTTAAAATTCGGTGTCCAAGTTAATGTAATCCAAAAACTCCCTTCTGATGGCCTCTTCTTTGAATTTTCCACCATATTCGGCGGTCACCGTGCTACTTTCAATATCTCGAATTCCCCTAGAGTTTACACAAAGGTGCTTGGCATCGATAACACAAGCTACATCTTCGGTGCCCAAAACTTTTTGAAGTTCTTTTACAATTTGGATATTCATCCGTTCCTGAACCTGTGGACGTTTGGCATAATAATCCACCACACGGTTCATTTTGGAAAGCCCAACTACTGTTCCGTTGGAAATGTAGGCAATATGAGCTCGGCCAACAATGGGCAACAAGTGATGTTCGCAAGTAGAGTATACCACGATGTTTTTCTCTACCAACATCTCACCGTACTTGTACTTGTTGTCAAAAGTTGAGGATTTCGGCTTTCTGGCCGGATGTAATCCGCCAAAAATCTCCTGAACGTACATTTTGGCCACTCGTTTGGGTGTTCCCTTCAAACTGTCATCATCCAGATCAAGGCCAAGGGTCAGCATGATCTCTCTTACGCTTTTTTGTATTCTTTCGATTTTTTCTTCGTCGCTCAATACAAATGCATCATCCCTTAACGGGGTGTCCGATGAGGAACCTACATGGTCGTTTCCTCTTTCTTCATATTGTTCTTCCAATGCCTGCTCTAGTTTCATAGCTATTGCTTAAAGAGAGCAAAGATATACATTAATGAGGGATTTAACATCTGCTTACCGAGGTTTGACAACATAAATTATTGTTAACCCTAATGCCATGGTACTTTTATAATGCCCAAACCTACAGTCTTTTATGTTTAAAACCTTTTTGAATACCTTATTGGTACTATTGTTTTGTCAGGCTTTGCACGCACAGGTTGCACAAGATTGTGCCGATGCGGTTCCCATTTGTAGTAATACACCCATAAATGGTGGTACCAATGGTTTTGGTACAGATGATTTTAATGGTGCTGCCTCTAGCGGATGTTTGGAGCAGACCACTACAGGAGCCATTGAATCCAATTCTGCTTGGTATCGATTCAGGACAGCCGAGGCGGGTCAGTTGGGCTTTAATATAGGCCATAGCAGTGATGAGGATTGGGATTTTGCTCTATATCGTGCAACGGATTGCAGTAACCTGGGCGAGCCTGTGCGCTGTAATTTTTTTGATAATAGCGAAAACACCAGTTTTATCGGAGTAGGGGAAGACCCTACGGGCGATATGGATTCTGTTCATTATGAAGATTGGCTCCAAGTCGGGGCTGGAGAGGACTATTACCTTTTTATCAATAACTTCAGTAATGTCAATTCTGGTTTTTCCATTCAGTTTACAGGAAATATTTGGGTGGATCATCCCAATAGTGCATTGGATTGCACTATCATAAACAATTTACTGGGACCGCCGATTGCAGCTTGTGAGGGCGACAACGTGATTTTGGACGCTACTACTTCTGGGGCCATCGATTATGAGTGGTATAGCGATACAGGAAGTGGCTATCAACTTATTGCGAGTGCCAATGGGGCCACTTATAGCGTTCAAAATTCAGGGCAATACCGGGTGGTTGTCACTGCACCTACCGAAAATATCGTCAGCGATGTTCAAGTAGGGTTCAATGAGGTACCGGTTACAGGGACTCTAACGGATGAGACCTTTTGTCAAGAAGCTGACATGGCATTTGACTTGAACGGTAAAAATTCCGAGGCATTGAACGGCATGAACCCTGATGGTTTTGTGGTCAGTTACCATAGATCGCAAGCGGATGCTAATGTTGGAAGCCATCCTTTGGAGAAACAATATATTCCAATAGGAAGTCTTGAAACCATATTTGTTAGGACTACTTCCTTGGCGAACCCAGAATGTTATGATGCTTCCCAAAGCTTTACTTTGAATGCGATTGAAACCCCGGTTCTAAGTTTTTCGGACCAGGCTGTAATTTGTGAATCGGTCGGTATTCTGGAAATAGGGGAGATAAGCCCAAATCCAAGTTATACCTATCAATGGAGTACCGGTGAAGAAGCGCCGTCCTTGATAGTTTCAGAAAGCGGTCAATATACGTTAACGGTGACCAATCAATCCAACGGAACTCTTTGTGAAACCAGCCGAACCGTGTTTGTGGAAGTTTCTAGGATGCCGCAAATTTCCAGTGTGGATATCGAGGATTTGAGCGTAGACAATACGGTGACCATCAATACGGAGAACAACGGTATGTACGAATACAGCATTGATGGCGGGGATTTTCAGGTGAGCAATGTGTTCCAAGGTGTGGCCCCAGGTGTCCATACCGTACAAATGCAAGACCCTTATGGATGCGGGATTGTTGAAGAGGATATTGTAGTTGTGGGGTATTTGGCGATTTTTTCGCCCAATGGAGATGTAATGAACGAGACTTGGCAAGTCGAGGGATTATCTACCTTAAACTCTCCTGTTGTTACGATTTATGACCGATATGGTAAGCTCATCAAGCAAATGAACGAGTTTGACCCTGGATGGGATGGTAGCTTTCAGGGCAAACCGCTACCATCTACGGATTATTGGTTTAAATTGTCCTATATAGATGACAATGGCAACCGAACTTTCGCCAAGCATATCCAAAGTCATTTTTCATTGAGACGTTAGCACAGATGTTGTTAATCGATTAAGAGTAAATTTCTTCGATAAAAAATACTAAAAGTAGGGTTAATGGAGTTATAAGGGTTGTAAGTAGAACAACCATTAGCCCCAAAATTCTATGAGAGCTCTATTTTGCGCTATCTGTTGCTTATTTCTATTTCAGGCAGTTAGCGCGCAAAACTCACCAGATTGTAGGACAGCAATACCTGTCTGTGCCGATGCGCCTATCCTGGGAACCACTGATGGCAGTGGGGATATCGATGATTTTGACCCGGAGATAATTACCCAGACAGGCTGTTTGGAGAAGGGGAGTGTGAGCTCTGCCAATATTGAGAACAATACAGGCTGGTATGTTTTTCGGGCAGGTACGGACGGGCAAATCGGTTTTGATATCGAGGCACTTCCCGTAACGCCTGGAAGCCCGATCACTTCGGAATGGGATTTTGCACTTTATGGTCCTTTTGATGAAACTACGAACGAAAATTTCTGTACCATAGTCGGAGATGGCAGCGCACAGCCCATTAGATGCAACTATGAATACAACGATACCGGTTTTACCGGAATAGGGGTGAACCCTGTTGATGGACGTGAAGGTGCTCCCTTTGTTAAGTCCAGTCAGAATACCTACGATGAATGGTTGAATGTAAGACAGGGAGAGATTTATTACCTATACATCAATAACTACAATACCAATTTTGATGAAGAGCCAGAGTCTTTTATGTTGACTTTTACCGGTTCTTCCGTGGATGAGGACCAGGACAATGCTTTGGACTGTACCCTGCGAGATGAATTTTTAGGGTTTGATATTGTGGCCTGTGAGGGTGACCCGGATATTACCTTGTCCGCTTTAAATTCTCCTGCGGGCTCCACTATAACATCTGTCGAATGGAGTGTTGATTATGATGATGATGGGGTCATTGATGCTATTTTGCCCGGAACAGGTTCTTTTGGAGCTGAGTTGATGGTTTCTAGTCCTGATTCGGGAAGATATTATGTAACTGTCGAATGGCCTTTTGGAGAGCCTATAACAGATGATATCCTAATTACTTTCTACGGTACCCCTGAACTGGATGAGGTTCGGGTCATCGACGATTTGGTGAACAGTGACCAGACCGACCCGTACAATGTGGAGATTGTTCCGGTAGGGGATGGGAACTATGAATATGCCATAAATGGGGGGGTATTTCAGGATGACCCTGTTTTTGAAGATGTTCCTCCGGGCATCAATACCCTTGTCATAAACGATAAAAATGGTTGCGGTACTACCGAGCCTATCGAGTTTTTGGTAGTGGGCTATCCAAAATTCTTTACGCCCAACAGTGATGGTGCCCACGACAACTGGACCGTTTACGGAGTGGAGGAGCTCGAAAATCCCGTGGTGTATATTTTTGACCGCTATGGTAAGTTGCTAAAACAAATGAACGTGAACGTTGGATGGGATGGTACTTTTAATGGCAGGGATATGCCATCATCCGATTATTGGTTCCGTTTGGAATACGGACGCAATGAAGATGGACTTATTGTGGCAAAATCGGTTCGCAGGCATTTTTCCTTGGTCCGATGATATAAAAAAGGCCGGAATTTCTTCCAGCCTTGTTCTTTTTTCTTCTGATTTTTAAAACTTCAGTGTGTACCCTAAGGATATGTTGGTGTTTACTTGGTTGATAAGCGCTGCGCTGTCGATTCCACTATCAAACAAATAGGAATTTACATCCTGTTCGGTTCTGCTATAGGCCAAATCCAATCGGTTGGCTCCGAAGTTATAGCCTATACCGGCGGAAAAACCATTTAGGTCACCAACAAAATCAGTGTTCTCATAAGGGCTTTGATCAAACCGGTATCCACCTCTAAGACTAACTTGGTCTATTCGGTATTCGCCACCTACACGGAAGGAATTCACGGCACCAAGCGTGTTTGAGATAAAATCGTTCTCCGCAGCAAAGCTAGGATCCGAAGTGGGCCTAAGTTCCGCCTTCGACATATCTTGGTAAGAATAGTCAAAGCTGATGAGCCCATCCTGTCCAAAAACCAAAGCTACACTACCTGTATATTTTTCAGGTGTTTTTATCTTGTATTCATCGTATAGGTTTACAATGGTAAAGTTGATGAAATCGATATCCGATACCGCCAAGTTTGAATTGATTCGCTGTGAGGTATCATCCGTTAAGGTGTACCATGTTGGCGATTGATAACTGGCTCCAACTCGAACTGCTTGGTTTACTTTTGCAATCGCTCCAAGGCTAAAGGAGAATCCGTAACCTTCGGTATGCAATAAATTATCAAAAGAGATGCTCTGGATATCTGATTCGGCGTTATACCCTTCTTCATCCAAATAGGAAACCCTGTCGTAGAGCACGCTATGGAAGTTTAAGGATGCACCTAGATAAAGGTCTTCCTTGTACTGGCTGGCAAAATTCAATGTGAATTTGCTGTTGTAGCCGGAAGTGTTCCGAACATATCTTTGGTTTACGCTGCCGTATTGCGCGTTTGAAAAATAAGAAGTGTTCTGGTCATCGTCTTCTTCAGGTTCAATAATACCTGCTTGAAATCCAAGAAATGCCTGTTGGGCCGAGTACCCTAGATTGGCACCGATATCCAAATAAGCATCTTCGATGTATTCGCCCTCTTGGGTACGCAATGGACCCAAAGGTTCTCCTTGGGCATAGCGCCAGAAGTACTCATCAATTCCTTCTGCAGTCGAACCAGAAACGACCAATTGGTTGTCAAAATTTTGGACCATATCATAATTGACGGCCAATGCAATTTTTTTCCAAGGGCTATCGGTAGATGAGTTCCATACAAAAACACCACCGATTTGGTTAAAATCCAAAGAATTGTCGGTGGTGTTCCTTGTAGTTCCTCCATAAAGGGCATCGTTGTTCCTGTGGTAGTTGGACCCAGTGATCGATATCTCACTAAAATTAAATACTGCAGAACCGGCAGGGTTAACGTTCAGGGCCGATAAGTCGCCGCCCAAAGCTCCAAATGCACCGCCCATGGCTTGAAACCTTGCAGTTCCCTGTAGGTTTTCCGTGCTGTAGCGCATAACATCATCTATGGTCTGGGCACTTGCAAAAGTGCATGCCAATACCATTATGAAAGTTGAAATTCTTTTCATTTATTCTGATTTAGATTAATCAATATAGCTTTGTGAAATTAAGGTCTACCGCCACCGCGACCACCTCTACTACTGCTGCCTGATGAGCGTGATGCG
This sequence comes from Flavobacteriaceae bacterium, assembly GCA_024743095.1. Classification (GTDB taxonomy): domain Bacteria; phylum Bacteroidota; class Bacteroidia; order Flavobacteriales; family Flavobacteriaceae; genus Flagellimonas. Next base: position 72,130 of record JANSXF010000013.1, read on the forward strand.
CCCGAAGATCTTGAGCCACCCGAAGATCGGCTTACACCAGAGCTTCTGGAACTACTTCCTGAACTGCGGTAACTGCCACTAGACCTACTGCTGGAAGAACCGCTACTGCGGTAACTTCTAGAACTTGAACCGGTAGAAGAACGGTTGTAACTCCTGCTCGGTGCTGTACTTCTGGATTGATAGCTTCGGGAGCTTCTATTGTAGGTTCCGCTACTCCTTGTGGTGGGAGTGGTGTTATAGGAACGGTATGCTCTTGAGTTTCCATTATAACTCGGTGAGGTACGAGTGCTTCTGCTTGTTCTATAATTTTGATTTCTGGAAACCGCATCGGCACTTACAGACCTCCTTACGTTAGATCTGTTGCTGTAGCCATTGGAACTTCTTCTGTTGGCCAGGCCATTGCTTCTTGAAACGGTTCCATTGGAGCGTCCACTATTATTTCTAAACCTGCTGGAATATCCGGATCTAGATGTTATTGCAGTACCAGGTATACGGGAAGTGTACCCTCTTCGTCCTGACATGTAGGCGTAGTTTCTGCCATAATATCCTCTGTTGTAATATGGGTGTCCCCAATGGTTGCCATAATAGCCGCCCCAGCCATAATAGCCGCCCCAACCAAAGTTGCCGGCCCAGCCCCAGCCGTTGTATGGGTATCCCCAGCCGTAGTATCCTCCCCAGCCCCAGCGGTTATATCTCCAAGGATTGTTCCATCCCCAGCCCCAGCCGGTATTCCATCCCCAGCCGGCATTCCAAAGCCATGGGTCGTTCCAGCCATAATAGCCGCCCCATCCCCAGCTGTTGTCGTAAACGTTGATGGAAATGCTGGTGGGATTGTCCCCCCATCCTGGGTTTCCGTTATAATTATTGTTATATGCGAAATAATCGGTCTGTTCGCCGTAAGGAATTGAATCGTTATGAGCCTGACTGGAATAGCTGTCTATATCTGTGAAGACTTCGCTATCCAAAACTTCACCAATTTCGTTTGCACGGTCACCGAAGTATTCCCCGTACATATTGTTTTCCTGCTCTTCGATTCTCATGCCTTGGGCATTTCTCTTTTCAACACCAACAACACGGTCGTTGGAGGAATAGATACCGTCATCATAATAAGAAGCTTGTTGATAGGAACCACAGGAAGCCACAAAGATGGCACTGACCATCAATACGGCGGGGGTTCTTAAATTATTGTGGAGTAAAGACTTTAACATGGCGCAATTTTTATTGTTGAACATACTAAAAATAATTAGTTTTACCCAATCATTTTATTAATAAAGTCGCAAGTTTTGTGCCAAACTACAATTGATGGGTAAAAATTTAACGAGCAGAGCAGAGGATTATTCTAAATGGTATAACGAACTCGTGGTAAAGTCGGACTTGGCTGAGAACTCGGGAGTTAGGGGCTGTATGGTGATAAAGCCGTACGGATACGCCATTTGGGAAAAGATGCAGGCGCAATTGGACAAAATGTTCAAGGAAACAGGTCATGAAAACGCTTATTTTCCATTGTTTATTCCAAAATCATATTTGAGCAAGGAGGCCAGCCATGTGGAAGGATTTGCCAAGGAGTGTGCTGTGGTTACCCATTACCGTTTGAAAAATGCCGAGGATGGAAGCGGGATAGTAGTGGATGAGGATGCCAAATTGGAGGAGGAGCTTATTGTGAGGCCAACTTCGGAAACAATCATTTGGGATACGTATAGGCGATGGATACAATCCTATCGTGATTTACCCTTAAAAGTAAACCAATGGGCCAATGTGGTGCGTTGGGAAATGCGGACCCGTCTTTTTCTGAGAACTGCTGAATTTTTATGGCAGGAAGGACATACGGCCCACGCTACCCGAGAGGAGGCGATTGAGGAGGCCGAGCTAATGATGAACATATATGCCGACTTCGCTGAAAAATATATGGGTGTTCCCGTAATCAAAGGAACCAAAACAGAAAGCGAACGTTTTGCGGGTGCCGAAGAAACCTATTGTATCGAAGCCTTGATGCAGGACGGTAAGGCATTGCAGGCGGGAACATCACACTTTTTAGGTCAGAATTTTGCAAAAGCTTTTGATGTGAAGTTCGCCAATAAAGAAGGGGGGCAAGATTATGTTTGGGCCACATCTTGGGGCGTTTCCACCAGATTGATGGGAGCCTTGGTAATGACCCATAGTGATGATAATGGATTAGTACTTCCGCCTCAACTTGCACCGATTCAAGTAGTAATCGTGCCCATTTATAAAGGATTGGAGCAGTTGGATGCCATTTCTGAAAAAGTGGAGCCTTTGGTGAAGCAACTGCGTGATAAAGGCATTACCGTAAAATATGATACCCGCGACACCCATAAACCAGGCTTTAAATTTAATGAGTATGAGTTGAAGGGGGTTCCGGTTCGTTTGGCTGTTGGTCAGCGTGACTTGGCCAATGGCACTTTTGAGGTGGCCCGTAGGGACACCTTGTCCAAAGAAATCGTAAAGGCCGAGGAAGTAGTGGATAAAGTAGTTGCCCTTATGGATGAAATCCAAGTGAACATCTTTAACAAGGCGTTGGATTATAGGAAGGGACACATTACAGAGGTGGATTCCTATGATGATTTCAAAAAGGTTATCGAGGAAAAAGGAGGTTTTGTTTCAGCACATTGGGACGGTTCTGCCGAAACCGAAGATAGGATAAAAGAAGAGACCAAAGCCACTATTCGCTGTATTCCATTGGATGCAAAAGAAGAAGAAGGGCAGTGTATGGTAACAGGAAAACCATCCGCTAAAAGGGTGTTGTTTGCAAAGGCATATTAAAGAGCTTGCAAAAAATAAAAAATACTGTTGCAAGACTTAAAAATAGTTGTATTTTTGCATCCGCAATTATGCAAGCATAATGGCCCGTTCGTCTAGGGGTTAGGACGCCAGGTTTTCATCCTGGTAACAGGGGTTCGATTCCCCTACGGACTACAAAATTGAACTAATAAATTAAACATGGCGAATCATAAGTCAGCATTAAAGAGAATTAGAAATAGCGAAACAAAGCGTTTACGTAACCGTTACCAACACAAAACTGCACGTAATGCTATGAAAAAGCTTCAAG
>JANSXF010000042.1 GCA_024743095.1 Flavobacteriaceae bacterium
GGAACTGGGGCATCATTTTAAACCAGTTCCTAACGATCTATGAAAAAAGGGTCAGACTATAATAAAGTCAAACCCCCGTTATTTTTAAATTACACACTTATTGGGATAGTGTCGAAATACTCGAGTGAGTTGAATAACATGGCTAATGTTTATTTATGGTTTTTCTTTTCTTTAAAATTCAATGATCAAAAACTCGGACCTCCTATTTTTTGAATGCTTTTCCTCGGTACAATAAACCCCATCAGCACACTCGTTGGCCAATTGTGTTTCCCCAAAGGCCTCATATACAATCCTGTCCTTTGAGATTCCTTTGGACACCACATAATCGACTGTTCTTTGCGCCCTACGCTCGGATAGCCATTGATTATATTTTTCCGTACCCCTGGAGTCCGTATGGGCGGTAACTTTAATGTTCAAATTAGGTTCTTCTTCCATAATATTGACCAATTTGTCCAACAGCTCCTTATCCTCTGTGGTCAAATATGATGAATTGAATTTGAAATATACGTTCCCCAATTGGTACAATCTTGTCTGTAACGCATTTCTCTCGGCCTCTTTTGCTTCCTTCTTCGCCTTTTCGGCAGCTGCCAGTTCGGCCGCTTCTTTTTCTTTTTGCAATTGTTCTGCAAGCAAACGAGCTTTTTCATCAGCTCTTGCAATGGAATCTTGTACTCGCTTTTGCTCCTTTTCCATTTCCTGTAAAAGCGCCAATTTCTCTTGCCCTTTTCGGGAAAGTCCTTTTTGCACGTTGAACCTATAAGCAACAGCAACGGCGTGTTGAATATGGTTGGTAACGTTTTCCGTATCCATGGCCCATTTTCCTGTTGTATTAAAGTCCAATCCCCAATGATCTGAAAACCAAGTTCTAAAACCGAGCACGCCATTATAGGTTCCCCTACCCTGATTGTTCGCATCGGTATATCCTGCGCCGATACCAATATAAGGGTCAAAAAAACCGGTATTTCCCAATATTTTGTTCAAATCGTAGCTTACTCTAAAGTCAAAGGCCCAGTAATCGATTTCGTCGATCAAAACAAGTTCATCGACCACCTTACCTTCTCTGTATCGGTTATGAGATCCGATTGCCTCCAATCCAACACCGTTCTTGAAATAACGCCCTATACTTGCCCTCGATGGATAAGGAGCAATGTTCCAAGCCGAGCGAACATCAAAAAGTTCCCGGAATTCGTCTCCGGAGTCATCAACGGCATTGGTTCCAAGCGAAACCATCCAGTAACCCTGCACAATACTATCCTTTTTTCCAAGTTCCATATCTTGGGCAAGACCTAAAGCAAAACAAGCCATTGCCATCAGCATAATGGTAGGACGCAAAATATTCATTTTTATTGATTTGAGGTTATCAATTTCAAAACTAGGTCAAGCTTTTAAAAAAAGGAACTTTGCACTTTCAATTGCGTTATTTATCGATAAGACGTAAGGTAAATTTCGAAGGCCCTAATTATTAACCCTTTGAAAAATCAGGGTTTTATCGACCAAGGGCATTTTATAAAGGTAAATCGGAAAGTATACAGGTTGTATGGACATTTCTTCTTCGGAAACGTTACGTACCTCTATGGCTATCAACATTTCTTGATCTGTTTCCTTTATTTTGGACAAGACTGCTGTTTTTTCTCCCTGCTGCTCTCCTAAACCAACCAGAACCAACATATCCTTGGAAAAATCCACCATGGGAACAGGTAATCCAGGTTTACGTGTTTTGTTGATTTGCGAATAGAACTTGTTCAGAGATTTCGTATCCCGAATCACGCGCGTTTCAAAGGAATCGATATCGGTGAAGTTTTGCTGCTCAATCAAGGACAAACCATCTATATGTTCCCCTACAGGAGAATTTCCTTGTTTTTGGGCCTTGCAGGAAAGCAGGCAAATCAACGTTATGACAAAAATGTACCTGATACTAAAATGTGTTTTTAAATCGTGATTTAAAAGCCTTGTCATAAAGGTCTTCATATAGGGGAAGAATATGTACAATATCGAATTTGGAAGCTACATTATATGCATTTTCCTTGAATCTTTCCAGGGTTTTATCATCCTTTAGAATCTCGATGGCCCTTGCTGCCATGGTCTCTACATCACCTACATCTGCCAAATAACCGGAAACGCCATCGATATTTACTTCGGGAATACCTCCCGTATTGCTGGAAATTATCGCCACTTTGTTGATCATGGCCTCTAGTGCGGCCAAACCAAAACTCTCTGTTTCCGAAGGCAACAGGAACATATCCGAAAAACAAAGGATCCTATCTATCTCATTGCTATTCCCTAAAAACAGCACCTTGTCCTTTATACCCAATGAATCACATAGATCTTCGGCCTTTTCCTTTTCCGGCCCCTCACCTACCATGATCAGTTTCGCGGGCATTTCTTTTTGGATACGGTGGAATATCTTGATAACATCAGGAATACGTTTTACCTTTCTAAAATTACTGATGTGCGTTATGATGCGCTCATCCTCCTTTGCCATCAAACTACGTTGGCAATCCGTATACGTGTTTTTGTATTTAGTGGTCTCTATGAAGTTGGGAATCACTTCGATTTCCCTTTCTATATCGAAAAGCTTTAACGTCTCGTTCTTAAGGGCCTCGGAAACAGAGGTAACCACATCGGATTTGTTGATACTGAAGGTTACCGCTGGCTTATAAAACGGGTGTTTGCCCACCAAGGTAATGTCCGTGCCGTGAAGCGTGGTGATCATCGGTATAAAAATCCCATATTCCTGGAGCATCTTTTTGGCCATGTATCCGGCATATGCATGCGGAATGGCATAGTGTACGTGCAAGAGTTCAATATCATATAGTTTGATGGTGTCCACCAACTTGCTGGATAGGGCCAGCTCATAAGGTTGATAGTGGAACAAAGGGTATTCCGGTACGTGCACCTCATGAAAATGGATATTGTTTCCCAAAAGCTCCAATCGAACGGGCTGGCGATACGTGATAAAGTGTACTTCGTGGCCCCGTTCTGCAAGGGCAATTCCCAACTCCGTGGCAACAACACCACTACCGCCAAAGGTCGGGTAACACACAATCGCTATTTTCATAAGAACAAATCTACGGCAATATTTTATACCTAATTAATAATGGAATCATAAATGGCCTGCTGAATACGGGTCCGCAGTCCCGATTTTATGAGCAATGTATTTGTTGCGGAGGGATAGGTCCTATTGGACAAAAACACATACACAATTTCCTGATCAGGGTCGGCCCAAGTGTAGGTTCCCGTAAATCCACTGTGTCCAAAGCTCTTTCTGGAAACACATCCACAGGTAGGTCCGCTCTGGTCCAACTGGGGTTTATCAAAACCAACACCTCTCCGTACATTTTTGTTGCAGAAATAACACGTATTGAACCGCTTTACCGTTCGCGCATTAAAGAATCGCTCCCCACCATAATAACCTCCCTGTAAATACATCTGCATAATCTTGGCTATTTCGTTGGCCGTACTAAAGAGCCCTGCATGCCCCCCGACTCCACCTTGCATGGCAGCGCCCATATCGTGAACGTACCCCTGCACGGTTTGATATCTGTAATAGTCGTCCTCTTCCGAAGGAACTATCTCCTGTTTGGAAAATTTTTTAAGCGGGTTAAAGGTTGTCCGCTGTAAGCCCATGGGTCTGTACAAAAACTCATTGACCAGTTCATCAATGGGCCTACCGTAGGTTTTCTCGATATACTCCTTAAAAACGTAGTAGCCAACATCGCTATACCGATACCGATTGGATTTTAGGCTTTGCCTACCTATTCTATTGTAAATGGAATCCTTGTACGATCTTGTGAGGTATAAATGCTCGGCCACTTTATAGGGAAATGCTTCGGATGGGTTGGGACTGTAAAATTCCGATGATGGTTTGCGATCCTTGTCCAAAGTGTCCAGATAAAAAGCGATCCAAGAGGGCAGGCGCCCATAATGCGAAAGTGCCTTGAGCACCGAAACATCCTTGAGATCGGTATCCGCGTAGGCCGGAATCAAGTCCTTAAAGGTATCGTTCAAAGCTATTTTCCCTTCTTCTTCCATTTTCATGATCATGGGCAAAGTGGAAAGTATCTTCGTCAGGGAGGCTAGGTCGTAAATGGATTCTTCCTTCACTTTTTCCTCTGAATTGTAGGTGGGACGTCCAAAATTCTTGTTGTAAACAACTTTTCCTCTTCTGGCAATCAATACCTGTGCCCCCGGGAACATTAAGGAATCCAATCCGTGCTGCACCAAGGTGTCCACTTCGGCCAAAAGTTCCGAACTCATCCCTACCCTTTCAGGAATACTGTATCCCAAACGTTGAATAGCTTCTACCTCGACCCCTGTTCCCACGGGAAATTCATCATGGGCCGATACCGGAAGTTTTCCAGTTGCCCCGGTAGCGCCAAAAATAACCTCTGCCACCTTTTCTTGGGCGATCTTACTGTTCTGATAACCGACCACCACACCGTCCATGGTATCAAAATTCAGAACATCCAGCAATGCATAGGGCCTGGCAAAGAGTGCCAAAATGGTATTACTGGTTCGCAGACGGGAGATTTCCTCCATCCAAAAAAGTTCATTTTGGGAAAACTTATACCCTTTCCAAGGGCTCGAATTATCTTTATGGAAACCGATAATGACCAAGTTATAATTGGCCAGCTCCTTTTTATATTGGGCAATGTCCTTGGCTTGAATATGGGTAACCTTGTAGTATTTATTCAATGATTCGTGGAACGTGGTTCCGGAATCATCGCCAAAATGTACATATGCTATTTTCTTGTTGTCCAATTTTTTGATGGGCATCAAGGAGAAATTGTTTTTGGCAACCGTTATGGCCGCTTCAATGGCCTGTTCATAGATTACATCATTCTCTAGCCCGTTCAAATCCTCATGCAAATTCTCCAAGTCCACGGCTTGATAGTTGTATAACCCCGCTTTGTATTTGGCCATAAGTATCTTTTTGACGGATTCGGCCAACCGTTCCTCCGTAATGACCCCTTCATCATAGGCCTGAACAAAAGTTTCTTTGGCCTTTAGTACATGCTCTGGCATCAACAACAAATCGTTGCCTGCCAAAAAGGCCTCCAGTTCCACTTTTCCCTCCGGGGCAAATTCAGAAACCGCCTTCATGTTCAGAGCATCCGTAATGACCAAACCTTCAAAACCTAACTGGTTCTTTAAAACTCCGGTAACGATACTTTGGGAGAGGGTCGAGGGATGCCCTTCCCTACTCTCCAAGCTGGGAACATCCAAGTGTGCCACCATAGTAGAACTAAGTCCAGCCTCCATTGCTTTTTTAAAGGGATAGAGTTCTATGGAATCCAATCGTTCCACCGAAGAGTTGATAATGGGTAAAGATTTATGGGAATCCGTGGCGGTATCCCCATGTCCGGGAAAGTGCTTGCCGCTTGAAAGCACGCCGGCCTTTTCCATACCCCGCACAAAAGCACGTCCTTTTTGGGCCACATTTTTAGGGTCTTCCCCAAAAGACCGGTTTCCAATAATAGGGTTCTGTGGATTGTTGTTCACATCCAGGTCCGGAGCAAAATTGATATGAACGCCCAAACGCTTGGCATGTGTTCCAATTTGATAGCCCACCTTTTCTACGATGGTACTATCCCCTATGGCCCCCAAGGTCATGTTCCACGGAAATGCATAGGTAGAGTCCAAACGCATGGCCATGCCCCATTCCGCATCGGAACCGATCAACAAGGGCACTTTGGACACGGATTGATATTCATTGGTCAATTTAGCTTGTTGTACCGGTCCCCCGACCAAAAAGATAACTCCACCTATACCCTGCTGCTCGACAAGATTCTTGACCTTATCGGTCGCAGCTTTACTTTGGTTCGATGCAACGCTTACCATGAACAACTGCCCCACTTTCTCTTGTAGGGACATGTTCGCATATTGGTTTTCGACCCATGCCATTTGGGCTACAGAGTCTTTGACGACCAAGGGATTGGACTGTCCAAAGGTTTGAAGGCACACTAATAGTAAAAAGGGGAATTGAAGTTTTATCCGCATAAATATCTTGTCTTAGACCTCAACTTGATGGCAATAAAAATATTGCATTTCGTCGGGGAAAGTATGGAAATTAAGATAAATTAAGGGTTTTACGATACAAATCTGGAGTGCCAGCTTTCGCTTGCCGGAACCTCCCAGTTTTCCAGATATTCCTGTTTGGTAGCTACCAAGTTGTTGAACACAATGGTCGTTGGAGAAACTGATTTGGCCTTGGCCATTTTCTTAAAATCCACCAATGGTTTGTAGGCGATATATTCCCCTTGCTTGAAAGAAACGTTCATTCTATCCAGTAGCTCCACATTATATTTTTGCTCCAAACTTTGGATAAAGTGTACAGAGGCATCAATGGAACAACCGGATGCACTGACATTGGTCTGATCTAATCCGATTATGATAAACCGCTTGTATTTCATCTCGAACCCAGCATGTAGGTCGCTGCCATGTGCCGTCCATTCCTTTAGGAAAGAAGTTATACTCTCCTCCAGTTCTTCTTGTTCTTCTTGTGTAAAACTCCTGTTGGCTTGATAAATCCAAACTCTGGAGTGATCTGGTAATTCATTGAAATCCGCTAGCATATTTTTTTCTCTAATGAGGTCTCGACCACGCTCGACCTGACACTTTAAAATTCATTTTATAATCCTTGGGAATTCGCCAATATTTCGGCTACATCCAAAACTGTGACACTGTCCTCCTTCTCATGTGCCTTGATACCATCTGTCATCATGGTATTGCAATAGGGGCATCCCGTAGCTATAATATTGGGATTGGTCTCCAAGGCCCCTTTGGTCCGTAGCACATTGACATCCATATCTCCTTTTTCGGGCTCTTTGAACATTTGTGCACCACCGGCCCCACAGCACAGTGCTGTCTTTTTATGACGTTTCATCTCCACCAATTCTGCATTGGTCTTGGCAAGCAGTTCTCTTGGAGGGTCAAAAACGGAATTGGCCCTTCCCAAATAACACGGGTCGTGAAACGTGATTCGTTTCCCTTTGTATCCCTCCCCGGTAATGGTCAAACGACCCTTATCGATAAGTTCTTTCAAGTATTGGGTATGATGTACCACATCATAGTTTCCGCCCAAACCCGGATATTCATTTTTTAACGTATTGAAGGAATGTGGATCGCAGGTGACAATTCGTTTTATTTCATAGCCGTTCAACAATTCTATGTTCATGATGGCCTGCATCTGGAACAAAAATTCGTTTCCTGCCCGTTTTGCCACATCCCCTGTTGAACTTTCTTCTGTTCCCAATACCGCAAAATCAACATTGGCCTTGTTCAACAATTTTACAAAGGCCCTTGATATTTTCTTGGCGCGATCATCAAAACTACCGGCAGAACCGACCCAGAACAATATCTCTGGCTGTTTTCCTTCCGCCATAAACTCCTGCATGGTCTTGACCTTCAATTGCTCGCTCATAGTTTTAGATTTATTCGTTTACCCAGTTTAATCGGTCCATTTGATTATAGGGCCATGGGGCCCCGTTGTTTTCGATATTGGACATCATATTGTTCAACTCGGTCGGTGCTGCGGACTGCTCCATCACTAAGTATCTCCGCATTTCCACTATAATGGACAAAGGATCGATGCTTACCGGACAAGCCTCTACGCACGCATTACAGGTTGTACATGCCCAAAGTTCCTCCTGGGTAATATAATCGTTCAATAATTGTTTGCCATCCGAAACAAATTCTCCGTTATTGGCATCCATGATCTTGCCCACTTCCTCCAATCGGTCACGGGTATCCATCATTATTTTCCGGGGCGATAGTTTTTTGCCTGTTTGATTGGCGGGACATTCGGATGTACATCGTCCACACTCGGTACAGGTATACGCACTGAGCAATTGCACCCAGTTGAGATCCATGACATCGGATGCACCAAATTTTTCAGGCTCGGCCGTATCGTCTTCTACCGGAGCCGCATAAGGGTCGGCATCGGGATCCATCATCAATTTTACTTCTTTGGTGACGGATTCCAGATTATTGAACTGTCCCTGTGGCTTTATCCTTCCATAATACGTATTGGGGAACGCCAAAAGAATATGCAAATGTTTTGAATAATAGAGATAGTTCAAAAAGGCCAAAATTCCCAAAATATGCAACCACCATGCCGTCCTTTCGACCCATATCAGAGAAGGTTCCGAAAGTCCATCCAACAATGGGACTATAAACTGACCCACGGGAAATGCCCCTGCCCGATGATAATGCTCGGCTCCCAATTGTTGCAACTGAAAATCGGCCGCGTTCATGGTCAAAAACAAAAGCATCAATACAAACTCAATGTACAGGATCATATTCCCATCGGTCTTGGGCCACCCTTTCATTTCGGGTTTTATGAAACGTTGTATCCTGATAATGTTCCTTCGTATCCAAAATACCACCACGGCCACAATCACCATAAGTGCCAATATTTCAAAAGAACCTATCAAAAAATCATAAACAGCGCCTAATGGTGAAAACAACCTGTGGGTTCCCAAAAGCCCATCGAGGATAATCTCCAAGACCTCGATATTGATGATGATAAAACCCACATAAACTATAACGTGCATTATACCTGCTATGGGGCGTACCACCATTTTTGTCTGGCCCAAGGCTATCCTCGCCATGTTCTTCCATCGTTGGGACTTGTTGTCGCTTACATCAACATCTTTTCCCAGCTTAATGTTCCGGGCCAGCTTTTTTACGTTACGGGCAAAAAAGCCAATACCCGCTAACAGGGCCACGGCAAATATGATATTGGGCAGATATTCCATTTACTGGTTATTTTCTTTTTGTTCGGTCGAATCCTGCTCCTGTTCGGCGGGATCGTTATCCGGAAGTGTGTATTGCTTTTGCTTTTTGCCAAATACCGAAACGTTGACGTACCGTTTGGGGTTGAGCCTAAAGTCCTGAAGCAACAAATCGAGCTCCCGGGAAGCCTCGGCCAGGTTGTTGTAGAGGGCATCGTCCTTGTGCAATTTTCCCAACGACCCTTCTCCTTGCTCGATTTTGGCAAGAATACCGTTCAACTTGCCGACAGTGCCCTGGAACTCTTCCAAGGTTCCGCCCAAATCGGCATTGACCAAGGAGTCGGAAAGTTTCGAGAAATTAGAAGTGATATGGCTTACATTTTTTAAAGAGCTGTCCAATTGCATTTTGTTGTTTTCCAACAAAACGTTCAAATTGTCGGCACTTGTCTTAAAGGATTTTACCAACTGGTTTAGGGAAACTATGGTTTGCTGAAGCTGCCTTTTGGTGGGGTCGTCCAATATTTGGTTAACGTTCATCAAAAGTGAGTCCGCATTGGAGACCGCTCCCTCGACCTTCATTTGCAAGGGTGTCAGTTTCTGCTGCACCAACTCGGTAAGTCCCAACTTTATTTTGGATTGTAGCGTATCGCCTGATTTTGCCGATGGTGCATTATCCAAGACCGGTACGATTTGCACCCCCTTCCCTCCAATGATACCCGTATCGAACAGTTCCGCTATACTGTTTTGCGAAAACTCAAATTCATTGGTCACCGTCAAGGTTACCAATAATTTCCCGGAACCATCCCGGAACCTGATATCGGTGACATTACCAACATTAAAGCCATTGATGGTCACTTTTGTTCCCGGCAGTAAACCTCCTACATCATCGTAAACGGCGTAAAAGGTCTTACTGTTTTCAAAAAGAGCGGTGGATTTTAAGTAGCTTAGGCCAAAAATAAAGGCCGCTATTCCAGCCACTACGATAATCCCAGTTTTTATTTCCCTGGATAGTTTCAAAAGATTCGGTTTATGATTTAAACAAAATTAGGAATAATTTTCACAAGACGACCTTTAAGTATTCCTACTTCAAGGCGTCCGTTATCGGAACCCTTACCCCATTTTTGTATGCAACGATGTACGATGTGGTATAACCTTTGGCGTCCGCGTCGTTTTTCAAGCGTTTCGCCGCTTCATAGTTGCCCGCATTGCCATACATGTATCGAAACATATTTTTATAGGGCTCTCTGGACAATTGGTTCAGCCCGTTAAAATTATCCGGACTTAAAGATATCGTTTTTGCACTTGCCATGAGCTGTACCTTAAAAACTATTCCCGTATCCTGGGATCCAACAGTGTTTTCCTTTTCCGTTTTGGCCGATATTGCTGTTTCTGTTGCTTGCTTGACCGGTTCCTCTTTAACTGTTGGCTTTTTTGTTTCTTCTTTGGGCGTTTCCTCCCCTACACTCACAGTAACCTCGGTATCCGCTATCTTTGGTGCATCAGGAACTGAAATTGAAGTGGTAAGCCCCATTTCTTCTTTATAGGCCAAAACCGCTTTGGCAATGGCATTGCCCATTTCATCTTGGCCTTTTTTTGAATTGAGGTAGCTTCCTTCGTTCTTGTTGGTCAAAAATCCTGCCTCGACCAGGACACTTGGCATAAAGGTCTGGTGCAACACTATAAATCCAGCTTGCTTAACTTTTCTGTCCTTACGTTTTAACTGCTTGGTAAAATTGTCCTGAAGTTTTTTGCCCAATTGTATGCTCTGGTCCAAAAATTCCTCTTGCATAATGGTAAGCCCTATAACGGACTCTGGGGAGTTGATGTCGTATTCGGCATAGCGCTGCTCATAATTATCCTCCAAATAGATTACGGAGTTCTCCTTTTTGGCAACCTCAAAGTTTTGACGGTTCGCATGCAATCCCAGTACGTAGGTCTCGGTACCATAGGCATCGGAACTGTGGGCATTGCAGTGGACCGATACGAATAAATCGGCATTTTCCTTATTGGCAATCTCCCCTCTCTCGAACAAATCGACAAAAGTATCATCATCACGTGTATAAACCACTTTAATATCCTGATACTTCTCCAGTTCCTTTCCAACTTTAAGTACAATGGCAAGGGCAATTTCCTTCTCTAAATAGCCGTTTCCAATGTTCCCGGGGTCATGTCCGCCATGCCCTGCATCCAAAACAACAACAAATTTATCCTTCATTTGAACCTCGGTACTATTTTTGTTGAAAGAGGTCAAAGGAAAGGCCAGAAGTATAAAAACTAAAAATGCCAACCGACTTTTATTCATAAGACTTGAGTAATTATAGTGTTCCGTATTGGTTAAAAATATCGTAATCCCCAATTAGTAGAACAAAAAATATATGTAAGTTTGACCCCTGAACTGGGCCAACTAGCACAAAAATAGGATTTATCACGTTGCAACCAAATAAACATCTTTTACTTTTCCTATTTGTTCTTCTTTGCGGCATCGCTACCTTAAGTGCTCAGGAAGATCCAATTACACCCTTGCCCATCAAGGCCATCAAGGATACCATTTATGCCCCTTTGCTCCCTGCCAACATCCTTAATGATTCCATCAAAACCGATTCTGTTCAAACAGATACCGTGCCAAAAAAGCAACCTTTACTGCTCGATAAAATAAAATACAAGGCCAAGGATTATGTAAAGCTCAGTCAAAAGGACAACAAAATTTATCTCTACGACGAAGCTGAAATCTATTATCAGGATACCGAGCTCAAAGCCGGGGTAATAGTAATGGATTATGTCAAAAATGAAGTGTATGCCGGCCGTATGAAGGATTCGTTGGGCAATTACTCCCAATTGCCATTTTTTAAACAGGGCAGCCAAGAGGTAAGACCTGATTCGATAAGGTTCAATTTTGATACCCAAAAAGCATTGATCTGGAACTCCAGGACCGAGCAAGAGGCGGGTATTGGGCAATTGGGCAGCGATGCCATGAAGGTATATGCCGAAAAGACCAAAAAAGAGAACGATTCCGTCTATTTTTTAAACGAGGGCAAGTTGACCACATCCAACGATACGGTCAATCCTGATTATTACATTAGGGTACGAAAGGCAAAATTTGTTCCCAAAAAGAAAATCATTGCAGGGTACAGTAACATGTACATTATGGACGTGCCAACACCTATAGCACTTCCCTTTGCCTATTTTCCTTTGACCACGGGAAGGGTGGCCGGTATCCTGTTCCCTACCTTTGGCAACGACCCGAGAAGGGGGTATTTTATCCAAAACGGGGGATATTACCTGCCCATAAGCGATTATGTCGACCTTAGCATTACCGGGGACTATTACACCAATGGCAGCTATGGATTGCAAGGTAGGTCCATATACTCCAAGAGATATAAGTTCAATGGCAACGTAAACATCAGCTACGAGAACTTGGTGACCAGCCAAAAAGGTTTTGACGATTACAGTAGGACCAGCAACTATAATATTCGGATTTCCCACTCCCAAGATAGCAAGGCCAGTCCAAATTCAAGGTTTTCCGCCTCGGTCAATCTCGGTTCCAGTCAATATTATACCAACTCACTGAACCAGGTCAACCGAAACAATTCACAGACCAACACCTTTGCATCATCCATCAGTTACTCCAAAACATTTCCCGCCTATCCTTCTGTAAACACCAGTCTTACGTTGAGCCACACACAGAACAACCGTTCGGAGGAAAGGACCATAAACATGTCGTTACCGACCTTCCAGGCGAGTATGGAACGTATTTATCCATTTGTAAAGAGGGACGAGATAAAAAAAGGGGTTTTTGAGAACATCAACTTCCAGTATGATGTCAATGCACAGAACAGCATTACTACCACAGAGGAAAACTTTTTTAAAAGCGGTATGTTCGATGACGCCCGAATCGGTGCCCGACATAGAATTCCGGTAGCGACCAACTTTAAATTGGCGAAGTACCTTAGCGTTAGTCTCAATGGTAACTACGAAGATGTATGGACCATGAAGACCATAAGGCGCCAGTACGATGCGGAGGCAGAGCAAGTGGTCACCGACACCATTTCCGGGTTTGACAGGTTCAACAGATATAGTTTTGGAACGAGCATCGGTACAACGGTCTATGGTACATGGAACCGGGGCGAGGATAAAAAAATACAGGCATTGCGCCATGTAATGCGTCCCTCGATCAGCTATAACTACACCCCATCTTTTGAGCAGTTCTACGACACGTACATCGATGAGGATGGCGAGGAGGTTCAATACACCCCATACGAAACCAGCATCTACGGCAGGCCTTCTTTGAACAAGGGCAGTTCCTTGAGTTTTTCCCTTCAAAATTCCTTGGAAGCCAAAGTAAGGGACAAGGACTCCACGGCAACCGAGCCAAAAAAGGTGAAGATCCTTAGCAACCTGAGTTTCAATGCCAGCTATAACCTTGAAGCAGATTCGCTAAAACTCAGTCCCATCAGCATGAGCGGTGCCACGGAAATCATAAAGAACGTGCCCATCAACTTTGCGGCAACTTTTGACCCCTATGCCATTGACAATAGCGGTAGACGAATCAATACCCTCAACATAAAAAACGGGGGGGGCATTGCCCGTTTGACCTCGGCCCGGGTCAACACCAGTTTTTCCCTGAACAGTGAGATGTTCCAAAAAGGGGGCGCAAAGGAAAAAAGTGATGAGGAAAAGCAATCCAATTTTAGCGACAACCCCTTTGCCATGGACGATATCCGAGGCGAACAGTCTAGGTTTGATAGGGGAAATACCAATAATAGGGATAGCGGGAAGAATGAGGAAAAACAGCAGTTATACAACAATAAATTGCCCTGGGATGCTAGGTTCACCTACGTTGCCTCATACAATAATAGCAATCGGCAAAGTGAGATAACCAACCACTCCCTGATGTTTTCGGGAAACATTCAATTAACGCCCAAATGGGAAGTAGGGTTCAACTCGGGTTACGACTTAAAGAACAAAGGTTTTGCAGATACCCGATTTGCCTTTAAACGCGACCTGGGAAGTTTTAGGCTCAGTTTTGACTGGACTCCTTTTGGAAGGTACGAGCGTTGGTACTTCTTTATCGGTATAAAGAGTTCCATTTTGAGCGATCTTAAATGGGAAAACAGAAGTCAGCGTTAATAGATCCTACTTTATCTTTACTTTTAGGCCCAACAAAAATATTCTCATGAAAAAAATCATCAACACCCCAAAGGCACCCGCTCCAATAGGACCATACAACCAAGCTGTACTGGTAAAGGACACCCTCTATATTTCCGGACAGATTCCGATAGATCCAGCTACGGGAAAACTGGTCGAAGGCGATATTAAAACCCAAACAGAACAGTCCATGGAAAACCTAAAGGCCATTCTCGAGGAAGCGGGAATGACTTTTGAGCATGTCATCAAGTCCTCTATCTTTATAAAGGACATGAACCAGTTTGGCCAAATAAACGAGGTTTACGGAACTTATTTTGATGCCGATACCGCTCCCGCTAGGGAAACCGTAGAGGTTGCGAACCTGCCAAAGTTCGTACATGTTGAAATATCGATGATTGCCGTTAAATAGTTTCCCTGTGAAACTCGACCAAGCCTTCTATCGGTCTTCTTCTGATGACCCCCAAGATCAAATCGTTGCGCTCTATGCATGCGGTAAGCTCATCCCGCAGGAAATGTGCAATACTGCCCACAAAGCTAACCGGCACTTTGGTCGCCAGCTCGTACTGCATAATGTAATTGTTGACAAACTGCTGTAGCCCTTTTTCTATAACGCCCTTACAGTAGGGATGCTCCTTGTTCTCAATAATAAATCGGGCAAAGGTGGCCAGATAGGTGTTCGGGTTGGGCTGTTTGTAGAGGTGTTCTTTGATCACATCGGCATCAAGGTCATATTCCTTGGCAAACTTCATTCCAAGGTCTTGTGGCATTTTGTGGAAATAATAGTCCCTGATCAATTTACGGCCAAAGAAGTTGCCACTGCCATCGTCCATTAGGATATATCCCAAAGATGTTACTTTTTGTATGAGTTGGTGGCCATCGTAGTAACTACAGTTGGAACCGGTACCCAAAATACATACGATACCCTGTCTTCCAATTTTGGTAGTGGCGTAAATGGCCGCATAGGTATCCTCCCTTACTTCTGCCTTGGCATTGGGAAAGAAATCCTTAAAAATGGACTTTAAAAAATTCTTCATCCTATCGGTTCCGCAACCGGCACCGTAAAAATAAAGTTGACGTACTTTTTCTTTGTTCTTGGAGAGTTCAAAATTGTTGGCCAACCTATCCTCTATCACTTCTTTGGTAAGTACTTCCGGACTAAGTCCCAGGGTTTGGGTAACAAAAAGCTGTTCCCCTTTTTCATCAAGGGCAATCCAATCGGATTTAGTGGCGCCACTATCCACGATCAAAATCATACGTCGAGATTTTATAGGATAATCCTGAAGAGGGGGATCCCCCCTTCAGGACAAAAAATTATTTAAGATAACTATTATAGGCTAGCTGCGTGCAGTGCCAATTCAATCAATTTATTGGAGTACCCTGTTTCGTTGTCGTACCAGGATACTACCTTGAAGAATTTGGAATTCAATTCGATTCCTGCATCGGCATCAAAAATGGAAGTTCTTACATCGCCAACAAAGTCTTGGGAAACCACCAACTCTTCGGTGTAGCCCAAAACTCCGGCCAATTCACCTTCAGAGGCGGCCTTCATTGCTGCTTTGATGCCCTCGTAAGAAGTTTCCTTTTCCAATTTAACGGTCAAATCCACTACAGAAACGTCCGCGGTCGGTACCCTGAATGCCATACCGGTCAATTTACCTTCCAATGAAGGAATTACCTTGGTCACAGCTTTGGCCGCACCTGTTGCGGCTGGAATAATGTTCAAAAGGGCACTTCTACCCCCCCGGTAATCTTTTCTGGATGGGCCATCAACGGTCAACTGGGTAGCCGTGGTAGCGTGGACCGTTGTCATCAAAGCCTCGGCAATACCGAACTCATCGTTAAGTACTTTGGCAATCGGCGCCAAACAGTTGGTAGTACAAGAGGCATTGGAAATGATCGTGTCGCTTGGTTTAACATCCTTGTGGTTAACACCCATTACGAACATGGGAGCATCTTTGGATGGAGCGGAAATAACAACTTTCTTGGCACCTCCATCGATATGGCTCTGGGCCATGTCCAATGTTGTAAAGATACCGGTACATTCGGCAACGATCTCAGCACCAACGGCATCCCATTTCAAGTTTTTTGGGTCGCGCTCCGCAGTAATCCTGATGGTATTTCCGTTTACGACAAGGTTTCCCCCCTTAACTTCCACGGTACCCTCAAAATTTCCGTGGACCGAGTCATATTTCAATAGGTATGCAAGGTGTTCAACATCCAACAAATCGTTGATTGCCACAACATCCACATCACCTCTTTTTACGGTTGCCCTAAAGACCAACCTTCCAATTCTACCGAATCCGTTGATTCCTATTTTCAAATTTGACATGTCTACTTTTTTTGTGTTTAAATTTAAGTTGTCATTATATCTGAAACTCTAATGAGTTCTTTGTCTATTTCCGTATGGGCCTTAATGGCCTCTGCCAATGGGGTAAGCACTAATTTGGTATCCCTGATACCTACCATTAAATTGGTTTTGCCCTCCAAAAGGCTCTCAACGGCTTTTACTCCCATTCTACTGGCCAGAACACGATCAAAACAGGTTGGGTTCCCTCCCCTTTGCATGTGCCCCAGTACCGATACCCTAACATCGTAAATGGGCAGGTGCTCTTCTACATATTCCTTGAGTTCAAAAACATTCTTACCCGTTTTATCACCTTCCGCAACAATGACTATACTGGAGGATTTACCGGAAGCTTTGCTTCGTTTCAAGGAATCCAATAATCGCTCGAGCCCCAAGTTCTGTTCCGGAATCAAAATTTCCTCTGCTCCGGCCCCAACACCTGCATTAAGCGCTATGTGGCCTACATCCCTACCCATTACCTCTACAAAGAACAATCGGTTGTGGGAGCTCGCAGTATCCCGAATTTTATCAATAGCATCAACAACTGTGTTGATTGCCGTATCGAAACCAAGGGTGTATGAAGAGCCTAAAATATCGTTGTCAATGGTCCCCGGAATCCCAATTACGGGGAAATCGTACTCCTGAGTGAACAAAAGTGCCCCGGTAAAACTACCATTGCCTCCAATTACAACAAATGCATCGATGCCCTCCTTGGTCAATTGGTCGTATGCTTTCTTCCTTCCTTCCTTGGTCCTAAATTCTTCGCATCGGGCGGATTTTAATATGGTCCCCCCTTTGTTTATGATATTGTTCACACTACGTGCGTCCAAAACCTTAAAATCACCTTCGATCATTCCCTGGTATCCACGATAGATGCCAACACACTCAATATTCAAATATGCGCAAGTACGGACTACGGAACGAATTGCGGCATTCATTCCAGGAGAGTCTCCGCCAGAGGTAAAAACCCCTATTTTTTTAATTTCTGAAGCCATTCAAATTTTTAAGAGATCAAAGCTAGGAAACTTTATTCAAATTTTGAATCTCTTAATAATTTATTTGTTTTGAACTTCTTTCTCAAACGTTTTCGTAATAAATTAATACAAAAACTCTTAAAAATATAAAATATATTGTATTGATTATGGCCGGTTTATGGGCTTTTCCGAAAAACGGATCAAGCTATCCTTCCCCATAACTTGCATCCCTTGTTTTGTGGGGGCCGGTTCTTCTTCTTTATAAGGCTCTTCCTTCTTGTTGAAGACCTTTCGCATCAATTCCCTAAAACTATCAAAGTCCACTTGGTAGGACAATCCAAGGCCTTGTGTATAGCCTTGCCGTTCGGCCAAAAATTGTTGTATTTGGTTTTCCCGGTTAAATATCTTGGCACTCAAGGTTCCTTCATCGTTCAACAGCACTTGCACCTCTACATCCCCTGCGACCACTGTTTCCGAAACTCCACCGACAGGTACACCTACCCGTCCGTTCACCAAAATACGGTCGGATAATTGGGTGGATACCGTTACCCCTATCCTATCCTCTGTTGCAATGTCCGCATTGGGATCGTTATAGCCCTGTTCGTAGGATACACCAAAATTCAGTTTATCGTTGTTGCCCGCGAGTATCTGGTTAAAAAGCCCCGAAGCGGTCTGAATCAGGTTACCGGTTACGGCCTGTTGGTTGATCCCTCCGGATTGTGGGTTCACAAAGGTACCTTGTGCCAATAAGAAGAATGCATTCCTTTCCTTGATAGTAGGGTCCTGCAATCGATACTCAAGTTCCGATTGCACTACCGAGGTAGTCCCCGGAAAGTCGATGTCAAAAGTAATATTGGGGCTTTCCAATTCGCCATCCAAACGGACCACGACCTCGGTGGGAATACGTCCCGTGTACCCCGCATTATCCAAAAGCGGTGCCGGATTGGCATTCAAGGAATATACTGCTTCCAGCCCCAACTGGGCCGCCAAGGGGTCCTGTTCCCACAAAATGGTGCCCCCTGGACGCACTTGGAATTTTTTGTCGATGACACCTCCATATTTAAAATTATACTCCCCTGTGACAACAACAAAGTCCCCGTACATATTGAACTTTCCGTTGGTATTGATCTCTATCAACAAAATGCCCTCCCCGGTTCCCCTCAATGAGCTTCCCGTGGTCTGGTCGACCACGATCTCTACTTCGGCCTCAGGGGTCACGGCCAGGTCAAATGCCATTTCCAGACCTTGATACTCTTCCAGGATACGTTCCTCCACCAAAGAGCCCTCTCCCCCTCTTTCTATAAAATTGATAAAGGAATAGTCCCCCACACTGGTGACATCGCTCAATGGAATCTTTAACGAGGTCCCCCTTGCCGTACTGGCATCCACCGATATGGTCAACGCATCGACAGGGCCATAGATACTTCCCGTTCCATTGATAAATCCTTGTCCGTAGTAGAGCGACTCCTCGTTGTACTCGGTATTCAATATCATAAAACGATCGCTTTTGGTATCAACATCCAACCCGAGATACCAATCATCAAAACCTGTATGGCTAATGGTGCCGTCCAGGGTTGCCGTGGTTCCCTCTTCCACATCCGACAATAGCACATTTTCAAAATAAAAGGTTTGATCAAAGAGCCTTACTTGGGAGCGTGGCGCAAAATCGTAATCCACGTTAAGGTATGGGATTCCAATACCTGCCTGGTTCAAAGTGAGCAAACCGTTTATGGATGGGTTTTTGACATCCCCTGTAATTACCGCATCTCCACTGATCAACCCCCTGATATTGGAAATGATGTCCTGTCCCAATGGTTTAAAGGGCTCCATGGCAAAATCCGTGAAATTGGCCCTTAGATCGAGTTCTTGGTCGTTATTGATATTGGTTACCTTGCCATTTATGCTCATGCGCTCCTTTCCATTATCGTTTAGCCAAGTGCTCACGCCAAATTCGGTCAGGTCGTTGTTGCCATAGATTCCGACTTCCAGATCGCCCATGCGCATATCGTTGACGCTGAAATTTTTTATGTTCAGGCTAGATGTGGGCAAATAGTTCCCATCTTTCTGTAAAATGTTGAGAAACCCCTCTACTTCTCCATTGAGCTTTAAACTATCTATGGCCGGGGTGATCTTGTTGAGCGACACCAATTTGAACTGGAGGTCCAAGTCCTTATAGGTTGAATCGGCAAACTCTCCCCTTAATCGGATTTGTTCCTGGTTATTGTTGTCCATCACCACGTCCTCTATCCGGATGCTGTCCAAAGAACTGTTGAAGATCACCTTGTTCTTATCGTTTCCATTTTTGTTAAGTACCCAGGTATTGCCCTTGAAACTGACATCCGATTTTTTTAGACCGATCACGGAACGATTATTTTCATTGAAGGTGTGGTAAAAGTTGAGATTGTAGCTATCATTGTACTCGCTCCCTCCTTTGAACTCCGTTCTAAAGAAGAGCGTATCCTTCAAGGTGGTATTGATCAGGCTAAAATCCTTGATATCGTAATATACCGTGGACATGTCCTCAACGGATACGAAGGTGTTGAACAACGGGTTTTTATTATCGATCTTTAGTTCAATATTATCGAACTTGTTGCCGAAGGCTTCAATACTTGGAGATCTAAAGGTGAGCTTAAAATCACTTTGGTCGGCCCGGATGGCACCCCGGATAAATGTATTGGCATCAAAAGCGATTTCCGGCACAAACACATCTACGATTTTGTTGTAAATCTTAAAATTAAAATCAAGGTATTGGCCATCCGAAATTTTAAAGGGTTGATAATTGGTATAGATGCTTCCCACTGAGTTCTGGACCAATTGGCCCAGTTCGTTGATCTTGAAGCTGCCCCTCATATACCCAGTAATAATGTCCGGGGAATTTATTTCAATAGTTCTGATGGTATCGTTATCAAAAGAGGAGACTACACTAAAATCCTCAAAATAATAGGTGTCGTTTTTATTTTGATATGTGGTATTGGAAAACCGCAATTGTCCGGCCATATCGTCCAGATTGTTTCCTTCGATATCCATGTTCACGTGTCCCTTGAAAATGGAAATACTATCATTGATGAATTTCAAGGCCTTTAAGTCCGCATAATCCACTGCGGCAACAAAATTGAATTTATTCTCTCGCTCACCAAAGTTGGCCAACCCTTGAAAATCGAACCTAAAGTTCTCGTCATTGCACAACAGGATACCGTCGAACAATTGGTTTCTCAGTACACCTGATACATTTATTTTGTTGTATTCATAGCCATTGAACTCAAATTTGTAGACATCACCGGAAACCTCCGTATTCAAACGCTCTGCGACAAAGCCCTTTCCTTCCACATTCATATCCATTGAGGCCAGCCCCAATTGGGCATTATCTATAAACTCGCCCAAGTTAAAATCGATCAGGGATATAAATCCAATGTAGGAAGCATCCTCGATAGTCTGCACATTGGTCATTTGCAAATCGACATAACTATCCCCTACTGCGGTATTGAGGTTTACGGTAACGTCTATTGAGGTCTCCGTAACCTCAGTATCGCCCCGTACGGTAAATTGCCCTAGTTTTTGGACCGAGGCAGGAATGTTGTCCCCCAAGATTTTGGGCAGAATGCTCCGTAGCTGATAGTAACTGGAGGTGAGGTTATCTATATCGCCCCGCAGTACGAAGGGAGCCTGCTCGCTGAACATGTTGTCGAACCTAAAATCTCCCCGTATACCCGTATTGTCCGTAAAAAGAAACAGATCATCTACTTGAAGCTGATTAAGCTTACCGCTAAAATCCCCGGTGAAGTTCACAATCTTATCCTGCCCGAACTCATCAAAAAAGGCATTCACCTCGTTAAGGGCAACGGTAGATTCTGTGAAATCCGCCTCTATTTCCACCAAATCCACAAAGTTTGCCAAATCCTCACGCTCGTACTTAAACATGAGGTTCCCCTTGAGCTCGGATTGTTCGGTATCTATCAATAGGGAATCAAAACGCATGTATTGCGTGGTATATTGAAAATCCGCAGCCAGTTTCTCTAACCGGATACCCCTTTTGGCCAGCGTGGAGAGGTTTTCAATCTTTAAAGAAACATCTGGCCCAAGGATTTGAAAATCATGTGCCAGAATATCTATTTCGGAAAAGTTCAACACTTCGGCAGCTTCCAAATTTTCATCGACCAACCTAAAATTTCCATTGTGGATCTCCACCTCTCCCGATGACAAGAAAAATGGGGGCGTTCCAGGATCACGGGGCTTCCCATCATCCAATTTGTCCACAAAAACATCCAGATTGGTCTGGGGCTCACCTTTATAGGTTCTTAGATTAAATGTGAGTCCATCCAATTCCATATCGCCAAACTCCATTTTATTATTGGCCATGTTCCTCAGGTTTAGAATGGAGGTAGTGAGTTTGCGTATATAAAAAAGAGTGTCCTGTTTATAGTCTTCCACATAAACGCCCTTCAACCCCGCATTTAAATTGAAAAGCGATATGCTTACCCGATCAACTTGGATATTGGTCCCAAACTCCCCGTTCAAGGTATCCGTTGCATATTTTCCCAGTCTGGTCTGTACCGATGGCATGGAAAGCACCAATGACCCCAAAACCAAAAGAAGGATGATGGCCATAAGGATACGCAACAGTATTTTACGAAGTTTTTTGATAGGGCTTTAATGTTTTACCTTTGATGACCAATTTTTGTTCCAAAACCTGTGGAAAATTCAAAAAAATATATTCTAGCAATCGAATCATCCTGCGATGATACCTCTGCCGCCGTACTTTGCAATACAAAAGTACTGAGCAATGTAGTAGCTACACAAGAAATACACAAGCAATATGGAGGTGTTGTCCCAGAATTGGCATCCAGGGCACATCAACAAAATATTGTTCCCGTGGTGCACCAAGCCTTGGCCAAGGCAAATATCGATAAAAAACAACTATCCGCCATAGCCTTTACCAGGGGCCCCGGACTTATGGGGTCGTTATTGGTCGGGACTTCATTTGCCAAGTCCTTGGCATTGGGATTGAACATTCCCTTGATCGAGGTCAACCATATGGAAGCCCATATTCTGGCCCATTTTATCGAGGATCAAGCCCAGAGCGCCCCTTGTTTTCCTTTTTTGGCCATGACCATTAGCGGTGGACACACACAAATTGTGAAAGTTACCGATCATTTTACCATGGAAGTTTTGGGCGAGACCTTGGATGATGCCGTTGGCGAAGCGTTCGATAAAAGTGCTAAATTGATGGGACTGCCCTACCCTGGCGGACCACTTATCGACAAATACGCAAAACTGGGGGACCCGACCGCATTTACTTTTCCCAAACCAAAGGTTGATGGTCTAAATTTCAGTTTTAGCGGACTAAAAACCAGTATTCTTTACTTTTTGCAGCGCCAGACCCAAAAGAACCCTGGTTTTGTCGACCAAAATATAAATGACATCTGTGCCTCGGTACAGTACACCATTTTGGAAATACTAATGGAAAAGCTCCAAATGGCTGTTGAACAGACCCATATAACCCAAATTGCCATTGGAGGCGGAGTGGCCGCCAATTCAGGAATCCGTGGCAGGTTAACAGATGCCGAGGAAAAGTTGGGCTGGCAAACCTTTATTCCTAAATTTGAATATTGCACGGACAATGCCGCCATGATCGGAATTGTGGGGTATCTCAAATTTAAAAAGGGTGAGTTCACCCAACAAAGCATTGCCGCCAAAGCGCGATATGCCATCGGCGGCTAACTAATTTAAATCGTAGCTATGCAGCTTTTCTACAACGCCAAATTGGACAATAGCGCCAAGCAATTTGTTTTTCCCCCGGATGAGAGCAAACACATTGTCAGGGTGCTTCGAAAATCCGAAGGGGATACCGTCCAAATCACCAATGGTAAAGGCTACCTGTTCGAAGCAGAGATATTGGAGGCGGACCAAAAAAAATGCAAAGTGCGCATTATCTCGCAGCGAAGGACCATTCCCAAAAGATACAAACTGCACATGGCAGTGGCACCTACCAAAATGAACGACCGCTATGAGTGGTTTTTGGAAAAGGCCACGGAAATCGGCGTGGATGAAATCACCCCTGTTATTTGTGACCACTCCGAGAGAAAGACCATCAAACTGGAACGGATGGAGCGGGTGCTGCAATCGGCCATGAAACAATCTTTACAGACCGTTTTGCCCAAGATCAACCCACCTACCTCTTATAAGGAATTCATCGAAACAAATATCTCCGTAGGGTTTAAATTCATCGCACATTGCCAAAACGGGGAAAAGATGGAATTAAAACGAAGGGTGATCGCAGACAACGATATCACCATACTTATCGGTCCCGAAGGGGATTTCTCCAAGGAAGAGATCGATTTGTCCAAAGAAAAGGGATATATTCCCATTTCTTTGGGACAAAATAGGTTACGGACCGAGACCGCTGCCATTGTAGCCTGCACAACCGTGGCGATTATCAACAACTAAACATCAATACTTCATTTTTTTACAAATGATTATCCTATTTTTAGGGTCGGTTAACCGTTCCGCATGAAAAAGAACCTGTTTTTGATGGTTTTGCTGCTTTTATTTACAATAAACTTAGCGACCGCCCAACAAATAGCCATACTCAAATACGGAGGAGGTGGTGATTGGTACTCAAACCCAACGGCACTGCCAAACTTGATTCAGTTTTGCAATACCCATATTGGCACCCGAATGGATACAGAACCACAAACGGTGGAGGCAGGCAGTGTCTCTATCTTTAAATATCCTTTTTTGCACATGACCGGACATGGGAATGTATTTTTTAATGATCAAGAGGTTCAAAATTTACGCACCTATCTATTGTCCGGGGGGTTTCTGCACATTGATGACAACTATGGCATGGAACCCTATTTAAGAAGGGAGTTGGAAAAGGTCTTCCCTGATAAACAACTGGAGGAACTGGGAACCGACCATCCCATTTTCTCTCAAAGGTTTGCTTTTCCAGGTGGTCTTCCCAAAATTCATGAACACGATGGAAAGCGTCCTCAGGCCTTTGGTATTTTTGAAAAGGGCAGACTTGTTTTGCTCTATACCTTCGAGTGCGATTTGGGAGATGGCTGGGAAGACCCTTCCGTACATAACGACCCTGAAGAAGTTAGGACAAAGGCCCTTCAAATGGGGTCGAATATAATCGAGTATGTTTTTAAAGGTTGATCAATGAACTCAAAAACAATAGCCAACGGAATATTGAGGGCGGTAGCCATAATGGTGGGTGTGGTACTGATTTGCTGGTTCTTTTACAAAATACAGTCCGTACTGGCCTATTTGGCCATAGCCGCCGTAATAGCCCTGCTGGGACGTCCCATCGTTAGGTTTTTGAGGGACAGGCTGAAATTTCCCAATACATTTGCAGTGGTGATCACCATGATATTTATGTTGTCCCTTTTCTTGGGAATACTTGCGCTATTTATCCCACTTGTTGCCGAACAGAGCAAAAACCTTTCCCTGTTGGATATGGAAACCCTCAAGAACGATCTCAATTCGCTATACCTTCAAACATTGGATTATTTTGGAGCATCCACACGCAGTGTAAACCATATGCTGGATGAATCCAAGATCGAAGAAAATGTGCTCAAGGGACTGGACCTAAAATTTATTCCCAACTTCATCAATTCGATTGTCAATGTTTTGAGCAATTTTAGCATTGGTCTATTTTCAGTACTGTTCATCTCCTTCTTTTTTTTAAAGGACAGTAAATTGATGCAAAATGGCCTTCTGACCTTTGTCCCGGACAACAAAGAAAGTAATCTGGTAAAATCCATTGACAAGATCAACAATTTGCTCTCAAGATATTTTGCCGGTATACTATTACAGTTGTTCATACTATTTGTAATATACACCATTGCACTCTTGATAGTGGGAGTGGAAAACGCCATCGTAATCGCCTTCCTTTGTGCCCTGTTCAATATCATTCCCTATATAGGTCCGATCATTGGTGGGGCAACCATGATCTTATTGACCATGACCACTTTTATCGATGCCGATTTTAGCTCGGTAATTTTACCGAAAGCCATGTATGTTTTAATAGGATTGAGCATCGGACAATTGATAGATAATTTCTTTTCGCAACCCTTTATTTTTTCCACGAGCGTTAAATCACACCCGTTGGAAATCTTCCTGGTGATCATCATTGCCGGCCTTCTCTTTGGGGTAGTGGGAATGGTTATCGCGGTTCCTGGATACACCGCCATCAAGGTGATCTTGAAGGAGTTTTTGGCCGAAAATGCTTTCGTAAAAAAACTAACCAAGGATTTATAGTTTTAGTTTGAATAGACTTATTTTAAATACTGGTGTACAGGAATTTATATCAAAAAATATGTCGTCTGACATCATGTCAGTCCTACTGGGCAAGCCTACTTTTGAAGGAATTCTGCAAAAAGAGCTGGCCGAGCAGATCCAAGCCAAGAAAAAGTCCAAGGACAAGCTCCCAACCTGGTTCCGAACACCCAACATTTATTATCCGAACAAACTAAATATTGAGCAAACAAGCTCAGAGTTAACGGCAGCTTACAAAGCTCGGCTGACCGATGGAAAATCACTTGTGGATACCACCGGTGGCTTTGGTGTGGACAGCTACTTTTTTTCCAAAAAAATCGCAACTGTCCTTCACTGCGAAATCAATCAAGGGTTGAGCGAAATTGCGCGCCATAATTTTAAAATTTTAGGACGGGAAAATATTGAATGTCTACCAGGGGATGGTATCGATTTTATTACAAATTCCACCTCCCATTTCGATTGGATCTACCTAGACCCATCTCGAAGAAATGACGCAAAGGCAAAGGTGTTCCTACTGGAGGATTGTCTACCCAATCTACCTGAACATCTTCCCAAACTTTTTCAAAAAACGCAAAATATCCTAGTAAAAACCTCTCCGCTCTTGGACATAAAATTGGGCATTGAAGCGTTGGATTTTGTCAAGGAAGTTCATGTGGTCGCCGTTCACAATGAAGTAAAAGAACTTTTGTTCGTCCTAGAAAAGGGGTTCATAGGAAGCATCAAAATAAGAACCATAAATATGGTCCACCAAGGTGGGGATACCTTCGATTTTGAATTGGAACAGGAACAGCTCTCCCAGGTCGAATTTGATGAACCATCCTCTTATTTGTACGAGCCCAATGCCGCCATTCTAAAATCAGGAGGGTTCAAGTGCGTCGGAAAGAACCATGGGCTGGCCAAATTGCACCCGCATTCGCACTTGTACACTTGTGCCAAACTGGTCGACTTTCCCGGAAGGAGGTTCAAAATCAACAACATAGTGCCCTACTCCAAAAAATCCATGAAATCCATTGGTGCTTTAAAAGCAAACATCACCACACGTAATTTCCCCATATCAGTGGCCGAGCTGCGTAAAAAACACAAAATAAAGGACGGTGGAAATCAATATCTTTTCTTCACCAAATCCTTAAACGATACACTCGTGGTATTGGATTGCGAAAAAACACACGATTAATCCAGATGGGCCACCCAATCAAAAAAGAGGTCCATCCATCCTTTTAGCCTTTCATCCTGTAAAGCCATGGAAAATCCATGCCCACCTGTAGGATATACGTGCATGGTCGCAGGAACATCGTGCTTCCTTAAGGCATTAAAAAATAGGATGGTGTTCTCTACCGGAACCGCATCATCGTCCATAGCATGCAACAAAAAGGTTGGTGGGGTATCCTTGTTCACATGTTTTTGGTTGGATAAATAATCCACTTGATCATGGGTTGGTTTTTCTCCCAATAACGACACCCTGGAGCCCGTATGGGTACTTGGCACCCCCAGGGTGATGACAGGGTAGATCAATGCCATAAAATCTGGACGGGCCGATAGGTCATCGGCATCATCCTGTTTATCGTACACGGCTTCATTATAATGGGTGCCCAATGTTGAAGCCAAATGCCCGCCTGCTGAAAAGCCCATGATTCCAATTTTATTGGGTGCAATGTTCCATTCCCCTGCCTTTGCCCTTACCAGCCTGATGGCCCGTTGTGCATCTTGCAGTGGAACTACGTTTTTACCTTTGTCAATGGACTTGGACCATGGCAGACGGTACTTCACCACAATACCTGCAATTCCTTTGACCGAGAGTGATTTTGCGATATCGGTTCCCTCCCAATCATAGGCTAGACCATGGTATCCGCCTCCTGGAAAAATGACCACTGCCTCTCCGGTCATGTTCCTTTTGGAAGGAAGGTATACTTCCAATGTTGGCCTTTGAACATTGGTTATCCAAATAATCCCATCATCGGCATGCGCTATCTTCTCCTTTTCTTCCGAGTTGATCTGATTGGGTACGGATCTTGGCCAAAGCGGCATAATGGTATCCTGGGCAGACATTCCAAATGACATCAATACTAAGACTAAGGTTGATTTTTTAAGTGTTTTCATACAGGTTGGTTTAATCAATCTTTGCATTCCCATTTAAAATTGGCCACTGGATCATTGGAGGCCGCTGAAAGATTATAATGCCACCACTCGGTTCTTATGGACCAAAAACCATGCGCCTCCATGGTTTCTTTTAGCAATTTTCGGTTGTCCAATATCTCTTGGGGCAAATCCATATTATCGTGATAGGCCCTTTTCCCAAAGAAATCAAAGTCGGTTCCCATATCCAGTTCGTTTCCTTCGATATCCACCAAGGTAATATCTACAGCCCCGCCCTTATTGTGAATAGAGCCCTTATCCGGATTGGCAACATATTGGGGATTGGGCACAATTTCCCACATTTTATACTGTACGGAATTGGGCCGGTAACAATCATAGAATTTAATTTTTGTCCCTTGCCTTATAAAATCCTTATTGGCCTCTATCAATGCTTTCGCCGTTTTTACACGGGTATAGCATTCGGCACAATCGTAAACCTTGGCTTTTAGGAAATTATTCTCGGTAGCATAGCGCATATCATAGGCAAAATCCTCGCTAAAATCGGCGAGCCTAACAAACGTGGTGTCCGCCAACCCGTCGAAGGTTTTTAGTTTAGGCGTGGTAGGTTTTGTTATCGAATCTTTTGGTTCAGCATCCAAAGCTGTTCCCCTCCCAACTTCCACCGTATCATTTTCAACATGCTTTTTGCTTTGTTTACAGCTTAGCACCAAAACAAATGCGAATAACATAACTGGATATTTCATAGGGTCTATTTATTTCGTTTTTTACTGGCCAGCCACCTATAGAGTGAATCTGTAGTATAGGCCCTCTCCCATGCATTATGGCCAACGCCCTTATATCTGGTATAGCGAACATCGTGGCCCATTTCACGTAACTTCCCGACCATCTTATCGGACTCCTCTACGTTGATCACATCATCTTGATCGCCATGGAAGACCCATATGGGCATTTCTTGGTCTATCCAATGTGCATAGGGCAAGGGGGCCATCCCACAGATCACGGCCATGGCGGCAAACTTTTCGGGATATTGGGTCGCCAATTCCCAAGAGGCACCACCTCCCCTGCTCAACCCTGTTAAATAGATTCTGTTTTTATCCACTCGGTTGGTCTGTACAACGGAATCCAACAATTGGACTACCGCATCGGTTTTCCACCATTTCTTTGGGTGGGGATTCTGAGGGGCGAGTATTAAAAATGGAAATTGCTTGCCCTCCACCAACATTTTGGGCGGCCCTGTATCTTTGATCTGCTCAACATCCCTGCCTGACTCTCCCCCTCCATGAAGAAAGAGCAATAAGCCAAACTCCTTGTTTTCGGATTCAAAATAGTCCTCAGGATAATAGAGGTAGTATTTTAATTGTTCTTTGGTGACGGTCTCCATTTGATCTTGTACCAAATGGGATTGCCCGGCACAGGCCTGAAGCATCAATACGCCAAAAAAGAGAAAAAACCGGGATACGCTGTTTTGCATTGTAATGGCAATTTACAAAAGTTTCTCCGCTATTTCCTTCCACGTATCGACCCGTTCAAATTCAGTAACATTTGTGTTATGGGGCGAGGTAAACATGATGGACCTACCGTTAAATGGACCAAGATTTTTGCTCCTATCATCGATCAGGAGATCCCCTTTTAGAATATGCTTGTTACCGCAAAGTATCCGATTTTGCCATGGAATAAATGGAAAATGGGCATCCAACCAATCCGATTTTTCCCTTAAGGATTGTGGAAACTCCATAGCTGCGGATGCTATGTAAACCTCATGTTTTTTGCTCAACTCCCCAAGAACCTCTTGACTATCGGGCATCACCTTTAAATCTCCGAAAAATCCATCGCGCCTTGTATGGTCCCTTATGGATTGTTGATGTTCCTTGGGAACAGTTTGCCAAAATTCCTTGCCAAAACAGTCCTCGATTTTAATCTTGGCATTAAACTCCTGATTGTAAATTTCCAAGTGGGCGGTGTAGGCATCCGCAATAACCTCGTCCATATCGACAAAAATGATCATAGAAAGTAGTATTAAGCTGTGAAGTACGCAAAAACTGAATGAAAAATCAAAGTTTTCCACAATTCAAAACACAACTTTTACAATTTGCCATAAGGCCGTGATCAACCGATGAAACACCTGTTTAAGAATTGATCAACGCGATTCAACGTCGATATAAAACAGTTTAAAAAACTCTTTAAGGACCCTATTGCCAAGGATTTATCTCCCCATACTTTTGCACCCGAATTTGAAAGATATGAAAGGATTTAGCAAAGTATTGGGCCTATTATTGGTTTTGGTTTTGACCACATCATGTACATCAACTTCTGCGGAAGAGGAAGTGGATAGTTTTCACTTTGAAGCCCAGGTATCGCCCATGGAAATGGAAATCCTGGAACTTGTTAACGAGCATAGAGCCTCCATCGGCCTAAACACACTTGATTTTGATAAGACCGCCTATGATTATGCGATCGAGCATACAAAGGAGATGATCGTTAAAAATGAAATCAATCATGACGATTTCGACCGCAGGTCATCCGACCTGACCATAGAGACCAAGGCCAACTATGTATCCGAAATCGTAGGGCGGAATTTTATCACCGCAAAAGGTGTTGTACATGCGTGGTTAAAGAGTGATACCCACAGAAAGGCCATTGAAGGTGACTATTTTTATACCGCAGTCAGTGCAAAAGCCGATTCAAAAGGTGTTTTCTACTTCACCCAACTGTTTTATAGGTAGTCAATAGACCAACTCCTTTTATCGGTTAAGTTCAATTTTTCCACAAAAAAAATATTCCTTTTTTGAAAAGGACAAATCTTGGAGACCTCTAGATTTTACAGGGCTTCCCACAAGAACTTAAAAATCAATAGTTTATTCATTTTTCTTATTTTTAATGATGTATTTTCCTACAATATAAAATATTCAACATTTAAATACGTTTTCAACAATAATGAAAACTTATTTTTATGGATACATCAATACTTTTATTCAAAAGGTGCTTATTTATCATTTCATTATTGTTCACACATTGGACAATTGGGGCACAAACCTTCGCAACGACCATTATTGGCGAAGAAGAGGTCGACAACGCTACAAATGCAATTGATGCCAACTTATCCACCCAGGCCACAATAAGGGCAAGTTCGGGTATTGCAGTGGGTATTGGCGCCTATGACGGACACCTGGAATTGGAATTTCCCTCCACATTGCCATCAAACACACAATCATTTGTAAAAATAGATACGGAAGAAGAACTTTTGCCCTCTTTATTGGGAGGTAGTTTGGGAAGCCTATTGGCCAATGTTTTAGGGACAGTACTCATTGGAAACCAAGAGTTCATTGTAACAATAAAAAATGGTGACAATAATATTCTGGCAGAATCATCATTTGATGCAAATGCATTTTCATCCGATCAACTCAGGGTTGTCACCGACGCAAACAACGATTTCTTCCTTGCCATAGCCCCTAATGCCGATTATAACAGGGTTCGAATCGATAACCAAATTGGTTCTATTTTAGGGCTGCTCAACACCAGGGACTTGGATGTCTCTGGAGCATTCTTTGGCCCGGACCCAAGTTTGTGCGGAACGCCCAGCTTTACATCCTTTGATGGAAGCGGTATTACCCTAGATCTCCTAGGGCTTGGCGGTGCAGGTGTCGCAGATGCCCATTTGGCCATTGACGGTGATCTGAATACGGCCTCCGAGATAGGACTTGGTGTTTTAGGTGTTGCGGCAAGTATCGAACAAACCGTTTACTTTGATTCCCTTTCCCAAGCTGGAGAGAATTTCTATGTTCGTCTGGCCATGGACCCTTCTTTATTGACCCTAGGTCTGGCAGATAATATTCAAGTTATTGTACAGAATGGTTCGCAGGCCCCAACATTTAATGGAAGCCTTTCCTCGCTGTTGGATTTAGACCTTTTAGGACTTTTGGAAGCCGGCCAAGTGACCACAATTCCCATTGACCCCACTGGGGCAGCCAATCGTGTTACTTTTCGTTTATCATCCCTTTTAAACGTTGACATTGCCCAGTCCATTGACCTATATGAGGTCTATCGAGCTCCTGCTATGCCCGATTTGGATACCGATGCCCAAGATGTGAGCATCTGTTCAGGGGAATCCGTGGATTTGACAGCCACTACGGTGGGTGGAGCTGAGCTGAGATGGTACGATGCACAAACCGGGGGCACACTGTTATCAACTCTAAATTCGGGCGACCCTTATACTACCCCAATTTTAACATCCAATGCCACTTACTATGTGGCTTCGGCAGACCCATCCTGTCCAGAAGAGTCGCCAAGAATCCCTGTGGAGGTGAATGTGGTGGATATTCCAACAGCGGCAGATATCGATATTTCTGGTGATCAAACACCGATTTGTTCTTCCAATGATGTTGTTTTGATTCCTTCCAGTGCTATTGATGGCACATACAGTTGGTATTTTGATGCCAACGCGACCAACGAAATTACAGATGGACTTACCGTGGGTTCGGTAACCTATACCATAGGCCCTGAAGATGGATCCCTGAACATTAGCGGATTAGATCAAGCTGGTAGCCCATATACGTATTACGCAAGGGTAACCGAGTCCTCAGCAGGCTGTGAAAATGCCGCAGGGGATTTGCAGTCGGCCACAATCGATGTGGTAGATTCCGGGGCAAACATCACCATAGACGCCACTCCGGTCATTACCCTGGATATACTGTCGGACATTTTTCAAGTAGACCCTACATTTAACGTTTCGGGAAGTCTAAGCGGTGATGCCAGTCCTGGCGATGCAATCGTCCTCACTGTAAACGGACAAAGTTTTAATGGGGTTTTGGATACAGATCTTGATTTTAGTGTGGATGTCAATGGTATAGACCTATCCCTGGATGCCAACAGCTCCATCGAAGTATTTGTGGACGCCGGCCTATGTACGCTGACCGGGGGAATTGATATAGATATTCCCGATTTGATCATCGATGATTTGGTTCAGACCTTCTGTGCTTCGGACAACCCCACGCTTTTGGATATAGTGGTCAATTTGGACAATATCGTTTTCTTCGATACCCTTGATGCCGCGCTTGCCCTGGACCTCGACACACCCTTGGTCGATGGCCAGGTATACTTTGCCGGGATTTTGGATGTACCCATTGAGGTATTAGTTCGCGTAGGGATTACTGTTAACCTTATCGACCCAGCACCTCCAACTACAGCAGGGACTACACAAACTTTTTGCGCAAGTGACAATCCAACATTGGCCGATCTTCAAGTGAACGAATCCAACATACTTTTCTTTGCAGATACAAATGGAAGCGATCTTTTAGATGTAGATACCCCGCTGATCGATGGAGCGTCCTATTTTGTCGCCAATGTTAGTGGCCAGGGTTGTATCAGTACATCTTTATTGGAAATAACCGTAATACTTGAGGGACGGACACCTACCACCGATTCGGTGACACAGACCTTCTGTGCAAGTGCAGGTCTTACCCTTGCCGATATACAAGTAAACGAATCCAATATTGTATTTTATGATAGTGCAACGGGTGGCCAAGAACTGGATTCATCCGCACTGCTCACCGATGGGACCTATTACCTTTCCATCCAGGAACCAAGTGGTTGCCAGGGTGCAAACCGTCTAGAGGTAACCATTGTACTTCAGGAAAATGAGCCCATTACCCTTAGTGGCCAGTCAGAGGATACCTGTGTCAATGAAGAATATACCTATACCACCGAAAGTGGAAAACAGAATTATACATGGACCATTGCCGGAGGAACTGTTGTCGATGGTGGCGGTACATCAGATGATTTTGTGTCCGTAACTTGGAACGGCCTTGAGAACAATTCGGTAAGTGTAGCCTACCAAGATGTGGCTTCGTGTACTCCAGTAGATGCACTTGAATTGGATATTGCAACCATCGAATGTGGAGAGGTCTTGGATGAGGAATTCTGCCTTCTAGTATACAACGAGTTCTCACCGAACAACGATGGGTTCAACGATTTCTTCGAAATTGAATGTATTGAAGACTATTCCAATACCATAGAAATTTTTAACAGGAACGGCAATACAGTCTTCAAAGCGGTCGACTACCGCAATACCTGGAACGGCATAGCAAACGTAAACGGGATTCTTAACAAAGGAGACCATCTTCCCTCGGGAACCTACTATTATGTGATCAACATTCCAGAACTGGACCGAAACCTTGTAGGTTGGTTACAACTGGCCCGATAATCCAAAGCTTTATAAATCAATTCCATCTATTATGATAAAAAACATTCAATATAAAATGGTTGTTGTAGTGTGCATTGGCCTAAGTCATTTTGGTGCAAAGGCGCAACAAGCTCCGCAGTATTCACAATATATGTACAATACCACAGTGCTCAATTCCGGATACACGGGCACATCGGCAAACTTCGAAGCAAATGTCCTATATCGCTCCCAATGGGTGGGATTGGACGGAGCCCCGGAAACCCAATCCTTTACGGTTCAAGGCCGAACAGGTCAAAGAGTAGGACTTGGATTAACGGCGATCAACGATAATATCGGTGCCTCCAACAATGTTCGGGTCAATGGGCATTTTGCCTATGAGCTTCCCACAGGGGCAAGCACAAAGCTATCCCTTGGAATCAATGCTGGGGCCGATATCCTAAGTATCGACTGGTCCAAGGGAAACTTCAACAATGATCTTGACCCTGTTTTTAGCGAAAACCTTAACAAGACAAGGCCCATTGTCGGTTTTGGGGCTTTCCTCTACAGTGATCATTGGTACTTGGGAGCATCCACGGACAACTTTCTAAACTCCGAGATCTATACTGATGATGACCGAGAAATAACCGATAGAAAAAGTCAATATTATTTTATGGGCGGGTATGTGTTCGACCTTTCACCATCTTTAAAGTTCAAGCCTGCCGTCCTTACAAAACATACTGCAGGTGCGCCCCTCACGGTAGATGTCTCCGCCAATTTCTTGGTTCAGGAAAAAGTGAACCTTGGCCTGGCCTATAGGTACGATGATGCCATAAGTGCATTGGCAGGTTTTCATTTAGGAAGCAAATTCTTTATCGGTTATGCTTATGATTACTCTTTGACCGGGCTTGAAAACTATAATGATGGTTCCCATGAAATCATTCTCAAGTTCACTGTTTTTGATATGAACAAAAGGGCATTGTCCCCCCGATTCTTTTAAAAAAAAGCATTATGAAAAAAATAATACTTCTTATCGCATTAAGTACTTCCTTAGCTAGCTTTGCCCAGAGCAAATTGGACAGGGCCGATCAATACTTTGATGACTTTAAATTTGAAAAAGCGATAGTACTTTATAATGATCTCGCATCAGAAAGTCGAAAAGCATCCACCCATGTAATCCAGCGGTTGGGGGATGCCCACTTTAACATGGGCGAGTATCAAAATGCCAAAGATTGGTATGTTAAACTCTACGCCATGCAAGGCCAAAGTGTTGGCGAAAGCAACATTATAAAACTTGTACAATGTTTAAAGGCAAGCATGGAACCGGAAAAAGCGGACCAATTGCTAAAAGACTTCTATTCCGATCAGGATAGATTGGAGATGATTCTCGCCCAAAAGGAACAGTTGGAAAGCCGCAAGGACGAAAATCCAAAGTTTGATATTCAAAAACTGGCCCTCAACAGTAAAAAATCCGATTTCGCGCCAGCGATGTTCAATGATATGCTCGTTTTTGCATCGGCCAGGGACACCATCAAATCCAATGGTAAAATATATCCTTGGAACAATCAACCCTATTTGGATGTGTATCTGACCAACCCCAATATTTCGGATTTTGTACCCGAAATATTCTTGGACAATATGGATTCGGACTTTCATGATGCCAATGTAGCCTTTGCTCCAGGTTCGCAAACCGTATACTTTACCCGGAACTATATTAAAAAGAACAAGTTAAGCGCCAACAACGATGGTCTTTCCAATATGCAGATATTAAAAGGGAGCATTTACCAGAACAAACTTATCGACATTACCCCGTTATCCTTCAATAGTAAAGATTACTCCTGTGGACATCCTGCCATTAGTCCGGATGGCAAGTTCTTGTACTTCACCTCCAATATGCCCGGAGGTTACGGGCATAGTGATATTTATGTGGTGGCATTGGCAATGGACGGCGATGCGATATCACCACCAAAAAACTTGGGAAAGCAAATAAATACCAAGGGGCGGGAAATGTTTCCTTTTGTTGACGGGGATACACTTTATTTTTCTTCGGATGGACATTACGGTCTTGGCGGATTGGACGTTTTTGCCTCCACTATTTTGTCCGAAAATTCATTTGAACTGCCCGTTAATATAGGCGAACCGATAAATGGGAACATGGATGATTTTTCCCTGATCTATAATGCAAAAAAAGACCTTGGTTACTTCGCTTCCAACCGGTTTGGAGGTGCCGGGGATGACGACATCTACCAAATCAACAAAGCCAAACCCGTGAACTGTCTGGTATACTCCGGTTATGTTTTGAACAAAAACACGGGAGAACCGGTTCCATTGTCCAAAATTGAGGTATACCAGGGTGCAACAGGATTTGTAAGTGCACTTCAAACGGATGAAAACGGCTACTTCAATATCACCTTGCCCTGTAACAAAGAAAATAAACTGGTGTTCTCCAAACCCCGCTTCACTAAGGAGGAGGTACTTATTGCAACAGGGGAAAACCCTCAAGAGCCTTCCCGGGAAAATATGATCTATCTCACTCCTTTCGAAAGCTTGGTGGTAAAGGAAGGCGATGTTGAAAAAATTAAGGTGAATCCCATTTACTTTGAATACGACAAATCCGATATTACC
Source organism: Flavobacteriaceae bacterium (assembly GCA_024743095.1). Lineage (GTDB taxonomy): Bacteria > Bacteroidota > Bacteroidia > Flavobacteriales > Flavobacteriaceae > Flagellimonas. Next base: position 36,352 of record JANSXF010000042.1, read on the forward strand.
CCTAGAGCGGAGATAGAATTGGAAAAAGTGTTGTACGCCATGCAGGAGTTCCCAAGTATCAAGATAAAGATCGAATCGCATACCGATTCAAGGGGCAGTGACCAATATAATTTCAAACTATCCGATGACAGGGCCAAGTCCACCATGCGATACCTTATCTCCAAAGGAATCGATCACGATAGGATCGTTAGCGCCGATGGCTATGGCGAATACAGGTTGAAAAACAGGTGTTCAAACGGGGTACAGTGCAGTGAACAAGAGCATTTGCTGAACCGACGCTCGGACTTCATCATTGTAGCAAAAAATGAAACTCTGGAAAACGTCCAAAGATAATCTAAGCGGTGTATTTGACGTGGCCTTGGGTTTTGTTCCAAAGATGTAAGACAAAACCCATTTAAAAAATCCCCCGGGCAAAAACCAAGTATCCATAGTTTGTGGGTGCTTGGTTTTACTTTTGGCAAATATCCATTACCTTCACATATGTAAGATTACGCAATACATATACTATGGTAGATGATTGCGAGAAAAAAACCGACCATACATGTTGCCAAAAGGAAATTTTCCCGAAAAAGTCTTTGTGAACGGTGAAATAGTTTCGCCCCAAGATGCCAAAATATCCGTTTTTGATCGCGGTTTTTTATTTGGAGATGGCATTTACGAAGTAATGGTGCAATTGGAAAATGGTATCTTTTATAAAAAGGCCCACTTGGAGCGATTGCAGGACAATTTAAACAAAATAGGGGTCTTGTTCAACGTTAAAACTATTGACGATGCCCTCGAACCGCTGCTAAAAGCTTCGGATTTAACGGACAGATCCTGCCTGATCTACATGCAGGTCACCCGGGGTACCGCCCCAAGAAAACACTCCTATCCAAAAGATGTTCCGGCCAGCGTGATGATCTATGCGTTGCCCTACTCACTTCCGGCCATCAATCCAAAACATATGAAAGCCATCCTGGAACCGGATTTTAGGTGGCACCGGTGCGATATCAAATCCATCTCCTTATTGGGCAATATCATGGCCAATGAAGCAGCTATGATGGGTACTGCCGATGAAGCGGCACTGGTGCGTGATGGTATGATTTCGGAAGGCTCGCATACCAATATCTTTTTTATAAAAAATGGGACCGTGATCACGCATCCTGCCGACCATCATATTTTGAACGGTATTACCCGAATGATCGTACTTAAAC
>JANSXF010000102.1 GCA_024743095.1 Flavobacteriaceae bacterium
CATATGTTTTTGTAAAACACCGGAAAACAATTTTTTATTTTTTGATGAAGTGGGCCATATTTGAGGCGTTCATCGACCGTGATGGAAAGACCCGAATCTGCAGCGACCTGTTTATGTGCCTTAACTTTTTAAGTATGAAAAGAACATTGCACAAATCCGAACTTGAAATACGAATAGCGGAAATCGAATCATCAACGCCCAGCACCATTGATGCCGCCATGGAGATTATTGCCCTTTGCCGTACCCGGCTATGGGAGCTGAGGGACAAAGTGACCGATCAAGTGTTTTTGGATGACCGGGAGGAAATTGAATTTTTCAAGTGCACCAAACAAATTCCCATGGTCAACCTTATCTATTATACCGAAGTATTGGACTTTGAACTTAATTGTCCTGCTACGGATCTAGAGGCGCTACGAAAACTTGTCAAGGCCAAATCCAAGAAATGGAACGCCTTTTTCAGAATGCACGCGGACTTTATAAAGTATATGAAATTGAGATTGGACCATTTCGATGCACAGTTCTTTACCCGAAAGTATGTAGAGGATTATTTTGGCAAGTATAAGCCTTCCTATATGCTCGATCCCCGGTTCAATACTTCGCATGACCGCTTGTGGGCAAGGATACAGGCTGGTCAATTGACCATGCTATACATGCGGGATCGGTTGGCAAGTACTATAAACTCCAATGAAACGAGTGATCTGTATTGGACTTCCTCTAAAGTGTCCTTGACCGAATTGGTATATGCCCTTTATATGTCCGGGGCCATTAATCATGGGGAAGCGGATATTAAACAAATAGCCAGGGCGTTTGAGCACATGTTCAATTTCAGTTTAGGGGATTGCTATCGCACCTATATTGAGATATGCGCAAGAAAAAAGGACAGGGCCAAATTCTTGGATGAACTGTCATATCGGCTGTCCCAACATATCGAAAAAGGCGATGCCTAATGTCTTTTTTCAAGTTCAGTTTTGGTGAAAACCAACATTTTTGCATAGTCTTCGACCCAATCTATCTCGTGCTCGCCATCAAATTTCACGTCCAATAAATAAGGCTTGTCGTTGGCTATGTTATAAGATTGTAAAAGGGCTGTGTATTTTCCGGCACCCGATGGGGGGATTAAGTAATCGTTAAACCCTATGATCATAAGTGTACTTGGATATTCCTTGTCCTTGGATAGATTCACGACTGGGTCCATTCGGAGTAAATCCTGATAACTCCCCTTTTCTTTGATGGTCCCAAATTCAAAAGCCGTATCAGAATCGTCAAAGCCTTCCAAGTATTCGGTTCTGATTACATTTAAATTGGGGACGAAGCCCGTAAAGACCCCGTATAAATCCGACCGTTCGTTAACGGCCATGCCACCGGTTATTCCCCCGGCACTGCTAACAGTGAGACCTAGTCTCTTGGGGTGTATGTAGGCATTGTCGATTAAATATTGGCTACAGGCATTCAAATCTTTCCAAGAATTTGCTTTGGAGGACTTCATGCCCGCTTCATGCCATTTAGGCCCTTTTTCTCCACCGCCCCTGACATGGGCAGAGGCATAGATGTTTCCTTGATTGACAAAATCTGCAATAGGGGAGTGGAACCAAGGAGTTTCTGATATGCCATAAGCACCATAGGCCGTGATAATGCCCATAGATTCCTCATCAAATTTATGGTCTTTTCTTCTTACGATGCTCAGAGGGATTTTTGTGCCATCGTGTGATTTCACTTCGACCACTTCACTGATGATATTGGAAAATTCCGGAAAATCCGGCCACATGCCCAGTTCCACAAACTGGAATTTTCCTGTTTTAGGATCAAAATAATAATCCCTCGGGTTGGCGGTCCACCCAGATAGAGAAACCCATAGATCATTCTCATAAGGTGATCGATAGTCGAAGGTTATCTCCCCAGTGGAAGCAGGTAGTTCTATCTGTACATCTTCAGTATTTTCCATGTGTTTATACAAAACCGAAGCAATACCGTTGGTGCTCACGGTATAATATATGTTTTCCCTGGTAACCTTAAACCCACTTAACTGGTCTTCTCCCTTGCCTGAGAACAATACCTTTGGATGTTGAAAATCGGCATCTTCTAAATCGACCATACATAATTCTATATTATCTTCATGAAGTCTCTTAAAATAATACTTGCCATTGCGTTCCGTGCCCCGATCATGGAATATCATGTCCTCACTGGAGTATAGCTTCTTCCAGGAATACCTCCCCGCTTTGTAATCTTCAATTGGAATGTAGTAACTATCCCAAAAATCCGATGCATTCCCGGCATATATGAACATAAAGTTGCTCTGGGTTGAACGGAACACGGGGACCGGATAGTACTCTTGATTTAGGCTTACACCATTTTTACCATCTTTAAATATGGATTTCGCTGTCCCATCCAAGTTGTCCAGACAATACAATGCAGTATAGCTATTTCGATCATTGTGGTCTTCCCCATAGTTGGGATAGGCAATAAAGGAAATGCATTTGCTGTCCGGGGCCCATACATAACCGCCTGCTTTTTTAGGCTTTGTATTTATTATAGGCTCTCCTATGGTTTTTTTTGCCTCGCAATCAAGAATGAGTAGTTCGTCAAAAAAATGGCCTTCCTTTTCCATGGCCATGGCCACATATTTCCCATCATAGGAGGGTTTATAATAAGCGATGTCATAGGAGCCATCCTTATAGACTTTGGGATCGTACAGTAATTCGGAGTTGGTCCCTTTCTCTTGACGGTATAAAAGGTTTCTTTTATCCTTGGCCCTTGATAAATAAAAGGTGGCACCGGATTCATTGTAAAAAATCCTTCGTGCTGGATCTTTTTCCTTGTTTTCCAAAGAATCGTAGTATGCGTAAACTGCACGGTACTGCGATGTCGAATCAAAATAGGATTCCGTGATAGAATCCTGCTCTTTGAACCATTGTACAATGGATGAGTCGTTGATTTTTTCTAGGTTGGAGAACGCATTGGTGTATGAAATCCCATGATGCTCTTCAACCACGATAGTATTGGGGATTTCGGGATAGTCAAACGTATGTTGTTCGTTTTTTTTGCATCCCGATACAATGAAAATAGTTAGAAGGGCAAATACTAAGGATTGTCTCATATACGGCAACATACTAAAAATCCCTACTTGTACATAGGGATTTTAGTGAAAAAATTAATGGCAGTGTTAGTCGTTCTTTTTTATCTTTCCTTTCTCGATGTCGCCATCATCTCCCCCTCCTTTGATTTTTTCGGTGTGTTTCAACTCATTTTCCTTGAACATTGTTTTGATGTTTTTGATTTTTCCCATGGTGTAATGGTTTTTATAAGTTTATATCTTAGACAGGTCCAATCTAATAGATATCCCTGTTTGTAGTGTGAAAAATTACCCTCATTTTATAAATTGCTGTTTTTTTGTTTTACAAATTGATATGAAAAAAGGACGTAATTGACACGCGATCCGTACTTTCGAATAGTCCTTAACGGACACAATGAAATCATTGTGATACATAGTTGTGTATCATTCATTGAGCTTTAAATTCCCTTGTCATTCATGTTTGGAAATGAAAGGGCTATACAGAAAATAGTAATGTTACCTTGGGCGGGACTGTACTGGAAAGGAACAGGTCCTTTAAGTTCCCTTATCCTGTAAAACCAAGAATTATGATGAGGAAATCAACTGCTTTTCAATCGGTATCGACCATTCAGCTGGTGGGTCTGGTCTTTCTGTTGTTTTTAAACTCCTGTAGATCACCTAAGGTGTTGCTCGATGCAGAGGTGGATCGAGAACTGGTTTTTAGTAAAGGGCAATGGATATTGGTCGATCCGATTTATGATAAGAATTGGAACCATTTTGAGGATTTGTACGTGGAAGGATTCGCATCCCTTATTGGTGATTCATTGCATACCATGAACCAGGTGAGACAGACCCATTTATTGGCGGAAGAACTAACTTTTGATCAATCGGGAAGGGGTTTGGAGGAGCTTGGGGAGGTCTTGAAAGAATTTGATTTTCTGATCTTGTGCAGGGCGTTGACAGTGGCGGAAGAGGCATCTTCCATTTCGTTGCATGAAATAGGTCAAGGAGCGTCCGTATTCCATAATGAGGTGAAGGTAGGTATAGCCATATACGATCTGAAGCGGCAACAGCTCATTTCAAAAATCACTGGAACCGGAACAAGTCACGATATTTCCAGTCCCGGTGATTCTTGGCGCCTGATGGATACTCCGGATGTGATTGCCCATAAAACACTAAAAAAGATATTGGGACATTATAGACTTCGCTAATCCCTGTTCAAGATAAACCCAAGGTTGACCTGTACCATGACCGGGAAAACCCCGGCGTTTCCCTTGGTGTCAAAATATAACTGAGGTCCTACATCAACGAGAAGCCTAACTTTATTAAAGGTCCGTTGAATGCCCCAAGTAGGTCCGACAGCAAAATCCAGATCGTCCGTTCTTGTTAAGTTTTCCGCTATGGAAGGCCCTCGTCCCATGGCCCTGAAAGAAATAAAATTCCCGGCATTGTGCATAATTGATTTCCCTTTGGCCTCCCTTGGTTTTCTATTGTACAAAAATTTGAACTGTGTATCCAAGAAAGGAGCTATCACATAGTTGAACCCATCGTTTTCTATGGCCGTTATTTCATCATAAGCTCCACTGTACCCAATACCGAGCCCAAAGCTAATAAGGAGTTTGTTGCCCAGAGGAAGCTCATAATCCAATCCTGGATTGATTATGTTGACGATGAGCCTTTCCTGAAGGCCATCAGCACTCTGTCCGAACGAATAGGTACAGAACAAGAGTGCGATAATAAAAGGGTTGTATTTTTTCATGTCAATGGTGTGTTTGCAACTAAGATATGAAATCATCAAGTTAATCTGCAGCAATGACCTTACTTCCCTTTATTGTCCCGTTCCTTAAGGCCAAACCATAAATGTCCACTTTGGCCACATCATATTTTTTGGCCTTGAACTGTTTGAAGAAATCAAAATTTACATTACCACTGTCGATACCATAACCCAGGGTCAATAGAAAATTGAAGTCAAAGCGATGGGTTTCATTGGATTTCCCCCGTTTTATTCGGTTCATATCGATCATTTCCATCTTGTTATCGCTAAACCGGACAATCTTAACGGTCACTTTATCCTGGTTGATTTCATTTTTAAGGGATGTCAGTGAGGTCTTGGTGATTTTGGCCAATAAATTATACACCGAAGAATTCAGGTTTCCCACGGTAAATTCTATTTGTTTATTGATGGTTTTTCCGAAGATGTCATCGATATATATCTCCAGATCGATTAATTTTTCGTCTTCGCCCCAAACTGGCCAGTCTTTGGGTCTAGGCGGTTGTTGGCCCACAAGGATATTTCCTGTCTCCCCATCATACACAACACCCTTGTATTTATAAGTGACGTGCTTGGTTACCATCGGGGCATCGGGTTTAATAACATAGTTATAAGTAAATTTAACGGCGTTGATTCCCAATTGTACGTATTCCGCTGTACCGGATTCGCTCCAACCGATCATTCTCTTTTTTTGATATTTGACTTTCGTCCCAATGGATGCCCATAGGTAATAGTTCTCGTTCCAAAACTGGGTCTGTACCCTATGGGTCGAATCGTGATATTCATTGCACTTTTCACGATTACCGAATATACTTTCCCAAATACTGTCCTCATCGTAGACGCAGGTCCTAAAACCTTGTGGTTTTAATATAGGATAACTTGTGGCCGTTGGCGTACCGCCTGAGGACCCACCAGTGGATCCGCCCCCGGAGTATCCACCGCCGCCACCGCAGTCATCTATTTCATAGCGTGAAACTGCATCGGTGACCTGAACTACAGTTCCCTGTTTTGGACTAATGGATAAGCCACTTTCGATTTCGACTTTTTTTATCGCGCACCTATTGGTCAAACCTCTAGGTTTGAACCCTTTCTTATTGCTCAATTCCCTCAAAAACGCTTCCAGTTTTTTCTTGTCCTCCCTTCTACAAAAATAGAGCCCGTCCGTAGTATACCGGTAGTAGGAGTCATCGATGATAATACCTCTGTCCTTATCCAAAAGGGCTGCAAATCTTGGGTCGGAGATGACCTCGTCGTCCAAGTCGATATCGTCCTCGTCC
>JANSXF010000061.1 GCA_024743095.1 Flavobacteriaceae bacterium
AGTATTTCAGCGACAATGCTTCCAACACTTCCGAGGCCTACGATTCCAATTTTTAGCCTTGATAGATCCTCTTGTGTATCTTTCCCCCAGGCGGAAATTGTCCTTAATTGTTTTTCGGAATCAAAATTTGGTTTAAGAACATTGTCATTAAAACTTATCATTAAGCCATCCCCGACAACCCTAACTGAACTGCACCATTTTCTTGTATATCTTCTCTTCTTTTTATGGTTCTTAACCCAAAATCTTGCACTCCAAGTACCATCATTCCCAGTGGTCATTCCCAGCAAAGGAAATCCTGTTGCTCCATAAATGGATGGTGCAATCCTTTTTTCGGCAGTAATATCAGTTGGACTCATCCCTTGCCATCCAGGGAATGGATGAGAATGAAGGAAGGCCAGTCCTTCTTTCTTTTTTAACGCAATTGAAATTGCACGTCTTAAGTAAGATGGATAAAATTCTGCATTACCGTGAACTTCCCTATCCCCTTCATCTGGGTAGATTATCTCTGTCAGAGTGCCAAAAACCCGATTTGTTCCTTTGCTTAAGGAGTATGTTGCAAATATCAAATCTTCTTGGTCATCACTTCTTACCAAGTGATTTAATAGTTCTGTATTTAAGGTTTCTTCCAAAGCAACCGAAAAATCTCTTCTCATATATTCAGTAATAAATTCTTGATATGTGCCAAATATTCTTTGACCGTCTTTTTTGTCCTGTTCCATTGCTGAAATGGCCTGCTCCAATGAACCCAACCCTGACCAAAATTACTATTGTGTACCCCAGCCCTTGGCCCTGATGGGTTTGCCCATCCCTCATCTATAGGTCGAAAATGTGGGCCATGAGGAGCATTCAAGGGAAAATCATGTAGATTTTCAAAGCCCATCAACACTCTTTTCCCTTGATTAACACCAATATCCACCAGATATTCGAAATACAGCCCGTTATTGGCTGTTTCGACAGGATGATACCCCATTTCAACTAGCTGATTAAAAAATTCCTGTCTTCCCATGTTACTATGCTACAGGCGTTGAACTTCGGTATACTGAAATAAATTTCAATCCAGGGCATTCCATTTTGATAGGTTTGTTTGGTGAATCCTTGTACTCTATCTGTTGTTGGTCCTGAGTGATTTGAACGACATAGTAGTCCGATACAGGCGTGATACCCCCTCTTTCCAATATTTGATTTGGCGTCAGGTATTCTTCGTCTGTGGTCTCCGGTTCTCCATCAATAGTGTAATGGAAGACTTCAGGGGGCTTCACGATAAACCTTTCTATTCCGGGTTTTGTAAAGTCTACTTTTTCATTTGGACTGATTTTTTCGAAATCACATCCTTTGAACTTTTGATAAAGGGAATAACAATCAACTGGAGTATGCCCTGCTTTTTCTAAAATTTCAGCCCCTGAGGCCGAACCTTTGTCAAATAGGTAAGATTTGTCTTCCACTCTAATTAGATATTTTTTTCCTTTTGGAGGTTTTTTTCCTATTTTAGTGTATTCCTCCACATTAATGATGTCTTGATTGTCTTTGGATTCGGGCATTTTTTCAGAATTTTTCATAGAATGTAATTTTTAATTTAAAACTTGTCTCTATAATGATTACCTAGAGCGTTTCACTTTCCCCTCAAACTATGTTGAAACGCTCGGTGTAATACTTATAGGTGCCAATCAAATTTTCATGTAACAATGGATAAGACCTATGAAGATCGACTAATAGAGATAGCCTGGAGGGATACGGAGAAAGATTTGCTTCAGGCAGAAAAATCTTTTAATCAATTTATTGCCAAGTATGGAAGTTTTTGCCGAAAACTTGCATTTGCCCGTTCGCGATATGACCCCAACAGGTATGAAGACCTATATAGGTTACTGATTTTAGACATTTGGGATCATGCCCATCAATATGATGATACCAGATCGCCTGATGATGTGCCAGATGTTCGCATTAAAAAGTGGCTGTCTTCTCGAATGAAGGCGGTGGAGAGAACATATTGGAAAGAACTGTTCAAGGACAACAAGACTTTAAGCTTAGAAGAATTAACTGCTGAAACGTTTGAACCTGAAAAGGAGGACGATGAGATTTTAGGTGATGAGGAAATAGATATCAAAAGACTCAAAATAGCAATGGTAAAGGGTAAGCTATTAACAAATAGAGAATTGGATATTCTAAGAACATCCTACCAATACAAAGGGGAAATTCCCAAGGAAATAAAAGCTGCAATATGTAAGCAGTACTCAATTACGGACAATACAATCCGTGTAATTAAATTTAGGGCTCTAAAGAAAATAAAAGGATTTATTGCTCAAAAGCCACTTTCAACAAAGTAAATAGATGTATTATGTCAAGCAAATTCAATGATAAGTTTAGGGATGCATTATTCAAAATTGGCCACATCCTTCCTGAAACCACCAAAGAAATAGAGGAGTTTGATAAAATCATTAGTGATAAAGATTTGCCAGACTTGCCAGATATCTTTGACAATCCATCTCAAATAGTCAAACAGGGGAAGTTCATACTTAAAAGTAACCCTGAATCATTAGAAATAACCCAAGAAGAAACCAATAAGCTTATGGCGCAGGCCGCTAGGGAGGGAAAGAAGGAAGCTTCCCAAGAAATCAAGGATAAAATGGCCAGGGATAGGCGTGATGCAAAGAAGAAGAACTAACCATTTTGATGATAGGGTCGATAAAGATGGTTTGATAACAGACCTGGCCAGTGGAATTTATAAGTATTTTATTAAAAGTTACGGAGAAATTGACCCTGAGGTAATCGCTGTAGAAAATGGGATTACATATAGTTATGGGGATTATGGTGATAGTTGCGATGGAATGCTTGAGTTTTTAAATGGGGAATTCCATATATTCATAAATACAAGGGGAAAGCCTATCAGTGATAGAGCAAGGTTTACATTTGCACATGAACTGGGTCACTTTTACATACATGAGCATGCCAATGCCCTGATTAATGGGAGTGCTCCTGCACATTCCTCTTTCACAGGTTTCAAATCTGAGCAAATTATTGAAAGACAAGCTGATCATTTCGCGGCAAATCTCTTGATGCCGGAAGAACTTGTAATTAAGGCATATCGTCGTAAAAGGAAATTTGAATTCGAAACAATCGTTACTATCTCCAAGGAGTTCCAAGTAAGCCTCACAGCAGCTCTTTATAGAGTTTTTATGTTGGATTTACACCCAATGATGATTGTTAAATCCAAAAACGGAAAAATCATTGGAAATCCAGCTCGGAGCAATGATTTTTATTATAAACTTAATGATAAAAGAAATTTGCCCGAGGATTCACTTGCTATGAGTTTCTTTTCAAAAGGGTTAAAGAGTAAGAATTCAAGGGAACTTTGGGCTATGGATTGGTTTGATGTAGATAATGACAAGAAAATATTTGAGCACTGCATTTACTATGACAGTCTGGAAATGGTAAGAAGTATTATCTGGATGGAATAAGTGTTTTACGAGGTACTTAATTGAAGGAAAATAATCAAGTGTAACGAATTTCTGGAAATATTCTCTAAATAAACAACAATGTACTTTCAAAACTACATAATCATATACAAAACTTAGGAAATAAGATTTAGATATATAAATAAACGATGGTCTCCCAAAATTGTCCTATGGTTTCACATCGCTAGGATTGTAAGAGTTCTTTGGATTTTTTTTTCATCCACACCATTTACCGCCAAAAAAAGGGGTTTCCCCCTTTTCTTCTAGTTTCCCAGGTTCTTGGTCTGTTCCTGAAGGTCTTTTTTGAAGACTTCCACGACTTGGTCCACTTCGTTCAACAGATAGGCTGTGAAGTTTTCGACGGTCTCGGGTTGGTTGATGGTGAAGATCTCCTCGAACCGGTCATAATCCCCTTTGCCCTTTAGAACGATGACATATGGGAATTCCTCCACTTCTTCTTGCTCGAACTTGTCGCTCTTTTTGGATTTGTGCGTTTTGATCTTTTCCAAGGCCTTTAGCAGGTCGGTCTGCTTGTACTTCAATCGACCATAATGTCTTTTGAGCTGTTCCAAGCGTTCAATCTTCTGGAGGATGGTCTCCATGTTCTCCAATTTTGCTGTTCCGTTTGCCGGGGCGAGATTGACCTCCTTCGCTTTTTCCACTACAGTTGTGGTCTTTGCATTCTTTTTTGGTGTTTCAACTGTTTTTTCCATGATTAAAAAGATTTTAAATTAAACATGCAGTGAACCCAACCAACAGGAGCGAAGCGGGGGATTGGTCAAGGTGGAATTAGGGAGCTCGCTCCCGGTAAAAAATTTAGCGGGCTCAATTTTTTAAATCGACCTTGACAGGGGTGCGGCTTGGTTATCTTTACGGAATGATTAAGGTAAATCGAATTATTCCCCTTTCCTGAACCAGGATTTGATCTGGCCAAATACTTCCTTACATACGCACTTGACCAATGCAATGGCCTCATTTGCTATTTCCTTCATTGAAATAAGTAATCAAGGTTTCCAATACGACCAAAGCAATGGCGGCAATGCTTGGCTTCTTTTTAAGATGTTCCTCCTCTTCCCTATTGGACAAAAATCCCAGTTCGACCAAAACTGAGGGGCAAATTTGCCGGGGCTCCCACAACACTTGGAAATTGGCCACTCTCACTCCCCTATCCTTCAGGCCCAGATACTGGTTCTGATTCTGACCAATGGCATGGGCCAATTTCAGGGAAGCTTCCAAATACCTTCCCCTACCCTTGCACACGAACACTTCCATGCCTTGGGCTTCCTTCCTTTGGGCCTGGTTGCAATGGATGGAGACATATGCATCCGCTTTCAAGGCTTTGGCCAATCCGGTCCTATCGCTCAGGGAAATCAGGGTATCGGCATATCGGGTAAGGTAGAGCTGCAAGTCACCACCATGGATTTCCTGGTTTAACCGCACCATCTCCTGGGCAACCTCTAAGACAATATCTTTTTCAAAGACCCCTTGGGTCCCGATGGCCCCGGAATCGGTACCCCCGTGTCCGGGATCGATGACCACCAAGGGCGGATCAGGGAGATTTTGTCCAAAGCATAATGGTTGGTATCCTGTACATAGCAGGAGCAGGATTCGCATTGCAATTCTCATATCAAGGGTTTTAAAATTCCATTGCACAATTTTTAGCGAATCCCTCTTTTCGTTCAACATCCACCAAATTTTAACGTTCCGAACTGTTAAAATTTATGCGGTTTCCATGGAACCTTCCCAAACGCTGGAAATTCCGCAATTGAATTTCTAATCCGCCCGAGAAGGGCCTTAAAAACCAGTATATGAGACCACTTTCTAAAATTTGGGCGACGTTGTTGCTCCTGTTGTTTTCCCTGCCCATCTACCCCCAGATCGGGGGCATTGAGGATTCCGTCAACGACATCTCGGATACCATCCGGACCATCTTTCCCATCATCCTAGGGGTCATCTTCCTGATCGGTTTCCTGTTCAATGCGGGGCATTTCTTTGGGGAGAACGCGGACCTAAAAAAGGGGATCACTAGGGTCCTCGTCTTTGTGTTGATCGCGGGAGCCGTTGTGGGCATATTCACCTATCTGATCGGTATCGTGGTCTAGCGCACATGGTGCGTTTTTGTACCCAAGCCTTATGAAGCAGTATGAAACAGTATGAAGTCTATCGCCACATCCGTGGGCGTGCCCTGATCTTTGGGTTGCCCGTGGCCTTATTTGCCCTCCAGATGCTGGTCGTCATCGGCTCCCTGATGGCGGTCATCTTCTCCTTTGATCTGGTCTTGCTCTTTGGGGCAATGATGGCCAATGGGATACTCTATGGTCTCCTTCTCAAATGGGCCCAACGACCTGAATTGTTACAAGTGGGGAATGTATTTCCCAAAATGATCTCCAACAAAAAAATCACCTTCAATGAAGCATACGATGAACTTGCATGAGCGGTATCCCATCGTGGACGTGAACCAAAACAGGATACTGGCCAACAACGGGAACCTTGCCTTTGCCTATCGTCTGGAACTGCCCGAGATCCACTCCCTGTCGGAGCAGGATTTCGAACAGCTCCATGGGCTGTGGTTGCAGGCCCTCAAATCCTTGCCCGTGGGCACCCTGGTCCACAAACAGGATATCTACCAAAAAAGGGCTTTTGATGCCACGGACTTATACGACGATACCTTTTTGGCCAAGGCCACCCAAAAGCACTTTCAGGACCGGGAACACATCTCACATGAGTCCCTGCTCTTCTTTGTCTGGCCCAAGAACAGGGCAATGAACACCTCCAGTTTGGTCAATCCCTTTACCCATATCCACAAAAAACTGCCGGAAACCCTTGGGGAAAAGGCGGAGCAGTTCGAGGGAGCGGTACGGGATGCCGTGGGCTTTTTGAACAATGGTCCACATCTTTCCCTATCACCGTTCAACCAAGCGGCCATCATCCAATATACCGATGCCTATTTTAATGGGTTCAACGAGGGCTTTGATACCGATATGGTGCTGGAGAAAGATAGGGTGCAGATCGGGGACCATTTTTTCGGAGCCATGGCCGTGAACAATGAAAGCTGTTTTGGGGATATGGTGAAGACCAGTAGGCCCAATGAAAAGTACACTGCGGACGGGTTCCTGTTCCACCAGGGTTTTATCGACGGGCTTGGGCTGACCTTTCCGGGGAACCATATCGTAAACCATATCATCCATCTTGATGACAAACACAAATGGCGGAAATTGCTGGAAAAACGTCTGGAGGAACTCTCCAAGAGCAGCAATTTCGGGTCGTGGAACAAGGTGCTGTACGACAGGGTATCGGACACTTTGGCCCATATCAACAATGACGATTCCTCGCGGATCGTGCGGGGCCAATTGAACGTGGTCCATTGGTCCAGGGATGAAAAAGGGCTGGACCACACCGTCTCGGAGCTTGTTGCCCGGTTCAAGGAACTGGACATCCAGCCGTACCGTCCCCAAGGACAGGCCCGTATCCATTACCTACTCAACAGTTATCCGCTCTTCTCCTCCAATTTTTCGGACAGCGACCTGTATGTCACCGATCTGAAGCATGCCCTATGCCTGATGGTCAACACCACCAACTACCGTTCCGATAGGGATGGTATCCTTTTCAACGACCGTTTGGACAATATCCCGGTGCTGAAGGATGTCTGGGACGAGGGAAAAAAGCGCATCAAGGCCCGGAACTTTGCCATTTTTGCCCCTACCGGGGAGGGCAAGTCCTTTCTGGCCAACAACATCCTGCGCCAATATTTTGAGCAGGGGGTCCGCTTGGTGATCATCGACCTGGGGGGCAGCTATGCCAAGTTCGCCCAGCTCTATCCGGACCAGCACATCATCCTCAAATACGAACAAGGCAAAAATCTGGGCATCAACCCCTTTTATAAATCCCCTGGCGACGGTGTCGCCCCGGAGTGGTTGGAGGATCTGACCATCTTTCTGATGGAACTCTATGGTTCCCATCAAAACGTGACCAAGGCCCAGGAAGTGGCGTTAAAGAAAATTCTGCGCCAATATTATGAAAAGATTAAAAAGGACCACAGTCTGGAGGGGCTGTATGGCTTTATCGAGGAAAACCGGGACTCCCTGTTGGGTGAACTGGGCATCGACCCGAGCTATTTCAACCTGACCCATTTCCTGCACATCCTTTCGGAATATGTGGGCGATGGCCTCTACAGTTTCCTCTTCAAGGTCGGGGAAGACCGATCCCATCGCCTAGAGAACAAACGCCTGATCGTCTTTGAACTGGACGAGGTCAGGGACAACAAGGAAGTATTGTCGGTTATGCTGAAGCTCATCAAATCGGCCATCCAACGGACCATCTGGCGAAACCGTTCGGAGCGGGGCATCATCCTCTTCGATGAATTTGCCAAGCAGCTCAAGTTCGACAATGTGTTGGAGAGTGTGGAATTCTATTATCAGGCCATCCGCAAACAGAACGGGGCCATAGGCATCGTGCTACAGTCCATCAACCAATTGCCAAAGAACCACACCTCTGCTACTATTCTGGAAAACACCCAGGTCATCTACAGCCTGCGCAACGAAAAGGGATATGATGCGCTCCAGCAGCGGCTCAACCTGAGTGCCCACGACCTAAACCAGCTCCGCTCCATCAAGAACGACCTAAAGGGCAATCGCAAGTACACGGAAATCTTTATCAAGATCGGTCCCGAGAGCAATATCTACCGTTTGGAAGTGCCCCCGGAGGCCCATGCGGCCTACCTCACTGACGGTACTGAAAATGAGGTCATAATGAATCTTTTTAAAGAGACCCAGAACATGGAGGAAGCCATCAGGAAATTTATTGATTCAACAAATAAAACAACAACCCAAAATCATAGACCATGAGCAAAAAAATCACCAGAACACTCATTATCACTCTGACCATTATCCTTTTATTGCCAGCAGGCGCTGCCTGCCAGGGGATGCCAGTTTATGATAATACCAATTTTTTGTCCTTGGGCAAACAACTGATTGAATCCGCCAAGCAGACCGCTGAACTGTTGAAAATGGTGGACGAACTCAATGCCGTCCGGGAAAAGATCGAAAAGGTCAACAATGCCGTCAAACAATATCAGGCCGTCCGGGACATCACCCGCAACAACGAGCGACTGTTCACAATGGTCCGGGACGATCTTAGGGAGATCCTGAATTCCCCCTATATCCACGGCGATGAAGTCGAGGCCATTTCCAATGCCTTCAACGGCATTATCGAACATTCCCTGGACCAACTTGATTTTATGGGCCAAGTACTGAGCAGCGACTTTCTGAACATGACCGATGCGGAACGCCTGGAGATATTGGAGGCCCAACGGGAGGAATCCCAAACGATGGTGGCCGACATCCAACTGAAGAAACGGCGGTACGATATGGTCATTTCGTTCCGGAAATTCCAGGTCCTTATCAAGGACAGGAAATTAAACTATTAAAGGTAAGTTATGGGACTCGAATATGTGGACGCGGTCTTCCAGACCATCAAGGCCAGCAGTTTTGCCACCTACACCATTGGGGGCATGAAGGCCCTGGCCGTACTGTTCTTTTTGGTCAACATCCTCAAAAAATACTATGAGGGCGGGGCTTCCCGTACCGGACTCACCTGGGGGCTGACCCCGACCGACCTGACCAAGAACTTTGCCGTGGTATTGGTGGTACTGTTCTCCACTGAAGTATTGGCAACCTTTGATGGTATCCTCGTGGCCATCGAGGGGCAGTACCGGGATACGGCACCCGACCTCTTGCCCCTGGGCCTTCAGGAAGTGGAGATCGAGGAGGAGACCGGTCTCTTTGATGCGGCGACCAAGGCCATGGCCCTGTTGTACGAATGGCTGGCCACCCCATTTCTGGGGCTGCGTACCCTGGCCTGGGGTGGGGCTTTAATCCTCTGGGTCCTGGACCTGTTCATCTATCCGCTCTTTTTGGCGGAACGCTATTTTATCCTTGGGGTGATGCAGGCCTTTTTTCCCCTGGTCATCAGTATGGCGGTCTTCGAGAAGTTCCGGGAGATGGGCTATCGCTTTTTTAGGCTCTATGCAGCTGTGTACATGATCGTGCCGGCCTTCTTTTTGGTCAACGTCTTTGTCAATGCCCTGTACCAGGAGGTGGTGGAGAATTTCTGGCCCAATCTCTTTGGGACGGACTATGGGAGCGAGCTCTTCGCACCCCTGATCGAACTTGCGGGAATCGGGTTCATCGTGCTGTTGAAGTTCAAGCTCTACAAACGGGCGACCTCGTTCACCTTCCGTCTCTTCAGTGGTGCATAATGCACATTAATTATTTAAAAATGATCATCCATGAAAAAAGTATATAAGAACATCGCCGACATCCTCCGCCTGAACCGCTTTATCGTTCTGGCGGTGGTCAGCCTCTGCCTGTTGAGCAGTGGCCTTTCCTTGGGACTGCTCTACCATTATCAGGAGAAACTGTTGAACTCCGCCTTTGCCATCCAAAGCGATGGCGCGGTCCTGCCCTTGGAACTGGTGGACCAACGGGAAAACCGTGAGGTGGAGGCCCTGGCCCATATCGACCGTTTCCATCGGCTCTTTTATGGGATCGACGGGACCAATTATCGGGCCCGGTTGGAAAAGGCCCTTTGGCTGGGCGATGCCTCCGTGGATGCCATCTACCGCCAAAAACGATCGGATGGGGTCTACAACCGCTTGTTACAGTTTTCCCTGCGCCAGAAAGTGGTCGAAGTGGACATCGAACTTGATCTGGACCAAGAACCCTATGGCTTTCGGGCAAGGACCGTGTTCGAGGTGCACCGGGGCACGGTCACAGACCGTTACCAGTTGGACACTTCTGGGGAACTGGTCCCCGTGGACCGGAACTTTCCGCACAACCCCCACGGGCTGTTGATCACCCATTTCTTTGAGGACTCCCTCCGAAAACTGGAACCACAACCTTAAAACGCAATCCCATGAAACTGGAAAAGAACAAGATCGTATGTATCGGATTTTTATTGGCCATAATAATTTTTATCGTACTCTATACCATTTCCTTGGGCAAGGAAACGGAAGAACCTGAACTGAAGCAGCCCAAGGTGCCGGAACTTAAGGGTATGCCCGAGGAGTATGGCTCCAAGCTGGAGGCGGTGGATGCCATCAAGGAACAGCGGGAGACCCCAAAGCCGAGCCTGTACGGGGAGAACCGAATCGATTCCACGGGCACCTACGACCCCCTATTGGTGGAAAAGGAGCGGCAACGCATTGTGGACAGCATCTATCGGGAGGGACGGATCGACTATGGGGAAGGCACCTATCGAAAACCCAAACGGGTTTTCAGAGAAAATGAAAATCCAACCTCCCCCAAACCCGACCAAGATTCCAAACAGGAAACCGAACCCATCGACCTTTCCCAGGCCCATCGGGATTTCTTTGGCCATAACATAACAGATATCAATTCCAAACCGCCCATAGCGGTGGCGATGGTCAATGGAGAGCAGACGGTCCGCTCCAAAAACCGTCTGGAACTTAGGTTAAGGCAAGCAGTGAACCTGAACGGGAGGCATTTTAAGCGGAATACCCTGCTTTATGGCTTTGTCAGTTTTCGGGCCAACCGGGTTTTTGTGGCCATCGACCATATCGGTCCCTATCCTGTAAGCCTGAAGGCCTATGACCTATTGGACGGTGGCGAGGGCATCTATGTGGAGAACAGTTATCGGGACGAGGCCACGCGTGAGGTGCTGGACGATGCAATTCAGGATATGAACGTTCCCGGCGTGCCCCAGGTAAGTGGCATCAAACAAGTGTTCCGCCGTTCCAACCGCACGGTCCGGGTGACCATCCTTGACCAATACCAATTGATACTTAAACCTTAACATTCCATCCTATGAGATCTTTCCATTTGTTCATTTTTAGCCTTTTGTCCCATTTGACGCTACAGGCCCAATCGGACACCCTTTACGTAAACGACACCCATACCTTGGCCCTGGTATTCCCCAACCCCATTGTACGGGCGGTTACCGGACACCCTGATTATACGTTTGGCTATGATACCGACTCCCCAGGGAGGCTTGGGCTTTTACAGGGACATCCGGGTACTGACAGTAACCTGTTGGTTTTGACCGATGATGGCCTGGCCTATTCGTTTTATCTGGTCTATCGTAAAAGGTTACAGGAAGGCCATTGGTTTGTGAAGGTGGACAAAAGCATTGGAAACGTCCAACCTGAAAAATGGTTGGATACCTTGGGACAGGGGATGAATCGCTCAATCAAACCGTCTCTACAATCGGACAGTATCCAATACCGAAAAGGTAGCACTTATTTTATGGAAAAGAACCAAACCGTTCTGAAATCCAAACGCAGGGATGGGATTGTACTTCGGCTTCGGGACGTGGCCTATTATGGTACGGATACCTATCTCGTCATGGAAATGGAGAATCGTTCAGATATTGATTTTGAGGTGGATTTTGTCCAGGTCTTCAAGGCACATGGGAACCCTAGGAAAAAGTCTTCGTACCAGAAACTGCGAATGGAACCCGTTTATAGGCATAGAATGCCCTCGATGGTCAAGGTGGGGCAAAAACAATGCTTTGTATATGTGGTGCCCAAATTCACCTTGGGGGATTGGGAAAAACTGATGGTGGAGCTTCGGGAGAAAAGGGGGAGTCGACGGGTGGTGTTGCAATGGGATTGATTAAATACTATTTTAAAAAATTTAGCCCTTCTTGATACTACAGGTGACTATGATCTTATCATCTTTTTGGCATCAGCTTAAGTTGAACCGACAAGTTATATAAAGAAGTATACTTAAGCTCAAAATCATACCAATCTTTTGATTCTCTCATAACTTTAATCGCATCTTCTATGTAGCCTTCAAGTAAAAGAAGTCCTTGGTCATTTAAAAATTGAAAAAGTTTGTACTTTTTAACATATCCACTGATAAGAGGGTTTTCTTTCGCCAATAAAGAAGGGAGAATTTCTCTATCAAACCTCCCATAAATATATTGTTTAATGTAAAGAGCACAACAAGGTGGTTTGATAAAGTCATTAGGGTTTAGATCATCCCAGCCATTCAGTTTGTACATAAGGGAAAAGAATGGTTTTTCATTTGGAAACATCGGTTTATATTCCCTTGCCATATCCCTAATAAGGTCCTTCACTTCCCTCAATGAAGACACCTTACCATTTCTCAGCTGGAATTTTTCCAATTCCTTATCCACCGAAGTTTGGGGTAAAAGAGCTTCTGTTTTAAACAATAGAGCCTGCCGTTCCTCTATATCCCGAATTCTTTTTAACTCCCTTGCATCAATATCAACATTTTGATAATTTTCCTTTTTTGTCGTCATTTCTAAAGGGTATTATAATTCAAATTTATATTCCTTTTCCTGCTAATGTCCTTAACAGGTTCAAATTGTAAATACTCATCAACACTGAAATTATTCAATAATCTTTCATACTGTTTCTTAGGGAAGTACTTATTGAACTTTCCATACAATTTCTTGCTTTCATTTTCCCACAGGTAAAATACATAGATGAAACTTGGGTCAACATGGTTCAACCTAGCAAAACGTTCAACATATTTGGGTTCATTTATGTGGGGGGCAATCTCCTTCATTTTCTCATTGGGAAAAAGGTATTGCCGGGCAAAATCATCCGCTTCTTGCTCATTTATTTCCATCAAATCGCCGACGTGGACCGAGCCTCCAATATTGATCGAGCCTTCACCTTCTTCAGGAACCGCCTCTTTCGTAAAGTGATATTTTTCCCTTTTAATGACATCCCAATCGTACAAAACGTGAAAAAGTTCATGGATCAATGCAAACCATAGAGTTGGATAAAACTGAGTATACTTTGTTAGTGCTACACAAGGCTTATCCCCATAACTAAAAGTAGCTCCTCTGATATGGAGGTCAGGTGTAAATTTGGGTACAATAATCAATGTAATGCCTAATCTGAAAAGCTTTTGGGCAACGGACAATAAACCATTTTCTATATCCATACAATGCCAACGGATTTTTGGAAAAAAATCAATCAGGCCATCTCGATCATATTCATGAGGATTTGGAGTTTTATCCAAACTTTTACGAACAGCAGCAAACCAAAACTCCAAGCTTTTATGGTTTGTTTTTCTCTTTCCTGAACTGAACACCGCAGTAATCTTGTGTTCTCCATGTTCAAAAATGCTATCGTATCCAAAAAAAACATTTATGCTCCGTTCTATTTCATCAAAGTCGTTTATGCTATCAATCAACCCAATCTTTTTTAGTTGTGGAAGATCAAAATTATTGACTATAAAACTTCTCTTTTTTGCGGATTCAATGCTTTGGTTGTGTGTATCTAAAACAAGATCAAAATATTTGTCCATAAGTTCTGTATGTGATACTTCAAGAAAGTCGGACAGCTTCAATATGGATATAAAATCGACTTTCTTTGAATCTCCGGACAAGAAGGCGTCCAAGGTTTTATTCTCGACACCCAATATCTTACATGCTTGATGCTTGGTTATGGATAAATCATCCAGACGTTGTTCAAAGAGCTCTTTAAGAGGGAAGATCTTAATTCTCTCATTTTCATGAAAAAGACGTTTTAGCAGTTTATCAACATCTCTATGCCTATCATTATCACCCACGTATAAAAATTTTGAATAAATTCAAAACAAATATAGCCTATCAAAACCAATAAAATCAGTGTTTTTATAAAAAGTTTGGTAAAAATTCCAAACTTTTTATGTTTTTAAAAACTCTATGCCTTGAGTGAATTTAAAGCCATTTATATTTACCCAATATTATACTAGCAATTGAAAAAGGTCTTGAATCTGCCCATTCCAAGGTTAATCATATGTCTTTTTAATCCAAATCATACCATCCAGAAAGCTGTAACCAGCATTTTTCGGGCTCACCGTCCTCAAATGCATACCATCTGGCCAAGGAGACCCTGAGTAAGGTTCCTGCTGGTATTTCTTCCACTGGCTCTTGAAACCCTTTGAATTTTATATTTCTATATCCTTGTGTAGATGGATATTGATACCTAACACCTTTGTAATCCCTTCTTACCAGATTTCTGTCGCTGAGCCAAAATCCAACACTGTGATCAGGAATCCCTCCCTTCTTATCAATATAACCACTACCACTAGAGGTCCACTGGATCAATCGATCGAAAAGCTCATCTGGGTGTCCTCTCCAAATGGGTATATCCCGTTCCCCAATAAAATCCAAGATGGTCATACCTGCCCCAAGTTGTCCCTTTTGGATTCGTTTCAGCACAAAAACATCCTCCACATGGGGAGGGGTGGCATGGGGATTGGGCCTAAATTCGATTTCCCAGGTCTGACCTGGTTCCAAGTCCGTATCCTCGGGTTGGTTGAAGCCATTTTGATCCAGTAACCTAACGTACCTTCCCCCCAATGTGAGTCCCCCTATACAGGAACATCCTTTCATGTGGGTCTTGGAAAGTATGATGACAGTTTCTTTCATAGATGGACAATGCTGTACCCCAAGGCTTTCAATTTATCCGTGACCAAGGACCTATGGCAGGCCTCCGGTTTTTCCTCGACACAGAATAGGACAACTTTATCCGAGCCTTCCCTGTCAAGTTGATCGATAAATCCATCGAAATCAAAGTGGCACAATATTTCCTCTTGGTAGGAGGCCGTGAATACCTGTCCTAGCTTGTTCCTGGTCCGCTTTAATTCCCCTTGTTTTTTATCGGCCTTCTTTTGCAATTCCCGTATTTCGGTCGTTGGTGCCAAATCTTTGACATAACCGTACTTGATGCCAAGATTGTGCAGTTTTTCCTGCAACCGGTTACTGTTCACAAAGGCATATTTTGATCCCCTGACGCCCCTTCTTTGGCGGATATCGCAAAATGTATCTATCCTATGTTCCAATAGTTTATCAAAATATTCCTGCTCTGTGGAGTTATAGACCCCAATTGTGAAGAATTCCATTACTGGTATGATTTTCTGGAAGTAAGGTCAGTTTCTTCGCCAAAAAGATCGATTAAGGCCTTTCCCTTGTTGAATTCGTTCATGACCGTTTCCTGGGGCTTGGTCTTGTTGTACGAAACAATATGGTTTACTGAAATATCCTCTTTGAGCAGTTCCTGACCTATAAGCTTGCTTCGATGGCATTCCTCTGGCTTGGCCTCACTGCACATTATGGCTAGGTTCACTCTTTTGGAATTTGCGGTAATGAGCCGCTCCAATCCATCTTTGAAGAACTGTTTCTCCTTGATGATATCATAGATCACTTTTCCATTATAGTCATAACAGCTCCTATCCTTGGGAAGACCTCCCAGACTATCTCCCACAAATACATAGGTAATATTGTGCTCCTTAAGAGTTTGTTCAAGGACTTCCTGATTGAACTGTGGATTCCATTTGGAGTAAGGCTTAGATCGTATATCAAGCAAAAAAAGAATTTCAAAGGATTTTAATTCATTTACAAAATCCTCCACCTTTTTACTACCGTGCCCTATGGAATATATGGTTGACCTATGCATAACCCAAAGGTAAGAAATTATGTCATCAATAATCCTCAATCTTTTCAACACCAAAGGATTGGATTTCCCGAACACCTTATCATTCCTCAAACAACAGAAATGCTTTTGGTGATAAAAACATATTAACACCCTATAACCGGGTTCAAATAATCTTTGATACCCTAGTTAATAGCCTCTGGATAGAGATAGCTTCCCCAATCCACGATTCCCAAATAGGCCATGTCCCCACGATGGTAGAGATCTTCAAATTCAGCATCGATTTTTTGCACGGCCTCCAGGTCGGTCACCCGTACCCTGGTCTCATAATTGTATTTGGTCCCACTTTCAGTAAAGTTCAGGGAACCCAGGTAAGCGTTATGTCCATCTATGATATAGATCTTTCCATGGATAAACATTTCATTGATGCGACGGGCATCCGGGGCTATGTACACCTTGAAGGGAAAAAGGGGAGAATAGGTATAGGAATATACCCGAAGCTCACGATATTTGATATTCAGTCCCCTTGATACCAACCATAAAGATAGAGAGAACGAAAAGCCTACCAAAGGGATGTACTGGAACAGAAAAATACCTGCTATTGAAAAACCAGAAACAAGGATTGAAGCATAAAAACAAATGATTTTCCCAAGTAACAATCGTCGATGAAACCTCAATGCTCTTTCATTTTCATGTCGTTGTTGGATTACCAAAGGTTTAAGGCTCCGTTCTTGTCGACGGTCTGCCCCATCCAACATATCCGAAGTAATCAAGGAAACCGCTACTCCTTTTTTGTGCAACCAAATTAGTTCTTCCACCAGTTTTGGGGAAAGATAGGGAGATGAAATCTTGACCGAATGTTGGGCATTGGCAATCTCATGGAGCAGTTTGGAACCTGCTCCGGTTCCCATATAAATGTCGCATTTGGCCTGGTTGAACCACATAATCGCTTACATTTTGGACAAACTTAAAATTACGGATTCCAACCATGAAAATGATGCGGATTAAACTTGTAAGTCATTACTTATCAACAAATATAAAAGCTCATGGTCATGAAGGAAACCTTCTAATTGAGCCCAAGTACTATGATCAAAAGCTAATCTCCTGAACACAGAAAAAATCAGAATTATTGATTCTATAGGATATGGTTACAGAAATGTAATACAAGTAGGTCTTCTTGATTTCCATGGGACAATCCAATAGTTGTTGACTTTTCAATATTGATAAAAGTTTTATGTCAAGCTAAATTAACAGGTAGAAGTGGAATCCATTTTTCTGATTGCTTAGAAAAACAAATAGGAAAATGTATCTTGGTAAATATCGGATTTTAAATTAGCGTTCCCTTTTAATCCCTATTTGGTTGATATATTTGTTGACTTGATTTTCAAGTAACCACTCTAAACATTGACCATGTATGACAGAGATGCTATTTTGAATTAAAATCTCTGCCTGTTCGCCTTTTTAAAATCAACATTGTCCGCTAGAAAGTCCTTAGCAAAACTAAAATCGCTATTATTTGCGTAAACAAATCTATATGACATTCCAATCTGTCCAGAGTTTTCATGCCGAACCATATCTTCAGTGAATTTAACCGGCGATATCGAATTTTCAAAAGGTTTCAATTTTTTCCAATACTCAGGATCTTTACAATATAGGATCAAAGATGGTGCCAGTGGGAAAACAACATACATTCCATCATCAAAAATTCCGGGGCCAAGCATCCATTGCTTGTTGTCAAACGACTTAATAGCAATGGGATGATCCGATGTAAGAAAGGGTATCTTACTTTCGTTTTTTCCAAAAATCCAAATACAGGAAACAATTCGTTCCTTTATCTTGGCAACCAAGTCGTCTTCCCAAAGCAATGAGGCATGAAGATTTTTGACGTCTGTTTCTGGATTGTAGTCCTCAATTACTATTTTTAGGAACTGTATTAGTTGTTCACGTGCTTCAACTGTCCTTAGTAATTGCGTAGTTATATAAAGTGAAATCAAATCTCTGTTAATGTCTGGTATTGACAAGGTGTCCGATTTGACAAATTGTTTAAACCAATCATTCGTGATATTACTCACCTCATATTCCAAGCCTGCAAATTGCTTCTCCAAAGTCAATGGGTCCAAACCATGTTGAGCCAACTCTTCCAAGTGATAGAACCTCTTTTGACTGGCCAAATTGTCTGGTCTTGATGAAAAGACATTATTCTCTTGCTTATCAAATACCCATAGTTTTCCATTGGCGTCCGTGAACCGTGACAGATAAAATCTTGGCACATAATGATGTAGTTTTGGTTCACTCATCTGCTCATTTTTTGGATAACTCGAAATAGTTTGGAGTAAGGTATGTAATTTTTATCTACTAGTTCTCCTTTTTTATACTGTTTCAATACCCAACAAACCCTAAGGTGTTATATCCACTATGAATGCCCCTTTTTTCATTACAAAACGTACTTTGCTGGGGTAGGTGCGTACATGTTCCTAGTTCTTTCTCTATTCCATTTTTCTTAATTATGGCCATTGCATTTCCCATTCAGTTACCCCAGTCCCTGCCTATGTATTGCAAATAATCCATAGTCTGATATGGCTTGAGGCACTACCATTTCCGGTTTTCAAACAATTCTTGCACCTTTAAATGGATGGTCTTGTAATTGGCCTGGATAGCAGGATCGTCATACTGGTAATGGCGTTTGGGCAATTCCCTAACAATTTTCGGTCTAGGAAAGTGGACCCGTCGGTCCCGACCGTCCCCAAAGGCGATGAACTCCCCTTGTTTCAACCGGAAGAACAGGTCAGCCCGTAGCTTGCTCACCTCCTTCTCCCCTTTGGTCACCCTAGTATCAAATTTCCAGTTGCTGCTCTTGCTCACACTACGTGTGGGACGTTTTACTATCTCAAAAAAACGTTCATAGTATTTAGCGGTCTCGGGATCGTTGGCCTTCCCAAAAAACTGGTAGGACAGGTTGCTCAGGATGGCCCTACTCCCCTTTTCCCCGTACATCATATCGTTTTGGATTTTGTCCTGAAGGATATAAATGGTCGCGATGTCATAGCTCCGCAGGGTGGCCGGGATACGGTGCATGTTCAGCAACCGGATGGTCGGTGCTTCTTCCATCAACAAAAAGGAAGGGATCTGGCCCCGTACGCTCATCTGTTTGGTGATGGTGTGCAGGATGGTGGCGATCACCGGGGAATAGGCCGTCTCAAATTTGGGGTTGTTCACGATGGCGACCACCGCGGGGTTCTTGGGATTGTTGATGTCCAGGGGCACCTCGTCGGCAGAGAGGGCCATAAAGATGCGTTCGGTGCTGATCTTTTTCAGGGCATTGGCCAAGGTACTCATCACCCCTGCCGTCTGCCGCTCGGAGTCCACCCCAGAGAGAAAGGCGTCGGCCATGGCCTTTGAGGTAAAATCCGATTCCAGAAAAGCCATCAACTGGTCCCGTTTCAGATATTGAAAGGAGGCCATCAGATGCGGCAAAGTGCAGTATTGGGGAAACTCCGTCTTCAGTTTCCATATGAGGCCCCCCAACAATCCTTCCACGGCATCGTTGAAGAACTTCGAGGAGCCATGGGCCACGGACTCCCGTTGTTCCAGCAGGTTTTCCAGAAGGACCCTGGAAATCTCGTTGACGCTCTCCGCATCGGGCAGGTAACGTGGGGCAATGGGGTTTACCTTTTTGTGGATGTCGTCAAAGGAGACCACATGGAACGGAATTTTACCGTCCTTGAACATGGGATAGGCCATTTCGGTGATCTCGAAATGCTTGTAGTCATGGATGACCCCTGGGAACTGGTATTTGTTCAAGTGCTTCAACAAGCCATAGACCACGGATTCGGTCTTCCCACTGCCCGAGGAACCGATGATGGACACCCCTCGCTGAAGGTTTTGTATGGTAAAGCTGCCCATAGTCAAGGGCAAACGGACCCGGTACTGTTTGGGAATGGGAGCTGTTTGGAGCCCGTCCCAAACCAGAAAGCACAACAAATTAAGGACCACCAAGGGAAGGATATGATGGAGCGTTACCTGGAGCAAGGTATCCAGCCCAAAGCTTAAGTACACCACAACCCCCAGATAGGTCCATAACCCTTGTATAAGCCCAAAGGCATATTGGGAGTACCGGTACACCAACAACATGGTCCCGATAGCCACCACATAGAACAGGATAAATTGGGCTTCCATATCAGATTTCGATATTGCTGGAGATTCGGGCCACCTGCATGGCCTTTTTGAATTCCTTGATGGTCTTTAGGGCCAGGTCCACCTTGGTCTTGGGAATGCCCAGTTTAGGGATGTTGATACCTGCCTTGCCCAAAATCTTAAAGGCGGCGCTCCGTTCACTTGTCGGCAGTCCCATCAGTTTGGCAAAATAGCCATAGGGATTTACATTAAACTCCTTTCGGGCCTGATAGGTCTCTACATAGTTCCTGTTGTATTGGAACAGGGTATCGAAGCGTTTTTCCGCCTGGTCATAGAATTGGTTTCGGTTAAAACCTCTCTTGACAAGCTGACCGTTCAGGGAGGCTTCGGATTCGATATACCGGCTCCCTGGGGACAGGCTCAGTTTGTTTTCGGCATCCTTGCGACTGACGATGATATGGATATGGGTCTGGAGTCCGGGTTTCTGCATGCCCTGTTTGATGGGCACCCCATCAATCTTATGGGGCGTGTCCCGTACCAATTGGTCGATCTCACCTTGGATGGCCTTTGCACTGCCCGTGATCTCTCCCCGTTCCAGTTTCCGCAGGTCGTTTTCCAGTTTGGCAATTCGGGCCCGATAGGGTTGGTTTTCCTTGACCTGTCGGTCAAAGCCTTTGAACTTACGCTCGTGCTCGATCTTGGCAAAATACTTGATATCGTCCACGGTCACCTCCCTATCCCGGTGGAAGGCCGCGGCATAATCCTTCATCACCTCCCGCACATACTGCCGGAGCTTTTCGGGGTCGTTGCCGATGTGCCTGAGCTCCCGTTGGCTCGGGTTGATGGTAAGGGCGTAGAACTTGGGCTCCCGCTTTTTGAGCTTGGCGGTATTTCCATCAATTTCCTCGACCACCCGCTCCGGGGAAACTTGGTCATTGTTCTGATCAAAGAAATGTTCCCGGTCCTCGGGGGACTTTCCTTCGTTTTCCTTTTCGAGATAGGCCACATAGTCCCCTGCACTTTGGGAAAAATGGTTGTCCAGATGCTGTCGTGTGATGGTGATGTACATTTTATTCGGGTTTATAGGTGTGCTGCATGCGTTCAAATTCTTCCTTGGGCAGTTCTAGAATGATCTTAGGCTTCCCAAGGCCACGGGTGGAGATCTTGACGTTTTTCAGGAGCAGTTCCATATCATTTTTTATCCGCTCCAGTTCCTGTTGGAGCTGGGTGTTCTCCCGTTCCAGTTCGATGCCCCGTTGGGCCGTGGCAAAGAAGTTATCGTTCCTCCGGGCCTGGGATTCCCGTTGGGCCGGATGTCCCGGTGCCGGTCTGGGCGCCTGCTCAAAGATGAGCTGCATCATGGCGGTGGTCGG
>JANSXF010000104.1 GCA_024743095.1 Flavobacteriaceae bacterium
CAAGTTTTGGATGAAAAATTGTTGAAGGGCAAAGCCATCTTTGGATTGCTTCCCGCAAACCAAATTAATGAGGATGACATCGAGGTTGATAAGGATGGGGAGACCTTTATTTTCAGGACTCTTCGCCAGCAATTGAAGAAACGGGAAGGTGTGCCCAATATCGCATTGGCTGATTTTATAGCCCCAAAGGATTCCGGGATTCCGGATTATATGGGCTTTTTTTGTGTAAGCACCGGATTTGGAACGCAGGAATTGGCCGCCGAGTTCGAGAAAAACCACGATGATTACAATTCTATCATGATCAAAGCTTTGGCCGACAGACTTGCAGAGGCTTTTGCCGAGTATCTGCACAAAGAAGTACGAACCAAATATTGGGGCTACGCGGTTGATGAAAACTTGGACAACACTGAATTGATCAAGGAAAAGTATAGGGGGATCCGGCCGGCTCCGGGTTATCCCGCATGTCCAGATCACTTGGAAAAATTGACCATTTGGGATATGTTGGAAGTTAAAGAAAAGATAGGAGTAAAGTTGACGGATAGTTTGGCCATGTGGCCTGCAGCCAGTGTCAGTGGCTATTATTTTGCGCACCCAGAGGCAAAGTATTTTGGATTGGGTAAAATAGAACAAGATCAAGTTCAGGATTTTGCAAAACGAAAAAATATGAAACTAGAGGAAGCCCAAAAGTGGCTGGCCCCGAATATTGTTGATTAAGACCGATGAAAATTACCGACCACATAAAAAAGGCAAACGGAGAAACGCTTTTCAGTTTTGAGATTGTGCCGCCCGTAAAAGGAAAGAGCATTCAGGAGCTGTACAATAACATAGACCCTTTGATGGAGTTCAAGCCTCCGTTTATTGATGTGACTACCTCCCGAGAGGAGTACATATATAAAGAAAAGGATGGATTGTTGGATAAAAAACTGACCCGTACCCGTCCCGGTACTTTGGGTATCTGTGCCTCATTAAAACATAAATACGATGTGGATACAGTGCCACATGTGCTTTGTGGAGGATTTACCAAAGAGGAGACTGAATACCTTCTGGTGGATTGCCAATATTTAGAGATTGAAAATGTGATGGCGCTCCGCGGTGATGCCCGTAAGGAGGAAAAGTATTTTGCCCCGACCAAAGGAGGACATCAATACGCCACAGAACTGGTAAAACAGATTCAAGACATAAACCAAGGGAATTATCTGCATGACACCATCAAATCGAGCGATTTGAGCACTTTCTGTATTGGAGTTGCGGGCTATCCAGAAAAACACATGGAAGCACCCTCTTTGCAAACCGATTTGAAACGTTTGAAGCAAAAAGTGGATTTGGGGGCGGACTATGTGGTGACCCAAATGTTTTTCGATAATCAGAAATT
Organism: Flavobacteriaceae bacterium; assembly: GCA_024743095.1. GTDB lineage: Bacteria > Bacteroidota > Bacteroidia > Flavobacteriales > Flavobacteriaceae > Flagellimonas. Next base: position 1,373 of record JANSXF010000104.1, read on the forward strand.
CTTTGCATTTGTAAAAGCGGCCCGTGAGATGGGAATAGAAGTGCCGATAATACCGGGAATCAAACCCATCGCAGTAAAAAGGCACCTTCAATTACTTCCCCATGTTTTTAGTATAGACCTTCCAGAAGATTTGATCAATGCTGTCGAGGCTTGTAAAGACAATAAGGAAGTGCGACAAGTAGGAGTGGAGTGGGCCATCCAGCAGTCCAAGGAATTAAGGGAGGCAGGGGTGCCCGTACTACATTATTATTCCATGGGTAAATCGGATAATGTGAAGGCAATTGCCAAGGAACTTTTTTAATTTCCTACTTTAGTGCCCCATGAGGTACCTGCTTAGCCTATTATTATTGTCGATTTCATTTTGCGGACTTGCGCAAACCGATGAGGCCCCCAAGAAATATGTGTTCGATGCAACCCAGTTTTATGGTTCCATTCTGTTGCACAATCCGGATATTTCCCACTTGATTACCAATCATCCAGCCGGTATTATTTTGGGAGTGAGCCGTAAAACGTATGGCCATAAAGAATGGGAGGCGGATTTCGGATACCCGGATACAGGCTACACTTTTGTCTACCAAAACACTAATAATCCCACCTTGGGGGAGCATTTTGGTCTGTATGGTCATTATAACTTCTATTTTTTAAAGCGAAATGTGCAATTACGGGTGGCCCAAGGATTGGCCTACAGTAATAACCCTTATGATAAGGAAGAAAATTTTAGGAACAATGCCTATGGTAGTCATATTTTAAGCAGTACTTTGTTGATGCTCAATTATCATAAAGAGAATTTGGTGGCAGGATTGGGGCTGCACGCGGGCCTTTCGTTCATCCATTATTCCAATGCCAATTTTAAGGCTCCCAATACATCCACCAACACTTTTGCCTTTAATTTGGGATTGAACTATACTTTGGACCATGAAATTGCCTATGAATATTTGAGCCCGGGATCGACCGGAAAAATTAATGAACCGATACGATATAATTTGGTGTTGCGCGGCGGTGCCAATGAGAGTGATGTCATCAATATGGGACGTTATGGTTTTGCCATTGTTTCGGCATATGCCGATAAAAGATTGGGCAAACGCAGTGCCATTCAGTTGGGAACGGATATATTCTTTTCCAATTTTTTAAAGGAATTGATTCGATATCAATCCATTTCATTTCCAGAGCTGGACGTTGCTCCGGATACCGACTACAAACGTGTGGGGGTATTTGTGGGTCATGAGCTTTTCGTCAACAAAATAAGTGTGGTGGCCCAATTGGGGTATTATCTCTATTACCCTTTTGATTTTGAGGGGAGAATGTACAATCGAATAGGGATGAAACGCTATTTTGGGGATAAAATATTCGGAGCGGTAACTTTGAAATCGCATGGGGCAAAAGCGGAGGCGGTAGAGTTTGGAATAGGGATACGATTATAGTATTGAGATTTGAGATGTTAGTATTGAGAAAATTTTATAAGAAAGTAGTTGTCCTCTCGGGCGCAGTCCAGAGGTTCCTTTTGTCATCTATATTCCTAGTATTGGTTTGCTGCAATGGCGAGAATGTTCCAGATTGTTTTCAAAATGCAGGTGACATGGTACGTCGAGCGATCGAAGTGCCGGAGTTTGCCACTATAACCGTGTTCGAGAATCTAAACGTGGTCTTAAAACAAGGTGGGGAACAACTGGTGGAGGTGGAGACAGGAGAATACCTCTTCAACGATGTTTCCGCTGTAGTAGAGGATAACCGCCTAGTGCTTCGAAATGAAAACAACTGTAATTATGTGAGGGACTATGGATCGACGACCATTTATATTACCTCACCTAATATCACCGAAGTTCGAAGTGGCACAGGCCTCTTGATTTCAAGCGATGGTGTATTGGAATACCCAAGTTTAAGTTTGATCGCGGAAAGCTTCAATGATCCAGAGACAGAAACAACGGACGGTTCTTTTGATTTGAACCTGAATTCGACCACGGTCAGAATCGTAGTAAATGGAATAGCCTATTTTAGGCTTCAGGGCATTACTGAAAATTTTAACGTAAATGTTGCTGCAGGTGATTCGAGAATAGAGGCTGAAGGATTGATTTCAGAAAATGTAGCGGTAAACCACAGAGGGTCCAACGATGTTTTCGTAAATCCACGACAAAGGCTTAACGGGTTGATTCGAGGCACAGGAAATGTCATCAGCGTAAACACACCTCCTGAGATTGATGTGGAGGAACTGTTCAACGGTAGATTGATTTTTCAGGATTAAGGAACTGTAATCAGTTGCACTAATCCTCCCTAACTTTCTTATTTCTCTTTAATTTTGAAGTTTAAACCAAGTTTTTGGGAAGTATTCTCGCGCATATTAGAAATCTTTTTTCTCCTTTTCCCAAGGTCAAACCAATCGAGGGGCTGGCCGGATTGGAAAAAGCGGATGTACTTTTCCATAATCTCATTGCGGAGAAGAGGGTGCCGGGGTTGGCCGTTGTCATTTTGGACAAGGGCAATATGGTACTTCGAAAAGGGTATGGTTTCGCTGATTTGGAGAATAGGAAAACGATAGACCCCATGAAAACCATTTTTCGTATCGCAAGTATTTCAAAATGCATCACAGGATTGGCCTTGGGTAAGATGATGGAAGATGGCATCCTGGATTTGGATGAGTCCATCTACACCTATGTGCCTTATTTTCCAAAAAAGAAATACGATTTCACCTTACGGCAACTGGCAGGCCACACCGCGGGTATTCGAGGGTACAGGGGCAAGGAATATGCCCTGAATCAAGATTACTCCATCAAAGATGGAATTGGAATCTTTAAAAATGACCCCTTATTTTTTGAACCCGGTACGGGCTATCTCTACAATAGTTTTGATTTTGCATTGCTGTCCTTGGCAATGCAAGAAGCCACTGGGACTCCTTTTCAAGATTACGTAAAAGAAAATATTTTGATCCCGCTGGGATTGAAGAACACCCTTTCTCCGGATGAATTGGAGAACGGCTCGAGCCCAGAGGTCTTTAAAACACAATACTACACTAAACGGTCACTTTGTTTTACCGAAGCTGTTCAGGTAAACAATACCTATAAATTGGCAGGTGGGGGCTATTTGTCCACTTGCGAGGATGTAGCCAAACTGGGGCAGGCCATTTTAGAAGGAAAACTTCTCAAGGAAGCGACCTACGGGCAGTTGCTGACCTCTCAGGTCATAGAGGATAAACCCACGTATTATGGTTTAGGGTTTCAGGTCAGCCAAGATTCCAAGGGAAGGCGATTTGTTGGGCATGTGGGCAACAGCGTGGGAGCCTACACCAATCTTTTTGTTTATCCAGAGCAAGAAAAAGTGTTTACGGTCCTTATAAATTGTACGGACCCAAAGGTTCAACCAGTTTTAGATGAGGCGATTGATGCCATTTTATGTTTGTGAACCTCATG